>NZ_JACUZS010000004.1:0-721857 GCF_014851465.1 Achromobacter sp. ACM04
CTTGCTTGCGACCTCTTCAGGCCTGCCTCTCTTAGCAGCTATCGAAATATCAGGGTTAACCCTAAGTTTTCGGCAACTGCCAAGCCCAAGACTATAACACGATTTTTGCAGATTGTGCAACTGGCTTCTGCCTAACTTGCACCTTATCTAGCAACCCCATCGCCGCCGCTTTCGCTTTGAATCTGAGATCGGTTACCGCCTGGATGACCAGCGATATAAGGGTAAACCCTTAATAATCATCACCAGCCAAGCCCAAGACTATAGCACGATTTTTGCAGATTACGCAACTGGCTTCTGCCTAATTTACTGCAACCCTTGCAATAACCGCTGTCAACATCGCTGCTGACCTGGCGGCAGGCCGGCTAGGTTTCCCTTAGCCAACCCGTGTGCCTGCTTGGCTTCACGCTTCAAAACTGCCCGAATCGCGAAGGAGCGAGACTATAGCACGGAATTTTGGCGGGATACGAAGGTGACACCCTTTTTTTAAAAGATGCATCCTTTACGGGGACGCACCATTCGCCCTGGACACCCCACGACAAACGTCTGAGGGCGGTACCTATATATAGAGAGGGGCTGAAAAGCCATAGCTAGAGCCTGAGCTCCGTGGTTTCCTTGATCTGCTGCAGGGCGAAGAATGAACGCATGTCCACCACTGCAGGGTGGCGCATCAGCGTATCCATGGCGAACCGGGAGAAATGCGCCAGGTCGGCGACCTGTATACGCAACAGGTAGTCCATGTCTCCGGACATGGCATAGCACTCCACGACCTCCGGCCATAGTTGCACGTCGCGTGCGAAGTCGCTCATGGGAGCATGACTGGATCCGCTGTGCTTGTTCAGACGGATGTTTACGTAGGCGAGCAGCCCCAGGCCGACCTTCTTCGCGTCGATCAGGGCGACGTACTTCTTGATGAAGCCCTTCTCTTCCAGTCTGCGGACCCGCCGCAGGCAGGGACTGGGCGACAGCGACACACGATCGGCCAGCTCCTGGTTGCTGAGGCGGCCGTCGCGCTGCAATTCGGCCAGAATCCGTATATCTGTCCTATCCAGCTCAATGTCAGACATTTTCAGCCCTTAATATTTTCTATCCGGCAATATTATTGCTCAACCTACTGGCTTTCGCGACATGTTTGCAATTGTCTGCCCGTCGTTCCTTCCTACAATCTCCGTCTAGACTTGAAGAACAAGTCGTCCTTAAAAACGATGCAAGGGAGCAGACTTATGAGCAGCGCTTTCCAACCCTGGGACAACCCGATGGGCACCGCCGGGTTCGAATTCATTGAATATGCCGCGCCGGACCCCGCCGCGCTGCGCAAGGTGTTCGAACTGCTGGGCTTCAAGGCCATCGCCAAGCACCGCCACAAGGACGTGACCCTGTACCGCCAGGGCGGCGTCAACTTCCTGATCAACGCAGAACCGGATTCCTTCGCCCAGCGTTTCGCGCGCCTGCATGGCCCGTCGATCTGTGCGATCGGCTTTCGTGTGCAAGATGCCAACGCCGCCTACAAGCGCGCGCTGGAACTGGGCGCGTGGGGCTTCGATTCGCACAGCGGCCCGATGGAATTGAACATTCCGGCGATCAAGGGAATCGGCGATTCGCTGATCTACCTGGTGGACCGCTGGGCTGGCAAGGACGGCCATGGCGGTATTGGCGACATCAGCATCTATGACGTGGACTTCGTTCCCGTGGATCCGCAAAACGCCCAGGCCGACCTGAATCACCGCGGCGCCGGCTTGACGCTGGTGGACCACCTGACGCACAACGTGCACAAGGGCCGCATGGCCGAGTGGGCAGAGTTCTACGAACGCCTCTTCAATTTCCGCGAAGTCCGCTACTTCGACATCGAGGGCAAGGTGACGGGCGTGAAGTCCAAGGCCATGACCTCGCCTTGCGGCAACATCCGCATTCCGATCAACGAGGAAGGCACGGAAGAAAAGGGCCAGATCCAGGAATACCTGGACCTATACCGTGGCGAAGGCATCCAGCACATCGCCATGGCCACCGAAGATATCTACGCCACCATCGAAGCGCTGCGCCAGAACGGCGTAGTGTTCCTGGACACGCCGGAAACCTACTACGAGCTGCTGGACCGGCGTCTGCCGAACCACGGCGAAGACGTAGCGCGCCTGCAAAAGAACCGCATCCTGTTGGACGGCGCCCCCGGCGGCGGCCTGCTGCTGCAGATCTTCACCGAAAACCAGATCGGCCCGATCTTCTTCGAGATCATCCAGCGCAAGGGCAACGATGGCTTCGGCGAAGGTAACTTCAAGGCCCTGTTCGAGTCGATCGAACTGGACCAGATGCGCCGCGGCGTGGTGAAGACCGTCGAATAAAGACTTCCCCCGCCAGCGCCCGGTGCTCGGGCATCGGCGCTGGCTTTGAAACCTCACCTTGTGGTGAGGTTTTTTTTGCCTGCTACTTTTGCAGCCGCTCCTGGAACTGCTTGCGGAACTTGGCGACCTTGGGCGCGATCACGAATTGGCAATAGCCTTGCTCGGGATGCTGGGCGAAGTAGTTGCTGTGGTAGTCCTCGGCCTGCCAGAACTTGGCGGGCGGCAGCACGTGAGTCACGATGGGCGCATCGTAGATCTGCTGTGCATTGACCTCGGCGATGACGGCTTGGGCCTGCTCGCGCTGCCCCTCGTTCTGCCAGAAGATGGCGGATTCGTATTGCGGACCGACGTCATTGCCCTGGCGGCCCGGTGTGGTGGGGTCGTGGGTCGCGAAGAATACGCGCAACAAGTCACTGTAGGACAGTTCAGCGGGATCGAACTCGATGCGGGCCACTTCAATGTGGCCCGTGGCCTTGCCGCAGACCTGCTCGTAGCTGGGATTGTCCACATGCCCGCCGCTATAACCGGGCAGCACGCTCTTGACCCCGCGCAGCTCGGTGAACACCGCTTCAACGCACCAGAAGCAGCCGCCGCCAAGTACCGCGACCTCATTGCCCGGAGAGGGTTGTTCTGCCATGACGATTCCTTCCTGATAAAGGGCCGCGGAATACGGCCTGGCGTCCCGGCTTTCGTGCGCGGAACGCGAGAGAATAAGACTACTGCTTGGGCGGAGCCAGCGACAAGATCCATTCGGCGAGCGCGCGGGCGTCGTCCGGGCTGACCTGAGTCTGCGCGGGCATGGGCACGGCACCCCAGGCGCCGCGACCGCCGCCGCGGATCTTGCCTGCCAGGTAATCGACCATGGCGTCGCCCTGCCCCGCATAGCGTTCAGCCACGCTCTTGAGCGGCGGGCCGACACGCTTGGCTTCGACCTGGTGGCAGGCCATACAGGCCTTGTTCTTGGCCAGGTCCAACCCGGTGGTTTGCGCTTGCGCCGCCCCCGCGCCCAGGACGCAGGCGGCGGCCAACAACAGACTACTCTTCAAATGCATCGGTAACTGCCCCACGGCTCGCGGTGCTGGCGAGCTTGCCGAATTTGGCAAGCACACCGCGTGTATAACGCGGCCGGGGCTGAACCCAGGCCTGGCGACGAGCCGCCATTTCTTCGTCGCTGATATTGAGCTGCAATAGCAGCTTGTGGGCATCGATGGTAACCGAATCGCCCTCGCGGATCAGCGCGATGGGGCCGCCCACGAAAGCCTCCGGCGCGACATGGCCCACGACCATCCCCCAGGTGCCACCGGAAAAACGGCCGTCGGTGATGAGACCCACCGTTTCGCCCAGTCCCTGGCCGACCAGCGCGGAGGTCGGCGCAAGCATCTCACGCATGCCGGGACCGCCCTTCGGCCCTTCGTAGCGGATGACCACCACGTCGCCATCGCGGATCTCGCGCGCCATGATGGCGGTCATGGCGTCATCCTCGGAATCGAAGACGCGCGCCGGGCCCGTGATGACGGGATTCTTCAGGCCAGTGATCTTGGCGACACAGCCTTCGGGAGAGAGATTGCCTTTCAGGATGGCAAGATGGCCTTGCGGGTACAGCGCGCGATCCAGCGGCATGATGACATCCTGGTCCGCCCTGGGAGCGTCGGGCACATCAGCCAGGGTCTCGGCGATGGTCTTGCCGGTGATGGTGATGCAGTCGCCGTGCAACAGGCCGGCGTTGAGCAGCAGCTTCATGACCTGCGGAATGCCGCCGGCGCGATGCAGGTCGGTGGCGACATATTTGCCGGACGGTTTCAGGTCGCACAGGACAGGCACGCGCTTGCGGATGCGTTCAAAGTCGTCGATGGTCCACGGCACTTCCGCCGCATGCGCGATTGCCAGGAAATGCAGCACGGCGTTGGTGGAGCCGCCCGTGGCCATGATGACGGACACCGCGTTTTCGATGGATTCGCGCGTGATGATGTCGCGCGGGCGCAAACCCTTCCTGACCGCCTCGACAAGCACGCGCGCAGACTCCGCGGCGGAGGTGACCTTTTCTTCGTCCTCGTTGGCCATGGTGCTGGAGTATGGCAGGCTCATGCCCATGGCTTCGAACGCGGAGCTCATGGTGTTGGCGGTGTACATGCCGCCACAGGACCCGGAGCCGGGAATCGCGCACTTCTCTATCTGCTTGAAATCTTCTTCGGGCATGCGGCCCATGGTGTATTCGCCCACGGCCTCGAAGACGGAGACGATGGTGAGATCGTTGCCCTTGTAGTGGCCGGGCTTGATGGTGCCGCCATAGACGTAGATGCCGGGCACATTGGTGCGCGCCAGTGCGATCATGCCGCCAGGCATGTTCTTGTCGCACCCGCCTATCACCACCACGCCGTCCATCCACTGCCCTTGCGCCGCGGTCTCGATGCAGTCGGCGATGACCTCGCGGGAGACCAGCGAGTACTTCATGCCCTCGGTGCCCATGGACATGCCGTCTGAAATGGTGGGCGTGCCGAATACCTGGGGATTGGCCCGTGACGCGCGGATCGCATCGATGGCCGCATCGGCCAGGCGCTGCAGGCCGCTATTGCATGGCGTGATCGTCGAATGGCCGTTGGCCACGCCGATCATGGGATTTTCGAAGTCGGCTTCCTGATAGCCCAGCGCGTAATACATGGCGCGATTGGGCGCGCGCGCGACACCGTGGGTGATGTGGCGGGAACGATCGTTGTGCGGCATGGTCTGTCTCCTGTCGGCCGCCGGGGCTCGGACATGGCAACCGCCCCGGGGGAACTGGCTCGCTTGCGCGCGAATCTTCAATGTTCGCCGGTTATTATCATTCAACTTTATTGTGTCGGGCAGAACATGCTGCAATATCCCCAATTTGACCCCGTCGCCCTGCAGATCGGGCCGCTTGCCATCCACTGGTACGGACTGATGTACCTGGTGGGCTTCGCCCTGGTGTACCTGCTGGGACGCCGCCGCATCACCTCCGGCCACACCACGTCACTGAACGTGAAGGATCTGGAAGACCTGATCTTCTATAGCGTGCTGGGCGTGGTGCTGGGCGGACGGCTGGGTTATGTGCTGTTCTACAAGCCCTCTTACTACCTGTCCCATCCGCTGGAAGTGCTGTACCTGTGGCAGGGCGGCATGTCGTTCCATGGCGGGCTGATCGGCGTAATCGTGGTGATGCTGCTGTTCGCACGCAAGAAGAAGCTGCCATTCTTCGCGGTCAGCGATTTCATCGCGCCGCTGATTCCGCTGGGGCTGGGCTTTGGCCGCCTGGGCAACTTCATCAATGGCGAACTCTGGGGCCGGCCCACCGATGTGCCGTGGGCCATGGTGTTTCCGGGCAGCGGCGACGGACTGGCGCGCCACCCCTCGCAACTCTATGAGCTGGGCCTGGAAGGCATCGTGCTGTTCGCGCTGCTGTGGTGGTTTTCGAGCAAGCCGCGCCCGCTGGGCCAGGTGAGCGGGCTCTTCCTGATGGGTTACGGAACGTTCCGCTTCCTGGTGGAATTCACCCGCGAGCCGGACAACTTCCTGGGCCTGCTCGCGGGCGGGTTGAGCATGGGACAGTGGCTGTCCGTGCCGATGGTCGCCCTGGGCGCCATCATGTTCAGCCTTACTGCAAAACGATCGTCCCGTTGACCGCGATGCTGACCGTGACGTTGCCCGCTTCCAGCGGGACGTCCGGGCTATAGCCGCCCGAGGCATCCTTGGCCATGGCCGCGGCGCCCATCATGCGCGGCATCGGCACGGGGCCGCCCGAGCCGCCCAGTTCCAGCTTGGACAGGCGGTAGCCCGAGAAACCGAAGGCGTTGGCTGCGGCCAGCGCGCGGTCCTTGAAGGCTTGCGCGGCTTCCTTGAGCAGCTTGCGCTCTTCCGCCTCGCGCACTTCGCGCGACAGCAGGAAGCTGATATTCGAGATGGCGGTCTTGTCCGACAGCTTGGACGCCAACGCCGCCGCGGCTTCGAAGTCCTTGGATTCCAGGATCACTTCGCCCTGGCCGCGCCAGGAACCGATCTTGCCCTTGCTGGAAGTGTTCGGCCAGACGTTGTAGCCGCCAGTGCGCACTTCCACTCCTTTGACGTCGCGCGCACGCTTGACCACGTCGTCCAAGGCCGCGCTCAGCTTCTTGCCTGCGGCGGGCTGGTCGGGCGCCTCGACTTCGGCGGACAAGGAAATGCGGACCGTGTCCTGCTTGACTTCAGAAGACGCATTGGCCTGCAGAGTCAGTTCGGGCGCGCGGCTGGCCGACGCTTCGGTCGCGGCGGCGGGCGCCTGGGTCTGCGCATGGGCAAGCGGCGCGGCGCTCAGAGCGGCCACGGCTGCGCACGCTGCGCCGAGTTTGGTCAGCGAGAAAACAGGGTGTTTGAACATGGGCTGGTCCTAGAGGGAGGACGAAGGGGAGTGGTGAGGCGCCCGAGGCGGACCTGCTCTTATGGCAGGCCCGCTGGGATAGATGCCCCGCCTGTGCCGTCAAGGCCGGCATCTCGAACCCTGAGGTTCAAGGTGGTCGCGTTCCGAAGAGCGTCGGGTTCGTCTACAGGAGACGATCACTCCAGCTCTGCACTCCCGCAACCAATATGCCATAAGACATAGGTTCAGAGAATGTATGGCCTAGTCACGAACACGGCAGGGACAAACTGAAAATACTTGAGTACTGCTATATGAACTGTCAGAGCAGCTTTTCCTGACCCGACAAGGCGTCATCGAGTACTGCGTTCATGTCCTCGATTCTACGCTTGAAGTCGCCGACCGCCAAACCGCCCAGCGGACCATCGGGCGCTTTCATGGCGAGCAGCTCGCCCGCGACTTGCAGCGCGGCCATCACGGCGATGCGTTCATTGCTGGAGACCTTGCCCGTGCCCTGGATGCGCAGCATCAGTTGGTCCACGTGGCGCACGGCGGCCAGCAGCGTCGGCTTCTCTTCGGCGGAACACGCCAAAGAGTAGTCGCGCCCCAGTATGGTGACATCTACGCGTTCCATCAGTGTTGCTCTCCAGACGGTGCGCCCGGCAAGCGGGCCAGCACGGCGTCAATGCGCTCGCGGGCCGATGCGGCGGCCACGCGCAAGCGCTGTAATTCGGTGTCGCGGGTCTGCAAGCTGCCTTGCAATTCGGTTTCACGGGCGGAGAAACGCGATTCGAGAGACTGGCGCTCGGAGGTTTCGCGGGCCAGTTGCTCGCGCAGCGCGGCCTCGGCCTGCTGGGCTTGCTCGAGCATGGAGGTGACCGCGCCGTCGTGATCCTGAAGCTTGCTCTGGAGCGTGACGATTTCGGCCTCGCGCTCGGCGGCGCGCTGCTTGAGCACACGCTGCTCAGCTTCGGTTTCGTTCAGGCGTTGGCGCAACGCGTCACGCTCTGCGTGGAGTTGCCGGGTGCGTTGCACCAGTTGCCCTATGCGGGCGGCGAGTTGGTCTAGATCTTGCAGCATGGGCGCTATCGTAAACCATCCTGAGTTGAACGGGGTCTCTTCACGCAAGGTGAGAAACCCGGCAATATTCAGTAGGATTTATTCCTGCCTCATTCGAAAGCCACGCATCCGGCCGATCCTGCTTTCGTCTTTCTTTCTATAAACTTTCACTTAGCTTTCAAAAAGCCCTCAAACTTCCTGACCCGTTACAACTCGGGGTCGGGAGTTCCCGAATTCTAGGGAAAACCCCAGCCTTTCACCGACCTTACAGGGTTTGCAGCGTGGCGGGCGTCCATTACCATTCGCCCTTTCAAGAATCCCAGCCTTACCTTTCATAAGAACAAATGGCACCCTGAAGTGCCTTTTTTGTGCCTGTCACTCGCCTGTCGGCGGGATTGGCCACAGACCTTTTTATCTACATGCTGTAAACAGGAGCCAACCAATCATGCAGCTACGCAATCGACAGGACTTCTGGTCGGGGGTGATGTTCATCGCCCTTGGACTGGGATTCGCCTGGCAGGCCAGCAGCTACCAAATGGGTACTGCCGCCCGAATGGGCCCAGGGTATTTTCCTTTCTGGCTAGGCATTGTTCTGGCATTGCTGGGCGCCATCGTGCTGCTTGGCTCGATGTCCAAGAAGGCGCACGAAACCCACGTCGACAAGTTCGACTGGCGCATCGTGTTCCTGGTGGTCGGATCGGTCGTGCTCTACGGCTTCATCCTCAAGCTGCTGGGCATCTACATCTCGGTGTTCGTTCTGGTTGTCGTCAGCAGCCTGGCCAGCCATGAGTTCAGCCTGAAGGTCGCCGTTGCCAACGCGATCTTCCTGGTGGTGTTCTCGTATCTGGCATTCGTCAAGGGGCTGGGGCTGATTTTCCCGCTGTGGCCGTCGTTTCTGGGCATGAACTAAGGAGCCTTCGGCCATGGAATTGTTTGACAACCTCATGCTGGGCTTCTCGGTGGCGTTCACGCCCGAGAACCTGGCCTATGCCCTGCTGGGCTGCATCCTGGGCACGCTGATCGGCGTGCTGCCGGGCATCGGCCCTGTCCCGACCATCGCAATGCTGCTGCCGATCACGTACGTGCTGCCCCCGGTGGCCGGCCTGATCATGCTGGCAGGCATCTACTACGGCGCCCAATATGGCGGCTCCACAACGGCAATTCTCGTGGCCTTGCCAGGGGAAACGTCCGCGGTGGTGACCGTGCTGGACGGCCACCAGATGGCCCGCAACGGCCGCGCGGGCGCCGCGCTGGCAATCGCTGCGCTGGGTTCGTTCTTCGCAGGCTGCGTGGCCACGCTGCTGCTGGCCGCCTTCGCGCCCCCGCTGGCTGAAGTCGCGTTCAAGTTCGGCCCGGCCGAGTACTTCTCGCTGATGTGCCTGGGCCTAGTCGGCGCCGTGGTGCTGGCTTCGGGTTCGCTGCCGAAGGCCATCGCGATGATCCTGCTGGGTCTGCTGCTGGGCATGGTGGGCACCGACGTGAACTCGGGCGTCGCCCGCTTCGACTTCGGCATCCCCGAACTGCAAGACGGCATCGACTTCGCCATCGTGGCCATGGGCGTGTTCGGCTTCGCCGAAATCATGACCAACCTCGAGCAGAAGGAAAACCGCGTCGACATCACCGACAAGATCGGCTCGCTGTACCCCAACAAGCAGGAATTCAAGGAAGCCGCCCCCGCTGTGCTGCGCGGCACAGCTCTGGGTTCGGCCCTGGGCATCCTGCCTGGCGGTGGCGCCGTGTTGTCGTCGTTCGCCTCCTACACGCTGGAAAAGAAGATCTCGCGCAATCCGGAACGCTTCGGCAAGGGCCACCCGGCCGGCCTGGCTGGCCCGGAATCGGCGAACAACGCTGCTGCCCAGACCTCGTTCATCCCGCTGCTGACCCTGGGCATCCCGGGTAACGCCGTGATGGCGCTGATGGTCGGCGCGATGACCATCCACAACATCCAGCCCGGCCCGCAAGTCATGACGAGCCACCCGGAGCTGTTCTGGGGCCTGATCGCCTCGATGTGGATCGGCAACCTGATGCTGGTCGTGCTGAACCTGCCGCTGATCGGCCTGTGGGTCAAGCTGCTGAAGGTGCCCTACCGCATCCTGTTCCCGGCGATTCTGGTGTTCTGCACGATCGGCGTGTACTCGTTGAACTACAACACGTTCGACATCTTCACCACCGCCATCTTCGGCATCATCGGCTACGTGTGGTCCAAGCTGAAGTGCGAAGGCGCACCGCTGCTGCTGGGCCTGGTGCTGGGTCCCATGATGGAAGAGAACTTCCGTCGCGCCCTGCTGCTGTCGCGCGGCGACTTCACGACCTTCGTGACGCGTCCGCTGTCGGCTTCGCTGCTGGCCGTCGCCGTCTTCCTGGTGATCCTGGTGGCCCTGCCGGCGATCCGCAAGAAGCGCGAAGAGACCTTCGTCGAAGAAGACTAAAGCCAGCCTGCCGCCCCGCTGCGGCAGTCTCGCCCTGAAAACCCCCGGGTTCCGCCCGGGGGTTTTTCTTTGCGCGTCCGGCATCCAGTCCGATAAACGCTACGAATCAATACAACTCAATACGGGTTATGTTCAAACGCAGTTCGCGTACGGTAAGCTAGGGGTTTACCCCACGCGATGATTCGAGATGAATTTCAACTGGAACAACCCCTATCCCACCACCCGCCGCCCCGTGTTCGCACGCAACGTGGTCGCCACGTCACAACCGCTGGCCGCCCAGGCAGGCTTGCGGATCCTGGCGCAAGGCGGCAACGCTGTCGACGCGGCGATCGCCGCGGCCGCCACGCTGGCCCTGACGGAGCCGGTCAGCAACGGGCTGGGATCGGATTGTTTCGCCATCATCTGGGACGGGTCCAAGCTGCATGGACTGAATGCCTCGGGAACGGCGCCGGCAGCCTGGAACATGGATTATTTCCGGCGCAAGCACCAGGGCGCCATCCCGATGCGCGGCTGGGACAGCGTGACGGTGCCGGGCTGCGTGGCGGGCTGGGCCGCCCTGCACGAAAAGCTGGGCCGGTTGTCCTTTGCCGACGTGCTTGCACCCGCCATCGAATACGCCGAGCGCGGCTTTGCGGTGTCGCCCATCGTGCAGGAAAAGTGGGCGGCGCAAGCCGACCTCCTGCAACCGCAGCCGGGCTTCGCCGAGCATTTCCTGCCTCGCGGACGCGCGCCGCAGGTCGGCGAGCACTTCGTGCTTCAAGGCGCGGCCGCCACGCTCAAGCGCATTGCGGCCAGCGGCGGCCGGGACTTCTACGAAGGCGAGACCGCCCACAAGCTGGTGGCGCATGCCCAAGCCCACGACGCCGCGCTGACGCTGGCGGATCTGCGCGATTACGCGCCGCAGTGGGTGACGCCGATCAGCCAAAGCTACCGCGGCCACACGTTGCATCAGATTCCGCCCAACGGCCAAGGCATCGCCGCCCTGATCGCCCTGGGCATCCTGCAGAACTTCGACGTGGCGGCACGCCCGGTGGATCACCCTGCAACGCAGCACCTGCTGATCGAGGCGATGAAGCTGGCCTTTGCCGATGTCTACGCGCACGTGGCCGACTCGCAGCACATGCAGGTCACGCCCGAACAGATGCTGGCCGCGGACTATCTGGCGCAGCGCGCGCGCCTGATCGACCCCGATGCGGCGCAGCCCCACGCCAGCGGCCACGCGCCGCGCGGCGGCACCGTCTACCTGACGGCCGCAGACAAGTGCGGCATGATGGTCAGCTTCATCCAGTCGAACTACATGGGCTTCGGCTCCGGCGTGGTGGTGCCGGGCACCGGCGTCAGCCTGCAGAACCGCGGCCATTGCTTCAGCACCGACCCTGGCCACGCCAATGCGGTGGCGGGCGGCAAGCGCCCCTTCCACACCATCATCCCCGGCTTCCTGATGCGCAATGGCGCACCCGTCATGAGTTTCGGGGTCATGGGAGGCAATATGCAGCCCCAGGGGCAGGTGCAGACGCTGGTCCGGATGCTGGACTATGGCCAGCAGCCGCAGGCCGCCTGCGACGCGCCTCGCTGGAAATGGAATCATGGACTGTCGCTGGACGCGGAGGCCGGCCTGCCCGCGGCCGTTGCCGAGGGACTGCGCGCCCGCGGCCATGTGCTCGAAAGCATGGCGGATCCCTACATGGACTTCGGATCGGGGCAGTTCATCTGGCGCCTGGGCGACCCGGCCGTGGACGGATATGTCAGCGCCAGCGACAGCCGGCGCGATGGACTCGCCGCGGGCTTTTGATTGCGTTAAGGTTAGGGCCTGTTTACAGGCGTCAACGCCTGACGGCCCCAATCACATAAAGCGGAGTCCCCTGCATGGCAACGATCGGTACCAAGAGCTACGACGCTGTCGTAGCCCAGAAAGTCACTTTCCTCGGATTGGGCGTGATGGGCCTGCCCATGGCCGGCCACCTGGCGCGCGCAGGACACGACGTCACGGTCTACAACCGCTCGCCCGCCAAGGCCCAGGCCTGGGTCGCCGAATTCGGCGGCAAGAGCGCAGCCACGCCGCGCGAAGCCGTGGCCGGCGCGCAGATCGTGTTCGCCTGCGTCGGCAATGACGATGACCTGCGCAGCGTCGTGCTGGGCCCCGACGGCGCTTTCGCCGGCATGACGCCCGGCGCGGTCTTCGTCGACCACACCACCGCATCCGCCGACGTGGCGCGCGAACTCTACGCGCAGGCCAAGGAGCTGGGCCTGAATTTCGTCGACGCGCCGGTATCCGGCGGACAGGCAGGCGCGGTCAACGGCGTGTTGACCATCATGTGCGGCGGCGAACAAGCCGTGTTCGATGCGATCAAGCCCGTGGCGCAGAGCTTCGGCCGCGCGGTCACGCTGGTGGGCCCGCCCGGAGCCGGCCAACTGGCCAAGATGGTCAACCAGATCTGCATCGCAGGCGTCGTGCAGGGCCTGTCCGAGGCGATCGCTTTCGGCCAGGCTGCCGACCTGGACATGAAGCTGGTGCTGGACGTGATCAGCAAGGGCGCGGCGCAGAGCTGGCAGATGGAAAACCGTGGCGGCACCATGGTCGACGACAAGTTCGACTTCGGCTTCGCGGTGGACTGGATGCGCAAGGATCTGGGCCTGGTGCTGGCCGAAGCCCGCCACAATGGCGCGCGCCTGCCCCTGACGGCCCTGGTGGACCAGTTCTATGGCGACGTCCAGAAGCTGGGCGGCGGCCGCTGGGATACCTCCAGCCTGATCAAGCGCCTGCGCGACTGAGCCCTGCCCTCGCGGCAAGAAAAAAGGCGAGCCGCAAGGCTCGCCTTTTGCTTTGGACGCCTGCGCTTACGCAGCCAGGCTGTCCTGCTGCGCAGCGGGCAGCAGCGCGTCGATGCGCTGCTTGGCCTGCGCCATGCCTTCCAGCGCGGCCACTTCACCCATGGCCATGCCTTCGGCGGCGATGAAGGTGACGTCGGTCATGCCCAGGAAGGCCAGCATCTGGCGCAAGTAAGGCGTCATCGTGTCCGAAGGCGTGCCTTCGGCCTTGCCGCCGCGGGCGGTCAGCACGAACACCTGCTTGCCCTTGACCAGGCCTTCCGGCACGCCTTCGGGGGTATAGCGGAAGGTGACGCCGGCGCGGGCGAGATGATCGAGATAGCTCTTGAACTGAGCGGGCATATTGAAGTTGTAGACCGGAACGGCGAAGACGATGCGATCGGCATCCATCAATTCGGCTACCAGCGCGTCGCTCATCTCAACCAGGCGTTGCTGGTCCACGCTGCGGGCATCGGCCGGAGTGAACAGGGCGCCGGCGGTGTTGCCGTCGAAGTAAGGGATGGGCTGGGCGCCGATGTCGCGGACCTTGATGGCCGCGGCCGGATTAGACGCCTTGACGCGGTTGATCAGGTGATCGGCCAATTGCTTGCTGTTGGAACGATCGCCGAGAATAGAGGAAAGGATAACCAGGGTCTTCATTGCAAATTTCTCCAGTGAGGGCCCGCTCGCTGCGGGCGGTCAGGATCCGTAGGCTTTGATCAGATCCCGAGTGCATGGCGTCACTGTAGACGGGTTAATTGTTCACATAAATCCGGTTATGATGAACTATTCGTTCCAGGAATAGAACAATCATGCAAGATCTCAACGACCTCTACTACTTCTCCCAGGTAGTCGAACAGGGAGGGTTCAGCGCCGCGGCCAGGGTGCTGGACATTCCGAAATCCCGCTTGTCGCGCCGGATCTCGCACCTGGAGGAAAGCCTGGGCGTGCGCCTTCTGCAACGCACGACGCGCCGCTTGCGCCTGACCTCGGCGGGCGAACGTTATCTGCACTATTGCCGCGAAATGGCCGCATCGGCGCGCGCGGCGGACGACGCCATGCGGCAGTTGCAGGCCGAACCCACCGGCCCCGTGATCGTGAGCTGCCCCGTATCCATCGCGCAGGACGTGCTGTCGCCGCTGCTGCCCGAGTTCCTGGACGCCTGGCCCGCCGTGTCGGTGCAGTTGCTTGTGACCAACCGCCGCGTGGACCTGATCCGCGAGGGCGTGGACCTGGCGCTGCGCGTGCGCACCAAGCTGGATACCGACGCCGAACTGGTCGTGCGTCACTTCGGCACCGCGCGCGGCACACTGGTCGCCAGCCCCAGCTACCTGCAGCGCCATGGCACGCCCGACACGCCGCAGGACCTCGCCACGCACACCACACTGAGCTTCAGTGATCCGCAAAACGAAGTGCGCTGGCCCCTGCGCAACGACAAGGGCGAGGAAGTGCATGTGGAATTGAAACCGCAGCTGTCATGCAACGACTTCATCGTGCTGACCGAAGCCGCGGTGCGGGGCCGCGGCATCGCCCTGCTGCCCTCGATCGCCACGCATGAACAGCTGCGGCGCGGCCAGCTGGTGCAGGTCTTGCCGCAATGGCAGTCACCCGAGGGCATCGTGCATTGCATCTATCCGTCGCGGCGGGGCATGATGCCCGCCGTGCGCGCCCTGCTCGATTTCCTGTCGGAGCGCCTGCCCGCCATGTACCAGCGGCTGGAAAAAGCCCCGCTGCCGCCGGCTCAGTAGCCGCGCGAGCGGTCGACCACGCCGGTGATGGCTTCGCCGCGCTGCAACTGCGCGACCTTGCCTGCGATCTGGCGAATGCTCTCATCGCGCAAGGTGCGCGCCGCGATGTGCGGAGTCACGTGCACCCGCGCATCGCGCCAGAACGCGTGGTCCTTGGGCAAGGGTTCGGTGTGGAACACATCCAGCGTGGCGCCGTCGATTTCGCCTTCTTCGAGCATCTGCACCAGGTCATCCTCGACCAGGTGTTCGCCCCGGCCCACGTTGACCAGATGCGCATGCGGCAGCAACTGCGACAGCGTTTCGCGGTTGAGGATGCCAACGGTGTCCGGCGTGAGCGGCAGCACGTTCACCAGGAAGCGCGTGCGGGCCAGGAACGCCGGCAAGGCGGCCGCGCCCGCAAAGGTCTCGACGCCGGGAATTTCGCGCGGCGTGCGCGACCAGCCCGCCACGGGGTAGCCGAATTCGGCCAGCGTCTGAGCGACTCTGGCGCCCACCTGCCCCAGGCCCAGCACGCCCACCGGCCAGTCCGCCTGCCGCGAGCCTTCGCGGGTATCCCAGTGTTGCCGCGCCTGCGCATGATCGAAAGCTTCGAAATCGCGCGCGACGCGCAGCAACGCGTACAGCGCGTATTCCGCCATCTGCACCGACATGCCCGCGTCTTCCAGACGGACGATGCGCACCTGCGGCGGGATCTCGGGCATCTTCAGCAAGGCGTCGACGCCCGCGCCCAGGTTGAACAGCGTGGTGAGGCCGGTCTCGTGCTTGAAGAGTTCGGCCGGCGGACGCCACACCAGAGCCGCCTGCGCGCCCGAAGGCGGGCCGTCCGGGTTCCACACGGAAATGCGGCATCCGGGCATGGCGGCTTCCAGCAGCGGAACCCAGGCGGCGGGATCATGGTGGGGACAGGCAAAGAGTATGTGCATGGTGGCTCTGTGTGCAGACTGGGGAAGCCTCAAGCATGAGGGATGCCGCCGCACAAATCAAACGGCCCGGCATGTAGCCGGGCCGCGTGCAGGCAAACGGAAAAGCGCTCAGGCCGCCTGCGGCACCTCGGGCTTGCCTTTGCCCTTGTTCTTGTTGCGGCGCAGGAAGGCCCACACCTGCAGGAGGACCAGCAAGGCGCTCGCACCGATGAACCACGCGCTGATCGGGCGCTCCACAAACACCGCCAGATCGCCGCGCGACAGCAGCAACGCCCGGCGGAAGTTCTCTTCGACCATGGGGCCGAGCACGAAGCCGAGCAGGATGGGCGCAACCGAGAATTCCAGCGTCATGAGGATGGCGCCGATCACACCAAAAGCCAGCACTTCCCAGATCTGGAAGAGACTGTTCTGGGTACTGAACACGCCCACCGCGATGAAGAACAGCGCCGACGGGAACAGATAGCGGTACGGTACCTGCAGCAGTTTCACCCACACGCCGATCAGCGGCACGTTCAGCACCATGAGCAGCACATTACCCACCCAGAAGCTGGCGATAAGGCCCCAGAAGATGTCCGGATGCTCGGTGATCAGTTGCGGGCCGGGCTGGATGCCCTGGATCAGCAGCGCGCCCAGGATCAGCGCCATCACGGCGTCGCCGGGGATGCCCAGGCTCATCGTGGGGATGAAGTCGACCTGCGTCTTGGAGTGCGAGGACGCTTCCGGCGACGCCACGCCGGCGATCATGCCGGTGCCGAATTTCTCGGGCGTCTTGGAGATCTTGCGCTCCAGCGCATAGGCCACGAAGGTGGTGATGGTAGGACCGGTGCCGGGCATGGCGCCAAACAGCGTGCCTACCGCCGTGCCGCGCACCATAGGCCAGAAGGCGGTCTTGAGCTCCTGCTTGCTGGGCCGCATGTCGCGCAGGCGCAGCTTGGCGCCGCTGCCGATGATGGTCATGCGGTTGACGCTCATGAGGAAGTCGGCAACGCCGAACAGGCCCATGGAAATCGCCACCAGCTCCAGGCCGTCGGACAGGTCCAGCAGCCCGAACGAAAAGCGGATGGTGCCGGTATTCACGTCCGTACCCACCACGCCGCACATCAGGCCGAACAAGGTCATCGCCACGCCCTTGAGCGGCGAGCCGCGCGACATGGTGGCGCCGGCCAAAAGGCCCAGCAACATGATCGAGAAGATCTCGGTGGGACCGAACTTGAACGCGACTTCGACCAGCAGCGGAGACGCGAAGATCATGACGATGATCCCCACCGACGCGGCGAAGAACGAACAGATCATCGTGATGCCGAGCGCCGTTCCGCCCTTGCCTTGTTTGGTCAGCGGATAACCGTCCAGGCAGGTGACCGCGTGCGGCGGATGCGAAGGCAGATTCAGCAGGATCGCGCCGATGGCGCCGCCGTACTGCGAACCGTAGAAGATGCCGGCCAGCATCAGGATGGCCGGCACCGGATGCATCACGTAGGTGAGCGGCAGCAGAATGGAAATGGCCGACAGCGCGCCCATGCCGGGCAGCACGCCGATGAGGTTGCCCACCAGCACGCCGAAGAACGACCACATCAGGTTATGCCACTGGAAGGCGACGCCGAAGCCGTACCAGAGGTCCATCAAGGATTGCGAAATCATGGCGCTTCAACCCCAGCGAAACAGCGGAAGCTGCAGCTGCAGCGCCCACCAGAAGACGACGACCGCGATGACGGTCATGGCGATCGAAAGCAGCAGAGCCTGCTTGATCGTGTTGTTGCGGTCGCCCAGCGCCGAAATGAAAACGATGGCGAACGTGGCAGGCAGCAAACCGCCGTAATGACCCAGCAGCAGGAAAGCCAGGATGCCCAGCAGGATGCAGGCGCCGCCGCGGAAGTCCGGCAGGCCGTGGACATGGCCGTCGCCGGGCGCAGGCGCGGACGATTCACCCGAGCGCGCCGAGATGGCGATCAGCACGCCGGTCAGCGCCAACAGGCCGCCGAGCGCCGCGGGAAAAAAGCCCGGCCCCATGTGACTCAGGGTGCCGATGTGATAGTCGGTGCCACCGTAGATCGCCCCCAGCCCGATGAGGACCATCAGCGCTCCGCCGTAATAGTCCTTTCTATTGATTGTCTTTTGCACTTCATCCTCCTTCGTGGTGCGGCCGTGCGCCTGGCCGGGACGCACCCGCGAAACGAGCGCCATCCGGTGCCTGGCGACAGGCCCGGACGCAGATTACGGAAGGAAGCTGCTAATCCGCTTTCTGTGCGCTGTCGCGTTCCTGAATTCAGGGGTTATCCCTGAACGGAAGCCGCGCATGACTGCGGAAATGGGGAGAAGTTACTGATCGCCCTTGAGCTCGACATCGAGCGGACGAGGATATTGGGAGACCGTGGACGCCAACGGCAGCCACAGCACGGAGGCCAGGCCAACGCCGCCTTGCGCGTTCGGTTCGCCGTCGCGCAGTTCGATGTCACCGTCGTTGCGGCGCGCGTAGGCGCGGGCAATCGCCAGGCCCAGGCCCGAGCCCGACGAGGCGACCGGCTTGTCCGTGCCGACCCGCTCGAAACGCGCGAAAGCGCGCTGGCGCAGTATCGGGTCCAGCCCCGGCCCGTTGTCGGAAACAGCGACCTCGGCGCGGTTGTCGTGGCAGCAGACCGACACGGTGATGCGTGCGCCCGCGGGCGCGTAATGGATGGCGTTGTGCACCAGGTTCGACAAGGCTTCGTGCAGTTCGGCCTCGTTGCCCGACACCGGCGCGGGGATTTCCTGGCCCTCTTCGGAACCCGCCTGTACCCAGCCCAGGTCCTGCTGTTTTTCGTGCGCCAGCGGCAGATACTGCAGCACCACCTCGCGCGAGACGGCGTTCATGTCCAGCAGTTGCCGCGGCAACTGGTCGGCCTGGTTGGCGTGAGCCAGCGACAGCAGCTGTTCAGTCAGGCGACGTGTGCGACCCAGCTGGTCGACGATGCCACGCAGGCCCTCCTGCGCCCGCGCCGGATCGCGTTCGCGCAGCGCATACTGCGCCTGCGTCAGCATGATGGCCAGCGGCGTGCGCAATTGATGCGAAGCATCGGCCAGGAACTGCGACTGCTCGTCGAGGACGCGGCGGTAGCGGGCGATATGGTGATTGACCGCATCGACCAGCGGCGCCACTTCGCTGGGCACGCGCGAGGCGTCCAGGGGCGTCAGGTCGTCGGGGCGGCGCGCGCGGATGTCGTTACGCAGGCGGCGCAGCGGCTTCAGCGCCCACGACACGCCCCACCACACCAGCAGCGCGACCAGCGCCAGCATGCGGGTGTCGCGCAGGATTTCCTGGCGCCGGGCATTGTTCTCGGCCTCGATGCGCTTGCCTGTGCTTTCAGCCACCACGACCAGCACCTGGCGGTGCTGACCCTGGTAGTACAGGTCGCGCACGACGGCCACGACGCGCACGGGATCATTGCGATAGACGCTGTCGTAGAAAATCGGCTGGCTGTTGGAACGCGGCCAGGTGGGCGGACGCGGCATTTCCGGCATGCCGAGCAAGGTCTTGCCGGGCTCGGTGGGCACGGCGGCGCCGTCCGGCAGCGGCGGATCGATCTCTTCGATGCGGAAATACTTGCGCAGGCCTGCGCGGGACTCGAGCATCACCTGCGCGTACAGCGGCGTAGCGACCTGCAGGTTGCCGTCAGCAGTGAATTCCAGGCTGCTTTCCAGCACCCGGGCCGGCTCGACCAGGGCGCTGTCGTAGGCTTCGTTGGTGATCTCGGCCAGCGTGCGGTAGTCGTTCACGCTGTCCACGACCAGCAGCATGATCACGCCCGGCAGCAGCAGAATGATCAGCAGCGCGCGGATGCCCACGCGCGGCAGCTCGGATAGCCGCAGCCTCACTCAGGATTCCGCGGACTCGCTGGCGACGCTTTCCAGCATGTAGCCCAGCCCGCGCACGGTGACGATGCGCACGTCGCTGCCAGCCAGCTTCTTGCGCAGCCGGTGCAGCACCACCTCGATGGCGTCGGGATTGGCTTCGCTGTCGTGCGTGAAGACCTTGCCGAACAGCTGGGATTTGTCCACCGGATAGCCGCTGCGCGTGAGCAAGGCAGCCAGGGCGGCATGCTCGCGCGGGGTCAGGAACAGCAGCGAGCCGTCCAGGGTGAAGGCGCGGCTTTCGCTATCGTAGGACAGCGAACCGCATTGCAGGCGCGGATGCTGGCGGCCGCGGCTGCGCCGCACCAGCGCCGTCAGGCGCGCTTCCAGTTCCTCGAGCGCGAAAGGCTTGGTGAGGAAATCGTCCGCGCCCAGGTTCAGGCCACGCACGCGGTCCTGCAAGGCGCCCTGGGCGGTCAGCAGGAGCACGGGGGTGCGGTCGTCGCGGTTGCGCATTTCACGCAGCACCACCAGGCCGTGCTTGTCGGGCAGGCGCAAGTCCATGACGATGGCGTCGTATTCAGTACCGGCCATGAAGGCTTCGGCGGTGCGGGCGTCGGCCGCGTGGTCCGGCACGAACCCGCTCTGGGCGAGCGCGCGCATCAACCAGGACGCCATGTCCCGTTCGTCTTCAACCAACAATATGCGCATGACCGTCCGTTCCTTCGGGCAGATTCTCTGCCGCCCGTTGCCCGTGCACCCGCTGGCGCAAGTAGCGGGTTTCGTGATGGCGCCGGAAGAGGATAGCCGACAGCTCGTTCAGCGCCTGGGTGTAGACGTCGCGCTTGAACTCGATCACGGCATCCAGGGGCACCCAATACTGGCTCCAGCGCCAGGCATCGAATTCCGGATGCTGCGTCGCGCGCAAGCACACGTCACTGTCACGTCCTACCAGGCGCAACAAGAACCAAATCTGTTTTTGTCCTTTATAGTGGCCACGCCACTCACGCCGGACGAAGTGATCGGGCACGTTATAACGTAACCAATCGCGTGTACGCCCCAAAATACGGACATGCTCGGGCTTCAAGCCCACCTCTTCATGGAGTTCGCGATACATGGCCTGCACCGGGCTTTCGCCATACTTGATGCCGCCTTGGGGGAACTGCCAGGCATGTTCCCTGATACGCTTGCCCCAAAAGACCTCGTTTCTACCGTTGACGAGAATGATGCCGACATTGGGGCGGTAGCCTTCGCGGTCAAGCATGGGCCACCCCCACCGAATTCAATACAATTACGATCGATTATACGTATCTGCAGCCACCTTTAAACATGCGCGCATCCAACTACCACATCAACACCCTCAAAGAAGCCCCTTCCGAAGCCGAAGTCGCCAGCCATCAGCTGATGACCCGGGCAGGGATGATCCGCAAGCTCGCGGGCGGCATCTACACCTACATGCCCCTGGGGCTGAAAGTCATTCGCAAGGTCGAGGCCATCGTCCGCGAAGAAATGAACGCCGCGGGTGCGATCGAGCTGCTGATGCCGGTGGTGCAGCCGGCCGAGCTCTGGCAGGAGTCGGGCCGCTGGGAGCAATACGGCGCCGAGCTGCTGCGCATCAAGGACCGGCACCAGCGCGATTTCGTGCTGCAGCCTACGTCCGAGGAAGTCATCACGGACATCGCGCGCAATGAAATCCACAGCTATCGCCAGCTGCCGGTGAACTTCTATCACATCCAGACCAAGTTCCGGGACGAGCGCCGCCCGCGCTTCGGCCTGATGCGCGGCCGCGAATTCACCATGAAGGACGCCTATTCGTTCGACCGCGACGAAGCCGGCGCGCAGGCCAGCTACGACACCATGTTCAACGCCTACATGCGGATTTTCGGCCGTCTGGGCCTGGAATTCCGCGCCGTGGCCGCTGACACGGGCTCGATCGGCGGCACCCGCAGCCACGAATTCCAGGTGATCGCCGACACCGGCGAAGACCTGCTGGTCTACAACGCCGACTCGGACTACGCCGCCAACATGGAACTGGCCGAGGCCCCGGGCCTGTACCCCACCCGCGCCGAACCCGCCCAGGCCATGGCCGAAGTGCCCACGCCGGGCGCCGCCAAGTGCGAAGACGTGGCCAAGCTGCTGGGCCTGCCGCTGGAGCGCACGATCAAGTCCATCGTGCTGGCCACCGACGGCGAGAAAGGCGCCGACATCTGGCTGCTGCTGCTGCGCGGCGACCACGAACTCAATGAAATCAAGGCCGGCAAGCTGCCCGGCCTGGCGGGCTTCCGTTTCGCCACGGAAACCGAGATCGTCGAAACCTTCGGCTGCAAGCCGGGCTACCTGGGCCCGGTCAAGACCGTCCGCCCCGTGCACGTCATTGCCGACCGCACCGTGGCCAACATGGCCGATTTCGTCTGCGGCGCGAACAAGGAAGACTTCCACATCCAAGGCGTGAACTGGGGCCGTGACCTGCCCGAGCCCGAACTGGTAGCGGACCTGCGCAACGTGGTTGCCGGCGACCCCTCGCCGGACGGCAAGGGCACCCTGTCGATCCAGCGCGGCATCGAAGTCGGCCACGTGTTCTACCTGGGCAAGAAGTACTCGGAAGCCCTCAAGGCCACCTTCCTGGACGAAACCGGCAAGCCCGCCGTCCTGGAAATGGGCTGCTACGGCATCGGCGTGACCCGCATCGTGGGCGCGGCCATCGAGCAGAACCACGACGCCCGCGGCATCATCTGGCCGCGCGCGATCGCCCCCTTCGAAGTGGTAATCTGCCCGGTCGGCTGGGGCAAAAGTGAAACCGTGCGTGACACCGCGCAAAAGCTCTATGAATCCCTGCTGGCGCGCGGCGTGGACGTCATCCTGGACGACCGCGATGCCCGCCCGGGCGTGATGTTTGCTGAATGGGAGCTGATCGGCGCGCCGCTGCGTGTAACAGTTGGAGAACGCGGGCTGAACGATGGTGTGGTGGAATTGCAGGCCCGTCGGGAAACCGAAGCGGCCAAGATTCCGGTAGAGTCCGCGCTTGAAGCCGTGCTGACGAAACTCGACACGCTGTAAACTTTATAGTAACTACGGACTTTCCGCGTCCCGACTGCCCTTTCCTATCCATCGTGACCGATCCGAAGTCCGCCGAATCCGTCCTGCAGGTCCGTGTCTATTACGAGGACACGGATGCAGGCGGAGTGGTTTTCTACGCCAACTACTTGAAATTCCTGGAGCGCGCACGTACCGAGTGGCTGCGCGACCTGGGGGTCAACCAGTCCAACCTGGCGGTCAGCGAGCAACGTCTATTCGTTGTCCGCTCCCTGGACATGTCCTACCGCAAGCCGGCCAGGCTGGACGATTTACTGACGATACGCAGCCGGGTCACACGACTGGGCCGCGCTTCGATACACTTCGCGCAACGCGCGGAACGCGACGGGGAACTGCTTGCCGAAGGCAACATCCAAGTCTGCTGCGTCGATGCCGTTCACATGCGGCCGGCGGAGTTGCCGGCTGACGTTCGCGCCAAACTGGAATTCATTCAGGAATAACCATGCAAGTCACCAACGACATGTCGTTGCTTTCGCTGATTTCGCACGCCAGCGTGCCGGTCCAGCTGATCATGCTGATGCTGTTGGGCATTTCGATCATGTCCTGGACCTATATCTTCGCCAAGCGGCTGGCGATCAAGCGGGCCCATGCCCAGACCCGCCGCTTCGAAGACGATTTCTGGTCGGGCGGCGACCTGTCCATGTTGCAGCAGGCCGTGGCCTCGCGCCGCGACGAGCAAGGCGCGCTGGCCCGCATCTTCGATGCCGGCATGACCGAATTCCTGAAAGCGCGCCGCGGCAATGCCTCCGGCGACGCCACCGCCCTGCTGGACGGCCCGCGCCGCGCCATGCGCGCCGCCTACCAGCGCGAGATGGATTCGCTGGAATCGCACCTGAACTTCCTGGCTTCGGCCGGCTCCGTGTCCCCTTACATCGGCCTGCTGGGTACGGTCTGGGGGATCATGCACGCCTTCATCGGCCTGTCGAACATGCAGCAGGCCACCCTGGCCTCGGTGGCTCCCGGCATCGCGGAAGCGCTGATCGCCACCGCCATCGGCCTGTTCGCGGCCATTCCCGCCGTGGTCGCCTACAACCGCTTCACGAACGACATCGATCGCATCTCGATCCGTTTCGACAGCTTCGTCGATGAATTCCTGAACATTCTGCAACGGCAGGTGCGCTAATGCCCTCGGTAAGCTCACGCGGCAGGTCCGGCCGCCGCATGAAGGCCGACATCAATGTGGTGCCGTACATTGACGTGATGCTGGTGCTGCTGGTCATCTTCATGGTGACCGCCCCTCTCATCACGCCCGGCCTGATCCAGTTGCCCTCCGTTGGCGCGGCCTCGGACGTGCCGGTCAAGCCGCTGGAAGTCCAGATTTCGGAAGACGGCAAGATCGCCCTGCGCGTGCGCGAACCCGGCGCCACCATGCAGGACATCGCGCGCCCCGAACTGGTGGCGCAAGTGCGTTCGCGAATTACCGCGGAAACCCCGGTGGTCATCGCCGCCGACGGCAAGGTGCCCTACGAGACGGTCGTGAAGGTCATGGATGAACTTCGCACCAGCGGCATCACCCGCCTGGGTCTGCTGGTGGACCAGTCCGCCGGCGCATCCCAGCCTGCTCCCGCGAAAAAACGCTAACGCGACGCCTTCCGCCGGCGCCGCCGGCATGCAACGCTCATGACGCCACCCATAATCCGACACCGCAGCGGCCCCCCGGCCACCCCGCCCAACCACGACAACCGGAAGGCATTGATCCTGGCCGTGGCCGTGCACGTGCTGCTGCTGATCGTCTTGATCTTTGGCGTGAACTGGCGCTCCGAGAGCCCTGGCCCCGTGCAGGTACAGCTCTGGGCAGACGGTAACTCGCCCGACTCCCCGCCGCCCACGCCGCAACCCGAACCCCCGAAGCCGCAGCCCAAGCCGGAACCGAAGCCGGAACCTGAAAAGGCGCCCGAGCCTCCCCCGCCGCCGCCCCCTCCTCCCAAGCCTGAGCCCGAGGCCCAGCCCAAGACCGAGGAAGTCGATCCCGAGATCGCGCTGCAGGAAGCCAAGAAAAAGCGCGAGCAAGAGGAAAAGGCACGCCAGGCCGCCGAAGCCGCCAAGGAAAAGGCGCGCCTCGACGAAGAACGCAAGCAGGCCGAACTGAAGGAAAAGAAGCGCCTGGAGCAGGAACGCCAGGCCGCTGAAAAGGCTGCTGCCGAAAAGGCCGCCGAGAAAGCCGCCGCCGACAAGGCTGCCGCCGAGAAGAAGGCCAAGGACGACGCTGCCAAGAAGGCCGCGGCGGAAAAGGCTGCCGCCGAAAAGGCCGCTGCCGAGAAGGCTGCGGAAGAAAAGGCTGAAAAGGCGGCCGCCGAGAAGGCTGCCGCCGAGAAGAAAGCCGCGGCCGAGAAGAAGGCCAAGGAAGAAGCCGCCAAGAAGGCCGCCGCCGACAAGGCGCTGAAGGATGCCTTCCGCAACGACGCCCTGGGTGCCGCCGGTATCCCCGGCGGCACGGCCGACCGCAATCAGGCGGGCGGCGGACGCGACAGCGGCTATGGCGCCAAGGTCCGCGCCTGCGTGCAACCCGGGGTGGCTTATCCGCCCCCGCCCCGCAGCGGATCGGAAAATCCCACGGCACAATACCGGGTACAGTTAGGTTCCGACGGGAAGGTCAACGGCGTCACCTTGACCAGTTCTTCGGGCAATGCCGGCTTCGACCGTGCGGTCGAGACGGGCATCCGCCGTTGCAACCCCTTCCCGAAGCCCTCGACGGGCCGCTACGAACCCATTATTGACGTTGTGTACAGAATGTATGATTGACAGGAGATTGATGAATATGACTCCCGCTTATAGCCGACGAGTACCCCCCCTCGCTCTCTGGCGATCGTATGGACTCGGGCTGCTGATGCTGGCCCTGGCCTGCCTGATGGCCATCAAGCCCGCCCATGCGCAGCTGCGCGTCGATATTTCCGGTACCGGCGCCACCCAATACCCCGTGGCCATCGCCGATTTTGCAGTCGACGACACCCATGGCCGCGCCCTGGCCGAAGTCATCCGCGCCGACCTGACCCGCACGGGCCAGTTCCGCCTGATCAACGCCGCCGGTTCCGGCCTGAACGTGGACTCCCCCATCGCCCATGACGACTGGCGCGGCAAGGGCGCCGATTTCATCGCCTACGGCAGCATCGTGCGCGGCGCCGACGGCCGCTACGACGTGCGCTACCGCCTGGCCGACACGGTCAAGAAGAGTCAGCTGGACGGCGTGGCGTTCTCGGGCACCGAGCAGGAACTGCGTCGCGTGGCGCACCAGATCGCCGACCGCATTTACGAGAAGATCACCGGCGTTAAGGGCGTTTTCTCGACCCGTATCGCGTACGTGCTGAAGAAGGGCGCCACCTACGAACTGCAGGTGGCAGACGCCGACGGACAGAACCCGCAGGTCGCCCTGCGTTCGCGCGAGCCCATCATTTCGCCGTCCTGGTCGCCCGATGGCTCCAAGCTCGCCTATGTGAGCTTCGAATCCGGCAAACCTGTCGTCTACGTGCACAATCTGGCAACCAGCGCCCGCTCGCCCGTCGCCAACTTCAAGGGCAACAACAGTGCGCCCGGCTGGTCGCCCGATGGCAGCAAGCTGGCGGTGGCTCTGACCCGCGATGGTTTGTCGCAAATTTACATCGTTGGCGCGACCGACGGCTCGAATCCGACCCGAGTTACGCGTTCTCCCGGGATTGACACCGAACCGAGCTTTACGCCAGACGGTGCTTCCATTATCTTTACGAGTGACCGCAGCGGCGGGCCGCAGATCTACCAGACCGGCTCGAGTGGTGGCGAAGCACGCCGCCTCACGTTTAATGGTGGTTACAACATATCACCCCGAATTTCCCCCGATGGATCGACGCTGCTGTACGTTGCAAGACGCGACGGCGCGTTTCGAATCGCATCGTTGAACCTGTCCTCAGGCTCCGAGACCTTGTTGACTGATGGTCGTGACGATCAGTCCCCGAGTTTTGCGCCGAATGGAATGCAAGTCCTCTACGCAGCCATCCAAAATGGCCGTAGCGTGCTTGCTGGTGTCTCGAGCGATGGCCGCGTACGGCAGACGCTTTCGGTACTGAATGGGGAAATACGTGAACCGACTTGGGGCCCATTTACCCGATAACACGTGTGACTCTCTTTGCAAAGGAACTATCATGAAGTCGCGCATTGCCAAAAGCCTAACCATCGCCGCTCTGGCTGCCGCCCTGGCAGCTTGCAGCTCCGTCCCTCTCGACGATAAAGCGGGTCAGGGCGGAGGCGCTGGCCAAGGATCCTCGGCCTCTGGCCAGATCCTTGATCCCTTCAACCCCCAAAGCATCCTGGCGCAACAGCGCTCGGTGTACTTTGACTTCGACAGCTACACGGTGTCGGACCAGTACCGCAGCTTGGTCGAAACCCACGCCAAGTACCTGGCCTCGCATCAGCAGCAGACCATCAAGATCGAAGGCAACACCGACGAACGCGGCGGCGCTGAATACAACCTGGCCCTGGGCCAGCGCCGTGCCGACGCTGTGCGCCGCATGATGACCCTGCTGGGCGTCAGCGACAACCAGATCGAAACCATCAGCTTCGGTAAAGAAAAGCCGAAGGCGACTGGCACGTCGGAAGCCGACTTCGCGGAAAACCGCCGCGCCGATATCGTTTATCGCCGCTAAGCTTTTTCGTATAGTCTAGAGCCCTACCACGCGTCGGGACGGTCAACCGGCCGTCCCGACGTTTGTTTTTATACCCGGGAATTTTCATGCGCGATAACGTTCTGTCCCTGCGTCCTCTGATTGCGGCCACCGGCCTGGTGCTTGCCGCCCTTGCGGCGCCCGCCCACGCTTTTTCCGACGATGAAGCCCGCCGGGCCATCCTGGACTTGCGCCAACAGGTGCAGCAGCAGAACGAACAAAGCCAGCGCGCCAAGCTGCAATTGGCCGACCAGATCCAGGCCTTGCAGCAGGAAGTCGCCCAACTGCGCGACCAACTCGAACTGGTGTCGCGCCAGCAGCCCTCGGCCAAGCCGGGCGGCGCGGCGGGCAGCGCCAATCCGCCGGGGGCCTCCGCTGGCGATCCCCAGGAACAGGCCGCCTATGACGGCGCGATCGATCTGTTCCGCAAGGGCCAGTACAAGGAAGCGTCCGAATCGCTGGCCGCCTTCACCGCCCTGTACCCCGCCAGCCAGCTCGCGCCCAGCGCCCAGTTCTACCTGGGCAGCAGCCGCTATGCGCTGAAGGACTTCAAGGGCGCCATCGAGCAGTTGAACGCCATGGTGCAGAAGGCCCCGGACAACGCGCGCGCACCGGACGCCCTGCTGGTCATCGCCGGCAGCCAGATCGAAATGAACAACCGCGCCGGCGCCAAGACCACGCTGCAGCGCATCGTGCGCGACTACCCGACCACGCCGGCCGCCAACACGGCCAAGAGCCGTCTGCAGCTGCTGCAGTAATGCCGCCTGCCGCGAGCGCGGTTGCCGCTTACCAGCACATCCTGCGCCGCCGGGCAGGGCTTATCGCCCTGCTGCTGGCGGCGCTTTTCATTGCGCTGCTGGCCGACTTCACGGTCGGCCCTTCGGGCCTGCCCTGGGGCGAACTGTGGCAGACGCTCACGGCTCCCGCCGCGGCCGATCCAACCACACGCGTGATCGTGTGGGAGATCCGCCTGCCATCGGCGCTGATGGCGGCTCTGGTCGGCATGGCGCTGGGAATGGCGGGTGCGGAAATGCAGACCATCCTGAACAACCCGCTCGCCAGCCCGTTCACGCTGGGCGTGTCGTCCGCTGCGGCCTTTGGCGCCTCGCTGGCCATCGTGCTGCAGCTGGGCCTGCCCGGCGTCCCCGCCGGCTGGCTGGTGGCGGGCAACGCCTTCCTGTTTGCGCTGCTGGCGGCGCTGATGCTGGACGCCGTGACCCGCTGGGGCGGCATGAATACCTCGGGCGTGGTGCTGTTCGGCATCGCCATGCTGTTTACCTTCAATGCCCTGGTGTCGCTGGTGCAGTTCATGGCCAGCGCCGAGGCGCTGCAGAACCTGGTGTTCTGGACCATGGGCAGCCTGTCGCGTTCCAGCTGGACCACGGTCGGCGTGCTGGCTGCGGCCTTTGCAATGGCGCTGCCGCTGGCCATGCGCCAATCCTGGAAGCTGACCGCGCTGCGCCTGGGTGAAGACCGCGCCGCAAGCTTCGGCGTGGACGTGCGCCGCGTGCGCGTCGCGGCGCTGGCCCGGGTCAGCCTGCTGTCGGCGCTGGCCGTGGCTTTTGTCGGCACGATAGGCTTCATCGGGCTGGTCGCGCCGCACATTGCGCGGCGGCTGTTTGGCGAGGACCACCGGTTCTTCCTGCCGGGCAGCGCGCTGGTGGGCGCGGTGATCCTGTCGCTGGCGTCGATCGCCTCCAAGAACCTCATGCCGGGCGTGATCGTGCCGGTAGGCATCGTGACGGCACTGGTCGGCATACCCTTTTTTGCGTCGGTGGTGCTGCGCCGGCAGATGCCATGACCGCGCCGCGCACCGCTTCTGCAACGACGCTATCCGTGCGCGGCCTCACCGCTGGCTACGGACGCACGGACGTGCTGCATGCGCTGTCGATACCCGAGTTGGCCGCCGGCCAGGTGACCGCCCTGCTCGGCCCCAATGGCAGCGGCAAATCCACCCTGCTCAAGGCACTGGCGGGCCTGGTCCGCGTGCGCGCCGGAAACGTCACGCTGGACGGCCGCGACCTGCTGCGACAAAGTTTCGGCGAACGCGCGCGGCACGTGGTCTACCTGCCCCAGGGCCTGCCCGCCGCCGTGCACCTGCGGGTGTTCGAATCCGTGCTGGTGGCGGCCAAGGCCGGCGACGGCCTGGGTACGCCGGTGGACATGCACGCCATAGACCGGCTGCTGGAGCGCCTGGGCATTGCCCATCTGGCCTTGCAGTACCTGGATTCGCTGTCCGGCGGACAGAAGCAACTGGTGGGACTGGCGCAGGCCTTGATCCGCCATCCGCGCGTACTGCTGCTGGACGAGCCGCTTTCGGCGCTGGACCTGAACTACCAGTTCCACGTCATGCAACTGCTGCGGCAGGAAACCCTGGAGCACGGCCTGATCAGCGTCATCGTGCTGCATGACCTGAACGTGGCGCTGCAGCACGCCGACCGGGCCGTCATGATCCATGATGGCCGGCTGCACGCCGAGGGGCTGCCGGCGGATGTGATCACGCCGGCATCGCTGGCGGCGGTCTACGGGGTCGAAGGACGGGTGGAGGCCTGCTCGCGCGGCCTGCGGCAGGTGCTGATCGACGGGCTGCAAGCACACCCGCACTGAGCGCGAGCCGGCGCGATGTCAGGCGCGCAGCGCCACGTCCACGACCGGCGCGCCGGTCATGTCCGCCAACTGCCGCGGCGTCAGGTTGAACACCGCGTGCGGATGCCCGGCGGCGGCCCACAGGCTGTCGTAGTTGAAGAGATCCGCGTCCAACAGCATCACCGGCTTGACCGCATGGCCGATGGGGCAGACGCCGCCGATCGCGTAGCCGGTCATGTCGCGCACGAACTTCGCGTCCGCCTTGGCCAGCCCGCCCACCTGCGAGGCCACCTTGGCCTCGTCCACGCGGTTCGCGCCGCTGGCGATGACCAGCACCGGCGCGTCATCCGAGGCGCGCCGGAAGATGATGGACTTGGCGATCTGCGCAACCTCGCAGCCTAGCCCCGCCGCCGCTTCCGCCGAGGTCTTGCCGGTTTGCGGCAGGACGACCACGGGCTTGTCATGGCCCAGCTCCAGCAGCAGGCGCGCGACGCGCTGGGCGGATTCGGGCAAGGCGGCAAGGGACTCAGGCGACATCGGGGCGGCTCCGTGGAGTTGGGAAATCAGCGCGGCCAGCGCGCCGAGGGATCGGAAAACGAGTTTATCAGCGCCGGGGCCCGGCGCCTGCGGGCTAGAATGCGCTCCTGGCTTTCCCATCCGACACCCATGCGTTCCGAACCCGTCCTGCCCCTGCAAACCGCCCTGATCGGCGGCTACGCCTTGTCCTACACCGAGTATGGCAGCGGCGCGCCTCTGGTGCTGGTGCACGGTTCCCTGTCCGACTGCCGCTACTGGAAGTCGCAGATGGCGCCGTTGGGCAAGTCGTTCCGCGTGCTGGCGGTATGCCTGCGCCGCTACTGGCCCGAGACCTGGGATGGCGAGGGTGATGGCTTTTCGATCGAACAGCATGCCAGCGACGTGCTGGAGTTCATCGATACCGTGGCGGGCGAACCGGCCCATCTGGTGGGGCATTCCCGCGGCGGCCGCGTAGCGCTGGAAGCGGCGCTGCAGCAGCCCGGCGCAGTGCGCAGCCTGACCCTGGCCGACCCGGGTCTGCCCTTGCCTGGTGACGACGACCTGCGCGGCGGTTTTCGCCAGCGCGCGCTGGCGCTCATCCGCGACGGCGAGATCGAAGACGGCCTGGCGCTGTTCGTGGATACCGTGACGGGCCCCGACACCTGGCAACGCATGGTGCCGTGGTTCAAGGAGATGGTGCGCGACAACGTCGGCACGCTGTTCGGACAGGCCGAGGAGAAGCCCGAAGCGCTGACGCCGGCGCAGATCGGCACGCTGAAGCTGCCGACCCTGCTGATTGGCGGCGCGCTCAGCCCTGCCCCCTACCCGGCCGTGCTGGACGCGTTGTCGCAATGGCTGCCGCAGGCGCAGCGGGTGACGATCACGGGATCGTCGCATGGCATGAACTTGGGCAATCCGCGCGCCTTCAACGGCGCCATCGAAGGCTTCATCAACGGCTGACGCCGGATCTGCCCGGCCGCAGCGCGCGCCTCAGGGTTCGACCGAAGGCGTGTGCTTCAAGCGCCGCAACACAAAGGTGGATCGGCTGTGCCGCACGCCGCGCAGCTTGTAGAGCCGCTTGCGCAGGAATTCCTCGTAGCCTTCGGTTCCCGCCACTGCCACCTTGATCAGATAGTCGTACTCGCCCGTCACGAGAAAGGCCTCGACCACTTCCGGCAGCCGCGTGATCTCTTCGCCAAAGCGCGCCAGCGTGTCGTCGTCGTGATGTTCCAGCGTCACCTCGATCATGACGGTGTCCGGCAGGCCCAGCGCTTTCTGGTTCAAGAGGGCCGCGTAGCCTTCGATCACGCCCGCCTCTTCCAGAGCCTTGACCCGGTTCCAGCAGGGCGTGGGCGACAGCCCCACCTGCTCGGCCAGCTTCAGGTTGGTGAGGCGTCCGTCGGCGCGTAGCGCGCGCAGGATCTTGCGGTCGGTTTCGTCGATTTTGGGCGATGCGGGCATGATGGACGGATAACGAAGATATTTTCCCTTCAAAAACTAATTCTACAAGACAACTATTCTCCAGATTCCCCAAATATGGCGTGAATCAGGAAACCTATTTTGCCCTCCTGCCCGTAGACTCTCCTGCAAGACGGTCACCTATCCCGCCCGTCCGATTTCGGCGTCCACGCTGCGGCATAACCCGGCGCAGGCGCCGGCAGTATCAACGCAGCACGCCGCGCGCCGATCCGCGCGGCAGGAAACCATGTCTCTCGCAGCAGCAGCACCCGCAAGATCCGGCCTGGGCCTGTCCGGCACCGCCATGCTTTTCGCCGCTCCGGCGCTATTCGCCTCCAACATGGTGGCGGCCCGCTGGGCCCATGATGCCAACCTCCCTCCTGTTTTTCTGGCCTTCGGCCGCTGGCTGATCGCCCTGCTGATCCTGCTGCCGCTTGCCGCGCCCGCCCTGCGCGCGCACCGCAAGACCTTGTGGCGCGCCCTGCCGTCGCTGGCGCCGCTGGCAGTGCTGGGGATGGGCGTGGCCGTGGCACCGCAGTACATCGGCGCCCAGAACACCAGCGCGACCAATATCGCCCTGATCTTTTCGTGCAGCCCTATCCTGGTGGCGCTGCTGGAAGCCATCATCTGGCGCAAGCCGCTGTCCGCCCTGCGCGGCGCGGGCCTGGCGCTGGCCCTGGGCGGCGTGCTGGTGGTGCTGGCGCGCGGCGATGCGCAGACGCTGGCCCGCCTGGATTTCGGCCAGGGCGACCTCTGGGTGCTGCTGGCCGCCACCGGCTGGGCCTTCTACACCGTGCTGCAAAAGCGGCTGAGTCTGCCCGCGGTGCCGGACAGCGCCCGGCTGGCGGCCATGATGCTGGGCGGCGTGCTGGCCCTGGCGCCCTTTGCCGCGATCGAGGCTGCGGCCGGCGCCACGCCGCCCTGGGGCGATCCGCGGCTGGCCGCGGTGCTGCTGTTCCTGGCGGTGGTGCCCAGCCTGGGCGCGTACTACGTGTACGGCCGCCTGATCAGCCAGGCGGGGCCAGCCACGGCGGGGCTGTCGATGTTCCTGGTGCCGGTCTATGCCGCGCTGCTGGCCTGGCCGCTGCTGGGCGAGGCCCCGCAGCTGTTCCATGCCTACGGCTTCGTGATGATTCTGCTGGGCGTGAAACTGGCCTCGTCGCGCATGCGCGCGGCGGCGGCCACGGCCGCCGCCCCCGCCTGACGCTGACTCAGCGGCCCGAGCCCTGGGCCGCCATCACTTCCTGCGCCACCTGGCGCGGCGCCTCGGCATAGTGCTTGAACTCCATGCTGTAGGTCGCGCGCCCCTGGGTCAGCGACCGCAGCGAGGTGGAGTACCCGAACATTTCGGCCAGCGGCACTTCGGCGCGCACCAGCTTGCCGCCGCCACCCGCGATGTCCTCCATGCCCTGCACCATGCCGCGCCGCGAGGACAAGTCGCCCATGACGTTGCCGGTGAAGTCTTCGGGCGTTTCCACCTCGACCTGCATCATGGGTTCCAGCAGCACGGGATCGGCGCGGCGCATGCCTTCCTTGAAGGCCATCGAGCCCGCCATCTTGAAGGCGTTCTCGTTCGAGTCCACGTCGTGGTACGAACCGAAGAACAGCGTCGCCTTCACATCCACCACGGGGTAGCCCGCCAATATGCCGGCGTTCAGCGCTTCGCGTATGCCCTTGTCGACGGCCGGAATGAATTCGCGCGGCACCACGCCGCCCTTGATGGCGTCGACGAATTCATAGCCCTTGCCGGGCTCCTGCGGCTCAAGCTTGAGCACCACATGGCCGTACTGGCCGCGTCCGCCGGATTGCTTGACGAACTTGCCCTCGACCTCGTTGCAGGTCTTGCGTATGGTTTCGCGGTACGCGACCTGGGGCTTGCCCACCGTGGCCTCGACGCCGAACTCGCGCTTCATGCGATCGACCAGGATCTCCAGATGCAGCTCGCCCATGCCGGAAATGATGGTCTGTCCGGACTCTTCATCCGTGCGCACGCGGAAGGACGGATCCTCCTGCGCCAGGCGGCCCAGCGCGATGCCCATTTTTTCCTGGTCTGCCTTGGTCTTGGGTTCCACCGCCTGCGAAATGACGGGCTCGGGAAAGACCATGCGCTCCAGGATGATGATGTGGGCCGGGTCGGTCAGCGTGTCGCCGGTAGTGACGTCCTTGATGCCCACCGCCGCGGCGATGTCGCCCGCGTAGACCTCGGTGATTTCGCGCCGTTCATTGGCGTGCATCTGCAGGATGCGCCCCAGGCGTTCCCGCTTTTCCTTGATGGGATTGAAAACGGAGTCGCCCGACTTCACCACGCCGGAATAGACGCGGAAGAACACCAGCTGGCCGACGAAGGGGTCGGTCATGATCTTGAAGGCCAGCGCCGAGAACGGTTCGTTGTCGGTGGGATGCCGTTCGATTTCGTGGTCGCGCTGGTCATGGCCCTTGATCGCGGGTACGTCCACCGGCGAAGGCATGTAGTCGATGACCGCATCCAGCATGGCCTGCACGCCCTTGTTCTTGAACGCGCTGCCACAGAGCATGGGGACGATTTCGTTGGCGATGGTGCGCATGCGCAGACCCTGCTTGATCTCGTCTTCGGTCAAGGGTTCGCCCGACAGGTATTTTTCCAGCAGGGTTTCGTTGGCTTCGGCCGCCTTCTCCACCATCTTGTCGTGCCATTCCTGGGCCTGCGCCTGCATTGCGGCGGGAATGTCGCGGTACTCGAAGCGCACGCCCTGGCTGGCCTCGTCCCAGATGATGGCCTTCATCTTGACCAGGTCGATCACGCCTTCGAAATGGTCCTCGGCGCCCACCGGCAGCTGGATGGGCACGGCGTCGCCCTTCAGGCGCTCGGCGATCTGGCGCTGCACGCGCAGGAAGTCCGCGCCGACCCGGTCCATCTTGTTGACGAAGGCCAGCCTCGGCACCTTGTACTTGTTGGCCTGGCGCCAGACGGTTTCCGACTGCGGCTGCACGCCGCCCACGGCGTCGTAGACCATGACCGCGCCATCCAGCACGCGCATGGAGCGTTCTACCTCGATGGTGAAATCGACGTGGCCCGGCGTGTCGATGATGTTGATGCGGTGTTCGGGATAATTGCCCGCCATGCCCTTCCAGAAGGCGGTGGTGGCGGCCGACGTGATGGTGATGCCGCGCTCTTGTTCCTGCTCCATCCAGTCCATCACGGCGGCGCCGTCGTGCACCTCGCCGATCTTGTGGGTGATGCCGGTATAGAAGAGGATGCGCTCGGTGGTCGTCGTCTTGCCCGCGTCGATGTGGGCGCTGATGCCGATATTGCGGTAAAGCTCGATACGCGTCTTGCGAGTCATGGCCTCTTCCCTTGCAGTGAACTACCGGGCGAAGACGGCAAGCCCGACCGGGCCTTGCCGCGGCGGGCGCCATGCCGCGTAGGGTGCTTGAGAATCGCGGAACCGCGCCCGCACTGATGCGTAAATATTACGCGCGGCGCGCCAGGAAACAAGCCTAGTCCCTGCAAAGGCCAAGGATAAAAAAAGCCCCTCCAGCGGGAGGGGCTCGGTAGCCATGCACCAGCCTGGGGCAGCTCCGTAGAGCATTCCGCGGCGGTCGATGCGACAGGCTACTTCTTTTCTTCCTTGACGCGATACACCAGCACTGCCGTGCTGGCCAGCGACAGGACCTTGGCGGTGACGCTGCCCAGCAGCAGGCGCGACAGGCCGCTGCGGCCGTGGCTGCCGATGAAGATCAGGTCGCAGCCGGCGTCGGCGGCGGCTTGCACGATGCCGTCGGCAACGTTGAAGTTCGACACGGCGCGCGACTCAGACTTCACGCCAGCGGTGTCGGCGCGGTCGGTGATCTGCTTGAGGTACTTGTCGGCCTGCTCGGCGGAGGCCTTTTCGTAGTCTTCGTCGGTGATGGCGTAAGCGGCAGCCATGCCGTCAAAACCGATCGTTGCCGCGAAAGGCTGGGTCACGTAGAGCGCGACGACTTCAGCGCCCACGGAACGCGCAAAGCAAATGCCGGCATTGGCGGCTTGGGCCGAGAGCGGAGAACCGTCGGTGGGAATCAGGATCTTCTTGAACATCTTGCCTGCTCCTGTTTGTGAGGTACCTCCATGCTACCGGAAACGCGCCAGGTTCACATCAACCGAACCCAGCGCGCCTTGACGCGCGTCAAGCCTGCGTTCAGCCCAGCTGCTGGGCGGCGGCGAACAGATTGGTGCAGCGGGTGCCGGTGCGGCAGTACGCCAGGACCGGGCCGGGCAGCGTGCGCAACAGCTCGGCGAAACGCACCACGTCGGCGGCGGTCATGGCGCTGCCCACGACGGGCTGGTATTCGATCTGCAGGCCGGCGGCCAGGGCGGCCTTGGACACGTCTGCGGCGGTGGGCTGGTCCGGGCCGCCTTCGAAATCGGGACGGTTGATGATCACGCTCTTGTAGCCGGCGGCGGCGACGTCCGCCATGTCGTCCGGGCCGAGCTGGGGCGCGACGGCGAAATTCTGGGTCAGGGGTTTGATGGGTGCGGACATGGCGGTTCCTTCAATGGCTTCAAAGAGACAGCTTTCTATTATTGATTGCTGGAGACGTTTTGCGCGAAGATTTTTTCCAGATCGGTCCAGACGCCCCGATGATCGGCGATCGTGACCGAAAAGCGCAGCATCGTCGACGGCGCCTGGGACGGGGAAAACAGCGTGCCCGGCGCCAGCAGCATGCCGTGGTCGGCCGCCACGCGCGCCAGCGCCTCGGTATCGCGACCGTAGTCGGCCCAGACGAACATGCCGGCGTGCGGCTCGTGATGCACCGTCAGGCCCAGTTTCAGCAGTCCTTTCAGGCACCGCTGGCGGGCATCGTCCACCCGCAGGCGCACGCGCTCGATGTGGCGGCGGTACTGCCCTTCCATCAGCACCCGGTGGATCACCCGCTCGCCGAGTTCTGGCGAGGTCAGGCCGGCCAGCATCTTCAGGTCGGCGAGCTTCTGCAGGATCTCGGGATTCGCGGCCAGATAGCCCACCCGCAGGCTGGCCGCCAGCATCTTGGAATAGCCGCCCACCAGGATCACCCGCTTCAGGCGGTCCAGCGCGGCCAGCTTCATGGCGCCGCCTGGATGCAGTTCGCCGTAGGTGTCGTCCTCGACCACCAGGAAATCGTGGCGTTCGGCGATGCGCAGGATGTCGTAGGCGGCGCCGGCCGACAGCGTGTGGCCGGTGGGGTTGTGCACCGAACCGTTGATGATGAAGAGCTTGGGCTTGTGCTGGGCCGCCAGCTGTTCGAGCAGCGCCGTGTCGGGGCCGTCCGGGCCGCGCGGCACGCCGATCAGGCGCGCGCCGAAGGCGGCCAGCCGGCCGAAGATGACGAACCATGCCGGGTCTTCGACCAGTACGGTGTCGCCCGGTTTGACCAGGTGCCGCGCGATCAGGTCCAGCCCGTGCGTGACGCCGTTGGTCGTGAGCAGATTGAGTTCCGGATGCGCAGGCACGCCATCGTTCTGCAGGAAGGCGGCGATCTGCTGGCGCAAGGGGCCGAAGCCCTGGGGATGCCCATAGCTGACCAGATGGCCGCGTACGGAGCGGCCCACGGCGCGCACCGCGCCTGCCACCATCTCGGGGTCCAGCCAGTCCGCGGGCAGCAGTCCCGCGCCGCCGGGCATGCCTGAAGGATTGGTGTCGCGGAACATGCTGCGCAGCAGCCAGGCGACGTCGATCCGCGCAGGCGGCGTGAACGCCGCGGGCGCCGCGCTGGCCACGGCGGCCAGTTGCCCGCTGCGCGCCCGTACGAAGAATCCCGCGCCGCGCCGCGACTGCACCAGGCCGCGGGCCACCAGGCGGTCGTAGGCCTCGACCACGGTGAAGCGGCTGACGCCCGACTGTTCGGCCATCTTGCGGATCGACGGCAGGCGGGTGCCGGGCCGCAGGCCCTGTTCATCGATGCGGCGCGCCAGCCCATCGGCCAATTGCGCCACCAGGGTGGCGTCGGCCTGGCGCACGGGCTGCCAAGGCATGGAGGCGGTCGCGGCGGAAGCAACTGTCATGGGGATTTCACCAGGCCAGTGATTAAAGTGATATGCAAAAGTGTACCGGTACTGTACCGACAACTATGCGTAGAGTGACAGCAATGCCGAAAACCCGCAATAGCGGATGGGCGCGATGCCCGCGGCGTTCCCCTACCTTGGTGGCTGCGATGACCCGTCCCGCTTTCTATCCGACCTCCCAGGCTGCGCCTGGCGCCCCCGCTGGGCTATGGGAGGGGTACGGCTATGGTTTTCTGGGAGTGCTGGTCTTTTCCCTGACGCTGCCCATGACGCGCCTGGCGGTCGGCGAGCTGGCGCCGCTCCTGGTGGGACTGGGCCGCGCGCTGCTGGCGGCCGTGCCGGCGATTGCCGTGCTCTGGCTGACGCGCGCCCGCCGGCCCAACCGCGAGGAATGGCCCGGCGTGATCCTGGCCGCCCTGGGCATCGTGGTGGGCTGGCCGCTGGCGTCCTCGCTCGCCATGCAGACCGTGCCCGCGTCGCAGGGCGCCGTCTTCAATGGGCTGCTGCCCCTGTCGACCGCGGCCTTTGCCGCGCTGCGCAGCGGGGAGCGCCCCTCGCCCGCCTTCTGGGCCTGGGCCGTGCTTGGCGCCGCGCTGGTGACGGCCTATGCGCTGCGCCAAGGCGAAGGCGCCCTGCAGACGGGCTATCTGTGGCTGCTGCTGGCCGTGTTGCTGGGCGGCATGGGCTATGCCGAAGGCGCGCGCGCTTCCCGCACGCTGGGCGGCGGGCGCACCATCTGCTGGGCCCTGGTGATCAGCGCCCCCGTGGTGGCCGCGCCAGTCGGCTGGATGGCGGCGCAGCAGGCCAGCTGGCCCAGCGCCCCGGTGATCTACGCCAGCGCCTATCTGGCGCTGGGATCGATGTTCCTGGGCTTTTTTGCCTGGTATCGCGGCCTGGCCGTGGGCGGCATCGCCCGGGTCGGCCAGGTGCAGTTGCTGCAACCGTTCCTGACGGTGTTGGCAGCCGCATTGTTGTTTGGCGAATCGGTGGAACCGGCGACGTATGTCTTCGCCGCTGCCGTGATCGCCGTCATCGCCGGCGGACGCCGCGCCATCGTCAGGACCAAAGAATGAATCTGCTCCCCTCCAACTGGGCCGACGTGCCTCTGATGTCCCTGTCCTTGCTGGGCCCCCTGGCCATGTTCGCGCTGGTCAGCTCCATTACGCCCGGACCCAACAACGTAATGCTGGCCTCGTCCGGCCTGAATTTCGGCTTCCGCCGCAGCGTGCCGCATCTGCTGGGCGTGAACCTGGGCTTCACCTTCATGATCTTCCTGGTCGGCATCGGACTGGGCTCGGTGTTCCAGCAGGTGCCGCAGTTGTACACCGTGCTGAAGTACGCGGGCGCGGCCTATCTGCTGTACCTGGCGTGGAAGATCGCGAATTCAGGTGAAATGGACGACGGCGAGACGCGCGGCAAGCCGTTCACCTTCCTGCAGGCCGCCGCCTTCCAGTGGGTCAACCCCAAGGCCTGGGTCATGGCCGTGGGCGTGATCGCCACCTACACCCCGCAGAACGGCTTCTTCGCCAATCTGGTCATCGCCACCGTAGTCTGCGGCATCGTCAACCTGCCCAGCATCGGCATCTGGGTGACCTTCGGCACGGCGCTGCGCCGCGTGCTGCACAAGCCCTGGGCGATCCGCGCCTTCAATGTGGGCATGGCGCTGCTGCTGGTAGCGTCGCTGTATCCGGTGGCGCTGGAAATGCTGCACTGACGCGGCCCTCAGGCCAGCAATCCCACAACCACGGCGGGCGTGACCAGCACATTGAACAGGCCCGCCATCACCATCACCAGGCCCGCGACGGCGCCCTCATCGGCCGCCAGCTCGCGGGCCTTGGCCGTTCCGGCGCCATGCGCGCCCATGCCGAACAACGCGCCGCGCGCCAGCGCCGATCGCAGCGGCAGCCAGCGCCGCATCAACTGGCCCATGGCCGCGCCGAACACGCCCGTAACGATCACGAAGACGGCGGTCAGGTCCGGCACGCCGCCCACGTGCGACGACACGGCCACCGCGAACGGCGTGGCCACCGAACGCGGCAGCAGGCTCAGGCGCAGGTCCGGCGACAGGCCCAGCAAGCTGCCCAGCATCCAGGCGCTGGCGCCTGCGATCAGGCTGCCCACCGCCACGCCCGCCACCAGCACGGGCCAGTAACGGCGGATCAGCGCGCGCTGTTCGTACAAGGGCAGCGCGAAGGCGACGATGACCGGCCCCAGCATCGCCATCAGCCAGTGCGACCCCGCCATGTAGTCCCGGTAGCCGGTGTGCAGCGCAAGCGCAAGCGCCAGCAACAGCGCGGGCGCCACCACCAGGGTCGACGTGCACCAGTAGGCGTAGCGCCGGTAGAACAGGCGCGCGCAGACATAGGCCAGCACCGTCGCGGCGGGCCAGAATAACAAGTTGAAATCAGCTGGCATGGCGGTTCATCCAGCGGTAGCAGAGATCGATGGTCAAGGCCGTGCCCGTCATCACCAGGGCCGTGCCCAGCAGGATGACGGCCAGCAGCTTCAGGCCCAGCACGCCCAGGAATTCGCGGTGGTCCAGCAGCGACATGACGGCCGGCACGAAGAACAGCAGCATCTCGCCCAGCAGCCAGCTGGCGCCGCGACGCACGTTGCGCACCCGCAGGCGGCGCGTGGCCAGCAGCAACAGCACCAGCGCCATGCCGATGACGCCGCCCGGCACGGGCAGCCCCAGCAACTGGGCCAACGCCTGACCCAGCAGGGAGAAGAGGACCAGCAGGCAGATTTGCAGCACGCGGCTGCGGCGCAGCTTGCTGCGTAGAAGAATGGCGAGGCGTGGGCGAGACATGAGACGAAGTTCCTGCGGCAAGCAGATGTTTTACGCCTGCGCCGCCCATAGATAAAATGAATTCATTGAATTCAGGCCATTCCAATAAGGCATAAACATGGAACTGCGTCCCCTGCGCGCCTTGGTCGAAGTGGTCCGCCAGGGCGGTTTCTCCCAGGCCGCCAAGACCATCTTCGCGACCCAGCCCACCGTGAGCAAAGCGGTGCGGCAGCTGGAAGACGAACTGGGCATGCCGTTGCTGGACCGCCACGCCCAGCCGCCGCGGTTGACCGCCGCCGGCGAAATCGTCTACCGCCGAGCCGTCGCCATGCTGGCGCAGCGCGACGATCTGCACGCCGAGCTGGACGAACTGAAGGGGCTCAAGCGCGGCGTGCTGCGCCTGGGCCTGCCGCCGCTGGGCAGCAGCACGCTGTTCGCACCCATGTTTGCGCGCTTTCGCAGCCGCTATCCGCAGATTGAAATCAGTCTGGTGGAACACGGCAGCCGCCGGCTGGAGGAAATGGTGATGGCCGGCGAGATCGAACTGGCCGCCTCGCTCAAACCGGTGCCCGACATCTTCGAATGGCAGCCCGTGGCGCGCGAGCCGCTGGTGGCGCTGATGCCGGCCGACCACCCCAAGGCGCATGCTGAAACCGTCGGGCTGAGCGACTTGCGGGACACGCCTTTCATTCTGTTCGAGACGGGCTTCGCCCTGAACCGCATCATCCACGACGCCTGCCAGCGCGCCGGCTTCGCCCCTGCCGTTGCCGCGCGCAGCGGCCAGATCGATTTCATCGCGGCGCTGGTGGCGGCCGGCCTGGGGGTGGCCTTCCTGCCGCGCCTGAAGGCCCGCGAAGAGCTGCACGCCGGCGTGGCGCGGGTGCCGCTGCGCGATGCCGGCACGGACTGGGAGATGGTGCAGGTGTGGCGGCGCGGCGGTTACCTGTCGCATGCCGCCCAGGCCTGGCTGGCCCTGACCCGCGAAGTCCATCCCGAAGTATGCTGATGCCGGAACCCAGCCGCCTCGCCCGGGTCAGATAATCCATGCCAGCCTTCCCCCGCCTCTCTCCCCGCCGCCTGTTCGCCGTTGCCCTCTTGGCCGGCGCCAGCGTCGTCGGCTGCACCCAGCTCGATTCCTGGCAGCGGCAGACCATTTTCTCCCCCCAGTCCGAACCGCAAACATGGTGGCGCGAACCCGCCGCCGGCACCCAGGTTTACGACCTGACGCTGGCCGGTGGCGACAAGGTGCGCGCCTGGTACTGGCAAAGTCCCCAAGCCGGCGCGCCCACCGTGCTGTACCTGCATGGCGCACGCTGGAACCTGAACGGCAGCGCCTTCCGCATCGACGGCTGGACGCGCATGGGCTATTCCGTGCTGGCTATCGACTACCGCGGCTTCGGCGCCTCGACCCCGCGCCTGCCGTCCGAGGAAAGCGCGCTGGAAGACGCAATGGCCGGGTTGAAGGAGCTGGCCCGCATCCAGCCCGATCCGGCGCGCCGTTTCATCTACGGCCACAGCCTGGGCGGCGCGATCGCGATCGACCTGGCCGCGCGCCCCGAACAACCGGCGTTCGCCGGCCTGATCGTGGAATCCAGCTTCACCAGCATCGGCGCGATGCTTGCCACGCTGCGCTGGGGCAAGGTGCCCGGCGCCAGCCTGCTGGTCACGCAGCCGTTCGCCTCGGTGGAAAAGCTTGCGCGCATGCACACGCCCATGCTGTTCATGCACGGCACCGCCGACCGCGTGGTGCCGCACACCATGAGCGACGAGCTCTACGCCGCCGCCAGCAACGTCGCGCCCGAGCTCAAGCGCCTGGTCAAGATCGAAGGCGCCTCGCATTCCGGCGCCTTCCGCAGCGGCGCGCAGTATGAAACCGCGGTGAAGACTTTCATGCAGGACGCGAGCCGCGCGTATCCGCGCAAGGCGGGCTGACAGCCATCCGCGTCGACGCGGCAGGCTCGGACTGCCTGCCCATGCCTCCTTAGCGCGCTTCCCTTTCGTGACCCGCCCCGCGGAAAGACACGCGCCGCGCTGGCCCCACGCCGAAAGCAATGCCCTCTTGGGAAATCCCCCCGGGTTGACCCGCCCCGGGAAATCCCCGAATCAAAATATCTTCTAAATATATTTATCAGATATTAGACTTTGCACCTGCTCGCCGCTCCGCCATTGAAGCGACGGCATCTTGAGGAGAAGCCAGTTGAGTAACGTGCATTGGCAGGGCGTCTTCCCTGCCGTAACGAGTAAGTTCCATGCCGACGAGACCCTCGACTTCGAGGCGATGCGCAAGCACTTCGGCTTCCTGATCGACAACGGCGTACACGGCCTGGTCACCTGCGGTTCGCTGGGCGAAGCCAGCACCCTGACCCTGGAAGAAAAGCTGGAAGTGACGCGCTGCGCGGTGGAAGTCAGCGCCGGCCGCATTCCGGTCCTGGCCAACGTGTCCGAGACCAGTACCCGCGAAGCGCTGCGCTTCATCAAGGCCGCCGTGGAACTGGGCGTGGACGGCTTCATGCTGATGCCCTCGCTGATCTACGTGGCGGACTCGCGCGAAGCGATGCAGAGCATCCGCACGATGGCCGAGGCCGCGCAGAAGCCCTGCATGATCTACAACAACCCCGTCGCGTACCGCGTGGATCTCAAGCCCGAGCACATGGCCGAACTGGCCGACTGCAAGTGGCTGGTCGCCATCAAGGAAAGCAGCGACGACGTGCGCCGCCTGACCGACCTGCGCAACGCGCTAGGCACGCGCTATCAGCTGTTCATCGGCGTGGACGACCTGTCGTTCGAGGCGCTGGCGCTGGGCGCGGACGGCCTGCTCGCCGGGCTGGTCACCGCCTTCCCGCGCGAAACCGTGGCCCTGTACGACCTGATGAAGGCCGGCAAGTGGCAGGAAGCGCTGGCGCTGTACCAGTGGTTCACGCCGCTGTTGCACCTGGATGTCTCGACCAAGCTGGTGCAGAACATCAAGCTGGCCGAGACCCTGGCCGGCGTGGGCAATGAGCACGTGCGCCGCCCGCGCCTGCCGCTGGCCGGCGCCGAACGCGAACGCTGCGCCGCCATCATCCAGGCCTCTCTGGCCAAGCGCCCCGCGCAGTACCAGTCGAAGTAAGGCCGGGCTCCGGAAGAAGCACGAACCTCCTGGCGCGTGGCGGGACCGCGACGCGCCAGGGCCTGTCCCCAGCAAGCCCAACGGACATCATGCAAAGCGACATCATTCTTCAGACACGGGGCCTGAGCAAGGAATTCCGCGGCTTCGTGGCCGTCAACAACGTCGACATGAGCGTGCGCCGCGGCGCCATCCACGCGCTCATCGGCCCCAACGGCGCGGGCAAGACCACCTTCTTCAATCTGCTGACCAAGTTCCACATCCCGACGCGCGGCGAGATCCTGTACGACGGCGTGGACATCACGCAGGAACGCCCCGCGCAGACCGCGCGCCGCGGCATCGTGCGTTCGTTCCAGATTTCCGCCGTCTTTCCGCAGCTGTCGGTGCGCGAGAACGTGCGCGTGGCCCTGCAGCGCAAGCTGGGCGTGGACTATTGCTTCTGGCGGTCGGAACGCACGCTGGAAAGCCTGCACCACCGCGTCGAGGAACTGCTGGATCAGGTCGGCCTGCGCACGCACCTGGACGTGGCCGCGGGCGACCTGCCCTATGGCCGCAAGCGCACGCTGGAAATCGCGACCACCCTGGCGCTCGAACCCGAGCTGCTGCTGCTGGACGAACCGACGCAAGGCATGGGCCACGAGGACGTGGACCGGGTCAAGCATCTGATCAAGCAGGTCAGCGCGGGCCGCACCATCCTCATGGTCGAACACAACATGAAAGTGGTGGCGGACATCTCCGACACCATCACCGTGCTGCAGCGGGGCGAGATCCTGGCCGAAGGCCCCTACGCGACCGTATCGGAAAACCCGGCGGTGCGCGAAGCGTACATGGGAGCCGAAGATGAATGAAGCCGCCGCAGCCTCCAGCATGCTGGAGATCCGCAACCTGCACGCCTGGTACGGCGAATCGCACATCCTGCACGGCATCGATCTGGACGTGAAGCCCGGCGAATGCGTGACCCTGCTGGGCAGGAACGGCGCGGGCCGCAGCTCCACGCTGAAGTCCATCCTGGGCCTGGTGGGCCGGCGCAGCGGCTCGATCAGGATCCAGGGCCAGGAGACCGTCGGCCTGCCGCCCCATAAGATCGCGCGCCGCGGCATCGGCTATTGCCCTGAAGAGCGTGGCATCTATGCATCCTTGACCGCCGAGGAAAACCTCATGCTGCTGCCCTCGGTAGGGCCGGACGGCATGTCGGTGGCAGAGATCTACGACATGTTCCCCAACCTGAAAGAACGCGCGCACAGCCCCGGCACGCGCCTGTCGGGCGGCGAACAGCAGATGCTGGCGATGGCGCGCATCCTGCGCACCGGCGCCCGCCTGCTATTGCTGGATGAAATCACGGAAGGCCTGGCCCCCGTCATCGTGCAGTCCCTGGGCCGCGTGATCCGGCAATTGAAAGAGCGCGGCTACACCACCGTGCTGGTCGAGCAGAACTTCCGCTTTGCCCAGCACCTGGCCGACCGCCATTACGTCATCGAGCACGGCCAGGTGGTGGCGGTGATAGACCGCGCCGAAGTCCAGCAATCGCAGGACAGGTTGAACGCCCTGCTCGGCATTTGAGTTTTCCAGACGCATTCCTTCCGACCGCAGTCCCCTTCCTACACGGAGCGTAGTCAGATGAAATTGAATCGAATCTCAGCAGCGCTGTTCGCCATCGGCATGATCGGCGCCGCCCAGGCCCAGACCAAGGTCAGCGATGACGTGGTCAAGATCGGCGTCCTGACCGACCTGTCCGGCGTCTATTCCGACCTGGCCGGCAACGGCTCCGTGATCGCGGCCCGCATGGCCGCCGAGGAAATGGGCAACAAGGTGCTGGGCAAGCCGGTGGAAGTGGTTTCCGCCGACCACCAGAACAAGCCCGACGTCGCGGCCAACCTGGCCCGCGAATGGTTCGACCAGGGCAAGGTCGACATGATCACCGACTTCCCCACCGCGTCCACCGCGCTGGCGGTGATGGAAATCGCCAAGCAGAAGAACCGCGTGACCATGCCGTCGGCGGGCCTGTCCACCGCGATCCTGGGCGAAAAGTGCTCGCCGTTGAACGCCCAATGGACCACCAACACCTACGCCCTGGCCGCCGGCACCGCGCGCGCGCTGGTCAAGGAAGGCAAGAAGAGCTGGTACTTCATCACCGCCGACTACACCTTCGGCCACTCGCTCGAAAAGGACGGCACCGAAGTCATCCAGGAGAACGGCGGCAATGTGGTGGGCGTGTCGCGCCATCCCTTTCCCGGCAACGACTTCTCTTCGTTCCTGCTGAAGGCGCAGGCCTCCAAGGCCGACGTGATCGCGCTGGCCAACGCCGGCAACGACACGGTCAACGCGGTCAAGCAGGCCAACGAGTTCGGCATCAACAAGAAGCAGATCGTGGCGCCGCTGCTCACCTACATCTCGGACGTGCACAGCATGGGCCTGGCCAAGGCGCAGGGCATGTACCTGACCGAAGCCTTCTATTGGGACTATGACGACGCTTCGCGCGCCTGGGCCCAGAAGTTCTTTGAAAAGGCCAAGAAGATGCCGACCGCCTCGCAGGCCGGCGTGTATTCGGCCACGCTGTCGTACCTGAAGGCGATCGAAGCCGCCGGCACCGACGACGCACCCGCCGTGATGGCCAAGCTGCGCGAAATGACCATCAACGACGCCGTGATCCGCAACGGCAAGCTGCGCGCCGACGGCGCGCTGGTGCACGACATGCTGCTGCTGCAGGTCAAGACGCCCAAGGAGTCCAAGGCGCCGTGGGACTACTACAACGTGAAGTCGGTGCTCAAGGGCGAGGACGTGTTCCCCAAGCCCCAGGCCGCGTGCTCGTTGAACAAGACCTGATGCCGCCACGCGCCGCACGCACAGCGTGCGGCGCCGGCTGCCATGGCCGCGGCGCACCGCCGCGCGCTTCCCGGAAATCGACGCGACACCTTTCCGCCCGCCGCCTACCATGTTCGACATCTCGCTTTCCGCCTTGCTCGCCCAACTGCTGGTGGGTCTGATCAACGGCTGCTTCTACGCCATCCTCAGCATGGGGCTGGCCATCATCTTCGGCCTGCTCAACATCGTCAATTTCACGCACGGCGCCCAGTTCATGATGGCGGCGTTCCTTGCCTGGATCGGCTTCACCCAGCTGCCGCAGTTGCTTGGGCCGGGCGTGCAGATCAACTTCTGGGCCGCGCTGATCCTGGCTCCCCTGCTGGTGGGGCTGGTGGGGGTCGTGATCGAGAAGACGCTGCTCAAGCGCCTGTACCACCTGGACCACCTGTACGGCCTCTTGCTGACCTTCGGCATCGCGCTGATGATGGAAGGCGGCTTTCGCTACTTCTACGGCATTTCAGGGGTGGGCTATGAGCCGCCCGAGGTTCTGCAGGGCGGCTTCGACCTGGGCTTCATGTTCCTGCCGGCCTATCGCGCGTTCGTGGTGGTGGCGTCCCTGGTGCTGTGCCTGGCCACCTGGTATCTGTTCGAACGCACCCGCCTGGGCGCCATGCTGCGCGCCGGCACCGAGAACCCCAGGCTGCTGCAGGCTTTCGGCGTGAACGTGCCAGTGATGATCACCCTGACCTACGGCTTCGGCGTGGCGCTGGCCGGCGTGGCCGGGGTGCTGGCCGCACCCGTCATGCAGATCAACCCGCTGATGGGCTCGAACCTGTTGAACATCGTGTTCGCCGTGGTCGTGATCGGCGGGCTGGGCTCCATCATGGGCGCCATCGTCACCGGGCTGACGCTGGGCCTGCTGGAAGGGCTGACCAAAGTGTTCTATCCCGAAGCCTCGACGGTGGTCGTCTTCATCGTCATGGCGATCGTTCTGCTGACGCGCCCCGCCGGCCTGTTCGGCAAGGAGAAATAAGGTGCAGCGCATACCCTCCTCGATCCGCATCCTGGCGCTGCTGCTGGTGCCGGCCCTGCTGGTGCCGCTTTTCCCGCAGATCGTCTATCCCGTGTTCGTCATGAAGGTGCTGTGCTTTGCGCTGTTCGCGCTGGCCTTCAACCTGCTGACCGGTTTTACCGGCCTGGTGTCGTTCGGCCATGCCGCCTTCTTCGGCTGGGCCGGCTACGCGGCCGGCGAAATGATGATCCTGTTCGGCGCCCGCGGCCTGCCGCCCGAAATCGCCATCGCTTGCGGCGTGGCCATGGCCGCGGCCATCGGCTGGGCCATCGGCTGGCTGGCGATCCGGCGCACCGGCATCTATTTCGCGATGATCACGCTGGCGCTGTCGCAGGTGGCGTACTTCATGGCGGTGCAGGTGGGCTGGACGCGCGGCGAGGACGGCATGCAGGGCATCCCGCGCGGAAAGTTCCTGGGCCTGGTGGACCTGAGCGTGGACGCCAACATGTATTACTTCACGCTTGGGGTCTTCGTGCTGGGCTTTCTGTTCGTCTACCGGGTGATCCATTCGCCCTTCGGCCAGGTGCTCAAGACCATCCGGGACAACGCGCCGCGCGCCATATCGCTAGGTTACGATACAGACCGGTGCAAGCTGCTGGCCTTCGTGCTGTCGGCCTCGGTGGCCGGCCTGGCCGGTTCGCTGAAGGCGCTGGTGCTCCAGCTGGTTGCATTGAACGACGTTTCGCTCGCCACCTCCACCGAGGTGCTGCTGATGACGCTCCTGGGCGGCATCGGCACGGTATGGGGGCCGGTGGTGGGCGCGACGCTGGTCGTCAGCTTGCAGAACTATCTTGCCACCCTGGGCGACATCGTCACCATCGTCATCGGACTGATTTTCGTGTTGTGCGTGTCGTTCTTCCGGCGCGGATTCGTCGGCGAATGGCTGGCCTACACGCAGTGGCGCAAAACGAAGGAAAACAACAGTTGATGGCAGCAGCAGAATCCAAACGGCGCGCCGCCGATGTCGCCTACGACCAGATCGAAAGCATGATCGCCACGCTGCAATTGCAGCCGGGCAGCGCGGTCGTGGAAGCGGATCTGGTGGAAATGACCGGCCTGGGACGCACGCCGCTGCGCGAGGCGCTGCTGCGCATGGTGGCCGCCGGGCTGATACGCCAGGAACCGCGGCGCGGCCTGCGGGTGTCCATGATCCAGCTGGCGGACCACATGGACCTGATCCAGACCCGCCGGGCGCTGGAGCAGCTGATCGCGGCCAGCGCCGCGCGCCGCGCCACCCCGGCGCAGCGCAGCCAGATCGTGGATTGCGCGGCGCAGATGATCCAGGCGGCGGAAGGCGGCAATCTCGACAACTACATGCATGCCGACCAGATGCTGGACCACGTCTGCCACCAGGCCTGCCGCAACGCCTCGGCCGTGAATGCGGTGGCCCCTTTGATCATCCAGTGCCGCCGCTTCTGGTACGCCTACCAGCACGAGGGCGACATCGCCGAGGGCGCTCGCCGCCACATGCTGATGGCCGAGGGCATCGCCACCGGCAACGAGTCCGCGGCCATCAAGGGCGCGGACTCGCTGATGGACTACCTGGAGATGTTCACGCGCAAGGTGATTGACGCGTGACGGCCGGCGCGGCCTGCCCTTTGCGGCGGGCCAGCCACTGCAGGACCCGTGGCCGCGAGCGGTCATAGGCCAGGTTGTAGAGGAAGGCGTAGGGCAGATAGAACAGCACCAGCGCGATATCCAGCACAAAGGCCTGCCACAGGCTGATGTCTAGCCACCAGGCCGCCAGCGGGATCACGATCAGGATCAGGCCCAGCTCGAAGCCGAAGGCATGCACCACGCGCAGCCGCAGCGTGCGGGTCCAGCCCATGCGGTTCTCGATGCGGTCAAAGCCGGCGTTGTAGATCATGTTCCAGACCAGCGCGATCCAGGCGATCACTGCCGTCAGCACGCCCATTTCGAACAGGGACTTGCCCATGGCCCAGGCGGCCGCCGGGGCGCACAGGCCGATGGCGATGATTTCGAACAGAAAGGCGTGGAGGAAACGTTCTTTAATGGATTTCTTGGCTTGCGTCATGACCCACCTGCGGTCGGTTGATACTCAGTGGCAGGGATTCTCGACGATATTTCCGTTACCATAAAGATAGTTTTCATCGGAAAAACCGATAACACCGGACATCCCACCCATGCGCCACTCCCTGGAATCCCTGGCGGCGTTCGCCCAGGTCGCCTCCGAAGGCACGTTTTCGGCTGCCGCCCGCAAGCTCGGGAAAAGCCAGTCCACGGTTAGTGAAACCATCGCCAACCTGGAAGTGGACCTGAACGTGACATTGTTCGACCGCAGCCAGCGCCAGCCCGCGCTGACCGAGGCCGGCCAGGTCCTGCTGGGCCAGGCCCTGCAAGTGCTGGCTGCCAATGATCGGCTGAACCGCAGCGCCAGCCAGCTGGCCGAGGGCCTGGAGCCCCGGCTGACGGTGGTGCTGTCCGACACTTTCCAGTCCGAGACCTTCGACACCATGCTCAGCCAGATCGACCAGCGCTATCCAGCGCTGCGCTTCGAATGCCTGATCGCGGAATACGAGGACGTGGTGGCGCTGGTGCAGCAGGGCCGCGCGCACCTGGGACTGATGGCCGCCCAGGACAGCTACCCGCCCGACGTGGCGCACGCGACGCTGGCGGAGCTGTCTGAGATCGTCCTGTGCGTGGGCCGCGGGCATCCGCTGGCCCAGCTGCCGCAGGTCACGCAAGACCAGCTGAAGTCCGAACGCGCGCTACGCCTGAGCACTTACGAGCTGGGCGACAAGGACGCCGAGCCTGCCTATGCGACCTGGTCGGCGCCCGGCTATCTGATGCTGCTGGAAATGGCCAGCCGCGGATTCGGCTGGACCGAGCTGCCGCGCTGGATGATCCAGCGCTTCGGCCAGGATCAGCTGGTGGAGTTGAAGTCGCCGGGCTGGCCGCGCCACATCCGCGTCGATGCGGTCTGGTCACGGCGGCGCGCGCTGGGACCTGCGGGCGCCTGGCTGCTGCAGAGCCTGACGGGCGGCTAGAGCCAGCCCGCGCCGCAACGACCTTGCAGCCGATCAGCGCGCCGTGGCCGGCAAGCGCGAGATATGCACCCCGTTGGCGTTGAGCCAGTCGCCCAGCTTGGGGCTGGCCAGCACGTCGAATTCCGCGCGGCGCTGGCGTGACATGGCGCAGCCGTCCTGGTTGCCCATGGCCGGATGGCACATGAGCAGGTCGCAGTCGCGCGCATTGAACAGCCAGTTCTGCAGCAGATCCGCATAGCGACGCTTGCCGCCTGCGAAACCATAGACGCCCAGCAGCCGGCGGTTGGTGCGCATGCCATCCTGGCGCGCTTGGCGCGCCAACGCCGCGGCGCCCAGCGCGCCGATGACACGCGCCTTGATGGCCTCCTTCATGGGAATGCCGAACTGCATGCCCGGCGCCGTCTGGCGCAGCCATGGCATACGGGCGCCGTAACGGCGCTTGAGCAGTTGCAGCAGGCGCTCGCGAATGCCGGGCAGTTGATGCACGTGCTGGTGACCGTCGACATAGTCGGGCGCGCGGCCGAACGCGGCCTCGAAGGCGTCGAACTGACGCTCCAGCTGCGCCTCGATCCACTCTCCGTCCAGCCTGCCCGTGTAGGCATTGAGGATCAGCCGGCTCAGCGTCGGCATGGGCTCGGCGCCGGGCATGAGCGATTCGGTGAAGTTCACATGCAGGCCGATATCCACGTTCAGCGGCGCCAGCCGCCTCGCATTGACCGCAAACGAAGGGCCCAGCGCGAGGCAGCTGACCGCGCTCAGGCGGCCCATGCCGGCCAGCGCAATCATGCCTTCATCGATGTCGGCATTCATGCCAAAATCGTCCCCGCAGACAACGATACGTTTGCTCATCGCTATACCTCTGACTTCCTTATCTTCACGGCTTTCATGCGCGCCCTGCTGCAACAAGTAAGCACTTTCATTGCTGTCGGATGCGCGGCCGCAGCCACCCATTGGGCTGTCGCCGTGGGTTGCGTCGAACTCTTCCGCCTGCCGCCCCTGGCCGCCAACCTCGTGGGCTGGCTGATCGCCTTCGCGGTGTCCTTCGCCGGCCATTACCGGCTTACATTCCGACATTCCAAAACTCCCTGGACGGTAGCAGCGCGCCGTTTCTTCTTTGTGTCAGCCGCAGGCTTTCTCATCAACGAAGCCACCTACGCCTGGCTACTGCACAACACTGCCATCCGCTACGACATCCTGCTGGCGCTGATCCTGCTCGGGCTTGCCGTGGCGACTTTCATCGTCAGCCGGTTCTGGGCATTCCGCCACAAACCCGCTGCCTGAACGCCGCATCCACGTCGACGCGCCACATCACGTACTTCACGCTGCTCACCACTGGCGCCAGCCCCTGCAGCGGCGGATAGGTGGGGTTGTCGGCCGCAGTGCCCCACACCCAGAAACGCGCGCCTTGCTCCGCCTGGCACAGACGCGCGGTGAACTCCGCGGGACTGAGCAATACCTCTCCGCCCGTCTCGGGATCGAACTGGGCGGCGTCGTACAACTCCTTGCGCCAGTTATCGCGCACGGGGACCTCCGTGTTGCGCCAGTCGTCCACCACCCACGCAGGACGCGCCGCCCTTGCGTAGAGCGCCAGATCGAAGGGATAGGTGTGCAGCGAGACGAACGTATCGTCCGGCCGCGCCTGTTCCCGCACCACCCTGGCCAGCGGCTCCGCGCTGCCGCGCGCGTTGTTCGCCGCAATGCCCACCGCGGTGACGCAGATGCCCGCCGCCAGGACCGCGCTCAGGCGCACCAGGCGAGTAGCACCCTCGGCATCGGCGCGCCTGGCCCCCTGGATCACTTCAGCCAGCAGAAAAGCCAGCGGCGCCAGCGCCGGCAGGACATAGCCCACGAGCTTGGACTGCGGCAGCGAAAAAAACACGAGCACGACGGCAAACCACACCAAAGCCAGGCGCCGCAGGCTGCGCGTAGGGCCCACCCAGAACGCCTGGCGCAATATGCCGCCGCCCCACAGCGACCAGGGCAGGCTGAGCCCGACAATCACCGGCAGATAAAACCAGAACGGCTGCGCATTGTTGAAGCCGCTGGCCGCGAAACGCTGGAAATGCTGATAGACGAAGAAGTAGTCGTAAAAACCGGGATAGCGCAGCTGCATCAGCAAGAACCACGGCGCCGCCACGGCGATGAACGCCAGCAGCGCGGGCGGCCAGCACAGCGCGGCCAGGCCGCGCCAGCGCCGCTCCCACAGCAGCCAGACCAGCAGGATCGCGCCCGGCAGCGCCAGGCCGATCAAGCCCTTGGCCAAGACCGCCAACGCCGCCAGCACGCCGGCCGCCACCGCCATCGCGCGCCATGCCTGCCCGCGCTCGACGCGCAGCGCCGTGTCCACGGCGGCCAGCACGCACAGCGTGATCAGGCCGGCAACCAGCATGTCCAGATTTGCGAACTGCGCGCCGCCATAGAAGAACGGCATGGTGGCGAGGACCAGCACCGTCAATGCGGCGGTCTCGGTATCTCGGTAGCGCCGCACGAAGCAATACAGGGCCGCCACGGCGCCCCACGCGGCCAACCAGGAAGGCACCCGCGCCGCCCAGGGATGCACGCCAAACACCGAGAAGGACAGCTCGGTCAGCCAGTAATAGAGCGGCGGCTTGTGGAAGTACGGCATGCCGTCCAGCAAGGGCACCGCATGCGAGCCGCTGCGCAGCATGTCCCAGGCCACGCCTGCATAGCGCCCTTCATCGGGCAGGGTCAGGGGCCTGATCCAGGCCAGGAAGGCAAGCCACGCGCCTATCGCAAGCAGGAAGCGTCCTGCCGGCGGGGTCCAGTCGGAACGCCGCCAGAAAGTCGTGGCGGACATGTCAGCCCAGGCCTTTGCCCGGCCGGGAAGCCTGGCCCTGCCGGCGGCGCACGACGAAGAGCGGCCGTCCCTTCACTTCATCGAAGATGCGGGACACGTACTCGCCCACCACGCCCAAGGAAATCAAATTTACGCCGGCAAAGAACAGCACCGCCGTCACGATGGTCGTCCAACCGGAGACCTGGTTGCCGAAGAACAGGTACTCGCCGACCAGATAGGCCGCGTAGCTCAGCGCCAGCATGGCGAAGGCCACGCCGACCAGGCTGACCAGACGCAGCGGCCAGGTGGTGAAGGCGGTCAGGCCATCCAGCGCCAGCCGGAATAAGCGCATGCTGCCGAAGCGGCTGTCGCCGTGCATGCGTTCCTCGGGGGTATAGGCCAGGGCCTCGCCCTTGAAGCCGACCCAGGCGTACAAGCCCTTCATGAAACGGGTGCGTTCGGGCAGCGCGATCAGCGCGTCCACCACGCTGCGGTCCATCAGGCGGAAGTCGCCCGCGTGCGCCGGCACATCCACGCCGCGCGCGCCGCTCAACAGCTTGTAGAACCAGCGCGCGCCGGTGCGCTTGGCCCAGGATTCGTCGGCGCGGGTCTCGCGCACCGCGTAGACCATTTCGGCGCCGGCGGCCCAGCGCGCCAGCATCTGTTCGATCAAAGCAGGGGGATGCTGCAGATCGGCGTCCAGGCAGATCACGGCATTGCCGGTGGCGGCTTCCAGGCCGGCGCTGATCGCGGCTTCCTTGCCGAAGTTGCGCGACAGCTGCACGTAGCGGAAACCGTCGTGTTCGGTCCATTCGGCCATCAGCGCTTCCGTGCCGTCCGTGCTGCCGTCATCGGCCACGATGATCTCCCAGCTGGTGCAAAGCGCCTCCAGGCGGTTGCGCAGCAAAGGCAGCAGGACCCGCAGGTTTTCGCATTCGTTCAGGCAGGGAATCACGCAAGTCACGCAGGCGTCGTACGGTACGGGCGCCTCGGCCGCCGGCCATACCGCTTCCAGAGGATACGATTTGGTCAACACTTGCGGGACGGCGGATTCGGACCGGAATTGGATGTGCATGGCTCTAGACTCGGAATGCAGGACTATGGCGAGCAGTATGCGAAGGGTGTCGTTGAATTTTCATAAAATGCGGCGCGCCCGACGATCCGGCAATCCAGGGCGAATTCTAGGGAGCCCCTCCCTGAAAACAATAAAGTCCCGTGAACCTGTGTCCCCAATTTGTGAAGCCCTGTAAAGCCTGAGGCCGTCCGTGCATCGGTAAAATGCGCCCGAGTTTTTTGTTTTCGCAGGTTGTCATGCAATATCAAGTCCGGCTCATGCGGGCCAGCGACGTGGACGCCATCCTGGCTCTCCAGACCCTGGCCTACCCCGGTTTCCTGCTGGAAAGCGCGGATTTCTTCCAGAATCGCCTGGCGCTCGCCCCCGCGCACTGCTGGGTGGCGCAGCCCGCGGCCAGCTCCGATGCGCTGCTGGGCTACCTGATCTCCTATCCCTGGGATGCGGGACTGCCGCCCGCCCTGGACGTCGCGCTCGCGACGCTGCCGGCCGCGGCCGACCACTGGTTCCTGCACGACTGCGCCGTGGCGCCCTCGGCGCAAGGGCTGGGCGTGGGCCAGGCGCTACTGCGCGCCGCCGCCCGCAGCGCGCATGAGGGCGGCTTGCACCGCGCGAGCCTGGTGTCACTGGAATCCGCCGTGGGTTATTGGCAGCGCCACGGCTACCTGCCGGTCAGCGCAGACAGCGCCGACCTGACCGAAAAACTGGCTGGCTACGGGCCGCGCGCGCAATACATGTCGCGCGCATTTCCGCTCTAGCCGCCCCGGCCGCGGCTGCCTGCGCCGCGGCTTTCCGCCCGCCCGGCTTCGCGCCGCGCGCCGCCTCCCTGCCCCCATGTACACCGCCCGCGCGGCGGACGTAACATAAGCCTCAGTCCGTGAGAGGCGGCAGGGTTCAAACAGCCAGAAAGTTCACCGTGCCCTGACAGGGCGCAAAGGTACCTATGATCTCGCTTACGCCCGTTCAATCACTGCTGGCATGCTGCCTCGTCCTGGTCATCGGACGCGTGCTCACCACCAGGATCGGCTTCCTCGCCCGCTACAGCATTCCGGACCCCATCGTCGGCGGCCTCCTGTTCGCCGTACTGGCCTACCTGCTGGCGACCTGGGGCGGCGTGTCCGTCTCGCTGGAAACCAGCATCAAGCCGACCTTGCTGCTGCTGTTCTTCGGCAGCATCGGCCTGACCGCCAACCTCAAGCTGCTGGCCAAGGGCGGCCCCAGGCTGATTGCCTTCCTGCTGGCCCTGATCCCGTTCCTGGTGCTGCAGAACGCCGTCGGGCTGGGCATGGCCTGGCTGCTGGACATGCATCCGCTGATGGGCCTTTTGGGCGGCACGATCACGCTGGTGGGCGGGCATGGCACGGGCGCGGCCTATGCCACGCGCTTCGCCGACTTCAACAACATCCAGGACGTGATGGCGCTGGCGATGACCGCCGCCACCCTGGGGCTGGTGCTGGGCGGCGTGGTGGGCGGGCCGGTGGCCGAATGGCTGATGCGGCGCCACAAGCTGGCCGGCAGCCTGGACCACGCGCCCGGCGACGGCCACGAGCCTGCGGACCTGACGGAAAACGCACCCGCGTCCTCTGCAGGCTCCTACATCGTGTCCCTGACCGCCGCCCTGGTCTGCCTGGTGGTCGGCGGCTACCTGGCCGCCCTGGTCGAGGACGCCCCGGTCAGCCTGCCGAATTTCCTGTGGTGCCTGGCCACGGGCGTACTGATCCGCAACGGCGGCGAAAAGCTGGGTCTGAAGCTGGACGACCGCGCCACCGAAATCATCGGCACCATCTCGCTGTCGCTGTTCCTGGGCATGACGATGATGACGCTGGACCTGTCCAGCGTGGCGCGCCTGGCCGGCCCGCTGGCCCTGATGCTGGCGGTGCAGACCCTGGTGTGCGCGCTGTATGCCGCCTGGGTCGTGTTCCGCATGCTCAAGCGCGACTACGAAGCAGCCATCATGTCGGCCGCCTTCTGCGGCTTCGCGCTGGGCGCGACCGCCACCGCCATCGCCAATATGCAGGCGCTGACGCGGCGCCACGGCCCGGCGCCGGAAGCGTTCATCGTCGTGCCGGTCACCGGCGCCTTCCTGGTCGACATCCTCAACGTGATCGTGCTGACCTCGCTGATCTCCTTGCCGTTCGTGGGAGGCATGTGACCATGTTCAAACGTCTTGTCATTCTGAGCTTCTGCCTGCTGCTGGCGGCCTGCGGCCGCGCGCCCGACACCGATGCCCTGCGCGCCGACGTGGAACACAGCCTGGCCACCGCCTACGGCGCGGATTTGTTCCGCATCGCCGAGATCAAGCGCATGGGCTCGGCCTCGGACAGCAGCGCCCCGGCGGGCGAAACCCGCCGCGTGGTCTATTACGACGTCGAACTGGACCTGGCGCGCAACATCACCCTGGGCGCCTGGGACCAGCCCGGCGCCGCCGCGCTGGTCACGCTGCTGGGCGCAGGTCCGCGCAGCATCAGCGGCGTGAAATCCGGCGGCAACCAGGCCGGCGACCGCATCGTCGCGCACGCCAGCGCCATCTATCGCCAGGAAGGCGACACCTGGAAGCTGGTGACCCCGGCCGGCTTCAAGGCGGCCGAGGCGCCCAACCTGGACACCGGCGCGCCGCCTCCCGTCACGCGCCAGCTGCTGGACACGCTGGACCAGATCACCCATTCGGTTTCCTACAGCGCCTCCAGCACCGCGCAGCACGTAGTGCAGCAGGAACTGGAACGCTCCGTGGCGCGCATCAATGGCCGGCTGGCCCGCATGCAACAGGGCTATCCGCTGGCCGGCGGTCCGGACCGCGGCGAGTATGTGGCGTTCGCGCGCGCCCTGAGCGACGTCGCTCGCAAGCAGCAGATCCGGGTCTCGCCGCTGATCACGGGCGGCGGCGCCGAGAACATCGCGCTGTTGCGCAGCGGCGACGCGGTGGTGGGGCTGGCCCAGGCCGACACGGCGCGGCTCGCCTATGACGGCAAGGGGCCGTTCGCCGGCCAGGGGCCTTTCACCGGTCTGCGCGCCCTGGGCAGCCTGTATCCGGAACTGGTCCATATCGTGGTCCGCGACGACGCCGCCCTGCGCGGCGTACGCGATCTCAAGGGCAAGACCATCGCCCTCGGACCGGAAGGCTCGGCGGTGCGCGCCACGCTGGAAACCGTGCTGGCCGCGCACGGCCTGCAAGCCGGCCGCGACTACACCGTGGCCGATACGCCCTTCACAGAGTCCCTGCCTGCGCTGAACTCCGGCAAGGTCGACGCCGCCGCCCAGGTCATCGGCGTGCCCGCCACGCCCTTGCGCGATGCGCTGACCCAGGCGCGACTGAAGCTGCTGCCGCTGGACCCTGCCGCCATCAAGACGCTGACCGGGGCCGAGGACAACGCGCTGATGCCGCTGGACATCGCCGCCGGCACCTACCCCAACCAGACGGAGCCTATCCCCACCGTGGGCATGGCGGCTCTGCTGCTCACCACCGCGGACCTGACCCGGGACGAGGCCCTGGTGATCGTGCGCGCGGTCTATGTGACCGGGCAGGACCTGCTGGCCGCGGGCTCGGCCCAGGGCGCTCAGGTGGGCCTGGCGACCGCCCGCCGCGGCCTGACCGTGCCGCTGCACGACGGCGCCCAGGAAGGGCTGGCCAAGCTTGAACAGGCCAAGCCGCAATAAAGCCGGTTGCGCTTATGATTGCGCTCCCTACCAGGAATCTCCATGAATAAATTCGATCTGCAGAAAAACCAGGCCCTGAAGCTGGCCGGCCAGCTCAAGCAAGCCTCCACCCCGGACCGCTTCGGCACCGCCTCTCAAGTGCCCGACCGCCGCGAACAGCGCAAGCTGGACCAGGCCGCCGGCCTGGTACCGTTCCCGCTGAAGCTGTCGCAAGCCCACGCCGACAAGCTGCGCGCCCTGGCGGCCGAACGCGGCGTGTCCACCAACGACATCGTGGCCGAAGTGCTGCAAAACGCGCTGGACAAGTAAGCGCATGCACATCTGGGTCGATGCGGACGCCTGCCCCGCAGTCATCAAGGACATCCTGTTCCGCGCCGCCCAGCGCTGGCAGCTGCCGCTGACGCTGGTGGCCAACCAGATGCTCTACACCCCGCCCTCGCCGCTGATCCGCGCGGTGCAGGTGCCGCGCGGCTTCGACGTCGCCGACGCCCACATCGCCGAGCGCGCATCCGAGGGCGACCTGGTGATCACCGGCGACATCCCGCTGGCCGCGCAAGTCCTGGAAAAAGGCGCAATGGCCCTGAACCCGCGCGGCGAACGCTATACGCCGGAAACGATCCGGGAGCGGCTGGCGCTGCGGGACATGATGGAAGAGTTGCGGGCCAGCGGCGTGGATACCGGCGGCCCGGCCGCATTCAGCCAGGCCGACCGCAAGGCCTTCGCAAACCAGCTGGACACGCTGCTGGCGCGCGCGGCGCGCAAGACGCAGCAGGGCTGAAGTCCGGCCGGCCGCGGCTAGCGGTCAATAGAAGGTGATGTAGGCCTTGTAGATGATCGTGCCCAGGGCCGTGATCAGGCCTATGCCCATCAGCCCCATGCCGAGATTGCGGTCGCGCAGCCCGAAGCCGATCAGCATGAGCGCCACCCCGGCGCCGATAATGATCAACATGGTAGTGGTGTGCTCGGACATGACCTTCTCCTGTTCGCCTACGCCTGGCCCCACGGGCCAAAGCCTTTGTTATCCATGATAGTCAGGCTTGCATGCGACGCGGCTCAATCGATGAGAGTCCGCTTGCGTCAAATCAAGCTAAGCGTAATGAAAGGGACGGTTCAGCGCAATGGCTTGCTCGCAATGGGCAAGGCGTCCGGGCTTGAAGGCGGAATCATGTTCGATGCGCACAAAACAAAAAAGCCAACCTCGCGGTTGGCTTTCTTTGCTTTGCGTCTTTTTTAACCTTGGTACGCCGACAACGATAAGCCTGGGGCTTACGTCATCTTCCAAGGGTCTTTGGTGGGTAGTACTGGGTTCGAACCAGTGACCCCTGCCGTGTGAAGGCAGTGCTCTACCACTGAGCTAACCACCCCGAAAGAGGCGAAATATTAGCACGTTTTTTTGGACGTGTGCAAGTCGCCTCGAAAAAACTTTATGCGGCCGCCACCGGCGCGTCGATCTTGCGCCAGGTGCACTCCCCGCCCACGGACTTGTCCAGGGCCGCGAGATAGTTTTCGTGTTCGGCCAGTTCCGCCTCGCTGGCCTTGATCACGGGCAGGCCCGAAGCGTCGAAGCGGGCCAGCTCGATGCCATTGCCGCCGCCGCTGGCGCTGTCGTCCACGTCGATCAGCAGCGCGTCCTGGCCGCGGGTCATGGCCAGCCAGACTTCCGCCAGCAACTGCGCGTCCAGCAATGCGCCGTGCAGGGTGCGGTGGGCGTTGGAGATGCCGAAGCGGTCGCACAGCGCGTCCAGCGAATTGCGCTTGCCCGGGAACAGCGAACGCGCATGCAACAGCGAATCCGTGACCGTCTCGCAGTACTCGGTGACCGCGCCGCGCCCGGTCTTGGCGAGTTCGGCGTTGAAGAACTTGACGTCGAACGCGGCGTTGTGCGCGATCAGCTCGGCGCCCTGGATGAACTTGACGAATTCGTCCGCGACATCGGCGAAGCGTGGCTTGTCCGACAGAAACTCCGTGGTCAGGCCGTGCACGGCCAAGGCCTCGGGGTCGCTGTCGCGGTCCGGGTTCAGGTAGATGTGCAGGTTGTTGCCGGTGGCCATCCGGTTGACCATTTCCACGCAGCCGATCTCGACGATGCGATGGCCCTGGGCAGGGTCCAGTCCGGTGGTTTCACTGTCAAAGATGATCTGGCGCATAACTTATTCCGACGCTTGGGCAGGCGCGGCGGGCTGCGCGTGCGGCGCCGGAGCGGGGTCCGGGTGATGCGCTGCGCTGCCGGCCTGGCCGGGTTTCTTGCGTGCGGTGGCGATCAAGGTATAGGCCACCGGCACGACGAACAAGGTCAGTAGTGTACCCAGCATCAGCCCGCCCACCAGGACCCAGCCGATCTGCTGGCGCGATTCCGCCCCCGCGCCCGTGGACAAGGCCAGCGGCACGGTGCCCAGCACCATGGCGCCGGTGGTCATCAGGATGGGGCGCAGGCGCAGCACGCTGGCTTCGACCACGGCCTCGAACAACTCCTTGCCCTCGTCGCGCAGCTGGTTGGTGAATTCGACGATCAGGATGCCGTGCTTGGTGATCAGCCCCACCAACGTGATCAGGCCGATCTGGCTGTAGATGGACAAGGTGCCGCCGGTCAGCCACAGCGCCAGCAGCGCGCCGGTCATGGACAGCGGGACCGACAGCATGATGATGAAGGGATTGCGCCAGCTTTCGAACTGCGCGGCCAGCACCAGGTAGATGAAGGCCAGCGCCATGGCGAAGACCAGATAGATGCTGCCGGAGGAATCGCGGAACTCGCGCGATTGGCCATCCAGGTCGGTCACGATGGTGTTGGGCAGCACGTCGCGCGCCACCTGGTGCATGTGCGTCAGGACTTCGCCCAGCGCGTAGCCGGGCGCCACCGCGCCGTCGATCTTCACGGCGCGCAGGCGGTTGAAGTGGTTCAGCGATTGCGGCGACACGCCCTCGTGCACGCCCAGCAGATTGTCCAGCTGCACCATGCTGCCGTCGCGCGCCCGCACGTAGATGCCCGAGATATCGGTGGGATTGGCGCGGTCGCGCGGCGTCACCTGCACGATCACGTCGTACTGTTCGCCTTCGTCCTTGTAGCGCGTGACCTGGCGGCCGCCCAGCATGGATTCCAGGGTGCGGCCCACGGTATCCACATTGGCGCCCACGTCGGCCATCTTGTCGCGGTCCACGCGCACCCGCAGCTCGGGCGTATTCAGGCGCAGGTCGGTATCCAGGTTGATCAGGCCGGGATACTTGCGCAGCTCGGCCAGGAACACCTCGGTCAGGCGCGACAGCTCGGCGTAGGACGCCTGGCTCATGATGATGAACTCAACCGGCTTGGAACGCGCCGACTGGCCCAGCGACGGCGGATTGGTCGGGAACGCACGCACCCCGGGCAGCGAGGCGAATTGCGGCTGCAGCTGCTGCGTGATGGCCTGCTGCTTGCGGCTGCGCTCTTCCCAGGGTTTCAGGCGCAGGATGGCGGTGCCGTCCGTCACGGTGGGGAAGCCCACGGTCACCTGGCTGCCGCTGGCCTCCGGAATGTCGGAGTAGAACTTTTCGATGCCCAGCATGCTTTCCAGCGTGTAGTTCAGCGTCGCTCCTTCAGGCGAGCTGACGATGCCAAACACCACGCCGCGATCCTCGATGGGCGCCAGCTCGCTCTTGACGACCTTGAACAGCACGCCGCTCGCGGCCGCGACCGCCAGGCCGATGGCCACTACCACCCAGCGGTGGCGCAGGGCCAGCGCCAGCGCGCGCCGGTAGCCGTTGCTCATGCCGTTGAGCCAGCCTTCGATCAGGTTGTACCAGCGGCTGTGGCTGCTCTGGTGGCGCAGCAGCACCGAACACATCATGGGCGTAAGCGTCAGCGCCACGAAACCGGACACCAGCACGGCGCCGGCCAGCGCCAGCGCGAATTCGATGAACAGCCGCCCGGTGCGGCCCGTGGCGAAAGCCAGCGGCGCGTACACGGTGACCAGCGTCATGGTCATGGCGACCACCGCGAAGCCGATCTCGCGCGAACCGCGCAGCGCGGCCTCCTTGCGCGGCATGCCCTCTTCGATGTGGCGGAAGATGTTCTCCAGCACCACGATCGCGTCGTCCACCACCAGGCCGATGGCCAGCACCATGGCCAGCAGCGTCAGCGTGTTGATGGAAAAACCGAACAGGTACATCAGCGCACAGGCGCCCACCAGCGACACCGGAATGGTGACGATGGGGATGATGCTTGCTCGCAGGTTGCGCAGGAAGAAGAAGATCACCAGCACCACCAGGACGATGGCTTCGCCGATGGTGTGGAACACGGAGTCGATGGAGCGTTCGATGAACACCGACGAGTCATACGCGATGTTCAGCTTCATGCCGGCCGGCAGGTTCTCGTTCAGGCGCGCCACTTCCTCGCGCGCCGCCTTGGACAGTTCCAGCGGGTTGGCGGTGGACTGGCGCGTCACGCCGATGTTGATGGCGGGCTTGCCATTGAAGCGCGACAGCACGCGGTCGCTGGCGGCGGCGATCTCCACATTGGCCACGTCGCGCATGCGGACCGGATAGCCTTTGACGTTGGCGACGATCACGTTCTCGAACTGGGCCGGCGTCTGCAGGTCGGTGGAAGACACCACCGAGAACTCGCGGGCGCGCGACTCGATGCGGCCGGCCGGAATCTCGACGTTCTGGCTGCGCAGCGCGGCCTCCACGTCCTGCACGGTCAGGCCGTAGGCGGCGAGCTTGTCGCGGTCCACGTAGATGCGCATGGACGGCAGGCGTTCGCCGAAGACGCGCACCTCGGCCGCGCCGGGCAGCACCGACAGGCGGGTCTTGATGTAGCGGTTGATGTAGTCCGAGGTCTGGATCGCGGAGTACGAACCGGACTCGACCGCGATGTAGATGATGGGTTGGGAATCGGCCTCGACCTTGCCGATGATGGGCTCGTCGATCTCGTCGGGCAGGAAGCGGCGGGCGCGCGAAACCTTGTCGCGGACTTCCGCGGCCGCGGCGTCCGGATTGCGGGACAGGTTGAACTTGATGTTGATGAGGCTGCGTTCCGAGCGGCTGCGCGAGGTCATCACGTCCACGCCCTCGATGCCGGCCAGCTGGTCTTCCAGCGGCTTGGTCACCTGCGATTCGATCACCTCAGGCGAGGCGCCCTTGTAGGTGGTGTCCACCGACACGATGGGCTCGTCGATCTTCGGATACTCGCGCACGGTCAGGCGCGAATACGAAATCAGGCCGATCAGCACGATGATCAGCGACAGGACCGATGCGAACACCGGCCGCTTGATGCAGGTTTCCGAGATACGCATTGCGCTACCGCCACATAGGGAAAAAAGCCGGCGTCACGCGCCGTTGGCCAGGACGGTCACCGCGGCGCCGTCTGTCACACGCTGCAGGCCCGACACCACCAGCCGGTCGCCCGCCGCCACGCCGGTCAGGATTTCGACGCGGCCCTCGCGGCGCTCGCCGATGGTGACCTCGCGCCGCTCGGCCACGCCATCCTTGACGCGGTAGACGTATTGCGTCGCGCCCGAGGGCGACAGCGCGGCTTCCGGCGCGACCAGCGCCTTGTCCTGGTTGAACTGCAGCTGCACGCGGGCGAACATGCCCGGACGCAGCACCGCATCCTTGTTGGGGACCGTGGCGCGCAGCAGGATGGAGCGTCCGCCCGCGTCGACCAGCGGGCTGACCGCGTAGACCACGCCCTGGCGCTCCTGGCCGGGCAGCGCGTCCATGCGCAGCGTCAATTGCTGGCCCACGCCCACCTTGCTCAAATACATTTCAGGGACGCGGAAATCCACCTTGAGCGGATCGATCGCCTCCAGCGGGGCCAGGTCCTGGCCCTGGTTGACGTAGTCGCCCACCGACACGCTGCGCAGGCCCGCGATGCCGCCAAACGGCGCCGAGATCGTCATCTTGTCCAGCCGCGCCTGCGCCAGCGCCACGGCGGCTTCCTGCACCTTCAGGGTGCTGGCGGATTCGTCGCGCGCCTGCTGGCTGACGAAGCCCTTGCCCTGCAGTTCCACCGAGCGACGGTAGTGGCTTTGCGCCAGCGTCAGGTTGGCGCGCGCCTGGGCCAGCTCGGCGCGCGGCACGGAATCGTCCAGCCGGATCAGCACGTCGCCGCGCTTGACCGGCTGGCCTTCCTTGAAATCGATGGATTGGATGCGACCCGCGACCTCTGGTCGCAGCACCACGGACTCGTCGGAGCGCAGGCTGCCCACGGCCGAGATGCCGCGCGCGAAAGGAATCTCTTCAACGGCGGCCACTTCGACCCGAACGGGCGCAACGCGCGTCACGAGGGGCGCCTCGACGGCGCCGGGTTGTGGACTGACGGTTCCGAAGGCGAGCCAGCGCGGCACAAAAACGCCGAGCGCGGCCCCCGCGGCCAACCCTGCCGCTACGGCGGCGAGCAGTACTGCTTTTTTCATGCGCGAATGTGGCGGTATTGCGGCGCGGGCCTGGCATGCCCCCACGCGGACTGCGCCGCAGGAACTGGAATGAGGGTTGGCACTTTAGCACCCGGATTTACATACTGGAACAATCCTGAAGCCGGATGAAAGAACTAAATCCGCCCCAGAGGGCGGATTTGAGGGTATATCCCGATGCCCTCAGCCCCGGCGGGCCGATTCCACGCCCATGTTGGCCAACTGGTCTGCCCGTTCGTTGCCGGGATCGCCGGCGTGGCCGCGGACCCAGCGCCAGGACACGGTATGGCGCTGCACCTGTTCGTCCAGCAGCTGCCACAGCTCGGCGTTCTTGACCGGCTTCTTGTCGGCCGTCATCCAGCCGCGCCGCTTCCAGTTGGCGAGCCACTCGGTCATGCCCTTCATTACATATTGGGAGTCCGTATGGATGATGACCGTGCACGGGCGCTTGAGCGCGCGCAGGCCCTGGATGACTGCCAGCAGTTCCATCCGGTTGTTGGTGGTCTGGAGTTCGCCGCCATGCAGGGTCTTTTCATGGCTGCCGGCGCGCATCAGCACGCCCCAGCCGCCCGGACCGGGGTTGCCCTTGCAGGCGCCGTCGGTCCACATTTCCACTTTCTGCTCGTTCGCTTTGTCGTCCTGCATGGTGCTGCTTGGTATTCCTTGCTAAAAAAAGTCCCAAAAATTGGCCCCGCGGCGCGGAACTGGGGCCTCAGGAGCCGTCGTCCGCGTGGCGGTTGACCACCACGGACGCGGCGCGGGCGCGTTTGGGCTTGGCCTTCTTCCAGGCCGGGCCAATGATACGCATGCCGGCCACCCGCTTGACGGCCGACACCAGATAGACCGCGCCGCCCACGCTCCACCAGCGGGCGCCCGCCGACTCCAGGAAGGACCAGCGCTGCAGCCACTTTTCGCTGCGGCAGGCCGGGGCGTAGCAGCCGAAGTGGCTGGCCTCGACCTCGAGCGACAGCAGCTTGAACCAGTCCTTCAGGCGCGGCAAGGACACCTGGGATGACGGCGGCTGCGGCAGCCAGGGTTCCATGCCGGGCATGCGCGTGCGCATGCCCCACATGCTCCAGGGATTGAAGCCCGAGATCACGACCCGCCCTTCGGGCACCAGCACGCGTTCGACCTCGCGCAGCACGTTGTGGGGATCGTCCGCGCACTCGAAGGCATGCGGCAGGATCAGCAGGTCCACGCTCTGGGATTCGAACGGCAGGGCCTCGGGCTCGGCCAGCACCACCCGCGACTGCCAGGCCGCCGCGCTTTCCGCGGACGGGGTCTCCGCGCCCACGTAGCCCTTGAAGGGCATGCGGTTGGCGCGCAGCAGATTCATCTCCGCCAGGCCCACCTGCCAGGCGTAATATCCGAACACGTCCGCGACAGCCGCATCGAACTGCGCCCGCTCCCAGGCCAGTACGTACTGTCCCGGCGGCGTCTGGAACCATTCGGCCAGTTCTACAATCGGCGGAGTATCTTCTGCCACGTTCTATTCCTTCGAATCCCATGCAAGCCTTGACCGCCCCCACAGGCGGCCGCGATCGCAACGCCGCGGTCTTGCCTCTACCCGCCTTCAACGACAACTACATCTGGGCCATCGTCCGCGGCGATGAAGCCGCCGTGGTCGATCCCGGCGACGCCGGCCCGGTGCTGCAATGGCTGGCCCAGAACGGCTTGAGACTGCGCGCCATTCTACTCACGCACCATCATGGCGACCATGTGGGCGGCGTACCGGAATTGTCCCGCATCGAGGGCATTACCGTATACGGCCCCGCGCATGAACAGCTGCCGCGCTGCGACGTGCGCCTGGCGCAGGGCGACCGCGTGGCGATCCCGGAACTGGACCTGGATCTGGCGGTGCTGGACGTGCCCGGGCACACCGCCGGCCATATCGCCTACTACGGCCGGGCGGCCGGCCAGGAGCCGGTTCTGTTCTGTGGCGACACCCTGTTTGCGGGGGGCTGCGGCCGTCTTTTCGAAGGCACTCCGGCGCAAATTCATGATTCTTTAGGGAAATTTGCTGTTTTACCGCCAGATACACAGGTTTTTTGCGCACACGAGTACACTCTAGCGAACTTGCGCTGGGCCTTGGCAGTCGATCCGGCCAACCGCAGCCTGCAACAGTGGCACCAGCAGGCCCAGCAATTACGAGCAGAAGGTCTTCCCACGCTTCCGTCCACCATCGGGCAGGAACGCGCGGCCAATCCGTTTTTGCGCACGCAAGAAGTTGAGGTCGTCCACGCCGCAGAGCGCTGGGCCGGCCGCAGCCACGCTACGCCGGTAGAGGTTTTTGCCTCCCTTCGTGAATGGAAGAACGATTTCAAGTGACAACCCGATGAATCTATCCCGACTCCTTCTGCCGCTCATGCTGGCAGTCCTCGCCGGTTGCGCAGGAACCAAAGCCCCCGATAGCAAGAACCTCACCACCAATTCGCAAGGGCGATACATCGCCCGCGACACGTCCCGGACGGTTGACCTGACCAACCCGCCCGCCGACGCCTGGGACCGCATCCGCCGCGGTTTCGCCATCCCCAACCTGAACACCGATCTCTCGCAGCAGTGGACCGAGTACTACGCGTCCCACCCCGAGTCGGTGCAGCGCATGGCGGAACGCGCAGGCAAATACCTGTACTTCATCGTCGACGAGATCAACCGCCGCGGCCTGCCGACAGAGCTGGCGCTGCTGCCCTTCGTCGAAAGCGCCTACAACCCGACCGCGCTGTCGCGCGCCCAGGCGTCCGGCCTGTGGCAGTTCGTGCCGGCCACGGGCCAGCACTTCAACCTGAAGCAGGACTGGTGGCGCGACGAGCGCCGCGACCCCATCGCCTCGACCAACGCGGCGCTGGATTACCTGGAAAAGCTGTTTGAAATGCAGGGCGACTGGTACCTGGCGCTGGCCTCGTACAACTGGGGCGAAGGCTCGGTGCAGCGCGCCATGGCCAAGAACGAGGCGGCCGGCCAGGGTACGGACTACCTGTCCCTGAACATGCCCGATGAAACCCGCAACTACGTGCCCAAGTTGCAGGCCATCAAGAACATCATCGCCGATCCGCAACGTTACGCGGTGGCCCTGCCCCCGGTGGGCAACACGCCCTACTTCGTGACGGTCCAGAAGAACAGCGACATCGACCTGGAAATCGCCGCCAAGCTGGCCGAAATGCCGCTGGACGAATTCAAGGCGCTGAACCCCTCGTTCAACCGTCCCGTGATCCGCGGCGACCACGGCCCCACCCTGCTGCTGCCGGCCGACCGCGTCGAGATCTTCAACGCCAACCTGACCAACTACAAGGGCGACCTCAGCGCCTGGAAGATCTACCATACGCGCCGCGGTGAATCCTACGCCTCGATCGCCAAGCGTTTCGGCGTGAGCGAAGCCACGCTGCGCCAGACCAACGACATCGGTTCGCGCCAGAAATCCGCCTCCGGCCAATCCCTGCTGGTGCCGGGCGAACCCGGCACGGGCGGCGTGCAGCTGGCCTCGCTGGCCACGCCGGTGGGCGCGCTGGACTCGACACCGTCGGACAACAAGGCCGCCGCCCCGCGCGGCCGCACCACCCAGGCGCCAGCCGCCCGCGTAGCCAGCGCCCGCCCCAATGTCCGCACCCACAAGGTGCGCCAGGGCGACACGCTGTTCTCGCTGGCCAAGCAGTACGGCACCTCGGTCGACGCGCTGCGCGCGCTCAACAACATCAAGGGCAGCGCCCTGAAGGTCGGCTCGCAACTGCGCGTGCCGGGCACCAACGCCCGCGGCTGATCGGCGCTTGCATGAAAAAGGCGCGTCCCGCGGGACGCGCCTTTTTCATGTCCATCCGCCACCCGCTACCGCGGCTGCGCCGCGAACTGCGTACTCCATTGCGCCAGCTGGCCCGCCGTTACGCCCACGCCGCCGCACAGGATCACCGCCACCGATCGTGCGTTCTTCAGGAGATCCGAACCGCCGTCCAGCGCCGCAATCGAGGCGCCGCAGGCGGGCTCGACCAGAATGCGGTGCTCCAGCAGCACGTCCTCGCAGGCTGCCACCGCGGCGGCATCCGATACCACCACGCTCTCGATGGGATGCTCCTTCGCCAGCTCTAGCGCGCGGTCGCAGACCTGCCGCGCGCCCAATGAGGTCGCAATGGACCGGATCTCGGGCAACAGCACCGGCGCCCCCGCGCCCAGGGCCTGGGCATAGGAGTCGGCGCCGGCCGTCTCGGCCGCAATCACCGGCACTTCCGCCCAGCCATTGCGCCGCAGGCCTTCGACCACGCCGCATAGCAGCCCGCCGCCGCCGACCGAGCAGATGACCGCATCCGGCCGCCCGCCCTGCCGGGCCAGCTCGTCGATCATGGTCGCGTGCCCCTCCCACAGCAAAGGGTCGTCGAAGGGATGCAGGAACGCATCCGCCTCGGTCATGAGTTCCAGCGCGCGGGCATTGGCCTCCATCCAGGAGGCGCCATGCACCATGACCTCCGCCCCTTCGGAGCGGATCAGGCTCTTGGCGCGCTCCGAGGTCGTGGCGGGCACCACCACCGTCACCGGCGTGGCCAGCATGCGGCCGGCGTAGGCCACCGCATAACCGGCGTTGCCGCCGGACGAAGAGATGAAGCGTCGGGCCCCGCGGGATTTGTAGATCTGGCAGGCGTGGCCTATGCCGCGGGCCTTGAACGAGCCGCTGGGCTGCAGCGCCTCCATCTTCAGGCGCACGTCCTTGCCGCTGCGCAGGGAGAAGGCGCGGGATGCGAGCGCCGGGGTTTCGATATGGATTGCCATGTTCCGTTCTTCAAAAATGGGTGAATCAGGCCGCGCTGGCCACGACGCAGCAGACGTTGCCGGGCACGACGATGCCGGGATGGCGCTTGGCGAAGATGACGCCACTGGTCCCGTAAACCAGCTCGACCGGCGCGCGGCGCGGATCGAATGTCTGGTGGATGCGGCCCGCGGGCTGGCCGGCCTCGACGGCTTCGCCATGCCGATGGTAAGCCTCGAACACACCGCGTTCGGAGGCGATGACGTAGGACTTCGCGCCGCTGACCTTGCACAGGGGCGCTGGCTGCGCCGCCAGCGGCTGGGCGCAAGCCTGGTCCAGCACGCCCCAATGCGCCAGCACGCGCAGCGCGCCGGCGCGGCACAGCGCGAGCGCACTGTCCGTCACCGTGCCGCGTCCCGCCATCTCGGTGCTGACACAGGTAAGCCCCGCCGCCACGGCCGTGGCGACGCTGGTGCGGGTATCGCCCAGCGTGTCCAGCATCACGTTGAACGGCGCGCCGAAGGCCATTACGGCATCGATGTTGCGCTGGGTCTGCCCGGCATCTTGCGACGGCTGGACCAGCGCGCTGGGAATGATGTCCAGCGACGAACCGCCGGAATGCAGGCTCAGGAACGCGTCGCCGCGCGAGAACAGCTCGTCGCTGACGTAGGCGGCGATCTGTTCCGTGATGCTGCCCGCATGGTCGCCGGGAAACGTGCGGTTCAGGTTCTTGCCGTCCAGCGGCGAGGTACGCAGGCCGGCTTCCGCTGCCGGCGCGTTGAGCGCGGGCATGACGATCAGGCGCCCCCGAATGCGGTCCAGCGGCAGGTCGCGGATGAGTTCGCCCAGCACGATCTGGCCTTCGTACTCGTCGCCGTGGTTGCCGGCTTCCAGGATGACGGTGGGGCCGTCGCCATTGGCCAGCACCGCCATGGGTATGCGTACCGTGCCCCAGGCGTCTTCGTGCGGCGACTGCGGGATGTGCAGGAAGCCCGCCTGGCGTCCAGGCGCGTCGAGATCGATGTCGGTGAAGGCCGTCGCGCAGTGCGGGTTGCGTGCCGGCAGGTGCGCGACCCGCCGGTCACGCAATAACGGCGACTCGCGGAATGTCGGTTTCGTCATAGACCTTTTGGGTATACGTTATGGGGTTAAATCCGAAAATATAGGTATTTGACTGATCAGCAACAAATACTTTTGATGCTTGCTACATATGCCCGGGAGGCATGGCATGGAATTGAGACAGTTGCGCTACTTCGCGGCGGTGTGCGCAGCCGGCAGCGTGGCCGGCGCGGCGAAGGCGTTGCATATCGCCCAGCCCGCCCTGTCGCGCCAGATGATGGCGCTGGAAGAGGAATTCGGCGCGCAACTGCTGGTCCGGTTGCCGCGCGGCGTGGCGCTCACGCGCGCCGGCGAAGCGCTGCTCGCCCACGCGAAACTGATGCTGGCGGGTTCCGAAACCCTGCGGGCGCAGGTGGCGCTGGCGGCCAATGGCAAGGCAGGCTCGCTGAAGATCGGCATCATGCCCGGCTACAGCTGGCTGCCCGGCCTGGGACAGGCGATCGCGGCCCTGTCGCGCGCCTCGCCCGATACCGATGTACAGCTGGAATCCGGCCTGTCGGCCTGGCAGCTCGATGCGATCAAACGCCACGAGCTGGACGCGGGCGTCGTCGCCTGGCGCTCTCCGCTCGATGGCGAAGTGGAGGGAATGAAGATCTATGAAGACCGCATGCTGCTCGCCATGCCCGCGGCGGTGGCGCGCAACGTCGGCAAGATCCGCACGCTCAAGGACCTGGCGGGCCAGAAGTTCATCCTGTTCCCGCGCGCCGGATCGCCCTCGCACTATGACGCGCTGGTGCGCATCCTGAAGGCCGCCGGCATTCCGTTGACGCGCCCGGCCGCCGTGGCGACCGATCTTCCCACCATCCTCGGCCTGGTGTCGGCCGGCCTGGGCTGCGCCATCATTCCCGCCTCGTTCCGGCTGCATGGTCCGGCCGGCGTGGTCTTCAAGGAAATCGGCGGCATAGACCTGACGTTCGATCTGGAGTTGGTCTGGCGCGCCGACCAGCGCGATCCCTTGCTCGCCAGTTTCGTGCGCCTGTTTCCGCCGCTCTGAAAACCGTCCTAAAGGCTCATGCCGGTCGGATCCGTCCCAGGGATTTTCATATCGCGAAACCGCGCAAACTCCTTAAAATAGGCGGATTCCAGAGGGAAAAAATCAAAGGATAGAAATATGGGCTTTCTCGCCGGCAAGCGCATCCTGGTCACCGGGGTGCTTTCCAACCGATCCATCGCCTACGGCATCGCGCGCGCCTGTCACCAGCAAGGCGCCGAACTGGCGTTCACCTACGTGGGCGACCGCTTCAAGGACCGCGTAGGCGAATTCGCGGCTGAATTCGGCAGCAAGATCGTGCTGCCCTGCGATGTGGCCGAAGACAGCCAGATCGAAGGCGCCTTCGCCGAACTCGGCCAACACTGGGACGGCCTGGACGGCCTGGTGCACTCCATCGGTTTCGCCCCGCGCGAAGCCATCGCCGGCAACTTCCTCGACGGCCTGTCGCGTGAAGGTTTCCGCATCGCGCATGACATCTCGGCCTACAGCTTCGCCGCCATGGCCAAAGCCGCGCTGCCGCTGATGGAAGGCCGCAACGGCTCGGTGCTGACGCTGACCTACCTGGGCGCCGAACGCGTGGTTCCGAACTACAACACCATGGGCCTGGCCAAGGCCTCGCTGGAAGCCAGCGTGCGCTACCTCGCCACGGCGCTGGGCCCGCGCGGCATCCGCGCCAACGGCATTTCCGCCGGCCCCATCAAGACGCTGGCCGCCAGCGGCATCAAGGACTTCTCGGCCATCCTGAAGTTCGTGGAAGCCCAGGCTCCCCTGCGTCGCAACGTCACCATCGAAGACGTGGGCAACGTCGCCGCCTTCATGCTGTCGGACTTGGCCGCCGGCGTGACGGGCGAGATCACCCACGTGGATGCCGGTTTCTCGACCATCGTCCCGGGCATGGAAGACTGAATCCGCCCGCGGCGGGGCCGCCGGCCCCTGCCGCCGCAACCGGCCCCGTCAGGCCGGCTGCACCACCACGGTGGACACCTGCACATCCACCGCCGTCATCAGCTTGTGCACCGGGCACTTCTCGGCCACCGCCAGCAGTTCGTCGATCTGCGCGTCGGACAGCTCGCCGTTCAGCGTCAGCTTGGCCGTCAGGCGGTAGATCCCCTTGCGCTCCTCGCTGGCGTCGCGCACCACTTCCACGCCCACCGATTCCAGCGGCAGGCCCTTGCGCTGCGCGTAGACCATCAAGGTCATGGCCTTGCAGCCACCCAGGGCGGTGTCGAAGTAGTCGTGGGGGTCGGGGCCGGCGCCGGCAGGCTGGGGCATGTCCAGCGGCAGATCGTGGCCTTCGGCCGTGGCGGTGAATTGCAGCGTGTTGGGCGCATTCTGGCTCACGCGGATGCTCATGGGTCCTGTCTCCTGGTAACGGGGTCCTGACGGGCAGCCGCCGCGGCCGCCCCAGACCACGTTGTATCACCTGGCGGGCGCTCCAAGGATGTCGCCCGCGCAAGCAACTGACTGTAAGCTGAACTTCTGCCTCCCGCTCCGGTCGGATATCTCTATCCGCAATACCTGAGCAAACTTTAAAGGGGGCCGCATGAGCGCCAGACAACTTCTCGATCAACTGCTGCAGTCCGGGCAAGGGCTGCTGTCGGACACCACCAATCGCGTGCAGAACGCCACGGGCGGCAAGGGTTCGTCCTTCCTGACCGGCCTGGGCGGCGGCGCGTTGGGCGCGGGCGCGCTCGGACTGCTGCTGGGCAGCAAGAAGGCCCGCAAGATCGGCGGCAAGGTTGCCATGTACGGCGGCATGGCGGCGCTGGGCGCCCTGGCCTATCGCGCCTATGGCGACTGGCAACGCAGCCAGGCTGGCGCGCCGGCCGCTCCCCCGCAGACGCTGGACCGCCTGCCCGCGCCCCAGGCCGAGCAGCACAGCACGGCGGTGCTGACCGCCATGATCGGCGCGGCCAAGGCCGATGGCCACATCGGCCCGGAAGAACGCGCGCTGCTCGAAACTGAACTATCCAAGCTGTCGTCGGACGCGCAAGACCGCCGCTGGCTTGAAGCCGAACTGTCGCGCCCCCTGGATCCGTCCGTGATCGCGCAAGCCGCGCAAACGCCGGAAATGGCGGCCGAGATGTACCTGGCCAGCCTGCTGGTGGTGGATGAGGAAAGCTACATGGAACGCGCCTATCTGGACGAACTGGCGCGCCAGCTCAAGTTGCAGCCGGGCCTGAAGGAACAGCTGGAACAGCACGCCCGGGCCGCCGCCGCGGCCTGAGTCCGGCCGGCCTGCGCCCGGCTCAGTCGGCGCGCAAGCCGATCGCCTGCGTCAAGGCGGTGTAGCGGTCGATATCCGCGTCGATCATGGCCTGGAATTCACGCGGGGTGCTGCTGGCGGGCGTAAAGCCCTGTTCGCGCAGCGCCGCCTGCACCTCGGGGCGCTGGACGATCTTCGCCACTGCCGCATTCAACTTGGCCACAACCGCGGGCGGCGTGGCCGCCGGCGCCAGCAGGCCATGCCACTGGTCCAGCGCGTAGCCGGGCACGCCCTGCTCGGCCACCGTCGGCACCGACGGCAACAGCGGCGAGCGCGCCGGCGAGGTCACGGCCAGCGCCCGCAACTTGCCGGCCGCAATCAAAGGCGCGGCGCTGGACGCGGTGACCACGCCCATTCCAACCTGGCCGGCGGTCACGTCGGTAAGCGCCGGTCCGCAACCCTTGTAAGGCACGTGCTGCAAAGGTGCGCCGGTGGCGCGCGACAGCATCTCGCCGGCCAGGTGTTGCGGCGTGCCGTTGCCGCAGGACGCGAACGGCAGCGGGCGGTCCGGCGTGGCGGCGGCCAGCGCATCGTCCAGGCTGCGCCAGGGCGAAACCGCCGGCACCACATACACCGACGGCACGAAGGCCACGTTGATGACCGCTGCAAAATCCTGCTTGGGCGAGAAGCCCAGATTGCTGTAGACCCCCGGATTGATCGCGAAGGAACTATTGACCATCAGCAGCGTATGGCCGTCGGCTGGCGCTTCGGCCACGGCGCGCGCGCCGATGTTGCCGCTGGCCCCAGGACGGTTTTCCACCACCACCGCCATGCCGAACTGCTCCTGCAGGCTGGCGCCGATGCGGCGCGCCAGCAGGTCGGTGCCGCCACCCGGCGGAAACGTCACCACGATGGTGATGGGGTGCGAAGGATACGCGGCGTCCTTGGGCGCTTCGCCCGAGGGTGAATTGCCGCAGGCGGCCAGGGGCAAAACCAGGAATGCGAGAACAGAGCTAAGCAGGCGATTCATGATGCGGGCTTGCAAGCGTCCCCGCGCGGCATGCGCGCGGGGGCATGGGCAATGCCGGCCGGCGGCCGGCGGAAGGTCAGGCGTCCAGGCCGATGTCGAGCACCTTGGCGCTATGGGTGATCCAGCCCACCGCGATCTGGTCCACCCCGGTGGCCGCCACCGCCGCGGCGGTTTCGGGCGTGATGCGCCCCGAAGCCTCGGTGATGGCCCGGCCGCGCGCCATGGCCACGGCGCGGCGCAGATCGTCCAAGCTCATGTTGTCCAGCAGCACCACATCCACGCCCAGGGACAGCGCCGTTTCCAACTGCTCCAGCGTGTCCACTTCCAGTTCGATCTTGACCATGTGGCCGATGCCGGCGCGCGCCCGCTCGACCGCCGTCGCGACCCCGCCCGCCAGCGCGATGTGGTTGTCCTTGATCAGTACCGCGTCGTCCAGGCCGTGGCGGTGATTGCTGCCACCGCCGACACGCACCGCGTACTTCTGCACGGCGCGCAGGCCCGGCATGGTCTTGCGGGTGCAGGTAACGCGGGCGCCGTACCCTTCGATGGCGCGGGCGATGGACGCAGTGGCGCTGGCCACGCCGCTCAGATGGCACAGGAAGTTCAGCGCCACGCGCTCAGCCGTCAGCATGGCGCGGGCGTTACCGCTGATGCGGGCGATTTCCGCGCCTGGCTGCAATTCGCTGCCGTCGCGCAGCGCAACGTCGAACTTGATGCCCGGGTCCATGGCGCGAAACGCCAGGCGGGCCAGGTCCAGCCCGGCCAGCACGCCTTCCTGGCGCGCGACCAGACGGGTCTGCGCCGTGGCGTCGGCGGGCACGATGGCGTCGGTGGTCAGGTCCCCGGCGCGTCCCAGGTCCTCGAGCAAGGCCGCGCGCACCAGCGGCTCCAGCATGACTTCCGGCAGAGGGGGAACGGGCAGTCGGGCGATGGTCATAGGCGCTTCGGCTTTAATGCTCATTTTGAGTATTTACCAGTTAAAAAAAGGCGCGCGGAGATTGCGCACCACTTATGCTAGAGACGAGCATAAGGCTTGTCAAGCGTCAGCCATTTTCCGTCCAGTTTGAAATAGCTTGTGTGATCGATTAAATTTTAATCACTATGATTATTTCGAGATCATTAGCGTGTCATCGAGTCCGAAATCCGCCTCGCGCTGATCACGGCGTCGCCAGGAGCAGGGCAAGATCAAGTTCTTAGACCAACCCGCGTATTGGCGAACAACTGTTCCACTTCGAACCACGAGAGGTGAGAAGAATCCTGGTTGGAGAGTACGAGATTCGCTACGAAAACCAGGATGCGGTTGTCCACGTGCTGCGGCTGTGGCACACCCGCGAGAACCGCTAAAACTCTTGGGTGACTTGGACTCTCAAGCGTGATGCATCTCAACGTCACATCGCCCGAGACAACGGCAATTTGCTCCCCGCAATAGCGCGCTCCAGCAGCACGTCACGACGAAAACGGAACAGCTTGGCCGGCCTGCCGGCCGTGCCCGTGGCCATTTCGCCCGTCTCTTCGACCAGCGCCTGCTGCTCGATGAGGCGGCGGAAATTCTGCTTGTGCAGGCCGCGCCCGGCCAGCGCCTCCACGGCCAACTGCAATTGCAGCAGGGTGAACTGCGCGGGCATCAACTCGAACACCACGGGGCGGTACTTGATCTTGGCGCGCAGCCGCGCGATGCCGGTGGCCAGGATGCGACGGTGGTCGTGGCGCATGGGTTCGCCCGGCACCACGGCGCCCTTGCCCCCGCGCCGCGCCGCTTCGGGCACCAGCCCCGCTTCGAACAGCAGCTCGTAGCGCTGCAGCACCATGTCCTCGTTCCAGGGCGAGCCGTCCAGTCCGAAGGTGATGGCGGCGCGTTGGCGGCGGCGCATGCGCACGGCCGCATCGCTACTGTCTTCGCACCAGGCGGCCAGACGCGGGACGATTATTTCCTCCACCAGCGCGGGCGTGCCCGTGCGCTGGTCTTCCCAGGGGAAGTAGCGGTACCAATCCTGCCAGCCGACTTGCGCCACGCCGGTCTCGCCCGCCTCGCGCGTCAGGCCCAGGTAGCTGACCGACATCACGCGCGCGCCCGATTCATCGGAGCGGTCGCCGTCGGCGAAGGTGTAGAGCTGCTCCACGTAACCCAGCGGGTGATGGGTCTGCTCCTCCACCCAGGCGCGCAGCCCGGCCTGCAGCGAACGGTGCGACAGCTTGAAGGGACCGGCCGGCAAGGCGCGCGCATCGTCGGTCGTCAGCACCCGCGGCTCGCCGTTGGTGACGGCGACCAGCACGGCAACGAGTTCAGCATGGACGGAGCGTTCGACGGATTCAGTCAAGGTAGGCGTATGGAAAGTGAGAAACCGGGCGGCTTGCGGCAAGCCGAGAGGCGTCGGAAATTATAAGGGTCGGGCTCCTGCAACAGCCCCTTGCAAACGTGACAGGCATTCCTGCTCCCAGCCGGCCGCACGGCCCTAAGATGGAAGTGGCAACCAGGCGCGTCGCCATCCCGGGACGCCCGCAAGCGGAGCAGACATCATGTTGAAAACCGCCCCCGATCCGCAGGCGGCCAAGGCCGCTGAAACGGAACAACCCGTCGCCGTCGACCCGCGCAAAGGCACCGAAATCCTGCCGATGGCGGACCACAGCAAAGAGGTCGCCGGCATGCCAAGGCGCGGACGCGCCATGGCGGAACCTGGCGAACCTGGCATCATCACCCCGGAAGATGACGTGCTGGATACGTCTTACGAAAACCGCAAGAGCTGAGGCGACGCGATGGCCAGATGATACGCGAGCCCGGGCGCGGCCCCTGCCGCGCTCAGGTCGCGTCCGGCTGCGCCTGGAAACCGCGCGCCAGGATCTCCACGAAGGCCTCGGTCACCGACGACGGCGCGGTCTGCGTGGGGTAAGCCATGCTGACGCGCACCGGCAGGCGCGGCGTGAACGGCCGTATCGCCAAACGGTCCGCGAACACCGCGGCGATGTAGGGATTGACCACGCCCAGGCCGCTGCCGGCGGCAGCCAGCGCGCAGATGGTGGATGAATAGGTGGTCTCGATTTCCGAGGCGGGCTGCGCCTGATGTTCCTGCATCGCGCCGCGCAGCTGCAGATAGACGTCGTCATCCGCGTTCAGCACCAGCAGACGGCGCCCGTCCAGGTCCATGATGTCGACGGACGGCTGCGCGGCCAGCGGATGGTCGGGCCGCATCACGCAAACCGCCGCGCTTTCGTGCAAGGCCTGCATTTCCAGCTGTGCGCCGTCCATGGGCGCCGTAGTCACCACCAGGTCGTAGGTGCCGTGCAGCAACCCTTCCCGCAGATACTGGCTGCCCACGGTCTGCATGTTGATGTGTACCTCGGGATAGCGCTGCGCGAAGGTCTCGATCGCGCCGGGCAGCACGCCCAGGCCCAGCGCCGGGGTGCAGGCCAGCCGCAGCACGCCGCTGCCGCTGCGCCGCATCGCGGCAACGCGGTCCTCGATGCGCTCCAGCCCCACGAAGTGCCGCTGCACGGTATCGAACAGATCCTTGGCCTCGCGCGTGGGCCGCAAGCGGCCGCGCTCCATGTCGAACAGCTTCAGGCCGCTGGCCTGCTGCACCTGCGCCAGCAGCCGGCTGACCGAGGGCTGGGTGGTGCGCAGCATCTGCGCCGCGCCGGTAGTGGTGCCGGCCAGCATGACCGCATGGAAGGCTTCGATCTGGCGGAAATTCAGGGGTCGGCTCATGGCGGGCAATGTATAGCAAACTTGCATAGCCTATGTTGAAAAAAGAATTTTTTCAAATACATGAGGACTCCTACACTGGTTTTCCCAAGGGCGCCGCCAGATGCGCCCCCCGCACTACCCAACCTTCCAGGGGAAACCACATGAACCTCCGCCGCTCCTGGCGCCAACTCCTGCAAACGCTGTGCCTGGGCCTGACGGCAGCCGCCCTGCCGCTGGCCGCGCACGCGCAAGCCAACTATCCCGACCGCCCGGTGCGCATCATCGTGCCCTTCACCGCGGGCGGCAGCTCCGATATCCAGGGACGGCTGTTGGCCGAACACCTGGGCAAGCTCTACGGCCAGTCGGTAGTGGTGGAAAACCGCCCCGGCGCGGGCGGGCACATCGGCGGCAAGTTCGTCGCCGACTCGGGGCCGGACGGCTATACGCTGCTGCTGGGCTCCATCGGCCTGCATGCCACCTACGGGGTCTACAAGAACCTCAACTACCAACCCGCCCGCGATCTGAAGCTGATCACCATCGTGGCCGAGATGCCGCACGTGGTGGTGGCCAACCCCGCGCTGGAAGCCAACACCCTGGCCGAACTCACCGCGCTGGCAAAGGCCAAGCCGGAAACGCTGCACTTCGGCTCGGCCGGCGTGGGCTCGTCCGTGCACATGGTGGGCGAGCTCTACAAGATGGCCGCGCAGGCGCCCATCGTGCACATTCCATACCGCGGCAGCTCGGCCGCCACCAACGACCTGCTGGGCGGCCAGATCCAGTTGCTGTTCGAGAACGTGCCCACCACCATCGGCTACATCCAGGCCAAGAAGCTGAAGGCGCTGGCCATCACCGGCGCCACGCGCTCGCCAGCCCTGCCCGACGTCCCCACCGCCGCCGAAGCAGGCCTGCCCGGCCTGACCGTGACGTCCTGGACCACGCTGGCCGCCAGCAAGGACGTACCGGACGCGCTGATCGAAAAGATCAGCGCCGACCTGCGCCGCGTCTACGCCGACCCGGCATTCCGCGAAGGCCTGGAGCGCCTGGGCATGACTCCGGTGGGCAACAGCCCCGCCGACGCGCGCGCCTTCGTCGAACGCGAACGCGCCCGCTGGAACCAGGTCATCGAAACCGAACACATCACTGCGGGCTGAACGCCCGGGGCGGCGCCTGCGCCGCCCTTTTTTCTTTCCGACTTCCTCTTTGCCCTGCCATCCATGAACCGCATGCTCGCCACGCCCATCGCCTGCCGCCGCCTGGGCGCCACGCCACACCATCATTTCTTCGGCTACTACAACAAGACCGTCTGGCATCGCGACGGCCGCTATCTGCTGGCCAACCGCACGCCGTTCAAGGACGCGCGGCTCACGCCCGAGTTGAGCGCCGAGGTGGGTTACTTCGATCTCCAGGACGGCGACCGCTACCACGCCGTGGGCAGCACCACGGCCTGGAACTGGCAGATGGGCTGCCAACTGCAATGGCTGGACGGCGAGTCCGAGCCGCAGATGATCTACAACTGCCGCCGCGACGACGACAGCGGCTTCTATCCGGGCTTCCGCTCCGCGGTCCACAACGTCGCCACCGGCCAGACGCGCCACCTGCCGCTGCCCATCTACGTGGCCGCGCCCGACAGCCGCTACGCGCTCTGCGTGGATTACCGCCGCCTCTACATCACGCACGAGACCATCGGCTACAGCGAACACGCCCCCGGCCCCGTGGACTACGCCCCAGCCGACGACGGCATCCACAGCATGGACCTGGAAAGCGGCGCGCACCGCCTGCTTGTCAGCTACGCCGACCTGCGCAACTTCCATCCGCGCGACTCGATGGAGCGCGCCATCCACTGGGTCAGCCATATCGAGATCAATCCTTCGTCCTCCCGCATCCTGTTCCTGCACCGCTGGACCGAACGCGTCAAGGACGAGACCTGCTTCCTGCACCGGCTGATCACCATGAACGCCGACGGCAGCGACATGCGCCTGCTGGAATGCTCCGACCATCCGCTGCCGCAACTGGCCGACGACTTCGATCCCGGCGCGGTCGGCACGTTCGACTACGAGAAATCCGAATACCAGATCTCGCACCCGCTGTGGCGCGACGACCAGACCATCATCGTGTGGGGCCCGCATGACGGCAGCATCCACTACCACCTCTACCGCGATGCGCCCGGCGGCGCGGTCCAGGTCGTGGGCGACGGCGTGCTGACGGAGAACGGCCACATGACCTACTCTCCCGTGAACACGCGCTGGCTGCTCAGTGACACCTATCCGGACTCGACCACGCACGAGCGCATCCTGTTCCTCTACGACATGCAGACCGGCCTGCGCCATTCGCTGGGCAGCTTCTACGCCGATCCCAATCTGTCCAAGGAAAACCGCTGCGACCTGCATCCGCGCTGGAGCCGCGACGGCACGCAGGTCTGCATCGACTCCGTGCACGAAGGCGAGCGGCAGATGTATGTGCTGGACGTCACGCCCATCGTCGGGCCGCAAGACTGACAATCGCAACGCCGCCGCCTCAACCGGAATTCCGATCACGGACTCGGTCAGGCGGCGGACTACCCACTTAACCATAAGGACTTCACACTATCGTCACCCCGTTGTAACGACCGACCTTTAACCTCGCTTTCGTTTTGCTTACAAACAATTGAGCGACTCGATCGCGACACTATGAGGTTGGAATGTCTTACTTGACTGATAAATTGCGCGCCCCCTATCGCGAAGCCCAAGACGAAGTCACCGTTCCCGGGCAGATGTTCGACGAAATCGTCGCCGCGAATCCCCAGCGCCGCACTTTGCTGAAGAACAGCTTCGGCCTGTCAATGCTGTCCGTGTTCGGCGCATCGACCCTGCTGACCGCCTGTGGCGGCAGCGACGATGACGACGACGACACCTCCGGCAACGAGCCGGGCGAAGGCGGCACCAAGCCGCCCCCCGGCCCCGACTATTCCGTCACGTTCACCCCGCTGGCCGACAAGATCGTCGCCGACACCGTCACGGTTCCCGCAGGTTACGTGGCCGAAGTGCTCTACTCCGCCGGCGACAAGTGCATGATCGGCTCGGCTGGCTACGCCGGCGTGCCGCAGTCCTATCCCGCCACGGAAACCCAATCCGGCGGCCAGCACGATGGCATGCACTTCTATGCCCTGCCCGGCGTGGACCCCAACCAGGGCGGCCTGCTGGTGCTGAACCATGAAGCGCTGGACGACGAGACCCTGGACCAGAGCGTCGAAGGCGTGAAGACCCGCCTGTCCAACGTCGGCGTGTCCGTCATCGAAATCGCGCGCAGCGCCAATGGCGCATGGGCCGTCAAGACCGACTCGCGCTACAACAAGCGCTACACCGGCAACACCGTCTACAACGTCAGCGGCCCGGCCAAGTCCGTCGTGGGCGACACCGTCGTCGGCACGCTGAACAACTGTTCCAGCGGCGACACGCCCTGGGGCACCTACCTGACCTGCGAAGAAACGCTCAACAACTACCACTACAAGACCGGCGACGCCGGCAAGCCGGCCGACGAAGGCTATGGCTGGGTGGTGGAAATCGATCCCCAGAACCCGGATTCGACCGCCGTCAAGCGCACCGCGATGGGCCGCTTCAGCCATGAAAACACGGCCTTCATGCTGGACGAGAACAACCGTGTTGCTTTCTACATGGGCGACGACACCACGCCTGGCTGCATCTACAAGTTCGTGCCGAGCAAGCCGTACGATCCCGCCAACCGCGCCGCCAACATGGGCCTACTGGACGAAGGCACGCTGTACGCCGCGCGCTTCAATGACGATGGCAGCGGCAACTGGGTCGAACTGACCGTGGGCAAGAACAACCTGACCGCCGGCGCCACCGATCCCGGCAATTTCACGCAGGTCGCCAGCGGCACCGTGATCACCGGCAAGCTCGTCAACTTCAATACGCAGGCCGACGTGCTGGTCAACACCGGCGCCGCCGCCCGCGTCGCCGGCGCCACGCTGATGGACCGCCCGGAATGGATCACGGTGGGCGTGGACAAGACCGTGTACTGCACGCTGACCAACAACGGCAGCCGCAAGCGCACCAGCGCCGCCAACCCGCGCGTCAACAACTCGCACGGCCACATCATCCGCTGGCACGAGCGCGGCGACTCGCCCCTGGCCACCACCTTCGAGTGGGACCTGCTGCTGCTGGCCGGCCGCGACAAGGCCGACGGCGTGGCCGCAAACCTGACCGGCAACGTCAACGGCGACACCTTCTCCAGCCCCGACGGCATCCGCGTCGACCCCAAGGGCCGCCTGTGGGTCCAGACCGACGCCGGCACCAGCGCCTCGACCACGGACTTCTTCGGCAACAACTCGATGTACTACATCGACCAGAAGACCGGCGAATCCAAGCGCTTCCTGGTCGGCCCGCTGGGCTGCGAAATCACCGGCATCGCCTACACGCCGGACCTGACCACGTTCTTCATCAACATTCAGCACCCGGATAAGACGTGGAACACGTTGCGCACGGGCGGCGGCGATGCGCGCTCGGCTACGGTGGTGGTGCGGCGCACTGATGGGAAACCGGTGGGCGCGTAAGCGTTCCGGTCCAAGACGCCGCCCGGCAAATTACGCCGGGCGGCGTTTTTTTTATGCCGCGAAAATGAAAAAAACCCGCAAGGCTTGAGCGCTTGCGGGTTTTTTGTGTACTGCTTTGCAGTGCGAATTCTGGCGGACAGAGGGGGATTCGAACCCCCGATACGCTTTTGACGTATACACGCTTTCCAGGCGTGCGCCTTCAACCACTCGGCCACCTGTCCTATCTGCGATTTTCGCTGCGGGCGAGCCGCTGCAGAAAATGCGAATCCGCGATTCTAGCAGATTTCGCACAGCGCCGACAAGCGGACAAAGAAAAGGGGACGCCAACGGCGTCCCCTGCTTTGGCCGACCACTAGGAGGCTGATGCCGGCGGGTCCTGTTCCCGGTAGGAGCTGACGGTGCCGTCCGGCTCGGTCTCTTCCAGCCGCACCCTGAAACCCCACAGTCGGGCCAGGTGCTTCATCACCTGTTCGGCGTCCTCGCCCGCCAGCGGGCGGCCGCGGCTCTTCAGGTGGCGCAGCACCAGCGAGCGGTCGGAGTCGCGGTTGAAGCGGACCACCTGGATGTCCGGCACCATGTTGTCGCGGTTGTGTTGCGCAGCCAGCAGGCGGCGGATGTCGCGGTAGCCTTCGTCGTCGTGGATGGCGGCGACTTCGAGCTTGGGGTTGGCCTGGTGGTCGGAGATCGCGAAGAAACGGAACTCGCGGATCAGGCGGGGCGACAGGTATTGCGAGATGAAGGACTCGTCCTTGAAGTTGCGCATGGCGAAGTCCAGCGTCTTCAGCCAGTCGCCGCCGGCGATGTCGGGGAACCAGCGCCGGTCCTCGGCCGTCGGCGCCTCGCAGATGCGGCGGATGTCGGACATCATGGCAAAGCCCAGCGCATAGGGGTTGATGCCGCCGTAGCCGCGTTCGTCGAAGCCGCGCTGGCTGACCACGTTGGTGTGGCTTTGCAGGAACTCCATCATGAAGCCGTCGTTGACCAAGCCTTTTTCATGCAGCCGGTTCAGGATGGTGTAGTGCCAGAACGTGGCCCAGCCTTCGTTCATGACCTTGGTCTGGGTCTGCGGATAGAAGTATTGCGCGACCTTGCGGACGATGCGCACCAGTTCCTTCTGCCACGGCGCGAGCTTGGGCGAATACTTCTCGATGAAGTACAGCAAGTTCTCTTCGGGCTCCGGCGGAAACACCGAGGCCTCGACGTGGGTGTCCTTGTCGGCCTCCAGGCGCGGCAGGGTACGCCACAGATCGTTGTACTGCAGCCGGGCATGTTCCTGGCGTTCGGCCTGGCGCGCGGCCTCTTCCTTGTAGGAAATGGGCGTGGGGCGCTTGTAGCGGTCCACGCCGTGGTGCGAGAGCGCGTGGCAGGAATCGAGCAAGGATTCCACCGCGTCGATGCCATAGCGGTCCTCGCAGGACATGACGTATTTGCGCGCGAAGACCAGGTAGTCCAGCACACCGTCGGCATCGGTCCATTGCCGGAACAGGTAATTGCCCTTGAAGAACGAGTTGTGGCCGTAACAGGCGTGGGCGATCACCAGCGCCTGCATCGTCATGGAGTTCTCTTCCATGAGATAGGAGATGCAAGGGTTGGAGTTGATGACGATCTCGTACGCCAGCCCCTGCATGCCGCGGCGGTAGAACTGCTCGTTGCGGATGAATTCCTTGCCGTACGACCAGTGCGGATAGCCGATAGGCAGACCGGCCGACGCGTAGGCATCCAGCATCTGTTCCGAGGTGATTACCTCGATCTGGTTCGGGTACGTGTCCAGTCCGTATTCGGCGGCGACCTTGGAGATCGCGTCGTCATAGGACTGGATCAGTTCGAAGGTCCATTCGGAACCCTGGGAGATGGGCCGGGCGCTGCCGGCGGCCTCCGGTTCCACGAGCGCTCCCACGATGGCATTCATGCGGTTTCCTTTTTGAACAGGTCATGGAACACGGGGAAGATCTCGCCGCGTTCGCAGATGCGCCGCATGACGAAATGCGGCTCCAGTTTCTGTTCATATTCCGCCCACAGGCTGCTCTTGCGCGCCTCCTGCGAGTCGGGCACTTCGATGTAGGCAAAGTAGCGCGTGGCCGGCAGCAGATGTTCGGCCAGGAAGCGCGCGCTCTTGCCCGCGTCGGCGCCGAACGAGTCGCCGTCGCTGGCCTGCGCCGCGTACACGTTCCAGGCGGTCGGCGGATAGCGCTTCTCCAGGATCTCGCGCATCAGTTCCAGCGCCGACAGCACGATGGTGCCGCCGCTCTTGGGATCGTAGAAGAAGGTATGTTCGTCGACTTCCTCGGCGTTGTCGGTATGGCGGATGAAAACCAGGTCCACGTGTTCGTACTTGCGCGACAGGAACAGGTAAAGCAGCGAAAAGAAGCGCTTGGCCAGGTCCTTCTTGTTTTCGTCCATGGAGCCCGACACGTCCATCAGGCAGAACATGACGGCGCGCGCCATCGGGATGGCCACCGACACCCGGTTGCGGTAGCGCAGGTCCAGGTCGTCCAGGAAAGGCACGCGGGCCAGGCGTTCGCGGCAACCTTCGACGTCCTGCTCCAGCGCCTTGATCTCGTCGGCGGGAGCGCCCGCTTCCAGCGCCTTGGCCAGGCGCTCCTCGGCATCCTCCAGATCGGCGCGCGCCTTCACGCCGAGCGATACGCGGCGCGCCAGCGAGGACTTGAGCGTGCGGCTGATGCTCAGCATGCTGGGCGAGCCCGTGGTCGTGTAGCCGGCGCGCTGCCATTTCTTCTGGCTGACCTCGCCCAGCTGCGTGCGCGCCATGTGCGGCAGTTCCAGGTCCTCGAAGAACAGGTTCAGGAATTCCGCCCGCGACAGGCTGAAGGTGAACTGGTCGACCGATTCGCCTTCGCCCGGCTCGGAGCCGCCTTCCCCCTGCCCGCCTTGCGGCCGGTCGAACGTGTCTCCCTTGGCAAACTCGCGGTTGCCGGGGTGCACGATCTCGCGGTCGCCGCCCTGGCCGTGATGGAAGGTCGGCTCGGAGATGTCGCGGGCGGGCAGGTTGATCTCGCCGCCCTGATCCATGTCCTGGATGGAGCGGTCGCGGATCATCCCATGTACCGCCTTGCGGATCTGGTTCTTATAACGCCGGAGAAAACGCTCCCGGTTGACGGCGCTTTTATTGCGCCCGTTAAGACGGCGATCGATGAGTGAATTCATGATTCACCTCGCTCAGGAAGACTTCCTCACACGGAGATACCACTCGCACAGCAGTCTCACCTGCTTTTCCGTGTAGCCCTTTTCAACCATGCGATCCACGAAGCTCTGGTGCTTGGACTTGTCCTCGGCCGACGCCTTGGCGTTAAACGAGATCACCGGCAACAGGTCTTCGGTGTTCGAGAACATCTTCTTCTCGATCACTTCGCGCAGCTTTTCATAGCTGGTCCAGGTCGGGTTGCGGCCGTTGTTGTTGGCGCGCGCCCGCAGCACGAAGTTGACGATCTCGTTGCGGAAGTCCTTCGGGTTGGCGATGCCGGCCGGCTTCTCGATCTTTTCCAGTTCGTCGTTGAGCGCGCTGCGGTCGAAGCTTTCGCCGGTTTCCGGGTCGCGGAATTCCTCGTCCTGGATCCAGCAGTCGGCAAAGGTCACGTAGCGGTCGAAGATGTTCTGGCCGTATTCCGAGTAGGACTCGAGGTAGGCGGTCTGGATTTCCTTGCCGATGAATTCCGCGTAGCGCGGCGCCAGGTAGCCCTTGATGAATTCAAGATAGCGCCGGCGGATTTCCTCGGGGTAGTCTTCGCGGCCGATCCGCTGCTCGAGCACGTACATCAGGTGCACCGGGTTGGCGGCGACTTCGGTCTGGTCGTAGTTGAAGACGCTGGACAGGATCTTGTACGCGAAACGCGTCGACACCCCGGTCATGCCTTCATCTGTGCCGGCATAGTCCTTGTATTCCTGCAGGGCCTTGGCCTTGGGATCCACGTCCTTCAGGCTTTCGCCGTCGTAGACGCGCAGCTTCGAATAGATGCTGGAATTTTCGGGTTCCTTCAGGCGCGTCAGGACCGAGAACTGCGCCATCATGTCCAGCGTTCCCGGGGCGCATGGCGCCGCCGACAGCGAACTGTGGTGCAGCAGCTTTTCGTAGATACGGACCTCTTCCGACACCTGCAGGCAGTAAGGCACCTTGACGATGTAGATACGGTCGAGGAACGCCTCGTTGTGCTTGTTGTTGCGGAAGGTCTGCCATTCCGATTCGTTCGAGTGGGCCAGAATGGCGCCGTTGAACGGGATCGCGGAAAAGCCTTCGGTGCCCTTGAAGTTGCCTTCCTGGGTTGCCGTCAGCAAGGGGTGCAGCATCTTGATCGGGGCCTTGAACATCTCGACGAATTCAAGCAGCCCCTGGTTGGCCAGGCACAGCCCGCCAGAGTAGCTGTAGGCATCCGGATCGTCCTGCGAGTGGCGGTCGAGCATGCGGATGTCGACCTTGCCCACCAGCGACGAAATGTCCTGGTTGTTCTCGTCGCCAGGTTCAGTCTTGGCGATGGCGATCTGGCGCAGCACCGACGGGTTCAGGCGCACGACGCGGAACTTCGAGATGTCGCCGTCGAACTCCTTCAGGCGCTTCACGGCCCAGGGGGACATGATGCCGCTCAGGTAGCGCCGCGGGATGCCGTATTCCTTTTCAAGCGTGTCGCCAAAACGTTCCGGGTGGAACAGTCCGAGCGGCGATTCGTTGACCGGCGACCCCTTCAGGGCGTAGATGGGATAGGCCTCCATCAGCGACTTGAGCCGCTCCGCGATGGACGACTTGCCGCCGCCCACCGGGCCCAGCAGATAGAGGATTTGCTTGCGCTCTTCCAGTCCCTGCGCGGCGTGCTTGAAGAACGCGACGATCTGTCCGATCACGTCCTCCATGCCGTAGAACTCCTGGAACGCCGGATAGCGTCGGATGGTCCGGTTGGAAAACAAACGGGAAAGACGTGGGTCGTTGCGCGTATCCACGACTTCGGGTTCGCCTATTGCCGCCAGCATGCGTTCTGCGGGGCTGGCGTACGCCATGGGATCGCTTTTGGCGAGGTTGAGGTACTCCTCGAGAGAGAGTTCCGATTCCTGCTCTCTTGCATACTGCGACTTGAAGCCTTCGACGATGTTTTGCACGGAAACCTCCTACAACACGCGAAAAATCCAATACGTCCCTACCTGCCCCCATTGTGCCTCAGCGCTCGCGCATTACTAGACAATCTCGCGATAAGCACTGTCGGCCGGATGGTATGTTGCTTTCGCCACACATCAACCAAAGGCATGATCAGGCCCTTTCCAGTTAGGCTGCACTCTTCGGATGCAAGTTCCGTCAGGGAATGCAACTTAAGTGAATAAGTTCACTCGTTCGACTTCAGCATATCGCTGTATGTGTGCGTGCATGGTGCATCCGCACATGAAATGCTCAGCAATGATTTGAAGGGAAGAGCGATGTCCCAGGGATTTTTATGATGCGGGCATAAACCCGATGCGCCCGCTGTGCGATGGCAGCGGACGGTCTGAACGGCGCGTAGCGTCTTCGTTCAGCAGCGTGCAGGTCCGGTTGTGAAAAGCACCGATGACGCTGCACGAGGATCCGTGGTGACGAGGGCGCGTGGCATTGCACGGTGTAGTCCATCAGTGCGTGGCGCCAAGTCATGTGCCTATGCTAAAGCCAATTGACGTTTTTGTGGCAATTCATTTAACGCAAGGCCAAAAATAGTCGTGTCGCGCGCTTTCAAATTCATGCAATAGACACGCGCTGCAACCACGCAAACCTGCGCAAACTTGATGGCATATCGATAGCGCTGGCGCATCGCGAATCGCCTGCAAGCCACGGATTACGGAGGTCTGCGCGATTGGCAGCCGCGAACGCAGAGTGCTAATACCCCTTGCGGCGGCGATAGAATCACGCATTCGAAACGCGCCGCGCATTTGGTTCGCTTCCTGTCGTCCGCCCATCGCCATCGCCACATCATAATTTTCCGATTTTTGACCCGCCGCATGAAGGTCCTCGTCAAACGCTGTCGCGCAGTGCTTTGCAGCGTCTTGCTGCTGCTTCTGGCCGCTTGCGGCAAGCAGGCGGATCTGCCGGCCGACGCCTATGTCTGGCAACGCGTCTGGACGCCGCCGGTCAGCCAGGCGCTGGCCGACAGTGCCGACGTGGTGCGGGCATGGCGCGTGCTGATGGCGGAAATGAACCCGGATGGCAGGTGGTTCACTGCTGCGCCCGATCTGGCCGCACTGGCCGCGGCCAAACGTCCCGTCATCATGGTTTTCCGCCTGGACGGTCGCGCCGATGCGCTGCCCGCCGCGGAAGTGCTTGCGCGGATCAACGCCGCGCGCGGCGCATGGGAAAGCGCGGGTATCGGCTTGGCCGGCATCGAAATCGACTACGACTGCCCAACCTCCAAGTTGCCCGCCTATGCGACGTTCCTGGAGGCCTTGAAGCAGGGCCTGGGACCGGATCTGCCTTTGTCGATAACCGCGCTGCCGACATGGCTGGGCGGCGCCGGGCTCGACGCGCTGTTGCGGATTCCCGATGAAGCCGTGTTGCAGGTCCACGCCGTGCTGAGTCCCGAACAGGGGCTGTTCAATGCCAGGCGCGCAAGCGCCTGGCTGGCGGCGTTCGCGGACCGCACCCAGCGGCCATGGCGCGTGGCGTTGGCCACCTATGGCAGCCGCGTAAGCTGGAACGACGACGGCAGCATCGCCGCGGTCGAAAGCGAACGCCCCGCCCTGCTGCCGGGCGGCCGCGCCAGCGAACTGGTGGCCACCCCGGCAGCCATGGCGGCTTTCATCGATGAGATCCACCGCGCCCGTCCGCGCGGACTGGCGGGCATCGTCTGGTTCCGCCTGCCCACCGCGCGCGACGAACGCGCCTGGAGCCTGGCCACCTGGCGCGCCGTACTGACGCGCCAGCCCCTGTCGCCGGCGCTGTCCGTCACGGCGCGCGCAGCAGGCAGCAGCGGCGCGCAAGACCTGATTCTGGCCAACGGCGGCAATGCCGACGCAGCCCTGCCCTTCGCGATCCGCTGGCAAGGCGCTTGCCGCGCGGCCGACGGCATCAATGGCTATACCCTCGAACATGATTCCAGCGGCGCCTTCCTGCGCCGCTCCCAGAATGGCCTGCTGCATGCCGGCGGCCAACGCAACATAGGCTGGATACGCTGTGAAAACGGGCCCACGAGCTTCCATGTACAACCGTAAATCGCTTGCGGCGCTGCTGCTCCTGACGGGAGCCGGTATCGTCATCGCCTGCGGGCCGGAGTTCCCCGCCCAGCTGCTCGACGACCGCGCGGCTACGCTGCGTGCGACGCCGGCCAACGCTTTCAGCTATGAAACCGCGCGCCTCGTGGACGCCAGCGATGCGCTGCGAGCCCGCGAAGCCTATGAATTGCCAGACGGCAGCTATCTGCAAAACGCCCTGCCGGAAGACCGCGATCCCGCGCTCACGCCGGCGCAGCGGACCACGGCTCGCGCCATGCGCGCGCAGGCCGATGGCGACCGGGCCTATGCGCTGGGCGCCGATTTGCCGGAAGCGGTGCGTCTTTACGCCGCGGCCGCGGTCGACACCCATGCCGCCCGCGAAGCGCCGGATACCGACCGCCTGTTGGGGCAGGCGCGCGCCCGCTACCGCGCCATTCTCCAGTTGCCGGCGCAGCAGGCCGCGCCACGCAGCGTCTGGGCCGCCTATATGCTGGCAGAAATCGGGGACGAGACAGAGTTAGCCACTGACGACGCCGAGGCGCAGCGGCAGGCCGCAGCACAAGCCTATGGCCGCGTGCGGCAACTGGCGCGCGACGGTGCGCCGGACCCGCTGGGCCTGGCCGTTGCCAGCTACGGCCAGGAGGCGCGCCTGTTCCTCGCCGGGCCGCAGGGGCAATGCAGCTATATGGAGCTGGTCAATGCCGAGCCCTGCATGGACGCCATTCCCGCGGCCTCGCTAAAGCATGCGTTGCGCCTCTATGCCGAACAGGCCGCGCGCGACTCCGCGAGCGGCAATGCATCGCTGCGCATGCTGGCCGAATGGGCCTTGGAAGATCCGGCGCGCACGCGCCGCCTGATCGACGATCCAGTCGCGCAACGCCTGCTGGTGGCCTACGCGCTGGCCAGGGTCGGCGACATCGTCGATGGCAGGCCGGACAGCGCCAGCGATCCGTACGCCGCCTACGATACGACTGGCCAGGTGGGGTTGGCCGATGCGGCGCAAGGGCATGACGTCACACCCAATCCGGCGCTGCAATCGCTGGTTGCGGCATTGGAAACCCAGGACCTGAAGCAGGTGCCGGACGCCGACCGCGTAGCCGCGCTGGCCTACCGCATCGGCCGCTACGAGCTGGCGCAGACGTTGGCCACGCGGCTGGACACGGCCTTGGCCTGGTGGGTCCGCGCCAAGCTGGCGCTGCGGCAAGGCGATACGCAGGCGGCGGCCCAGGCCTATGCCCAGGCTGCACGCGCGTTTCCGCGCGCCGACGGCAGCCTGGAGGCTGTCGGCGCGGCGCGCCTGCTGGGCGAACAAGGCGTGTTGACGCTGTCGCGCGGCCAGTATGTCGAGGCGCTGGATCAACTACTGCACGCCACCGTGAAGGACGATCCGGCCAATCCGGCCGGAGGCTTCTGGTTATCCACCCCGTACTGGAATGACGCTGCCTACGTCGCTGAGCGCGTGCTGACCACCGCCGAACTCAAGTCCTATGTGGACCGGCATGCGCCCGCCACTCCGGCGCCGGCAAGGTCCGTGCCGCGCGATCCGCAGAATTTCTACGACTGGGTAAGGCAGCATCCCATCACCGCATCCGATCGCCTGCGCCTGCTGCTGGCGCGCCGGATGGTGCGCGAAGGTTCGATCGAGCTGGCGCTGCCCTATTTCCCCGCCGATTCGGACGCCCGCTACGCCACGCTGGAAAGCGTCGACGGCAAGTGGGAAGTGCGTCTGCAGGAAACCCGCCGGCTCGCCGCGGAGTATGGCGCGGCCTTGCGCCGTGCCGGGAGCGCCTGGGGCCGCACATCACGGGCGCAAGCCTGGTACGAAGCTTCGCGGCTGGCGCGGCGCGACGGGATGGAGATCATGGGCTACGAACAGGAGCCGGATTTTGCGGTCTATGGCGGCAACACCAGTTATGGCGCGGGACGCAGCGCGGTCCCAGGCTGGAAGGCAGAGGATGACGATGCCGGAACGCCCGACACGCCGGCCTTGCGTGCCGCCGCCGCGCTGCCGGGCCCGTTTGTCACCGAAGAGGAACGCCGTCGCTATGCCGCCAGCGAAGCGCAGCCCTACACCCGCTTCCACTACCGCGAGATCGCGGCCAATCATGCGCTGCGCGCGTCCGACGAGCTGCCGCGCCGCTCGCAAGCCTACGCCGCCGTGCTGTGCCAGGGCGCCCGCTACATCATCGACGACTCCCCGGAACTGGCCGCCACGATCTACCGCCGCTATATAGAACACGGCGCGCAGGTGCCGTTCAGCGGCTCTTTCGGCCGCGAATGCGCCGCGCCCGATTTCCAGGCGGCTGCCTGGTTCCATTACACGCAGGCCGGAAAATCGTGGGAACGTCTGCGCCGCGACCATCCCGGCCTGCTGCTGGCGGCCGCGTTGTTGGCCCTGGCCGGCGGCGCCGCCACGATCCTGGCCTGGCGCTACACCGCGGCGCGCACGGGCCGGCGCCGCGCCTAAGACAGCTCAGGCAGCTCCACCCGCCGCGTCAGCTGATTCCAGGTGTCGGCCACCCGGGCGCGCACGCGCAGATCTGCGCCCACCGGCGCGGTCTCGATGAATTCATAGCGGCGGGCGCCGTCCAGGTGCTCCAGCATGGGCAGGCGGACCATGCCGGCGGCGTCGCCCAGCAGCACCGGCGCCAGGTACAGCAGCAGTTCATCCACGCAGCCCGCGGCGACCAGCGCGCCGCTCAGGCCCGCGCCGGCTTCGACGTGGACCTCGTTGAACTGTTCCTGCGCCAGCCAGCGCATCATCGCCGGCAGATCGACCCGGCCCGGCGCCTCGCCCGGCAGCAGCACCACGCGGGCGTTCCTGGCCTGCAGGCGCGCGGCCTTGGCGGCATCTTCGCGAGCCGTGAAGATGATGACCTCGGCGCCATCGAACAACCGCGCGTCCTCGGGGATTTCAAAACGGCCGTCCACTACCGCCTTGCGCGGCTGGCGGGGCGTGTCCACGCCTCTGACATTGAGCTGCGGATCGTCTTTCAGCACGGTGCCCATGCCGGTCAGCACCACGCAGGCGCGGGCGCGCCAGCGGTGTCCGTCGGCGCGAGCCTCGGGTCCGGTGATCCATTGCGAGACGCCGTTATGCAGCGCGCTGCGCCCGTCCAGCGAGGCCGCCATCTTCATCCACACCCACGGCAGGCCGCGGCTCATGCGCGAGATGAAACCCGCGTTGATGGCCAGCGCCTCCGCGCGGCAGACGCCAGTGGTCACCGCGATCCCGGCATCGCGCAGACGCGCCAGTCCCTGCCCGTTGACCAGCGGATTGGGGTCGCCGATGGCCACCACCACCCGCGCCGGCCGGGCCGCAAGCACAGCGTCCACGCAGGGCGGCGTGCGGCCGAAATGGCTGCAGGGTTCCAGGGTGACGTAAAGCGTGGCGCCTTCCACGGATTCGCCGCGCGCCTGGACGTCGCGCAAGGCGCAGACTTCCGCGTGCGGGCCGCCCGGCGGCTGCGTGGCGCCTTCGCCCAGCAGCTGTCCGCCGCGCACGATCACGCAGCCGACCCGGGGGTTGGGCGCGGTGGTGTACATGACGGTCTGCGCCAACGCCAGGGCGCGGCGCATCCAGAAAATGTCGTCGTTGTCGCTGGGAATCATCATGTCCAGGATTGTATGTCCGCCGCAGGGCGGGCAGGCGGTCCGGCAGCGGGTCCACCGGGGCAGCGGCGGCCAATGTCCGTTTTAGGCCGATGGCCGTCTTTCGCCGCACTCGCCGCCACGCCGGATTGCAGTAAAAATAGCTGCACACCCCTAAAATTCGCCCTCCAGGAGCGCGATCCATGAAACAAGCACTGATCGTCATCGACGTACAAGACTCTTTCCGGCAACGTCCGTTTTGGGATGAAGCCGAGTACCCTGCGTTCGTGGAACAGATCCAATCCCTGATCGACGCCGCCCAGGCCCGCGACATTCCGGTGCTGCAGGTGTTCCACACCAGCGTGTCGAACGACCCCGCCAACCCCTTCTCGATGGCCTCCGGCCACGTCAAGACGCTCAAGGAACTGCGCATCGAGCCCACCGCCGTGTTCCACAAGACCGTGCATTCCTCGCTCTACGCCAAAGACGCGGACGGCGCCAGCCTGCAGGACTGGCTGGTGAAGCACGGCATCGAAGGAATCATCGTCAGCGGCATCCGCACCGAACAGTGCTGCGAAACCACCTCGCGCCACGCCAGCGACGCCGGCTACAAGGTGGTGTTCCCCACGGACGCCACCCTGACCTTTGCCATGCAGAGCCCGTCCGGCCAGCATTACACGCCGGCCGAGATCCGCGACCGGACCGAGCTGGTGCTGCAAGGGCGTTTTGCCCGCATCGCACGCGCGGCCGACGCGCTGGCGGCCTGACACTGGCGGAGGGCCGCATGGTTCCAGTGTATTTCGTGCTGACGCGGGGCGTCGTGCTGCTGGACGTGGCAGGCCCCGCGGAGGCCTTCCGCGTCGCCAACAAGCTGGTTCCCGGGGCCTTCGAACAGCATTTCTGCGGCCCGTCCCGGGAAGTCGAAAGCGGCCTGCCGGGCCTGCACCTGGCTCATATCCAAGCCTTGCCGGCCAGCCTGCCGCCCGAAGCCCTGGTCATCATTTCCGGCGTGGTGGGCAAGCCCACGCGCCTGGACGACCCCGACTCGCGCGCCATCATCGACTGGCTCGCGGCCCGCCATCCGGTGGACGGCTTCACGCTGATGACGGTGTGCGCAGGCGCCCTGTTCGCCGCCGCCGCCGGCCTGACGCGGCAGCGCGACTGCACCACACACCACACTTGCCTGGAACAGCTGGCCAGCATTGACCCGAGCGCGCGGCTGCATGACAACCGCATCTTCGTCGAAGACGGCAAACTGGTCAGCAGCGCCGGCATCACGGCCGGCATCGATTTGGCTCTGCACATGGTGTCGCGCCATTGCGGCCCGCGCGTGGCCAGCGAAACCGCGCGCGACATGGTGGTCTACCAACGGCGCGCCGGCACGGATTCCACGCTGTCGCCCTGGCTGGACCATCGCAGCCACCTGCATCCAGGCGTGCACCGGGTGCAGGACGCGGTCATCCGCGACCCGGCGGCTCCCTGGTCGGCGCAATCGCTGGCGGACCAGGCACACACCAGCGCGCGCCATCTGACGCGGCTGTTCCGCGAACACGCGGGCTGCACGCCGATGGACTACCTGTATCAGATACGCGTGGCGCTGGCGCGCGACCTGCTGCGCGATACCCGGCTGGACCTGGAACGCGTGGCCGAAAAGTCGGGATTCGGCTCGGCGCAGCACATGCGCCGCGTCTGGCGCAAGTTCCAGCCGCTGACGCCCAGCCTGGCGCGTACGGCTCCCACCATGCAATGACGGCGCCGCAGCGCCGTCATTTTCCAGCTTCCATGCGGCCAGCCGACCGCGGATCGGTTGAACCTGAGCCCTGCTAGTCCTTGCGCAGCTTGCCCGGCAACAGCGGCCCTTGCATCTCGCGGATGGCTTCGACGAATTCGCCGATGTCCTCGAAGCTCTTGTAGACCGAAGCGAAGCGCACGTATGCCACCTTGTCGAGCTTGCGCAGTTCGTTCATCACGAGCTCGCCTATGTGTTCGCTGGGCACTTCACGCAGCCCGCTGGCCAGCAGCTGCTCTTCGATGCGCGCGACCGCGGCGTCCACGTCTTCCGTGCTGACGGGACGCTTGCGCAGCGCCAGGCTCAGGCTGGCGCGCAGCTTGCCGGGGTCGTAGTCGCTGCGGCTGCCATTGCGCTTGACGATGGAGGGCATGGCCAGCTCCACCCGTTCATAGGTGGTGAAACGTTTGTCACAGGACAGGCAGCGACGGCGACGGCGTATGGCGTCGCCTTCTTCGGAGACCCGGCTGTCTACGACCTGCGTTTCGGCATTGCCGCAAAATGGACACCGCATGTGTGATCCCTAAAGGCACTGAGGGGGCAATAGTTGAGCATATTGTAACGAGGCGTCCGGCCGCCAGCGCCAATACGGGCTAATCCGCCCCCGTATTTTTTACCAGGCGGCACCAGCCGCCCGAAAACAAAGGGACGGCGCCTTGCGGGGCCGTCCCTGGTAGACCGCTGCGGCCGGGCCACAGCCCGCCGCAGGGATTGCTCGCTTACTTCTTGCCGTAGACCGGCAGGCGCGAGGTCAGTTCGTTGACCTTTGCACGCACGGCGGCGATGTTGGCTTCGTCGCGCGGGTTGTCCAGCACGTCGGCGATCAGGTTGGCGGTCAGCTCGGCTTCGGCTTCGGTGAAGCCGCGCGTGGTCATGGCCGGCGTGCCCAGGCGGATGCCGCTGGTCACGAAGGGCTTTTCCGGGTCGTTCGGGATGGCGTTCTTGTTGACCGTGATGTGGGCCTGGCCCAGCACGGCTTCCGCTTCCTTGCCCGTGATGCCCTTGGAACGCAGGTCCACCAGCATGACGTGGCTTTCGGTGCGGCCGGAGACGATGCGCAGGCCGCGCTTGACCAGCGTGTCGGCCAGCACCTTGGCGTTCTTGACCACTTGCTGCGCGTAGTCCTTGAAGGCGGGTTCCAGCGCTTCCTTGAAGGCCACGGCCTTGCCGGCGATGACGTGCATCAGCGGACCGCCCTGAATGCCGGGGAAGATCGCCGAGTTGATGATCTTCTCGTGCTCGGCCTTCATCATGATGACGCCGCCGCGCGGGCCGCGCAGCGACTTGTGCGTGGTCGAGGTGACGAAGTCGGCGTGCGGAACCGGGTTGGGATAGGCGCCGCCAGCGACCAGGCCGGCGTAGTGGGCGATGTCGACCATGAACAGCGCGCCGTTTTCACGGGCGATGCGGGCCATGCGCTCGAAGTCGATGTGCAGGGCGTAGGCGGAGGCGCCAGCCACGATCAGCTTGGGCTTGTGCTCCTTGGCCAGTTGCTCGACCTGGTCATAGTTCAGGACTTCGTTTTCGTCCAGGCCGTAGGAGATGAAGTTGTACAGCTTGCCCGAGGCGTTGACCGACGCGCCGTGCGTCAGGTGGCCGCCTTCGGCCAGGCTCATGCCCAGCACGGTGTCGCCCGGCTTCAGGACGGCCATGTACACGCCCTGGTTGGCCTGCGAACCCGAGTTGGGCTGCACGTTGGCGGCTTCGGCGCCGAAGATCTGCTTCAGGCGGTCGATGGCCAGCTGCTCGACCACGTCCACGTATTCGCAACCGCCGTAGTAGCGCTTGCCCGGATAGCCTTCGGCGTACTTGTTGGTGAGCTGCGTGCCCTGGGCTTCCATGACGGCCGGGCTGGCGTAGTTCTCCGAGGCGATCAGCTCGATGTGCTGTTCCTGGCGGACGTCTTCCTTCTGGATGGCGGCCCAAACGTCCGGGTCAGCCTTGGACAAGGTGAGGTTGCGGTCAAACATGACGGGGGGTTCCTGAGGCGGTAAGAGAGGAGAAAACTGCGCCCGGGTGGGTAAACCCGGAGAATGACGGATAGTTTACCCCGTCGGACAGGATCAAATGCTCCCAAAATGCAGGGAACCCGGGCAAAATTCCCGGCATGGGCGCGAAAACCACGCCATCCTCCGCGGCCGGAAAAGCCGTCTCAATCCGACTTGAGAAACTTTCATGCAAAGCGCCACGCTCATAACCTACTCGTTAGTAGCTGCGGTCAGCGTCGTCAGCCCCGGCCCGGCCACCATGCTGGCCATCCGTAACGGCGCGGCGGGTGGATGGCGGGCCGTGCTGCCCTCCACCCTGGGTAATGTCACCGGGCTGTTCCTGCTGTCGGCCGCCGCCATGCTGGGACTGGGCGTGGTGCTGCAATCGTCCGCCATGCTGTTCATGCTGCTCAAGCTGGCCGGCGCGGCGTACCTGCTCTACATCGGCCTGCGGCACCTGCTGGGCCGCTCGAACATTGCGCCGCCCGCAGACGCCGCCGCGCTGGCGCCGCGCAGCGCCGGGCGGCTCTATTCGGAAGCCGCGCTGGTTGCAACGCTGAACCCCAAGCCCATCCTGTTCTTCACGGCGCTGTTTCCTCAGTTCCTGAACGCGGCCGAGCCCTTGCTGCCGCAGTTCTTCATCCTGACGGGCATCTTCACGGGCATGTCGCTGGTGTCGCTGCTGGCCTATGGCGCCTTGGCCCACCGCGCCCGGCGCCTGCTGCGCCAACCCCGCATCGTGACCTGGATCAACCGCCTGGTCGGCGCCATCTTCATCACTTTTGGATTGGCGCTGCTGCGGCTCAAGCGCGCCACGGGCTGAACCTTTTCGGCGATGAAAAAAGGCCGCAGTCGCAAGACTGCGGCCTTTCTGTGGCGCGGCGAATCAGGCCGAGGTGGCGCCGATCTGCTTGGGAGCCAGTTTTGGATTGAGCGTATAGGTGCCGGTCAACGACGCCTGCGCCAACACGTGCTTCTGGATCGCGCGCAGCGCGTCTTCGCCGGTGAACGAACCCTGCAGGTTCAGCGTGGGCACGTCCAGCGCATACAGGGTGAAGACGTAGCGGTGCGGGATGGCGTCGTTCCAGGGCGGGCACGGGCCGTCATAGCCGAAGTAGTCGCCGCTCATGTCGTGATCGTTGGCGAACCATGACGAGTACGAGTTGATGCCCTGGCGCGCATCCATCGGCGCCAGCGGGCCGCCCTTGCCGCGCGGCGTGATGCCGCTGGAGAAGGCGCCTTCCTCGATGTCGCGCAGGTCGGCCGGCAGATCGACCAGCACCCAGTGGAAGAAGTCCACGCGGGGCAGGCTGGCCGGCACCTCGCGGCCTTCCTGGTTGACGTCGTCGGGTTCGGAGGGCACATCGGGATCATGGCAGATCAAGGCGAACGACTGCGTGCCCGCCGGAACTTCGTCCCAGGAGAACTGCGGGTTGAAGTTGTCTGCCAGCGCGACGTGCGATTGCGCATCGATCCTGCCGAAGGCGTAGCGTTCGGGAATCGACTCGTTATCGGAAAAGGACAAACTCGAAAGTTTCATGTCGTGCTCCTTGATGTGCCGCAAAGGCCCCACTGCCCCTGTCTGTACCCTCAGCGTATCAAAACTTCGCAATCATGGGTTCAAGTTAACACGCGCAAATTTGCGCTTGCCCACCTGAACGACGTAAGTCCCCGCCGGCAATTGCAACGATTTGTCTTCCACGCGGTCGCCATTGACGCGCACGCCGCCTTGCTCCACGTTGCGCTGCGCTTCCGAACCGGAGGCCACCAGGCCGGCTTCGCGCAGCAGCTTGAGGATGCCCACCGGCGCGCCGCCGATGTTCACTTCGGGGATGTCGTCGGGGATCGCGCCGTCGCGGAAACGGGCTTCGAACGAGGCCAGCGCCTCATCGGCAGCCTTGGCGGAATGGAAGCGCGCGATGATTTCCTGGGCCAGCATGACCTTGGCGTCGCGCGGGTTGCGGCCGCCATCGATCTCCTGCTTGAGCGCCGCGATCTCTTCCAGAGAGCGGAACGACAGCAGCTCGAAGTAGCGCCACATCAGCGTGTCGGAAATCGACATGAGCTTGCCGAACATCGAATCGGGCGACTCCGAAATGCCGATGTAGTTGCCCTTGGACTTGGACATCTTCTCTACGCCATCTGTCCCGACCAGCAGCGGCATCGTCAAGATGCACTGCGGCTCCTGTCCATACTCTTTTTGCAGCTCGCGCCCGACCAGCAGGTTGAACTTCTGATCGGTGCCCCCCAGCTCCAGATCGGACTTCAGCGCCACCGAGTCATAGCCCTGCATCAGCGGATACAGGAATTCATGGACCGAGATCGGGATGCCGCCCTTGAAGCGCTTGGTGAAGTCCTCGCGCTCCATCATGCGCGCGACCGTGTAGCGCGACGCGAGCTGGATCATGCCGCGCGCGCCCAGCGGATCGCACCACTCGGAGTTGTAGCGGATCTCGGTGCGCGCCGGATCCAGCACCAGGCTGGCCTGGGCGTAATAGGTCTTGGCGTTGGCCTCGATCTGTTCACGCGTGAGCGGCGGGCGCGTGTTGTTGCGGCCGCTGGGATCGCCGATGGTGGAGGTGAAATCGCCGATCAGGAAGATGACGTTGTGGCCCATGTCCTGCAGCTGGCGCATCTTGTTCAGCACCACCGTGTGACCCAGGTGGATGTCCGGCGCGGTCGGATCCAACCCCAATTTGATGCGCAGAGGCACGCCCGTGGCGCGGCTCCTGGCCAGCTTGCGGGCGAATTCGGACTCGACCAGCAACTCATCGCAACCGCGCTTCGCTATACGCAGGTCTGCTTCGACTTCGGGGGTAATCGGGGCTTCTGAGGGTGACATGGCAGGGGGACCAACTCGGCTTCAGCCGATAAAAAGGTGTAAAAAGTGACGAAAACTATCGAAAATTCTAGCCGAATCAGCTAGGATACCGCCCTAATCATACGCAATTGCCATCTATACGCAGTTGTGGTCCGGTTTACACCCCGTTGTTCACAAGATGCGCCCCGCGCCAGCCCTTGCCCCGAAATGTGCGCGCGAGGGCCGTTCGTGTCACGCACCCTGCGAGCTCAAGCCACCTGAGAGGGTATCTTCACGATGAATCGTGGCCTCCACGAAATGGCGAGTAGCATCAAACGCAAAGTTGCTGCCGTGTTTGCGCCCGGCGAGCCCAAGCCCCAGCGCTCGGGACTTTTCCGCCGCACTCTCCTCGTCACCGCAATTGGTCTGTTCGCTGGCGCCGCCGCCCTCGGCATGGTGCAGCAACCCGACCGCACTGAACTCCCCCCTTCGCGCATCATCAGCAGCGTCCTGCCGCTAAGCGCCGAGCAAGTCGAAGTCAGCACTCCCAGTGCCGCTCCCTATATCAGCGAAACCCGGATCCGCGCCGGCGACACGCTGGCCGCGGTGCTGCAACGCCTGGAACTCGACGCGCCCAGCCTGCAGACCTTCCTGACGCACGAAGCCAGCGCCCGCAGCATCTACAAGCTGTACCCGGGCCGCTCGGTGCAGGCCGCGACGGACGAAGCCGGCAACCTGATCTGGCTGCGTTACATCCACACCCCCGGCAACGAGACGGACGGCCAGGTCGTGACGCGCATGCTGCACGTCGCGCCGGCAGGCGACAGCTACAAGGCCGAGGAAATCACCGAAAGCACCGAACGCCAGACCCGCGTCGCCGTGGGCACGATCCGTTCGTCGCTGTTCGGCGCCACCGACGCCGCCGGCATCCCGGACTCGGTCACCATGCAGATGGCCGACATCCTCAGCGCCAAGATCGACTTCTTGCGCGACCTGCGCCAGGGCGACAAATTCCGCGTGGTCTACGAAGTGCGTTCGCACGACGGCCGCTACGCCGGCGCCGGCCGAGTGCTGGCGCTGGAATTCATCAACGGCGACAAGACCTACAACGCCGTCTGGTTCAGCCCCGACGAAAAGAGCGGTTCGTACTACGACTTCGACGGCACCAGCCTGCGCGGCGCGTTCCTGCGCACCGCCCTGAAATTCAGCCGCATCAGCTCCACCTTTGGCATGCGCATGCACCCCATCCACAAGACCTGGACGGGACACAAGGGCGTGGACTACGCGGCGCCTTCCGGCACGCCGATCCACTCTACCGCTGACGGCACGGTGGAATTCTCCGGCTGGCAGAACGGCTACGGCAACGTCGTCATCGTCAAGCACCACGGCAAGTATTCGACGCTGTACGCCCACCAGAGCCGCATCGCCGAAGGCATCACCAAGGGTTCGAAGATCTCGCAAGGCCAGTTGCTGGGCTATGTCGGCGCCACCGGCTGGGCCACCGGCCCGCACCTGCACTATGAATTCCGCGTGGACAACCAGCCGATCGATCCGCTGTCGGTGGACCTGCCGGTCGCCCGCAGCCTGGAACCCGCCGAAGTCCGCGCCTTCAACCAGGCCGTGGCTCCGTACAAGGCGCAGATCCAGCTGCTGACCGAGTTCCAGCAGACCCTGCCCGACGCGCTGACCAACGTGGCCAGCCGCTAAAGCCGGCCTAACGTCCCCGTCAAAGGCGGCCCCGCACTCTCAGTTGCGCGGCCGCTTTTTCTTTTTCGAGGCTCTCGTGAATCCTTCCACAACTAACGCTCAGCTCTATATCGGACTGATGTCAGGCACCAGCGTGGACGGCGTGGACGGCGTGCTGGTGCGCCTGGGCGACGGCGCGGCGCCAGCCGTGCTCGCCAGCGCCAGCCTGCCCATGCCTGCGGACCTGCGGCGCGAACTGCTGGCCCTGAATCAATTCGGCGACGACGAGCTGGCCCGCGCCGCGCTGGCCGCCAACGCCCTCGCCCGCCTGTATGCCCAGGCCGTGGCGGCCCTGTTGCAGCAGGCCGGCGTCGCGGCCGGCGACGTGACCGCCATCGGCGCCCACGGCCAGACGGTCCGGCACCGGCCCGACCTGGGCTACACCGTGCAACTCAATGCCCCCGCCGTGCTGGCGGAACTGGCCGGCATCGACGTGGTGGCGGATTTCCGCAGCCGCGACGTGGCCGCGGGCGGCCAGGGTGCGCCGCTGGTGCCGCCCTTCCACGCTGCCATCTTCGGCGCGCCGCAAGGCCGCGCCGTCCTCAACCTGGGCGGCATCGCCAACGTGACGCTGCTGGAGCCGGGGCATGCGCCCCGCGGCTTCGACACGGGACCCGCCAACGTCCTGCTGGATGGCTGGTGCCAGCGTCACCTGGGTCGGCCTTATGACGCGGATGGCCGCTGGGCCGCGACCGGCCAGGTGCTGGCGCCGCTGCTGGAACAAATGCTGGCCAGCGAACCCTGGTTCGCCCTGCCCCCGCCCAAGTCCACCGGGCGCGACCTGTTCAACATGCAATGGCTGGACGACCGCCTGGCCGCGTTCGACGGCCCCAAGCCTGCGCCGCAAGACGTGCAGGCCACGCTGCAACGCCTGACCGCGCGCACGGTCGCCAATGCCGTCGATGCGGCCGCGGCGGGCACGCAGGAAGTCTTCGTCTGTGGCGGCGGCGCGCGCAATCCGGGCCTGATGCGTGAGCTGGCCTACTGCCTGCAGCGGCCCGTGCACGCCACCGATGCGCTGGGCGTGCCGGCGCAGGAAGTCGAGGCCCTGGCGTTCGCCTGGCTGGCGCAGGCCTTCGTGCAGCGCAGGCCGGCGGGCCTGCCCGCCGTCACCGGCGCGCGTGGCCCGCGCATCCTGGGCGCGCTCTATCCCGCCTGAAAACCGCACGCCCATGCAAAAAGCCCTTCGGCGCGCCGAAGGGCTTTTACTTTTCCTGCCTGGGTGATTACACCGAGAACGAGGAACCGCAGCCGCAGGTGGTGCTGGCGTTGGGATTGCGGATGACGAACTGCGCGCCTTCCAGGTCTTCCTTGTAGTCGATCTCTGCGCCGACCAGGTACTGGAAGCTCATCGGATCCACCAACAGTTGCACGCCAGCCTTGTCCAGCACGGTGTCATCATCGTTCACGACTTCGTCGAAGGTGAAGCCGTACTGGAAACCCGAACAGCCTCCGCCCTGCACGAAAACGCGCAGCTTCAGCTCAGGATTGCCTTCTTCGGCCAACAGATCCTTCACTTTGGCCGCGGCCGAGTCGGTAAACACCAGGGGAGCAGGCGGGGCGGCCTGCAGGTCGACGGTTTCGGTCACTGCATTCATGGTTCACTCCTGGCCGGTTCGGCCATATTTCGGTGAGCGGCAACGGCGCTCGCATAGTGTCACTATAGCGCAGGGCTTGCGCAGACTCAAAGTTCGAGCTTGACGCTTCTTGACGCCCGGACCGTGTCGCCCTCCAGGACGCTGACGGTCACGCTTTCGGGGACAAATCCGTCGGGCAGCGCCAGGATGCCCTGGCTGCGCTGATACTGGTCGAACTGCAGGGCCAGCGGCGAGGTCGGCGTGCTGTCTCCAGGAATGGCGACGGAGCCGGATTCGGCCTTGACCTGCATGGGCGCCAGATCCACCTTCACGGTCTCGCCCTTCAGGATGCCGGTGGCCTGGAAACGCAAAGCGCCCGAAAACGGAGACCCGCCATTGCGGCCGCTGCGCATCAGCAGGACCTTGTAGCGCAGGCCGCCGCCGCTGCGGTCGATCTCGACGCCGCGGATGTCCACCGAACCCTCGGGGCCCGGCGGCAACAGCTGCTCATAGAACGCCAGTTGATCGCGGACCCGGCCGACCTCGGCCTGGACCGTGCGCAGCTGCGTTTCCAGTTCCTGGCGCGCGGCGCGTTCGATGACCAGTTCGCCGTCGGCGGTGTCCAGTTGGCCCTGCGTGTAACGCAGCTGGGTCGACTGCTGACGCATGGCCTCTTCCTGGACCTCGGCCTGCCGGGCGCTGATCACCACGGCATCCTGCGGCCGGTAGAGCTTGCGAGCGTAGAAAAAACTGGCGGAACCGCCCAGCAGCACGCCGATCAGCAGGCCCACGAATACGCGCGCCAATCCGCCGGCGGAGCGAGGCTGGGGCGTGGTAGAGGAATCGGCGGGCATAAAGAGCGGCGGCTTGCGGCCTTACGGCCGCAAGCCTGCGTACATCAAGGCAGGATCGCGACCTGGTCCAGGCCGGTCGATTCAGGGATGCCGAACATCAGGTTCATGTTCTGCACGGCCTGACCAGCGGCGCCCTTGACCAGGTTGTCCTGGATCACCAGGACGATCAGTTGGTCGCCATTGCCGGGGCGGCTGAGCGCGATGCGCAGGTTGTTGGAAGCGCGCACCGAACGGGTTTCCGGCAGGCTGCCGGCGGGCATCACGTCGACGAAGGGTTCGTCGGCGTAGCGCTGTTCGAACAGGGCCTGGAAGTCGGTATCGCGGGCCTCGGGCAGGATGCGCGCGTAGATGGTGGAGAACATGCCGCGGATCATCGGCACCAGATGCGGCACGAAGGTCAGGCCAACCTTGCCGCCAGCGATCTTTTCCAGCTGCGCGACGATTTCCGGGTGATGGCGGTGGCCAGCCACGCCGTAGGCCTTGAAGTTGTCGGAGGCTTCGGAGAAGAGCGAGCCCACTTCCGCCTTGCGGCCAGCGCCCGAGACGCCCGACTTGCAGTCGGCGATCAGGGTTTGCGCATCGATCAGCTTCTTGCCGCCTTCGAGCAGCGGGGCCAGGCCCAGCAGCACGGTGGTGGGATAGCAGCCGGGGTTGCCGATGACGCGGGCCTTGGAGATGGCCTCGCGGTTCAGCTCCACCAGGCCATACTGGGACTCGGCCAGGATGTCCGGGCAGGTATGGGGAATCTTGTACCAGCGTTCGAACGTGGGGATGTCCTGCAGGCGGAAGTCCGCGGCCAGGTCGATGACCTTGGTGCCGGCATTGATGAGTTCCTGGGCCTGGGCCATGGCAACGCCGTGGGGCGTCGCGAAGAACACGACGTCGCAATCCGTCAGCGTGGCCTTTTCCGGCGCGGAGAAAGCGATATTCACGCGGCCGCGCAGGTTCGGATACATGTCAGCCACCGGCAGCCCGTCTTCCTTGCGGGACGTGATGGCGGTCAATTCCACATTGGGATGCTGCGACAGCAAGCGCAGCAGCTCGACGCCGGTGTAACCGGTGCCGCCGACGATACCAACCTTGATGCGGGTGTTCGATGCTTGGGCCATGATGTGTGCTCTTCGTAGAACGAGGATCGATTGTATCGCTCGGGAAAGCGGGTGTTGCGGCTAAGAGCCCGAAATGGCACCGCAGTCCTTTTTTCCGACCGGAGGGAATGCGCGGAGTTCCGCGCGGGACGTACAACGGCCGGACCGCATCCGGCGCTGGAACAAACAGTGCGAAAAAAAGCCCGCCGAAGCGGGCTTTTCTTGCAGCAGCGTATTAACGCTTGCTGAACTGCTTGCGCCGACGTGCCTTGCGGAAGCCGACCTTCTTGCGTTCGACTTCGCGGGCATCGCGGGTGACAAAGCCAGCTTGCGACAGTGCGGGCTTCAGGGTCGCGTCGTAGTCGATCAGGGCACGCGTGATGCCGTGACGGACTGCGCCGGCCTGGCCGGTTTCACCGCCACCGTGCACGTTGACCTTGATGTCGAACGATTCCAGGTGGCCGGTCAGTTCCAGCGGCTGGCGCACGATCATGCGGCCGGTTTCGCGGGCGAAAAAGTCGTCGACGGGCTTGCCGTTGACAACGATCTTACCCGTGCCCTTCTTGATGAAAACGCGAGCCACCGAGGTTTTGCGACGGCCGGTTCCGTAATTCCAGTTACCGATCATGGCGTTTCCTTAGATATCCAGCGTCTTGGGCTGCTGGGCGGTGTGCGGGTGCTCGGCACCGGCGTACACCTTCAGTTTCTTGATCATGGCGTAGCCCAGAGGACCCTTGGGCAGCATGCCCTTGACAGCCTTCTGGATGGCGCGGCCGGGAAAACGCTCTTGCATCTTCTCGAAGTTCGTTTCACGGATACCGCCCGGGTACGTCGTGTGGCGGAAGTACTTCTTGTCCTTCGCCTTGGCGCCCGTAACAACGATATCGGCAGCGTTGACGATGACGATGTAGTCACCGGTATCAACGTGCGGCGTGAATTCAGGTTTGTGCTTGCCACGCAGACGACGTGCGACTTCGCTGGCCACACGACCGAGGACTTTGCCCTTGGCGTCGATCACAAACCAGTCACGTTGGACTTCATGCGGCTTGGCCACAAAGGTCTTCATGATGGTTCCTAAGAATAAAAATTTTCCTGGCTGGACCATCCAGCCAGTTTTTTTCCCCGAACTAGACCGAAATCCCAGAAAGAACCCGTCGGGTTTTCCAAATATTCAGTCGATATCAGCGTCTTGCCTAAGCGTTATTACCCGCCCGTGCATTAGCCAAAATGAGGGAAAGCCTGCGATTCTAACACAGCTGCTCAAAAAGTGGGCAACTTAATCCGCGTTGGAAATACGCCGACGGCGCCCTGAGGCGCCGCCGGCACATCCAAACAATCAGGGACGCACGCCCTGGAGCGCCCGTTCAGGCGCCCAGGTAGGCTTCCAGCACGCGCGGATGGCCCAGCAGTTCGCGGCCGGTGCCGGTCAGCGCCATGGCGCCGTTCTCCAGCACGTAGCCGTGCTGGGCGATCTTCAGCGCCTGGCGCACGTTCTGCTCGACCAGGAACAGGGTCAGGCCGTCGGCGTTGATCGCGCGCAGGGAGCGGAAGATTTCCTGCACCACGATGGGCGCCAGGCCCATCGAGGGTTCGTCCAGCAGCAGCAGGCGCGGCTTGGCCATCAGGGCCCGGCCGATGGCCAGCATCTGCTGTTCGCCGCCGGACAGGTTGCCGGCGATGCCGGTGATCCGTTCCTTCAGGCGCGGGAACAGGTTGAACACGTATTCCAGGTCCGAGTCGACGTTCTTCAGGCCGCGGCGGTAGGCGCCCAGCTCCAGGTTTTCGAGCACGGTCATGGTGGTGAGGATGGCCCGCCCTTCCGGCACCTGGACGATACCGCGCGCCACCAACTGGTGCGGTGGCAGGTTGGTGATGTCCTCGCCTTCGAAAGTGATCTTGCCGCGCGCCTTGGGCAGCAGGCCCGACAGCGCCAGCAGCGTGGTCGACTTGCCGGCGCCGTTGGCGCCGACCAGGGCGGTGATTTCCTTGGCGTTCAGGTCCAGGTCGATGCCGCGGACGGCTTCGATGTGGCCGTAATTGACCTCGAGTCCGCGGACTTCCAGCATGGCGCTCATTTGGCGGCCTCCGCTTGTTCGGTGTCTTCGTCGTCTTCGCGGCCCAGATAGGCTTCGATGACCTGTTCGTTGTTGCGGATCTCGTCGGGTCCGCCGCAAGCGATGATCTTGCCGAAGTTCAGCACCGCGATGCGCTCGCACAAGCCCATGACGAAGCGCATGTCGTGCTCGATCATGAGGATGGTGTAGCCGCGGTCGCGGATCGCCAGGATCTCGCGCATGAGTTCGGCGCGCTCGCCGGTGTTCATGCCGGCGACCGGCTCGTCCAGCAGCAGCAGCTTGGGCTCGGTGGCCAGCGCGCGCGCCAGCTCCAGGCGGCGCTGTTCGCCGTAGGACAGGTTATCCGCCAGGTCGTTGGCCTTGTGGTCCAGGCGCATCCAGGTGAGCAGTTCGTGCGCGCGCTCGCGGGCGCGCTTTTCGTGCTCGCGGTAACCCGGCAGGCCCAGCAGCAGGCTGGGGAAGCCGTAGTTCATGTGGCGATAAGCGCCCACCACCACGTTCTCCAGCAGCGTCATCTCTTTGAAGAGACGGATGTTCTGGAAGGTGCGGGCGATGCCCATGCGCGTGATGCGGTGCGGCTTCTTGTCCAGCACGCTCTGGCCGTTGAACGTGATGGTGCCGCCGCTGGGCGGCAACAGGCCGGTGATGAGGTTGAAGACCGTGGTCTTGCCGGCGCCGTTGGGGCCGATCAGGCCGAAGATGGCGCCTTCGGGAACCGACAGGCTGACGTCATGCAGCACATGCAGGCCGCCGAAGCTCTTGGAGACGGAAGAAAGCTCAAGCATGGCGCTTGCCTCCCTGGCGTCCTTGGCGCATCCAGCGCTTGAAGCGCGCCGGATCCCAGATGCCTTGCGGCAGGAACAACACAATCACCACCAGAATCACTCCATTCGCGACCAGGCGCAGATCGGCAAAACCGCGCAGCATTTCGGGCAGCACGGTAATGATGAAGCTGCCCAGCACGGGACCGGCCAGGCCGCCGATGCCGCCCAGGATCGCCATGGTCAGGATTTCCACGCCACGGTCGAAACCGTATTCGTTGGGGCCGATGAAGAAGGTCAGGTGCGCGTTCAGGGCGCCGGCCAGACCCGCGATCATCGCGCCGGCCACGAAGGCCAGCATCTTGTTGGCGCGCACGTCGATGCCCATCAGGCCGGCCGCGGTTTCGTCGCCGCGGATGGCGTCGAACGAGCGTCCGATCTTGGAGGCGCGCACGCGCCACAGCACGAACAGCACGATGACGACCGACAGCACCACATGCCACCACTGTGTCAGCTGCGGGATGCCGTTAAGGCCCAGCGCGCCGCCGGTGATGGACTCGGTGTTGAGGATGGTCACGCGAACCACTTCGCCAAAGCCCAGCGTGGCCATGGCGAGATAGACCCCGGACAGCCGCAAGGTCGGCAAGCCGATCAGCGCCGCCACCAGCGCGGGCGCGGCCATGCCGCCGGCCAGCGCGACCGAGAACGGCGCGTCGTAGTTCATGGTGAGCAGCGCGGCGGTGTACGCCCCGATACCCATGAAGGCTGCGTTGGCCATGGCCAGCATGCCGCAAGCCAGGGTCAGCCAGATGGAGAGGGCCAGCAAGGCGTTGGTGCCCAGCGTGAGCACCAGGTTGCCGTAAATGGCCCAGAAGTTTTCGAATCCGCTCATTCTTTAAGCCTTGCGTTGAACCACTTTGCCGAACAGACCTTGCGGGCGCACCAGCAGGATCAGGAACAGCAGGCCGAAAGCCACCGCATCGCGCATGGTGGAGCCGATGTAGGCCACCGACAGCACCTCGGCAAAGCCCAGGAACAGGCCGCCCAGCATGGCGCCGCGGATGTCGCCCATGCCGCCCAGGATGATGACCGCGATGCCCTTGTGCAGCATCGGCTGGCCCATCAGGGGGAACAGCGCGTTGGAGTACAGGCCGATCAGCACGCCGGCCACGCCGCCCAGGGCAGCCGCGGCGAACGAGGTGGTGACGAACAGTTTTTCGACGTTGATGCCCAGCAGCCAAGCGGCCTTGGGCGATTCGGCGATGGCGCGCAGGGCGCGGCCGAATTGCGTGCGGCGCATGACGTACATCAGCACGGCCATCAGCGCGAAGGACAGGAAGATGATGCCCAGTTCAATGACGGTCAGGTGCAGGCCGGCGACCTCGATCACTTCCTCGGGCACGGTGCCGTGCGGGAAACGCAGGTTGCTTGCGCCGAAGATGCCCTGGGCGGTGTTGTTCAGGATGATGCCCACGCCGATGGTGGCGATCATGGGGATCAGGTGGGGCGCGTTGCGCTTGCGCAGCGGCTTGAGCACCAGGTAGTCGATGATGACTCCGGTGAAGCCGGCGACGAAGAACGCTGCCATCAGTCCCGCCCAAAGGGGCAGGCTGAATTGCTGCACGACGAACAGTGCCGCGTAGGCGCCAACCATGAAGACGGCGCCATGCGCCAGGTTGATCACCCCGAGCACGCCGAAGATCAGCGTGAAGCCCAGCGCGAACAGTGCATACACACAGCCCAGCGACAAGGCATTGACGAATTGTTGTTCGAACATGATGGGACTTTCCAAAGCTGTGAGGGCCCCATGCAGCGCCCACTGCATGGCCTTGAGCCTCCCGGCGGGGAGGCATTTCTTTTAGGGTGACGGCCCTGCGATAAAAAGCGCCTTGCGAGCGGCCGCGCCGCCCGCAAGGCGCATCCCCCCGCGCGGGGATGCGCAGCGCTTACTTTTCGATGACGTACTTGCCGTCCTTCGTCACGCTGACGATGGGAGCCTGGTCGGCATCGTAGCCGGCGGGCTTGCCGGCGCGGTCGTTGGCCTGACGGAACTTGAACGGGCCAGTGGCGCCGGTCCAGGTGACCGCGGGCAGCGCGTCGCGCAGGGCTGCGCGATCCTTGGGCAGGTCGCCCGAGATCTTGACGTTCTTCAGCGCCTGGGCGGCGATGTACATGGCGTCATACGACTGGGCCGCGAACTGGTCCGGCGCGCCATTGAACTTGGCCTTGTAGGCGTCGATGAACTTGACGTTCTCGGGAGCCTTGTTCTCGATCGACCAGGGGCTGCCGATCCACAGATTGTTCGACGCGCCGCCAGGGGCCAGGTCGAAAATCTTGACCGAGTTCATGCCGTTGCCGCCGATGACGGGCACGTTCAGGCCCAGTTGGCGGGCCTGCACCATGATCGGGGCGCCTTCGGCCAGCAGTGCGGACAGCACGATGGCGTCGGGGTTGGTGCCCTTGATCTTGGTCAGCTGGGCCTTGAAGTCCACGTCGCCCTTGGCGAACGTTTCGGTCGTCGTGACCGGGATCTTCTGGTCTTCCAGGGCCTTCTTGAAGTTGTCGTAGCCGCTCTTGGTGAAGACGTCGTCGTTACCGTAGAGCACCGCCACGTTCTTCAGGCCGGTCTTGGCCTTGACGGTGGCGATGGTGGCCGGCAGCACGTCGGCTTCGGTGACCGAGTTGCGGAACACGTAGTTGCCGATGGAGGTGATGCCGTCAGCAGTATTGGAGGTGCCGAAGGCGACCGTCTTGGCGGCCTGGGCGATCGGGTCGGCGGCCTGGGCCGAGTTGGACAGCGTCGGGCCGAAGACCATCAGGACGTTGTCCTTGAAGATCAGCTTCTTGAAGACGTTGATCGCTTCTTCTTTCTTGCCTTGTTCGTCCTCGACCACGAGCACGATCTTGTTGCCGTTGATGCCGCCGGCGGCGTTGATTTCATCAGCGGCCAGCTGGAAACCGTTGCGGATCGACACGCCGTACTGGGCGGCGCCGCCCGACAGGGCTTCGGCCACGCCGATCTTGATGTCGGCTGCATGGGCAGCCGGGACGATACCGGCAGCGATCAGCGCGGCCAGCAGCTTCTTGGTCTTGGATTGCATGGTTGTTACCACCTTAAAGTCTGTCTCGGAATATTGGTAATCCGGGCTGATGTAATCCTGCCGGATTGACGTCGGATGCCGCCTAAAGACGCCATGTTTGCGCGTCAAGACCCGGGATATTACTCCTTTGTATCAGGCGGCTACTCGAACGCCATTCAACAAAAGCCTACAAACCGCCCATTTTTTTGTAAAAAACGTGTGGTTACTAGCAAAAACCCTAACGCTGGCCGAATGTTATTCGGCAGGCGTAAGTGTCCTACGTTCTGGCCGATAACGCTACGCCCAGGTATTGGTCGTAGGCGCTTTCGGTCAGGCGGAACCATGGCATTTCGCTGTCGCGAAAACCCATGTAACTATCATGCATCGCCTTGAATCTGGGGTCTTTGGCGCCCAAGTCCTTGTAGAGTTGCTGCGTGGCCTCGAACGCCAGGTCCATGATGGACCGCGGGAATGTACGGATTTGCGCACCGTTTGCCGTCAATTGGGCCAGAGTGGCCGCGTTGCGGGCATCGTAGCGGGCGATGGCGGCGGCATGCGCGGCCTGTGCGGCGGCATCCACCACGGCCTGGTAGTTCTTGGGCAGCGCGTTCCAGGCCTCGTCGTTGATATACAGCGACAGCTGCTCGCCGGGCGCCCACCAGCCGGGTGCGTAGTAATACTTAGCAACCTTATTAAGACCGAGCTTGTCGTCATCGTAGGGACCCGCGCCCGCCACCGCCTGCAGGCCGTCTTTCTCGAAGGCTTCGGCCAGCTTGGCTGGATCGGCCTGCTGCGGCGCCACGCCCAGCTTGGCCAGCACGTCGCCGGCCAGGCCGCCGACGCGCATTTTCAGGTCTTTCAGGTCGCCGGCGCGCTTGATTTCCTTGGTGTACCAGCCGCCCATCTGGGCGCCGGTGTTGCCCAGCGGAAAGTTGATGATTTTTTCAGGTTTGAAGAGTTCGCGGGTCAGCCTCAGGCCGCCGCCTTCGCTCATCCAGGCGTTCATCTGCCTGGCGTTCAGGCCGAAGGGCACGCCAGCGTCGAAGCAGAAGACGGGGTTCTTGGCGTAGTAGGCGCGGGACGAGGCATGGCCGCATTCCACCTTCTTGGTGGAGACCGCTTCCATCAGGTCCGCGGCGGGCACGATCTCGCCCTCGGGGAAATGACGGATGTTGAACTTTCCGCCCGTGGCTTCGGAGACGAACTTGCAGAAGCTTTCGCCGGCGCCGATGCGCAGATCCAGGGCGCTGGGGAAGCCGGAAGACAGGCGCCAGCTCAATGAGGGCATGTCCTGCGCGAACGCGGGCGCGCTGACGGCGGCTCCGGTGGCGACAGCGCCGAGACCGGCGTGCTTCAAGAACGAACGTCGTTGCATCTCTTTGCTCCTTTACCGCAACACCTGGGACATCACGCAATACCCGCTGGATATTACACGCCGATATGGGCCGACATTAACAGGACAGCGGGTAAAGGTTTGCAAATAGAGGGCGACGCGGGTCCGCGAATGGGCAGCGTGCAGGGGCTGCAAAGCAGTGCAAGGACCGGGGGCCGTGCAAGTCCGCGGCGGCCATGATGTGGCCGCCGCTCTAGCGACGTCAGATTCCGGCGATCGCCATCTGCTCGATCAGGATCGAGCCAGTGGTCTTGGTGCCGCGCGAAATCGTGTCGGCGCCGACCGCCACGATCTGCTTGAACATGTCGGCGAGATTGCCGGCGATGGTGATTTCCTGCACCGCGTGCTGGATCTGGCCGTTTTCCACCCAGTAGCCGAACGCGCCGCGCGAGTAGTCGCCGGTGACGTAGTTCACGCCCTGGCCGATCAGTTCGGTGACGAGAAAGCCCGTGCCCATCTTCTTGAGCATGGCTTCGAAGTCGTCGCCGCGGCGGGTCTGGGTGGAACTGAACACCAGGTTATGCGAACCGCCGGCGTTGCCGGTGGTCGTCATGCCCAGTTTGCGGGCGGTGTAGGACGACAGAAAATAGCCTTCCAGCACCCCGGCCGACACCACGCTGCGGCGGCGGGTGCGCACGCCTTCGTCGTCGAAGGGCGAGCTGCCCATGGCGCCACGGATGTGCGGGTCTTCGGTCAGGTTGATGTGCTCGGGGAAGACGGGCTTGCCCAGCGCGTCCAGCAGGAAGCTGGCCTTGCGGTACAGCGCGCCGCCATTGGCAGCCTGGGTCAAGGCGCCCACCAGCCCCAGCGCCAGAGGCGCTTCGAACAGGACGGGGAACTTGCCGGTGCGGATGCGGCGGGCCGACAGGCGCGACAACGTGCGCTCGGCGGCGTAGCGGCCGATGGCCTCCGGCGAGGCCAGTTTGGCCGGATCGCGTTCGGAGCTGTACCAGTAGTCGCGCTGCATGCCATTGCCGCGTCCTGCGATGGGCGCGACCGACAGGCTGTGACGCGAGTACGGATAGCCGCCCAGGAAGCCGCGCGTGTTGCCCATCACGAACTGGCCTTCGTAGGTGCCCACGGTGGCGCCATCGGTATTGGTGATGCGCGGATCGACCTCGCGGGCGGCGCGCTCGGCGCGCAGCGCCAGCTCGGCGGCCTCTTCGGTGGACACGCCCCAGGCGCGGTGCAGGTCCAGGTCGGGGAATTCGGTGGCCAGCTGATCGGCGTCGGGCAGGCCGGCGGCCGGATCGGCGGCGGTGTGGCGCGCAATGTGCCAGGCGGCTTCGACCGTCTGGCGCAGCGCCGCTTCGGAGAAGTCGGAGGTGGAGGCCGAACCGCGGCTCTGGCCGGCGTAGACCGTCAGGTCCAGCGAACGGTCGCGGGTCTGTTCGACGGTTTCGATGTCGTTCTTGCGTACGGAGACCGACAGGCCCAGGCTTTCCGAGACTTCCGCCGCTGCGTCGGAGGCGCCGATCTGGCGCGCATAGGCGAGGGTTTGTTCGACGAGTTCAGAAAAACGCGCGTGATTCGCCGCCAGCGGCAAGGATGAGGAGGTTTTAACCATTGCTGTCCAATTTGCAGAGACGGTTATCATAGCCAAGTCTGTCATTGCGCAGTTTTCCATGAATTCCCATATTGAAGAAGAATCCGTCGACGACGGTTACGACGAGAACGGCTACGACCGTCCCAGCAAGTCGCAGGTCAAGCGCGAAATGCACGCCTTGCTGGACCTGGGCAAGCAGCTGATCGAACTGTCCCCCGAACGCCTCAAGCAATTGCCGCTGGCGGAGCGCCTCTATGAAGCGATCCGCACCGCGCAGCGCACCACCGGGCGCGAGGGCAAGCGGCGCCAGGTTCACTTCGTGGGCAAGCTGATGCGCGACGCGCCCGCCGACGAGATCCGCGCCCAGCTCGACGTCTGGGAAAACGGCTCGCGCGAGGAAACCGCCGCCATGCACCGGCTGGAGACCTTGCGCGACCGCCTGCTGGACGACGACGAGGCCCTGACCCGGCTGCTCAATAACAACCCGCAGGCCGACGTGCAACAGCTGCGCGCGCTGATCCGCGCCGCCCGCAAGGAAAAGCTGGCCAACGCCGCCCTGCTGCAAGGCCAGGAGCCGCAGAAGAAGCACTACCGCGCGCTGTTCCAGGCCCTGAAGACCCTTACCCTCTGATTTTCACCGTCCGCCGTCCATGAACGCTCCGACCGACCTGCTCGATTGCATCGAGATCGAAACCGCCCCCAATCCCACGCACGCCGTGATCTGGCTGCACGGCCTGGGCGCCGACGGCAACGACTTCGCGCCCATCGTGCCGGAGCTCGACCTGCCGGCCGGCGCGTCGGTGCGCTTCGTATTCCCCAACGCGCCGGTGCAGCGCGTGACGATCAATAACGGCATGGCGATGCGCTCCTGGTACGACATCCTGGTCATGGACCTGGTGCGCGTCGAGGACGCCAGCGGCATCCGCGCCTCCGAGGCTGCGATCCACAAGCTGATCGCGCGCGAAAACGCGCGCGGCATCCCGACCTCGAAGATCGTGCTGGCGGGCTTTTCGCAGGGCTGCGCCATGACCCTGCACACCGGCATCCGCCTGCCGGAAAAGCTGGCGGGCATGATGGGCCTGTCGGGCTATCTGCCGCTGCTGGACACGGCCGAGGCCGAACGCCACAGCGCCAATCACGACACGCCCATCTTCCTGGCCCACGGCCAGTACGACCCGGTGGTGTCGCTGCCGCGCGCCCAGGCCTCGCTGGCCGAACTGCAGCGCCTGGGTTACGACGTGCAATGGCACACCTACCCCATGCCGCACTCGGTCTGCGCCGAGGAAGTGGCGGATATCTCCAAGTTCCTGAATCAAGTCCTGGTCTGAGGACCATGCAGGGCCGCGCCCGGCGGCCCTGATCGCGGCAGATAGGCGCCCGGCGCCCCTGCCCGCCCACTTGCAGGCCCTGGCGGCCTGCGATTTCATTTTGTATACCAAGTGGTATCCCAGCCTGGAATTTTCATAGGCTGGCTTTCTTGCGTCCATAGAGAAAAACGCCAACTGCAAAAAGCTTGTCGCCTATTTGTATTGAATATAGTATTCGATCCAAGCCTTACCGGCCCGAGCAAGCAGTTCGGGCTTCCCTGTTGTTGTTGTCGATCCATCCCATTGGCCGTGTCGCGCCGGGTTTCGGCGTGGCATTCAAGACGCAGGAGAAAGTCCCGTGAAATCCTTGCCATCGCCCCGTCTGGCGGTTGCGGCGCTGCTCGCGCTGTTCGCCCCCCTGGCCGTCCAGGCCGAAGCCCTCAATCCCCCCGTGAAGGTCCGCTACGAAGAAGTGGTGCGGTCCATTCTTTACGTGCCCAAGTACGTGGCCCTGTCGCAGGGCTACTTCAAGGACGCCGGCCTGGACGTGTCCATGAAGACCTCGCAAGGCACCGACAAGGGCATGACCGCCCTGCTGTCCGGCAGCGCCGACATCGTGCTGATCGGGCCCGAAGCGTCCATCTACGTCCACAACAGCGAATCCCCGGTCAAGCCCAAGATCTTCGCCGGGCTGACCGCCACCGACGGCTTCTTCCTCTTGGCACGCAAGCCGGTAGAGAAGTTCGACTGGTCCATGCTCAAGGGCAAGGAAGTGATCGGCTTTCGCCCCGGCTCCAATCCCATCGTGTTCCTGGAAACGGCGCTGCGCAAGCATGGCGTGGATCCGCAAAAGGACGTGAAGCTGCTGAACAATATCGGCATTCCCGCGCGCGCGGGCGCCTGGATGGCCGGCCAGGGCGAATACGGCATCTTTCTTGAACCCGAGGCCGGCGAACTGGTGCGCAACGGCAAGGGCTACATCGTCGCCTCGGTGGGCCACGAAGTCGGCCAGGTGGACTACACCGTTTTCACCGCCACCGACAAGTACATCCGCGACAACCCCAAGGTCATCCAGGCCTGGACCGACGTGGTGGCGCGCGCCGAAAAATACGTGAAGGACACGCCCGCGGCCACGCTGACGCCGCAGATCATGACTTACTTCCCCGGCATGGACCAGGCCGCGGTGACCGAGGCCATCGAGCGCTACAAGAAGTACCAGATCTGGAAAACCACGCCGCTGGTGACGGCCGAAGCCATGAACCAGTTGCAGGACATGCTGATCGCCAGCGCGGTCATGAAGGACAACGCCCGCGTGAAGTACGAGGACGTGGTGGTGACCGACTTCGCGAAGAAGGCCCAATGATGGGCGCCGTTATCCACAACCTGAAGCCGGACACCGCCACGGCGAAGATCGAACTGCGCGAGGTCTGTCTTTCCTATTTCACCCAGGAAGGCGAGACGGAGGCGCTGTCGAATGTGTCGTTCACGCTGGCGGCGGGCGAATTCGTCAGCCTGATCGGGCAAAGCGGCTGCGGCAAGAGCACCCTGCTGTCGCTGATCGCCGGCCTGATTCCGCCGACCTCGGGCGCCGTGATGATAGACGGCCAGGCCGTGACCAAGCCCAATCCGCGCATCGGCTACATGCTGCAGCAGGACTACCTGTTCGAGTGGCGCACCATCCTGGACAACGTCATGCTGGGCGCGGAGATCCAGGGCCGGCGCGATGCGCGCAGCGAGGCGCGCGCCGTGCATCTGCTGGAGAAATGCGGACTGGGCGCGTTCCTGTCGCACACGCCGCGCCAGTTGTCGGGCGGCATGCGGCAGCGCGCCGCGCTGGCCCGCACCCTGGTCACCGAGCCGGACGTGATCCTGCTGGACGAGCCTTTCTCGGCGCTGGATTCGCAGACCCGGCTGGCAATCTCCGACGAAGTGGTGGACATCCTGAGGCGCGAAGGCAAGACCGTGGTGCTGGTCACCCACGACATCGGCGAAGCCATCGCCATGACCGACCGTGTGATCGTGCTGTCGCGCCGTCCCGGCCGCCTGAAGAGCCAGTACCGCATCCATTACGGCGACGGCCAGGCGCGGCCGACGCCATTCCAGGCGCGCTCGCGGCCGGAATTCAATACCTACTTCAAACAGCTGTGGGACGAGCTCGATGTCCACGTGGAGGGTTGACCCATGAACGCGCCCGTCGCCAACACCGTTCCGCTGCGCGCCGTGCGCGCGCCCAGCGAGAAGTACCTGAACTACCTCCGGCGCGACCGCGCCCGCCGCCGGCATATCCGCGTCGCGCAGGCGCTGCTCTTGGCCGTGTTCCTGTGCGCCTGGGAAATCCTGCCGCGCATGCACATTCTCAACCCGCTCCTGACCAGCTACCCCAGCGCGCTGTGGCCGACGTTCATCGAACTCTGGAACAACGGCAACCTGGGCAAGCACATCATGACCACGCTGAGCGCCACGCTGGTGGGCTTCGGCCTGAGCATGGCGATCGGCATCGTGGTGGCGGCGGCGCTGTGGTGGTCGGACTTCCTGTACAAGGTGCTGGACCCCTTCCTGGTGGTGGCCAATGCCATGCCCAAGATCGCCTTCGTGCCGATCTTCTACCTGTGGCTGGGGTCGGACTACGCGGTATACGGCATGGCCGTGGCGATCGCGGTGTTCGTGACCATCATGGTGGTGTATGCGGGCTTTCGCGGCATCGACCTGAACAAGGTGAAGCTGGCCCACACCTTCGGCGCCAGCCGCTGGCAGGTGCTGACCAAGGTGGTGCTGCCGGGCAGCGTGCCCACGTTGATCGCGGCGGTGAAGATGAACATCGGCCTGGCGCTGGTTGGGGTGATCGTGGGCGAGTTCCAGTCGGCGGATTCCGGCCTGGGCTTTCTCATCATGAACGGCAGCCAGGTGTTCAAGCTGAATATCGTCATGACCGCCATCGCCATCCTGGCCGTGATCTCCAGCGTGATGTACCTGATCGTCTACCGCATCGAAGCCGCCATCGCGCGGCGCTACGGATAAGGAGCCGCCATGGAATTCCCGCAATGGGTGCAGGACCGCGTGATCGCCCGCCAGGGCCGCCTGCATCCCTATGACGAACTGCCCGCCGCGCGCCTCGCGGTGGTGGTGGTGGACATGCAGCAGTACTTCACGCTGCCCGGCTATCAGGGCGAATGCGCGCCGGCGCGCGAGATCATCGCCCCCATCAACCGCCTGTGCGACGCGGTGCGCGCCGCCGGCGGCACCATCGTGTGGGTGCAGACCGCTTCTGATAACGCCGACTCGTTCTGGTCGCACCATCACGGCGTGATGTTGACGCCGGAGCGCAGCGCCAGGCGCCTGGAAACACTGCGCCGCGATGCTCCCGGATATGCCTTGCATCAGGACCTGCATGCGCACGACGCCGACCTGCGCGTGACCAAGCGCTTCTACAGCGCGATGGCGCCGGGCTCTTCCGAACTGGAGCCGCTGTTGCGCGGGCGCGGCGTGGACACGCTGCTGATCGCTGGCACGGTCACCAACGTGTGCTGCGAATCCACCGCCCGCGACGCGATGATGCGGGACTTCCGCACCATCATGGTGGACGACGCGCTGGCCGCCGTCACGCCCGCCGAGCACGAGCATGCGCTGCACGGCTGGATGCTGTTCTTCGGCGACGTGCTGTCGGTGGACGAATCGATCGCGCGGCTCAAGCCCGCCCAGGCGGCCAGAAAGACCGCCTGAACGGGCCTGGGATCAGGACAGGTTCAACCAGACCCGGCGCATCGTCGGATCTTCCGGATCCGCGTCGTTGGTGAAGCCCAGGCTGGTCATCAGCGACAGCATGGGCCGGTTGGTCGACAACACCAGGCCGTCGATGTATTCCAACCCCTGTTCGCGCGCCGCGTCGATCAGCGCCGACATCAGCTGGCGGCCCAGGCCGCGGCGTTGCCAGTCGTCACCGATCACCAGCGCGTACTCCGCCCCCCTGCCGTCAGGATTGCGCAGGTAGTGCGCGAAGCCCACGAGGACCTCGCGCGGATGCCCGCGGTTGGCCGGGTTGGGCACCTGCGTAGCGGCCACGAGCGCCAGCTCGCGGTGGTAGTCCACCTGCGTGTAGCGCGACACCATGCGCGGGGTCAGCTCGCGCATCATGGACACGAAGCGCATGTAGCGCGAACGCTCCGACAGGCCGCGGATGAATTCCTGCAGCGGCTCGCCGTCCTCGGGACGGATGGGACGCAGCACCCAGGGGATGCCGTCGGCGAAGCGGCGCACCTGGACCAGCCGGGCCGGATACGGGTGGATCGCCATATGCGGATAGCCTGCGGTCTGCGGCGTTTCGCAGCCGGGCTTCTCGGTCAGCGTCATGCGCAATCCGCCAGCGCGCAGATGGGTTTCTCCGGCGTATAGCGGATCGATGTCCAGGGACTCGATATCCGGCAATTCCGACACCAGCTCGGACACCAGCACCACCGCCTGTTGCAGCGCCTCGGCGGCCATGTGGCCGATGCGCGGCGCCAGCACCCGGCGCCACAGCCGGCTGCGTTCGATCAGCTGGCGGGCCAGGAAGCCGTTGAGCGGCGGCAGGTCGACGCCGCGGTCGGATTGCGACAGCACCGCGTCCGGACCGCCCGCGCCGAAGCGGATGACGGGGCCGAACTGCGGATCGCGCCGCACCCGGATCGCCATGGGGCGGGATTCCGGCTCGGCCGCCGCCACGTCCATCGGCGTGTCGCGCAGCGGCACGTAGAACAGGGCCAGCAAGCTGCGGATTTCAGAGGTATTCAGTTCGCGCCGGCATTCCGCGCGCACGCGCGCCAGGATCTCGCGCGCGGCGCCCAGGTCCGGCACATGGCTGGCCGGCTCCGGCGGCTGCGTCTGCAACAGCAGCTGCTGGTTGTAGTGATGGGTCGCCAGCACGCCGAAGGCATCGGCGGCCGATTCCGGCGTGCGGAACGCCGAGGTGCCCGCGTCGTCCAGCATGCGCCGCAGCGGCCGCATGCCGGCATCGCCCATGAAACAGGTGACGACCGGCTTTTTCGCCTTGGGTGCGATCTGCGCCAGCTCGCGCGCCACCGCCGGCATGTCGGCCAGCGCGTCGGGTGCCAGCAGCACCAGCACGCCGTCCACGCCGGCATCGTCGAGCACCGCGTCCAGCATGGCGCGGATGCGTTCGGGCGTCAGCGGCGTGAAGGTGATGACGGGATTGGCGGTGGCCGCGTCCGGCTCCAGCATGGCCGCCAGCGTCCGCTGGGTCGCGGGCGCGAGTTCGGCGCGCAGCACGGCGGCGTCCGGGCCGATCAGGTCCATGGCCAGCTGGGGCGGCCCGCTGCCGTTGGAGATCAGCGCCACGCGCCGGCCCTTGGGACGGCGCGTGTAGCCCAGCACCTTGACGGCCGAGAACAGCTGCACGAAATAGCGTACCCGCACCGCGCCCGCGCGGCGCAGCGCGGCGTCGAAGATGGCATCGGCGCTGTCGGTGTCCGCACGGCCGGCCTTCAGCACGATCACGGGCTTGATCGAAGCCGCGGCGCGCAAGGTGCTCATGAATTCGCGGGCCGGGCCCACGTCTTCCAGATAGAGCACGATGCTGTCCGTGCGCGGATCGCTGGCCAGGTAGTCCAGCACCTTGGACAGGCCCACCACCGCCTCGTCGCCCAGCGACACGGCGGTGGAAAAGCCGATGTGCACATCTTCGGCCCAGTCCATGACCGCGGCCATGATGGAGCGCGACTGCGCCAACAGCGCCACGCGGCCGGCGCGCGCCAGCACCGGGTGCTGGCTCAGGTTCAGCCCGGCGTGCGGCCGCTGGGCGCCGAAGGAGCGCGGACCCAGCAATTCGCAGCGGTTTTCCTCGGCCCAGGCGCGGCACAGCGCCAGCGTGCCGCGCGGATACGGGTCGGGCAGTTCATGCGGCAACAGGATCACCGAGCGCGGCGCCAGCGGCGACAGCCTGCGCAGCGTTTCCGGCAGGACGGCGGGCGAAACGCAAACCAGGGCCAGATCAGGCCGTTCGCCCTGGGCCAGGCCCTGCAACGTGTCCGGCAGGTCCGGCGCGGCGCCGACTTCGCAGGCCACCACTGTGGTCTTGCCCTTGAGCGCGGGCGGCAACGAGGCCGCCGCCGGCAGCGGCCGATCGGCGACGATCACCAGCGAGGCGGGCTCGAACATCGGAGCGAGAGCATGTCGCAACATGGTGTTAGCAGGCCCTAATCTAAAATACCCCTCATCGTAACAAGACAACCCCGCCCTACGTTTGACATGGGCCCAGCCTGACGCCGATTTGTGGCGCCGCAGCCGCTATCATTGCCACCTATGACTTCCAACGCCTCTACCCCCATTCGTACCCGTTTCGCGCCCTCGCCCACGGGTTTCCTGCATCTGGGCGGCGCCCGCACGGCGCTGTTCTCCTGGGCCTTCGCGCGCCACCACCAAGGCACCTTCGTGCTGCGCATCGAAGACACGGACGTCGAACGCTCCACGCCGGAAGCGGTGCAGGCCATCCTGGACAGCATGGACTGGCTGGGCATGCAGCCCGATGAAGGCCCCTTCTACCAGATGCAGCGCATGGACCGCTACCGCGAGGTGGTCGCGCAGATGCTGGCCGCCGGCACCGCATACCACTGCTACAGCTCGCCCGAGGAAGTGGAAGCCATGCGCGAAGCCGCCCGCGCCCGCGGCGACAAGCCGCGCTACGACGGCACCTGGCGTCCCGAACCCGGCAAGACCCTGCCGGCCATCCCGGAAGGCCGCAAGCCCGTGGTGCGCTTCAAGAACCCGCAGGAAGGCGCGACTTCCTGGAACGACATGGTCAAGGGCACGATCAGCTTCGACAACACCGAACTCGACGACCTGATCATCGCGCGCCCGGACGGCACGCCCACCTACAACTTCTGCGTCGTGGTCGACGACTGGGACATGGGCATCACCCACGTGCTGCGCGGCGACGACCACGTCAATAACACCCCGCGCCAGATCAACATCCTGCGCGCGCTGGGCGCCACGCTGCCCGAATACGGCCACGTGCCCATGATCCTGGGTCCGGACGGCGAAAAGCTGTCCAAGCGCCACGGCGCCGTCAACGTCATGGAGTACGACAACGAAGGCTATCTGCCGGAAGCCATGGTCAACTACCTGGCACGCCTGGGCTGGAGCCACGGCGACGACGAACTCTTCTCGCGCGACCAGCTGGTGTCGTGGTTCGACACCAAGCACCTGTCCAAGTCGGCCTCGCAGTGGGATCCGAAGAAGCTGAACTGGGTCAACGCCCACTACATCAAGCAGATGGACAACGCCGAACTGGCCGAGCGCGTGGCGCCGCGCGTGGCGAACCGCGGCGGCCATCCGGAAAAGATCGACCTGCCGGGCGTCATGGGCCTCTTGAAGGACCGCGCTGAAACGCTGGAGCAACTGGCCGACGGCGCCATGCTGTTCTGCGCCGAGTTCAAGGGCGCGCCCGCCGAGCTGGCCGAGCAACACCTGACCGCCCCCGCGCGCGAAGCGCTGGCCGACTTCGCCCAGCGCGCCCAGGACGCGGACTGGACCCGCGAAGCCCTGTCCGCCCTGATCAAGGCCGTACTGGCCGATCGCGGCATGAAGATGCCGCAACTGGCCATTCCCCTGCGCGTCGCCGTCACCGGCCAGACCCAGACCCCGGCCGTGGACGCCGTGCTGGCCCTGCTGGGCAAGCAGACGGTGCTCAAGCGCCTGGCTGCGATCTAAGCGCCTGTCCCAAAAACACCGCGGGCCTTGCTCATCCTGGAATGAGCAAGGCCCGCGGTGTTTTCAGCCGTTCCTTCAGGCTTGCTGGATGGCCGCGCGCGCCTTCAATGTGCGCGCGAAGAACGCGCCCAGCAAGGGCAACAGCGCCGCCGAGCCGCCAAACAACGCGGCAGGCCCGATCTCGTCGACCACCGCGCCCGCCAAGGCCACGCCCGCCGCCTGGCCCATGAACAGGCAGGACGCGAACCACGCGACGGCCGTGCCGCGCGCCGACGGCACCATCTGCGTCGCATTCGTCTGCAACGTGGCATGCAGCAGGTAGTAGCCGAAACCCGCCAGCACGCTGGCCAGCAAGCTCCACATCCAAACCGGACCTAGCAAATACGACAGGAACGCCACGCCCAGCACCAGTCCGCCGGCGATCGCCAGCCCGCGTTCCCCCAGGCGTTTCAGGATGCGGCCGGCAACCACCGTATAAAGCAAGCCGCCGACGGCATACACGGCCACCAGCGCGCCCGCGGCGGTCAGAGAGATACCGAAGCGTTCATGCAGGTAGGAAGGCGCAAAGGCCAGGGCGCCGAACACCAGCAGGCCTTCGACGAATACCGTCGCCAGCACGATGCGCGCCCAGGGCGTACTCAACACCAGCCGCGCCTGCGCCACGAAGCCCTGGCGCACCGCGCCGGGATCCACCTGGCCCAGGCCCGAGACCTGCTGGCGCCGCACTTCCAGCAACAACAGCACGCCCACTATCAGATAGCCGCAGACCAGCGCGGCGAACGCCCAGCGCCAGCCCACGGTGTCGGCAAACAGGCCGCCAGCCAGTTGGCCGGCCGACATGCCGAGGATGGTGCCGGTCAGGAAGCGCGCCAGGGTGGCCTGGCGGCGTTCGTAGGGCACGTTGTCGCCGATCCAGGCCATCGACAACGGCACGATGCCCGCCCCTGCGGCGCCCGAAAGGACGCGGCAGAACACCAGCACGTCCAGCGACCCGGCAACCACGGCGCCGGCGCTGCCCAGCGCGCAGGCAAAGGTCGCGATGCTGACGACGCGGTACTTGCCGTAGCGGTCGCCCAGGGGGCCGAAGAACATCTGCAACACGCCGTAGGCCACGGCGAACGCGGTCACGGCGCGCGCGGCCTGGCCTGTAGTGGTGCCGAATTCCGCCGCCAGCTGCGGCAACATGGGATCACAAATGCGGAAGGCGCTGGCGCTGACGAAAGCGGCCAGGGCAAGCAGCGCGATGGCGCGCGCTTCGGAGGACAAGGCAGGCATGGATGACCGGCTGCGGGCGATGGGTGAAGACCGCACCTTACCGCAGCCCGGCCATCTTGGCTTTGCCGCGGGGCGGAATGTCCGTCCCGCGCAACGCTCAATAAGGCAGGCGGTAGCCCGTGGGCATGCGGCGCGCGGTCATGACCTGGCCGCCGTTTTTCAGCTCGCGCATCGTCAGGCGGGTCTTCTCGACCTTTTCGACGCGGTAGCGGTTCAGGTAGATCGGATCGTTGGCGTCCACCAGTTCGCCAGCGGACTTGGTGGTCTGCATCGTGTAGATGCCGTCCGCCACGCTCCAGCAGCCGGTCTCGCGCAACGCGGGACGCGTCTTGCGGCCGATCTTCAGCAGGGATTCATAGGCCATGGTGCCATCGGCGGACAGCACGATCAGCGATTGCAGATCGCCGCTGACATCGCGCGGGCGGCTGTTCGACAGCCAGGTGCCTATCATGGGATCGCCGGCCTTGGCGGGCACGCAGGCCACCGGCTTGGGCGGTTCCGCGGGCTGGGCCTCGGTGATGGTGGCGGGCTTTCTGGCGGCGCAGCCGGCCAGGATCAGAACGGCGCAGGCGACGCCCGCCGTACGCAAATACACACTGCTCATGACTTCCTCAACACGTCTGTCGACGCGCCGCACCGAGCACCCCGGCGCGTCCCTCGCGCAGCAAACATCACGCACTCTAAAGAGCCGTTTGCGAAGAATCAACGGCGATCCGCGACCAGTGCAATTGCGCAACAGTAGGCCCCGGAATTGGCCTGTTTTATGGCCGCAAATCGCAAAAATGCGTTGGTTTCAAGCGACAGTGCGGCCGCGTTTCGCGGCCTTCGCGCGCAGCATTTCCTCCATGCGCGCGGCAGCCGGAGACAGGCTGCGGCCGGCCAGCCGGGTGATGCCCAGTTCACGCTCGATGCGCGGGGCGGATAGCGGCACGAAGGCCAGTCCGCGTGAGTCCGGCGGCACGCCCAGCCGCGCCAGCACCGTGACGCCGACGCCGCGTTCCAGCATGGCCAGAAGCGACATCATGTTGGACACGAAGACCTGCCGGTCCAGCATGAAGGCCGCCTGCGGATAGCCGGCAAGCTGGCGATGGGCGATGGTGCCGACCAGAGGCAGGTCCTCGATCTCGCGCCAGGTCACCGATTTGCGCCTGGCCAGCGGATGGCCGCGATGGCAGACCAGGCCGAAGGCGTCACGCAGCAAAGGCTCGAACGACAGTCGCCGGTCCTGCGACACCGGACTGCACACGCCCAGCTCCGCCTCCCCTGCCAGCACCATGCGCTCCACGCCTTCCGAGTTGTCGTCGAACAGGCGCAACGCCACCGCCGGATAGCGTTCGCGGTACGTCGCCACCAGTTCCGGCAACCAGTGCGTGGCCACGGTGGCAACGGACGCCATGGTCAAGGTGCCGGCCTCGTTGCTTGCCAGCCCCGACAGCGCGCCCGCCACGCGGTCGTGGTGCTGCACCAGTTCACGCGCCAGCGGCAGGCAATCCTGCCCGAATCGCGTAAGCGTGCCACGGTTGCCCGGCTCGAACAGCGGCTGCCCCAGGCGCTGCTCCATCTCGCGGATGGACAGCGACAACGCCGGCTGTGAGCGGAAGGCCCGCGCCGCGGCCGCGCGGAAGCTGCGCAGCTCGGCCACCAGCAGGAAGTGGCGGTAGTGCGTGATGGAAATCTCGGGCAAGGGGCGCATGGCTGGCCTCGATTAGTGAAACTTATCCAATCATATGAAAAATAAAGTTTTCTGATAATTCGGCCGCACCTAAGATGGCCGCACCATGAATGCCGACTCGCTGCTCCCGCCTCTTTCCACCCGCGCCGACCCGCTGGATTTCAACCGCATCGACCAATTGCCCGCGCATCCCGCCGGCCAGGGCCGCCTGATAGTCGGCGCCGATCCTCGGGACGACAGGCCAGGCCTGCTGTTCGTGCCCGGCGCTTACCACGGCGCCTGGTGCTATGCGCACTATCTGGATTTCTTCGCCCGCGCCGGCCTCGCCTGCGCGGCGCTGGATCTGCGCGGCCACGGCGCCCTGCCCCAGGACGCGGCGTTTGCGTCGGTTGGCATCGCCGACCTGGGCCAGGATGTCGTCAGCGCGCTGGACGCGCTGGCTCGTCCCACGGTCGTCATCGGCCACAGCATGGGCGCGCTGCCCGCGCTGCTGGGCGCCAGCCAGCGGACGGTGGCGGGCGTGGTCCTGCTGGCGCCGTCGCCGCCCGGCGACCTGCCCGGCGCGCAAGCGCTGCCCCCTGTCCCCGAAGGCCTGCCGCGCAGCGCGCCGAACGACGCCGAAATCCGCGCGCGCTTTCTGGCGACCTCGCCAGACCGCAACGTCGCCTCGGTATCGCGGCGCCTGTGCCCCGAAAGTCCGGAGGTGCTCAACGACCGTTATCTGCTGCGCGTGCCCGTCGACGCCGCCGCCATCCACGCTCCCGGCCTGTGCCTGGAAGCCGGCCTGGACACGCATGACCGCCATCCGCCAGGCCAGGATCTGGCGATCGCGCACCGCTTCGGTTTTTCACACGCCGTGCTTGCCGGCCAACCGCATTGCATGATGTACGCGGACCAATGGCAAGTCAGCGCCGCCGCCATCCTGGATTGGCACCGCAGCCAATTCGGTTGATCGCCCCCCCAATACCAACGACAACAACGACAACGACGCGCAATCGCGCCATCAGGAGACAAGCATGTCCATTCCCCGTTCCCTCCGTCCGGCCCTGATCGGCGCCGGCCTGCTGCTGGCCGCGGCCTCGCACGCCGCCGGCTGGCCCGAGAAACCCGTGACCCTCATCGTGCCGTCCGCCGCCGGCGGCGCGGCCGACCTCACCGCGCGCACCCTGGCGCAATACCTGGGCGAAAAGACCGGCCAGACCGTGGTGGTCGAGGACCGTCCCGGCGCCGGCGGCATCGTCGGCACCAACGCCGCAAAGAACGCCGCGGCGGACGGCTATACCTTCCTGCTGTCCACCAACTCCACCCACTCGGCCAACCAGTTCCTCTACAAGAGCCTGCCCTACGACGCGCAGAAGGACTTCCGCCAGGTCGGCATGCTGGGCACCTTCGGCACGGTCGGCGTGGTGTCGCCCGACAGCCCGTACCGCACGGTGCCCGACCTGGTCGCCTATGCCAAGCAGCATCCCGGACAGGTCTTCTTCGGCTACTACAGCTCGTCCTCGCAAGTGCCGTCCGAACTGTTGAAGCAACGCGCCGGCATCGAGATCACCGGCGCTGCCTACAAGAACATCACGCAGATCATCACCGACCTGCGCGGCAAGCAGATCAACTTCGCCTTCGTCGACTACTTGACCGCGATGGGCCAGATCGACGGCAAGGGGCTCATCCCCATTGCCGTCACCGGCGCCCAGCCGCATGCGGCCTGGCCCAGCGTGCCGACCATGGCCACCTACTATCCGGATTTCGTCGTTGCCGGCTGGCTCGGCCTGTCGGCCCCGGCAGGCACGCCGCAGGACATCGTGGAAAAGATGAACGCCCACATGCAGGCGGCGGTGAAGGACGAAGCGACTGCGAAGAAGCTGCGCGCCCTGGGCCTGACGCCGGAATCGATGGACGTGGCGCGCTTCGATGCCTTTGTGAAGGAAGACACCGCGCGCTGGAAGGAATGGATCCGGATCTCGGGCATCCAACCCCAATAAATTCGGGGCCCTCCTATATCTATATAGAGAGGGCCCGTTTTATCTACAGCGGCAGGCGCTGCTCGTGCTTGATTTCGCGCAGCGCGACGATGGTGCGCGTCTGCCGTATGCCCGGCATGTTGAACAGGAACCGGTGCAGGAAACGGTCATAGGCCTCCGGGCTTTCGACCAGGATCTTCAGCAGGAAGTCCGAATCCCCCGTCACCGCGTAGCACTCCAGGATTTCGGGCGCGTCGCGCACCGAGCGCTCGAAGTTTTCGACCGTATTGGCGGAGTGCCGTTCCAGGCTGATCTGCGCGAACATGCAGCCCAGCCCCACCTTGCTGCGGTCCACCTGGGCGCTATAGCCCTGGATCACCCCGCTGGCCTCCATCGCCTTCACCCGCCGCCATACCGGCGCGGCCGACAGCCCCACCTTCTCTGAAAGCTGCTGCGCCGAGGCCCGGCCGTCCTCCTGCAAGGCCTTGAGGATGCCGATATCGGTCTTGTCCATCGCTTAGTCTCCTGGTTTTTATCGAACACGAAACGTTCATTGCGAATTATAGGGATAGCACGATCCAAAAACGCAATAAACCTGATGGCTCGCGAACCTATCATGGTGCCGAAACCAGGAGTATTCACCATGGACGGTACCCCCGCCGCCGAACCCCAGCTGGACCTCGAGTACCAGCTCGCCGACAACCTCACCCGCAGCTCCGGCCGCATCTTCATGACCGGCACCCAGGCGCTGGTGCGCATCATGCTCACCCAAGCCCGGATGGACCGCGAACGCGGCCTGAACACGGCCGGCTTCGTCTCGGGCTACCGCGGCTCGCCGCTGGGCGGCGTGGACATGGCCATGTGGAAGGCGCAAAAGGCGCTGGACGCCAACCAGATCACCTTCCTGCCGGCCATCAACGAAGACATGGCGGCCACCGCGGTCATGGGCACCCAGCAGGCCGGCGTGCGCGCCGACCGCAACGTCGATGGCGTCTATGCCATGTGGTACGGCAAGGGCCCCGGCGTGGATCGCGCCGGCGACGCGCTGCATCATGGCAACGCGGCGGGCGCATCGCGCAACGGCGGCGTGCTGGTGGTGGTGGGCGACGACCACACCGCCGTCTCGTCCTCCATCCCGCACTCCAGCGAGGCCTCGCTGATCGGCTGGCAGATGCCCATCGTGCATCCCGCCTCCATCGACGAATACGAAACCTTCGCGCTGTGGGGCTGGGCCCTGTCGCGCTACTCGGGCACCTGGGTCGCCTTCAAGGCCGTGTCCGAAACCATCGAATGCGGGCATTCCTTTGTTCCCGCCCCTGCCCAGCGCTACGACATGCCGGCGGATCCGGACATGCCGCCCGAATCGCTGGAATATTCCGCGCGCGACTTCCTGTCGCTGGCGATCGAAACGCGCATGAACCTGCGCATGAAGGCCGTGGCCGCATTCGCGCGCCGCCACAGCATCGACCGCCTGACCTGTCCGGCGCCCAAGGCCACTGTCGGCATCGTCACGGTGGGCAAGGCGCACCTGGACACCTTGGAAGCGCTGTCGCGCCTGGGCGTGGACACCGTCACCGCCAACGCGCCGGTGCGCATCTACAAGCCCGGCCTGACCTGGCCGCTGGATAGCGAACGTCTGCTGGAATTCGCGCGCGGCCTCTCGCACATCCTGGTGATCGAGGAAAAGGGCGCCGTGGTCGAAAGCCAGATCAAGGACCTGCTGTTCAACCTGCCGGACCGCCCCACCGTCATCGGCAAGAAAGGCTTCGACGGCGAAGCGCTGGTGCCCTCGGCCGGCCAGCTGCGCCCTTCCCTGCTGGCGCAGCCGCTGGCCAGCTGGCTCAGCCGCGCCGCCGGCCTGCCGCTGGCGGCGGACCTGTCCGCATTCGCGTGCCAGGCGCCGTTGTCCAACGATGCCGACGGCATGCGCCGCCGCCCCTATTTCTGTTCGGGCTGCCCGCACAGCACCTCGACCAAGGTGCCCGAAGGCAGCCAGGCCCTGTCGGGCGTGGGCTGCCACTACATGGCCGCCTGGATGGACCGCGACACCGGCGGCCTGACGCAGATGGGCGGCGAAGGCGTGGACTGGATCGGCCTGTCGCGCTACACCAAGATGCCGCACATCTTCCAGAACATGGGAGAAGGCACCTATTACCACTCCGGCTATCTCGCCATCCGCCAGGCCGTGGCCGCCAAGGCCAACATCACCTACAAGATCCTGTTCAACGACGCCACGGCCATGACGGGCGGCCAACCCATCGACGGCCCGATCTCGGTGCCCAGCATCTGCCAGCAACTGCGCGGCGAGAACGTGGCCCGCATCGTCGTCACCACCGACGAACCCGAAAAGTACCAAGGCGTGGACCTGGGCGCCGGCATCAAGGTGCACCACCGCCGCGAACTGGACGCGCTGCAGCGCGAGCTGCGCGAGATCCCCGGCGTGACCGTGCTGATCCATGACCAGACCTGCGCCGCTGAAAAGCGCCGCCGCCGCAAGAAGAACCAATTTCCCGACCCGGCGCGCCGCATGCTGATCAACAGCGCCGTCTGCGAAGGCTGCGGCGACTGCGGCGTGCAATCGAACTGCCTGTCGGTGGTGCCGCTGGAAACGCCCTATGGCCGCAAGCGCGCCATCGACCAGTCCAGCTGCAACAAGGACTATTCCTGCGCCGAAGGCTTCTGCCCCAGCTTCGTCTCCGTGATGGGCGGCAAGCCCAAGAAGAGCGCGGCGCCCAAGGCCGACCAGGAACGCCTGCAGAAATTGATCGCGCAATTGCCCCTGCCGGCCATGCCCGCGCTGGACCATCCCTATCGCCTGCTGGTCGCCGGCATGGGCGGCACCGGCGTCATCACCATCGGCGCCATCGTGTCGATGGCGGCGCATCTGGAAGGCCTGTCCGCCGCGGTGCTGGACCTGACCGGCCTGGCGCAGAAAGGCGGCACGGTCGTCAGCCACATCCGCCTGGCGCCTGCCGGCGCGCCTGCCGGCCCGGTACGCCTGGACTGGCAGCAGGCCGACGCCGCGATCCTGTGCGACCCGGTCGCCTCCGTGGCGCCGGACTCGCTGGGCGCGCTGCGCCGCGGCCACACCCAGGTCACGGTCAACAGCTACGTGGCCCCGGTCTCCGACTTCACCCGCAACCCGGACGCGGCCATGCGGCCCGAAGCGCTGCTGGCCAAGATCCGCCACGCCGCGGGCGAATCCAACACCGTCGCGATCGACGCGCACGAGGCCGCGCTGGCGCTATTCGGCGACAGCATCCTGTCCAATATGTTCATGCTGGGCTATGCCTGGCAGCGCGGCGGCGTGCCGCTGTCGCAGGCCGCAATCAACCGCGCCATCGAACTCAACGGCGTGGCCGTGGCCGCCAACCGGGCTGCCTTCGACAGCGGCCGTCTGGCAGCGCACCAGCCCGACGCGCTGGAAGGCGCGCTGCGCCCGCGCGCCCAGGTCGTGCAACTGCACGTGCCCGAATCGTTCGAACGCGCCGTCGCCCGCCGCATCGAAGACCTGACCGCCTATCAAAACGCCGACTACGCCCGCCAGTTCCAGGACGTGGTCGAGGCCGTCGCGGCGCGCGAACGCGAATTGGCGCCCGACGCCAAGACGCCGCGCCTGGCGCTCGCTGTCGCGCGCGGCCTCTTCAAGCTCATGGCCTACAAGGACGAGTACGAAGTCGCGCGGCTCTACACGGGCGCCTCCTTCCAGGCGCAGTTGCAGGGCCAGTTCGAAGGCGACTACAGCCTGCGCTTTCACATGGCCCCGCCCATCTTCGCCCGCAAGGACCCGCGCACCGGCGTGCCGCGCAAGATGACGCTGGGCCCGCGCACCATGACCGCGCTGAAAATGCTGACGCGCCTGAAGGGCCTGCGCGGCACCTGGTTCGATCCCTTCGGCCACACCGCCGAACGCAAGATGGAACGGGCGCTGGTGCGCGAGTACCGCCAGACCATAGACCAGTTGCTCGCAGGGTTGACCCGCGACAAGCTGGCTCAAGCGGCTACAATCGCCGGCCTTGCAGAAACCATCCGCGGCTTCGGTCACGTGAAGGCTGCAAACGTCGAGAAGTATCGGACGGAGTTGGGCCGCTTGATGCAAACCTATACGGCGCCTGCCCCGCGCGATATGCCCCTGCGGAAGACCGCATAAACATTCGCTCCGAGCGGCACCTTCCTGGGCGCGCCTTGCTGGGCGCGCCTAGTGCATTTGGTAACAACCTTTTGTGAACTTCGTCTTATTTTTTTCTTGTCCCTGTCGTACTCGATCACTAGAATTAGTGTCCAACGAGGGGTGCTACACTATATGTTGTGGTCGCTTAAGAGCTGATTCCCGTCGGCCACGCCTTTTGGACTAAGCCGTCCTAGCGTTACGACCCCCTCAAAAGATCCGATTTTGTACCTGACATGACGCCGTCATGTCGCTATCTACGCGCTTTTCGCACAGGAGCTTCCATGCAGACTACGATCGCCTCTGTGACCCGGCCCTCGGCCGTGCCGCCCTCCCAAACCGATTCCCCTGCCGACCCCAATGGCGGGCAATGGGCCAGCTACAACATCATTCGCCGCAATGGCTCGGTGGTCGGGTTCGAACCCAACAAGATCGCCATCGCCATGACCAAGGCCTTCCTGGCCGTCAACGGCGGCCAGGGCGCGGCCTCCGCGCGCGTGCGTGAGCTGGTCGAGAACCTGACCGGCCAGGCCGTCAACGCGCTGGTGCGCAACCGCCCCAACGGCGGCACCTTCCATATTGAAGACATCCAGGACCAGGTCGAACTGGCCCTGATGCGCTCGGGCGAACACGACGTCGCCCGCGCCTACGTGCTGTACCGCGAAAAGCGCACGCAGGAACGCGCTGCCGCCGCTGCCGCCGCCGCCGACAACCAGGAAAAGGCCGCCGCCCCGCAGGAACACGTGTTGAACGTGACCGACGCCGGCGTGCGCCGCCCGCTGGATCTGGCTGAGCTGCGCGCCACCATCGAAGCCGCCGGCGAAGGCCTGGCCGAATTCATCGACACGGAAGCGATCCTGAAGGAAACGGTCAAGAACCTCTACGACGGCATCCCCGTCGACGAAGTGTTCAAGTCCGCCATCCTGTCCGCGCGCGCGCTGGTCGAAAAGGACCCGGCCTACAGCCAGGTCACCGCCCGTCTGCTGCTGCACACGATCCGCAAGGAAGTGCTGGGCGAAGAAGTCTCGCAGGACGGCATGGCCGCCCGCTACGCCGAGTACTTCCCCACCTTCATCGCCCGCGGCATCGAAGGCGGCCTGCTGTCGCCCGATCTGGCCAGCTATGACCTGACCAAGCTGGGCCACGCCCTGAACGCCAAGCGCGACCTGCAATTCGGCTACCTCGGCCTGCAGACCCTGTACGACCGCTACTTCCTGCACATCCGCGGCACGCGCATCGAACTGCCGCAGGTGTTCTTCATGCGCGTGGCCATGGGCCTGGCGCTGCGCGAGACCGACCGCGAAGCCCGCGCCATCGAGTTCTACGAGATCCTGTCCTCGTTCGACTTCATGAGCTCGACGCCGACGCTGTTCAACTCGGGCACGCTGCACTCGCAGCTGTCGTCGTGCTACCTGACCACCGTCTCCGACGACCTGGAAGGCATCTACGACGCCATCAAGGAAAACGCGCTGCTGGCCAAGTACGCCGGCGGCCTGGGCAACGACTGGACCCCGGTGCGCGCGCTGCGCAGCCACATCAAGGGCACCAACGGCGAAAGCCAGGGCGTCGTGCCGTTCCTGAAGGTCGTCAACGACACCGCCGTCGCGGTCAACCAGGGCGGCAAGCGCAAGGGCGCTGTCTGCACGTACCTGGAATCGTGGCACCTGGACATCGAAGAATTCCTGGAACTGCGCAAGAACACCGGCGACGAGCGCCGCCGCACGCACGACATGAACACGGCGAACTGGATTCCCGACCTGTTCATGAAGCGCGTCATGGAAGGCGGCGAGTGGACGCTGTTCTCGCCGTCCGACTGCCCCGACCTGCACGACAAGTACGGCCGCGCCTTTGAAGAAGCCTACGTGGGCTACGAAGCGCGCGTTGCCAGCGGCGAGCTCAAGCTCTTCAAGAAGATGCCGGCGCTGAACCTGTGGCGCAAGATGCTGTCGATGCTGTTCGAAACCGGCCACCCCTGGATCACGTTCAAGGATCCTTGCAACATCCGTTCGCCGCAGCAGCACGTCGGCGTCGTGCACAGCTCGAACCTGTGCACCGAGATCACGCTGAACACCAACGAATCCGAAATCGCGGTGTGCAACCTGGGTTCCGTGAACCTGGTCGCGCACATGAAGCCGGCTGCCGGCGGCGGTTTCGAACTCGACCACGACAAGATCAAGCGCACGGTCAGCATCGCCATGCGCATGCTCGACAACGTGATCGACATCAACTACTACGCCGTCGACAAGGCCCGCAATTCCAACGCGCGCCATCGTCCGGTGGGCATGGGCATCATGGGCTTCCAGGACTGCCTGCAGATGATGCGCGTGCCTTACGCATCGCAGTCCGCTGTCGAATTCGCCGACCGTTCGATGGAAGCCGTGTGCTATCACGCGTACTGGGCCTCGAGCCTGCTCGCTGAAGAGCGCGGCCGTTATCAATCGTATGAAGGCTCGCTGTGGTCGCGCGGCATCTTGCCGCAAGACACGTTGAAGATGCTGCGCGATGAACGCGGTGGTCACGTTGAAGTTGATGAGTCGAGCACGCTCGATTGGGATACGTTGCGCGCGCGCATCAAACAACATGGCATGCGCAACTCCAATTGCATCGCAATCGCCCCAACCGCGACTATTTCCAATATCATTGGTGTATCTGCGTGCATCGAACCCACTTTCCAGAACTTGTACGTCAAATCGAATCTCTCCGGCGAGTTCACGGTCGTTAACGATTACCTCGTGCGTGACCTGAAGAAACTCGGTCTCTGGGACGAAGTCATGGTCGCCGACCTCAAGTACTTCGACGGCAGCCTGTCCCGCATCGATCGCGTACCTTCCGAACTCCGCGACCTCTACGCCACCGCGTTCGAAGTCGAACCGAGCTGGCTGGTTGAATGCGCGTCGCGCCGCCAGAAGTGGATCGATCAAGCACAGTCGCTGAACATCTACATGTCGGGCGCGTCGGGCAAGAAGCTGGACGACACCTACAAGCTGGCCTGGAAGCGCGGCCTGAAGACGACCTACTACCTGCGTACGCTTGGCGCCACCAGCGCCGAGAAGTCCACGGGACGCGGCGGCGAATTGAACGCCGTCTCGGCGGGCGCACCGTCCGCTGGTCCTGCTGTCGCTGCTGCACCTGTTTTGCCGGAACCCGAAGTTCTCGGGGCGGTTTGCACCATGCGGCCGGGCGACCCCGGCTTCGAAGAGTGCGAAGCCTGCCAATAACCGCCTCCGGAGAATGAATCATGATTAATTGGGAAGACGACACCATCGCCACGCAACCTGCACAATCGCCCGCACCCGCGGCGGGCGGGCAGGCTGCGCCCGCAGTCCGGGCGGCGACCGGTGTTTTCGGCGACACCGCCATGCCGACGCCTGCCGCGCCTGAACACGCGGCTGGCCTGGCCGCCAGCGGCTCCGCCACCTCGCAACGCGTGAAGGTTGCCGACAAGCGCATCATCAACGGCCAGACCGACGTCAATCAGCTCGTGCCCTTCAAGTACAAGTGGGCATGGGAGAAGTACCTGGCGACTTGCGCCAACCACTGGATGCCGCAAGAGATCAACATGTCGCGCGACATCGCCCTCTGGAAGAACCCGAACGGGCTCACCGAGGACGAGCGCCGCATCGTCAAGCGCAACCTGGGTTTCTTCGTCACCGCCGACTCGCTGGCCGCGAACAACATCGTGCTGGGCACCTACCGCCACATCACGGCGCCCGAGTGCCGCCAGTTCCTGCTGCGCCAGGCGTTTGAAGAAGCGATCCACACGCACGCCTATCAATACATCGTCGAAAGCCTGGACCTGGACGAAGCGGAGATCTTCAACGCTTACAACGAAGTGCCGTCCATCCGCGCCAAGGACGAGTTCCTGATCCCGTTCATCGACGCGATCGCGGACCCCAACTTCAAGACGGGCACCCCCGAAGCCGACCAGACGCTGCTGAAGTCGCTGATCGTCTTCGCTTGCCTGATGGAAGGCCTGTTCTTCTACGTTGGCTTCACGCAGATCCTGGCGCTGGGCCGCCAGAACAAGATGACCGGCGCCGCCGAGCAGTACATGTACATCCTGCGCGATGAATCCATGCACTGCAATTTCGGCATCGACCTGATCAACACCGTCAAACTGGAAAATCCGCATCTGTGGACGCCGGAATTCCGCGAAGAAATTCGAGAACTCTTCCGCAAAGCGGTCGAACTCGAATACGCTTACGCCGAAGACACGATGCCGCGCGGCGTGTTGGGCTTGAACGCACCTATGTTCAAATCCTACCTGCGCTTCATCGCCAACCGTCGTTGCCAGCAAATCGGTATCGAACCGCTCTACCCGCAGGAAGAAAATCCCTTCCCGTGGATGGCGGAAATGATCGATCTTAAAAAGGAACGCAACTTTTTTGAAACTCGCGTGATCGAATACCAAACCGGTGGCACGCTGAGCTGGGAGTAAAAGCAGTACGTCATCAGGCCCGGCGCGGGCACGCTCCAGATGCAAGGAGCGTCGCGTTCGCGACAGGCTTGATGATGTTCTCCCTGGTCAGGGTGTTTTGCCGCCGGGCCGCCCCAAGGCAAAACGCGCCCCCTCGGGGGGCAGCAAGCCGAAGGCGCGGCGTGGGGGCAATCGAACACACGTAGAACAAGCGGTCGGCGGCCTGTGATCAGGTCGTCTACCGGCGCCATTTGAAATGGCTCGCGCCAAAGGAGCGGGGGCCATATCAAATGGCTGTGCCGAATTCATTAGCGCAAACCGTAGTAGCTGTTGCTCGCACAGAACAGCGGCTTGCGCCGATGAATAGCCCGGGCACGATGCGCCTTGTTGGCGGATCGGGGCACGGGTTTAAGTTCTGGGACCCCTGAACCTAAGGAGCATGACCATGGCAACAGCCAAGAAAGCCGTAAAGAAAGCGGTGAAGAAGCCCGCCGCCAAGAAGGCAGTAGCGAAGAAGGCCGCACCGGCCAAGAAAGCTGCCGTCAAGAAGGTAGCCGTCAAGAAAGTCGCTGCCAAGAAGCCGGCAGTGAAGAAGGTTGCCGCCAAGAAGCCGGCAGTCAAGAAGGTCGCCGCCAAGAAAGCGGTAGCCAAGAAGGCCGTCGCCAAGAAGGCAGTCGCCAAGAAAGCGGTAGCCAAGAAAGCGGTAGCCAAGAAGGTTGTCGCCAAGAAGGCCGTGGCCAAGAAAGCTGTCGCCAAGAAGGCGGTTGCCAAGAAAGCCGTAGCCAAGAAGGTCGTCGCCAAGAAGGCCGTCGCCAAGAAAGCGGTAGCCAAGAAGGCCGTCGCCAAAAAGGCTCCTGCTGCCAAGAAGGCGGTTGCCAAGAAGGCCGTAGCCAAGAAGGCGCCTGCCGCCAAGAAGGCTGTTGCCAAGAAGGCCCCCGCTGCCAAGAAGGCTCCTGCTGCAGCCAAGCCTGCTGCTGCCAAGAAGCCTGCTGCCGCCAAGAAGCCCGCTGCGAAGAAAGCCGCTCCGAAGAAGCCCGCAACGCCGCCGTCCACGGCTGCTGCTCCGGGCGCGAAGACCGCGCTGAACCCCGCCGCGTCGTGGCCGTTCCCGACGGGTGGCCGTCCTTAATCCGGACGGTTCGAAGCACTAGCTTCGCAGAGCCGCCTGGCTTAAGCCGGGCGGCTTTTTCGTGCCCGCGCGGCCCGGCATCGGCCAGCATCCTCCAGAACGGCGAGCGCGCGCGGCCTGCAGGCGATTTTTCGCCTGGGCATGCGACAATTGACTCCTCTTTTTCAGGGTGACCGTGTCCATGCTCGATGAAATCTTGCGTTTCCTTCTCGAAATCGTGTTCACGCTGTTTGGCGCGGCGCTGATTGCGCGCGCCTGGATGCACGCGATACGGCTGCACCCCTTCAACCCGTTGTCGCGCTTCATCTACCAAGTCACCAACTGGCTGGTGATGCCGCTGCGCAAGATCATTCCCGCCGGCAACAAGATCGACTGGACCAGCCTCGTCGCCGTGTGGTTGTCCGCGTTGGTCTATCTGGTGCTGATCTGGCTGGTGGTGATCGGTGCGCTGATTCCGCTGGATTACCTGCCCAGGGTCATGGGCTCGGCGCTGATCATGGCCGTCAAATGGGCGCTGAACCTGGTGGTATGGCTGACGCTGATCCAGGCCGTGCTGTCGTGGGTGAATCCGATGGCGCCCATGATGCCGCTGCTGCAGGCGCTGACCGCGCCCATGCTGGACCCCATCCGCCGCCTGCTGCCGCGCACCGCGATCGACTTTTCGCCGCTGGTGCTGCTGATCGTCGCGCAGGTGCTGTTGATGGTGCTGTCCAACATCAGCCAGCGCATGGTGGGTCTGTAAAGCGGCGGGGCCACGCCCCGCCGGCCCTTACGCCGGAATACCGGCGTAGATCTCGACCAGCTTCTTGCGGTCGATCTTGTGATTGTTCGACATCGGTAGCGCCGCGCAGGCCACCAGCTCGGACGGCACCATGTAAGGCGGCAGGCGCTGCGCCAGCCGCTCTTTCCAGCCCGCCAGCGCCTCAGGCGCCAAAATGCGCGGCGCCTGCTCCTCCACCCCCGCCACGAATCCGATCAAGCGCACCGCCGTGCCGTCGGGCCTGCGCAGCACTGCGCAGGCGCCGCCCTCCACGCCCGGCAGGCCATGCAGCGCTTCGTCGATCTCGGCAAGCTCGATGCGATAGCCGTTCAACTTGATCTGGTCGTCCATGCGGCCGCGGCAGAACAGCAGGCCGTCGCTCTCCATCTGGCCCAGGTCGCCCGTGCGGAAGGCGCGGCGGCCGTCGGCGTAGGTGTAGAGCTTGGCTTCGTTCAGGTCCGGGCGATTCAGATAACCGCGCATGACGTGGTCGCCCACGATGCAGATCTCGCCTTCGTCCACGATCAGCACGCTATCCGGCTTGGCATGCCCCACGGGCAGCGGGTCGTGCGCGGCCAGGACGGCGTCCGTGACTTCGATCCAGGTGGTCGCCACGGTGGCTTCCGTGGGGCCGTAGGTATTGAGGATGACGGCGTCCGGGAAACGCTGGCGCAGCTTCTTGGCCAGCGCCGCGGGCAGCGGCTCGCCGCAAAACAGGAAGGTGCGCAACCCAGGCAATGCAGCCGGCGAGAAATCGCGGTTGGCCAGTTGCTGATGCGCGAACGACGGCGTGGACACCCAGACCGTCACACCGTGCTCCGCCAGGCGGGCCATCCAGGCAGCAGGCGCGGCAATCTGTTCGCGTGCATTCAGCACGCAGCAACCGCCCGCGGCCAAGGTGGCGAACACTTCGTACATGGACAGGTCAAAGCTGAATGGCGCCTGGTTCATGAACACGGGCGCTTCGCCCAGACCGAAGCTGCCCAGCATCCAGTCGCCCAGCAGGCCCACGCTTTCGCGGCCGATCTGCACGCCCTTCGGGTCACCCGTGCTGCCGGACGTGAACATGACGTAGGCCAGGCCGCGCTCGGCCAGCATGGCGCCCTCGCCCGACGTGAAGCTGCCGCTGGCGGCATCGAACACGGCGGCGGCGCGCACGATCTCGACGATGCGGCGCAAACGCTCTTGCGGATAGATGGTATCCACCGGCACGAACGGCGCCCCGATCAGCAAGGCGCCGACCATGGCGACGAAGAATGCAGCTTCCTTGTGACCATAGATGGCCACCGGCACGTCCGGCGCCACGCCATGCCTGCGCGCCTCGTCGGCCCAGGCACCTGCCTCGGCGCGCAATTGCGACCAGCTCAGGCTGCGGTCGGCGGCGACGACCGCAGGCGCGTCGGGCGCATATCCGGTATCTGTGAACTGGAAAGACTTCAGATCGAAACGCATGCCGAAACTCCCGGCGTCAGATGGGACTGCGGCCGCTGAACACGTACAGCGCCAGCGCAGCAAGAATCAGGGTGAGCACGCGCCCGAGAAAGCGCATGACGGGCTGCGCCAGCGCAGCCTGCAAGGCCGGGCGGGTGCGCGCCGCGTTGATCAGCAGGTTGTGGCCCACCGAGTACGCACCGAACATCAGGCCGCTGACGATGTAGTGCAGCGACAGGCCATTCCAGACGCCCATGGCCAGCAAGGTCGCGAAGATGCCGATGTTCTGCGCCGCCATGCGGTGGCGTCCAAAGAACTTGGTCTTGCTCAGCGCCTTGTAGATGGGCATGAACACCACGTCGCGCAACCACTCCGACAGGCTGATGTGCCAGCGGCGCCAGAAATCCTGCGGGTTCAGTGTGGCCAGCGGATTGCGGAAGTTGATCGGCAACGTGAAGCCGAACAGCATGCCGATACCGATCGCCATGGTGGAATAGCCGGCGAAGTCGAAGAACAGATAGGCGCTGTAGAGCGTAGCGTTGAGCGCCACGCCAGTGAACGAATAGTCATGCGCGTCCAGCGTCGCAAGGCCGTAGCGCCAGATCAGTTCGGCCACGCCGAACTTCTGGATTACGCCCAGCATGATGAGCTCCAGGCCGCTGAGCCAGGTGTTCAGGTTCACGCCTTCGTAGCCGCGCTTCAGGTCCGCCTGGAAATTCCGCCAGCGGTACATGGGACCGGCCAGCAACGTCAGCGGGAAAAACAGGTAGATGAAGTAGTCCAGCGGCGACACGCGTTCGTTGCGCTGCGCGAACAGCAGCACGTCGATGGCGCGGAACGTGGCGAAGGACAGCCCCAGCATGGCACCCAGGTGCGACACGCCCGTCTTCACCAGCAGCAGCGGCGTCATGGTGATGATCACGGCCAGCCAGGTGGGGATGTAGTTGCGCCGCACCGCCCACAGCGCGGTGCCGGAAATGGCCAGCAAGGCGATGGGTTGATACGGGCGCGCCCAGAACACCGCCATCCACACGCCCAGGCAGATCACGCCGATGATGTGGCGGTAGCCGATACGGAACGGCATGCCGAAGGAGCGGTAGGCCAACAGGCCCAGGCCGCCGCACAAGGCGCCGCCGAAAAAGCTCAAGCTTGCGAACAATTCCATGGCGGGCTCAGAACTGTTGGTATTGGAATTCGACCTTGATCGGCCCGCCGCTGCCCGTGGTGGGCTGCGCCTGCAGCACGAACACCAGGATCACGCCGATATACAGGCATAGGTGCCAGAGAAATCGGCGGCCCCAGGCGACGGCCGCCTTGCGGGTTTCCTGCCCTTCAACAGCGCGGCCGGCCTCGGGCGCGGCCGCGGGAAGAATCTTGCTCATCGGGAAAAGTACTCCGCAATGCCTTGATCGGCCATGGCCCAGCCAAGTTCGGCGAGGTGCATGTCGTCGCGCAGCATGCCCGGTTCAAAGGGGATGCTGTAGAGATCCAGGCAGCCCATCTGGTAGCGCTCGCACATACCCGTGATGGCGGCCACCACCGGGTCGAAGCGTTCCACGTCCAGGATGAGCTTGGGATTGAAGGGCTGGATGACGAAGTAGGCGTGGACCTTGCGCTTCTGCAGCAAGGCCATCACGCGCGACAGGTCGCCGAGTTCCGTGCGGGTGATCGGATCGATGTCGGCGAACTCGTTGCGGGCTGGCGAATACAGCGCCGCCAGGTACTGCTTGTAGTAATCGTCGCGCACGTCGTAGGGGTTATGGCCGCCCAGGTCCTGTTCGACCACGCGCGCCTGATGCGTCAGCCGGCCCCACTGGCCCTGGTCCAGGCGTGCGGCCGACGGCCACGACACGTAGCGGTGCGCCGGCACGGATAGCTTGGTGCGCGGACGATCGGGTGCAGGTTCCTTGCGCGCATGCCACCACAGCGCCAGCTTGTCCTTCAGCTCGGCAACCTGGCCATTGGCGATGAGCCACAGCAGGCCCCAATTGGCGTTGTCGCTGATCCAGTTCTGCATCTGTTCGCGCGTGTTGGGCTGGTCCCAGAGCCGGTCCCAGACCGGTCCCGTGACGTGCTCCGCGAACGCGCTGCGCGGCAACTGCCCGCCCGAGGCAAACCAGGCCGGCGACAGCATGATCACCAACCGTGTATTGGGCGTGAGCGAATCCGCCACCGACTCCAGCACGCTGACGATGCCATAGGACTGGAACATGGCGTGGCCATAGGCCAGCGTCGGCACTTTCAGCTCTTCGGGGAAGAAGCGGTAAGGCACGAAGCGCAAGTCGTGGCTGGACAGTTCGGACGAGCCGAGTACGACCAGCGTGCCATCGCTCAGGGCGTTGCCCAGGCGGTTCAGGTTGACGTGCTGCGTACCCCAGTCCGGCCCCAGGTTGGGCAGGTAGTTGCTCTTGGCGGAGCCCGCGGCCGAGGGCGCCGACATGGGATTCACGACGCGGCTGAGCAGATCGTCCGCGCCGCAATACGTACCCACCGCCAGAGCCACCGCCGTCGCGGCTGCCGCGACGTGAGACAACAGCCGGGTATTACGAAGTATGGGCAGCGACATAGCCGGCAAGCGTGCGGACCGACTGTAGGTGCTCCGCGATCTCGGGAGCCGGAATGCTGCAGCCGTACTCCGACTCGACCGCCAGCGTGATGTCCACGGCGGCGAGCGAATCGACCAGGCCTGTGGCAATCAACTGCGTATCGGGGGAGACTTTCTTCATGACGATCGACTCGACGATCTCGCCGATCTTGGTGTGGAGTTCTTGCTCGGTATGCATAGATAGTGCGGCGTTACAGGCCTGATCGGCCAACAATCCCCCGCCCCGGGATTCAGGACGACGAGATTACAGAGAAACTGCTGAAACCAGGCTGAATATCCAGCCCCCCGGCAATCGACGTTCCGATGCACTCAGTTACATGATTTTCGCAATGCGACGTCGATCGCAGGCGCAATCATGGCACCACGTTCGTCAAATCGCCATGACGCTTTTGGAGGAAATCGCGAGAAAACGCTGGCAAACGTAACGTTCGCGGGTAAGTCCCTGGGCGCCGCGTTGCGGCCGAGCGACAGATTTTTACGCTTATCCAGCTTTTGCCGCCTTGCCCCCCTTTTCACCCCATGCGCCGGCAATAAAAAAGCCCCCTGACGGGGGCTTTTGCGTGGCCGCGCCGCAAGCGGCGCTGGACTGGTCATTACATCGGCGTAACGCGGGTCGGGCCGGAGCCGCTGATCACCTGCACGCGCTGTCCCACGCTGATGGGCACATCGGCTTCCTGCGCGACCACGCGGGTTTCGCCGTTGTCCAGGCGCACGGTGATTTCGTAGCCGGAATTCTTGCCGGTCTGGTTCTCGATGGCGTTACCCGCCAGCGCGCCCAGGATGACACCGCCCACAGTGGCGATGGTGCGGCCGGTGCCGCCGCCGATGGCGTTACCCGCCACGCCGCCCAGCGCGCCGCCGGCCACCATGCCGACGCCGCTGGACTTGTCGTTCTGGATCACGATAGGACGCACGCCGGTGACCGTGCCGGTACGGACGATCTGCTCGCGCTGCGCCTGGTCATAGCTGTAGACGCCGCTGGACGCGCTGCGGTTGGCGCAGCCGCCCAGGACCGCCATCGAGGTCACGACGGCGGCGATCGCCAGCCAGCGCCCCGCGCGCGGCGTCACCAGGGAAAAAGTTTTGCTTTGATTCATTTGGACTCCTCGATCGGCCGTTGCCGACGATGTACTCATCATACCCTGGCCCCGAATTGGGGCCAGCGATGCTGCAACACACTGAAACGCACCGCCAGAAGCTGAAAAACACAGCCGCAAAAGACGCCGGAACACGGCGTCTTCAACCCTCGCCAACGCTTCGACCGCAGCGCAACTGCAGGGTTCCCGAGGGGCTTAGAGCGGCAGATGAATACCGTAGGTCGCGTGCAGCACGGCGTCGATCTCGGCGCGCGATGGCGCATGGTTTTGCGGGCCGCGCGAAGCGATCTTGATGGCGCCCATGACGTTGCCGAGACGGCAGCTGTCTTCCCAGTTCCAGCCGCTGGTCAGGCCGTAAAGCAGGCCGCCGCGCTGCGCGTCGCCGCAGCCGGTCGGGTCGACCACCTGGGCCGCGCGCACCGGCGGAATCTGGATGGTCTTGCCTTCGGTCAGTAACGTGGCGCCTTCCGCGCCGCGCGTCACCACCACGGCCTGCAAGCTGCGGGCGATGTCGTCCATGCTGCGGCCCGTGCGCTGTTCCACCACGCCGGCTTCATAGTCGTTCACCGTCAGCGCCTGCGCCAGCTTGAGCATGCGCTCCAGGTCCGCCCCATCGAACAGCGGCATGGCCTGGCCCAGGTCGAAAATGAACGGAATGCCGCGCTTATGCAGGCGCTCGGCATGGGCGAACATGCCTTCCTTGGCGTCGGGCGCAACGATGGCCCAGGCCGCGTCGGCGTCGCTCAGATCATTTTCCGCCGCGTGCGACATGGCGCCCGGGTGGAAGGCAGTGATCTGGTTGTCGTCCAGATCGGTGGTGATGAAGCACTGCGCGGTGAACGTTTCCGGAATCACCTTCACGCGGCTGACGTCGATGCCCAGGCCAGCCATGCGCTCCATGTACTCGCCCGCGTCTTCACCCACGGTCGCGACAGGCACTGGCTTGCCGCCCAGGAGGTTCATGTTGTAGGCGATGTTGCCCGAGCAGCCGCCGTATTCCTTGCGCATGCTGGGCACCAGGAACGACACGCTCAGCGACTGGATGCGGTCGGCCAGAATGTGTTCCTTGAAACGTCCTTCAAACACCGCGATGGTGTCGAACGCCATCGAACCGCAAACCAGAACTGGGGTAGCCATGCGAGTCATCCCTTAAGGAAAGAATTTATTGATTTGAAAGCCATTGACCTGGACGCCAGTCACTTCAATCGGCACGGAAATCTTCAATTCGCCCTGAGGCGCGAAAGGACCGCGCAGTTGCTCGGGCGTCAGATAATCTTCGGGCTTGAGCGCGCGGCGCACCACCACCGTGTCCGACAGGTCGTTCAGGTCCAGCATCAGAGCGGGCCAGTGCTGCGGCTTGTCGTGACGGTTGCGCATCACCACCGTCAGCACCAGGCGGCTGCGGCCGTCATCGATCGCTGCCGCGCCGGTCGGCGGCTGCAGCGACGAGGAGGTGATGTGTATGAGTTCCAGGCGACGCGCGTACCCCACGGTGCAGCCCAGCGGCTGGCACGCCATCTCCAGCGCCGGCCGCAGAATGGGCACGGAATTGGCGATATCGGTGCGGTACACGTATGCCAGTTGCAGGCCCAGCGCGATCAGGCCGATCAGGCAGGCGTAGCCCCATAGCTTGCGCAGCAGGCCTTGCCGCTCCTCGCGGTCCTGGTCGAGGAATTCGGGCGGCGCGCGGCCCACGTCGGTGGCGCTGGAATAACGCGTGCGGGTGTCGCCCAGCACGGGCTCGCCAGCGTCTTCGCGATCGGGGCCGTGATCGTCGCGGTAGTGTTCCCGGTAATCGTCGGGGTCGTCGTCGCGATGCTCGTCGGCGTACTCGTTGTCGTACTCGTCGTCGCGCGCTTCGTCACGCACGTCGGCGCGAGCGCGCCCTATGGTGAAGGACGGCTCCGCATGCTGGCCGCGCACGGCCGTGTCGGCATGATGCCCCGCCCTCGAAGCCGCGGGCGCAGTCCAGCGCAGCGGATCCTCGTCATCGCCTACGTCGTCGTCGGCCAGGTCGTCCGATTCATGACGGCTTGCATCTTCCTCGCCTGGGATCGGTTCGGCGCGCCGGCGGATATCGTCGCGGCCGCGCAGCACGGCAGGCGGCACCGCGGGCGGACTGTAGGGCGCCGCCACGGGTGCGCGCGGCGGTTCGGGCTCGTCGTCCCAGGGCGCGATCTGTGAAAAATCCACCGCGGGCGCGGGACGCTCCGGCGGCGGTGCGGCGGGAGGCAGAGGCGCAATGGGGGCAACCGGCACCTGCGGCGCAACGGGCGTCGCCAAGACTGGTGCGGCCTGGCTGGCGGCGGGCGTCACCGGCATCGGCGGTGCGGCCGGCGGCACGGATTGCGGCGCCGCGCCCGCGGCCGGCAGCAGGCAGGCGCGCCCGTCAAACACGGTCGAGCAGGCGCCGCAGCGCACCAGGCCATTACGGACCCGCAGCTGGTCAGGCACCACCTTGAAGGTGGTGCCGCACTGCGGGCAACGGGTGGTCAGGGCCATGGCGCGATCCAGCGGTGGCAGCGCTCAGGCCTTCTGGCCGTGCAAGCACACCCAGCCGTCGCGCGCGCGCCAGACCGACATGGCGATCCAGGGCGCGTAGGCGGCGGCCACTTCCTCGGCCTGCCGTTCCAGCACGCCGGACAAGACCAGATGGCCGCCCGCGGCGACGCGTCCGGCCAGCATGGGCGCCAGCACCTTCAGGGGGTTGGACAGGATGTTGGCGACCACCACTTCGAACGTGCCATCCGCCAGCCCGTCGGGCAGCATGGCCTGCAGCTCGACGTGGTTGACCTCGGCATTGAAGATGGTGCTCTGCACTGCCTGGGCGTCGATATCCACCGCCTGAGTCGGACCCGCGCCCAGCTTGCGCGCGGCGATCGCCAGGATGCCCGAGCCGCAGCCGTAGTCCAGCAGCGTGGCGCCGGCCGGCAACTCGGCTTCCAGCCAGGCCAGGCACAGATGCGTCGTGGGATGGCTGCCGGTGCCGAAGGCCAGGCCCGGATCCAGCTCGATGTGGATTGCGCCTTCCTGGGTGGCGGCGTCCGGCTCGAAGGCCGGCACATCGGGATTGTCGCGGTGCCAGCTGGGCACGATCCACAGGCGTTCGGCGATATGGATGGGGCCGAACTGCGACTGTGTCAGGCGCACCCAGTCGGCGTCGGGCACGTCACGCAGGCTCCAGCCCTCGAACACGGTGGGATCGAGTTCGCCCGCGGCGGCGGCTTCTTCCATGATCTGCGCGGGATCGGCTCCGTCGGGCAGCAGGGCGACGACGCGGTTGCGGTCCCAGGCCTGCACGTCGGGCTCGGTGCCCGGTTCGCCGAACAAGGGACGCTCGTCGTCGGTGCCCAGGTCGGCATCTTCGACGGATACCGACAGCACGCCTGCTTCCAGCAGGGCATCCGAGAGGGCTTCGGCCTGCGCCTCCAGGCAATGGAGCACGAGTTCACGCATGATGATTCTTCCATCTGGTCAACGGGCCGCGGCTTGCGCCGCGGCCCGTTGACCGTAAAACAAAACAGGAGCGGCCCGGGAGCGGAAAGCCCCCGGATCGCGGTCAGGGACGCTGAGCCAACTTGTGTTCCAGGTAATGGATGCTGGTGCCGCCTTCGATGAAGCGGGCGTCCTGCAGCATTTCGCGATGCAGCGGGATGTTGGTGGAAATGCCTTCCACCACCATTTCCGACAGCGCGGTGCGCATGCGGGCCAGTGCCTGGTCGCGCGTGTCGCCGTAGGTGATGACCTTGGCGATCATCGAGTCGTAGTTCGGCGGCACGAAATAACCGTTGAACGCATGCGAATCGATACGCACGCCCGGGCCGCCCGGCGTGTGCCAGTTGGTGATGCGGCCGGGGCTGGGCACGAAGCGGAACGGATCTTCCGCGTTGATGCGGCATTCGATCGCGTGGCCCTTGAAGGTGATGTCGCGCTGGCGCAGCGTGAACTTTTCGCCGGCGGCGATCAGGATCTGCTGCTGGACCAGGTCCACGCCGGTGATCAGCTCGGTAACCGGGTGTTCGACCTGGATGCGGGTGTTCATTTCAATGAAATAGAACTCACCGTTTTCATACAGGAACTCGAACGTGCCCGCGCCGCGGTAGCCCATCTTGCGGCAGGCGTCGGCGCAACGGTCGCCGATGCGCTCGATCAGGCGGCGCGCGATGCCGGGCGCCGGCGCTTCCTCGATGACCTTCTGGTGACGGCGCTGCATGGAGCAGTCGCGCTCGCCCAGCCAGACCGCGTTGCGGCCGCCGTCGGCAAGCACCTGGATTTCCACGTGGCGCGGATTCTCCAGGAACTTCTCCATATAGACTTCGGGGTTGTTGAACGCGGCGCCCGCTTCGGAACGCGTCATGGTGACGGCGTTCAGCAGCGCAGCCTCGGTGTACACCACGCGCATGCCGCGGCCACCGCCGCCGCCTGCCGCCTTGATGATGACCGGATACCCGACTTCGCGCGCAATGCGGACGATTTCCTGAGGATCGTCGGGCAAAGCGCCTTCCGAACCCGGCACCACCGGCACGCCGGCTTCGATCATGGCGCGCTTGGCGCTGACCTTGTCGCCCATCAGGCGGATGGTGTCGGGACGCGGACCGATGAAGACGAAGCCACTCTTTTCGACGCGATCAGCGAAGTCGGCATTTTCGGACAAGAACCCGTAACCCGGGTGGATTGCCTCGGAATCCGTGACTTCGGCCGCCGAAATGATGGCCGGCATGTTCAGGTAGCTTTCACGCGACGGCGCGGGCCCGATGCACACCGATTCATCGGCCAGGCGCACGTACTTGGCTTCGCGGTCGGCTTCGGAGTGCACCACCACGGTCTTGATGCCCAGCTCGCGGCAAGCGCGCTGAATGCGCAGGGCGATTTCGCCCCGATTGGCGATCAGGATTTTTTCGAACATTTTCAGCTATCAGCCAATGACGAACAGGGGTTGACCGTACTCGACGGGCTCGCCGTTTTCGACCAGGATTTCTTTGATGACGCCGGACTTGTCGGCTTCGATTTCATTGAGCAGCTTCATGGCTTCAATGATGCACAGCGGATCGCCTTCCTTCACCGTGGCGCCGACGTCGATGAACGGCGCGGCGCCCGGGTTCGGCGCGCGATAGAACGTGCCGACCATCGGAGCCTTCACGACATGGCCCTGGATCACCGGCGCAGCTTCGGCGGCGGCGGGCGCGGCCGGAGCGACGGCCTGGGCCACCGGCGCCGCCGGCACGCCGGCTTCGGGGTGGTGGTAGGCGACCGGTTGCAAGGTCTGCGAGAACTTGACGATCCTCACCTTGCCTTCGCCTTCGGTGATTTCCAGCTCGGCGATGCCCGATTCAGCCACCAGGTCGATCAGGGTTTTGAGTTTTCGGAGGTCCATAGAAGCTGCTTCCCGAGATAGTGTCGGCGACGTCCCAGCGTCGGGTCCGCGCCGTATAAGATGTAAATGCTGTGGTTTGGTGCGAGATCAGTGCCGCACTGCGTAACGCAGAGCCGCCTCGTAGCCATCCGCGCCCAGGCCGCTGATGAGGCCTACCGCCAAGTCGGACAGATAAGAGTGATGCCTGAAGGGCTCTCGCTTATACAGATTGGACAAATGTACTTCAATAAATGGGATCGCGACCCCAGCCAGCGCATCGCGAATTGCGACGCTGGTGTGCGTATATGCCGCCGCGTTGATGATGATGAAGTCGGTGCCGTCTTGCCGGGCCGCCTGGATGCGGTCAACCAGCGCGCCTTCGTGATTGCCTTGCCACGCTGTCAGCGTGGCGCCCAGTTCGCCTGCGAGCAGCTCAAGTCCCTCGTTGATCTGTTGCAGCGTAAGGCTGCCGTAGATGTGAGGTTCTCGGGTGCCGAGCAGGTTCAGGTTCGGGCCATGCAATACCAGTATGTTTTGCGCCATGCGCTTGCCAATGAGTGGTTTGCCAATTGTTGGCAAAACAGCCGATAAACCAGCTTTTTACGCCAATTCCTACTATTTGTCCAACAGACTTACGCCTTTAAACCAGATAGGGTGCGATCCAGGTCGTCGGGCTGGATTTCACCCAATATCTTCCGGTTAATTCCGCCATCTGCATTGAAAACAATAGTAAAAGGCAGGCCGCCGCTGGGATTTCCCAGCTTACGCAATGTATCGATGGCGCCGGCCCCTATCACCCACAAGGGGTAGGAAACCTGTACTTTCTCGACAAATTTTTGCATATTCGCAGCCGAATCGACACCAATGCCGACAAATCGTACATGCGGGTACTTTTTCTGCAAAACGTCGAGCTCGGGCATTTCTCGGACGCACGGCGCGCACCAGGTTGCCCAGAAATTGACCACGATGGGCTGGCCTTTCCAGCCCGCCAGCGTATGGGACGCCCCGTTCAGGTCGGGCAGCGGCATCTGCATCAGGGCGGCGACGGGATCGCCGGCATCGGCTGCGGCCGAGGGCGTCGAGGTCTTGCGGCCCATCAGGGTGTAGCCGCCCGCAACCGTGGCGGCTATGGCCACGCCGGCGGAAAGAAGTAGGCGTCGATTCATGGCGCGATCATAACCGCTGCCGCAGGTTTGCGCCGCGCGGGCCGCGGCTGGCCGCCACTCTATATATATACAATGCAGGACAGGAGAGTTTTCAATGCACCTGCATATTCTTGGCATCTGCGGTACGTTCATGGGCGGTCTGGCGCTGATCGCGCGCGCCGCCGGCCACAAGGTCACTGGTTGCGATGCGGGCGTGTACCCGCCCATGAGCACGCAACTGTCCGAACAAGGCATCGAGCTGATCGAAGGCTTCGGCGCCGAACAGCTGGCGCTCAAGCCCGATCTCTTCGTGATCGGCAACGTGGTCAGCCGCGGCAATCCTTTGATGGAGGCCATCCTGGATTCGGGCGCGCGCTACGTGTCCGGCCCGCAATGGCTGGGCGACAACATCCTGCCCGGCCAGCACGTGCTGGCGGTGGCGGGCACCCACGGCAAGACCACCACCAGCTCGATGCTGGCGTGGGTGCTGGAAGCTGCGGGGCTCGCGCCCAATTTCCTGATCGGCGGCGTAGCACAGGACCTGCACGTGTCCGCGCGCTTCGATCCGTCGCGCCGCCCCTTCGTGATCGAGGCGGACGAGTACGACACCGCCTTCTTCGACAAGCGCTCGAAGTTCGTGCACTACCGTCCGCGCACGGCCATCCTGAACAATCTTGAATACGATCACGCCGACATCTTCCCCGATCTGGCAGCGATCGAGACCCAGTTCCATCATCTGGTGCGCACCATCCCTGGATCGGGCCGCATCGTGCGCCCGGCTCACTGCGCGGCGCTGGACCGCGTGATTGCGCGCGGATGCTGGTCCGAAACCGTCACGTTCGGCGCCGATGGCGCCTGGCAGGCGACGGCTCCGGATGCCGAGGGCGCATTCAGCGTGCTGCGCGGCGGCGTGACTGCCGGCACCGTGCGCTGGAACCTGACGGGCGAGCACAACCGCATGAACGCGCTGGCGGCTCTGGCCGCCGCCGAACACGTGGGCGTGCCGGCAGCCCAGGGCATCGAGGCCCTGAGTCGCTTCGCGGGGGTGAAGCGCCGCATGGAACTGCGCGGCACGGTCAACGGCATCAAGGTCTACGACGATTTCGCGCATCATCCCACCGCCATCGCCACCACCCTGGAAGGCCTGCGCCGCCAGGTCGGGCCGGCCCGTATCCTGGCCGTGCTGGAACCGCGCTCCAACACCATGAAACTGGGCACCATGGCCGCCCGCCTGCCCGAGGCCCTGGCCGACGCCGATCTGGTGTTCTGCTTCGGCGCCCATTCCGGCAAGCACGCCCTGGGCTGGAATCCGGCCGAAGTGCTGGCGCCCCTGGGCGACCGCGCTTCCAGCTACGATGACATCGGCGCGCTGGTCGCCGCCGTGGCGGGCGCGGCGCGTCCGGGCGACCAGGTGCTGGTCATGAGCAACGGCGGCTTCGGCGGCGTGCACGGCAAGCTGCTGGACGCCTTGCAGGCGCGCGGCTGATTCCGGCAAAGACACCGCAAAGGCGAGCCATGATTCTTTATCTGCACGGTTTCCGTTCCTCGCCGACCTCCTTCAAGGCCCGGATGATGGCCGACGCCATGGCCGAACGCGGCCTGTCGGCGGCCTGGGCCTGCCCGCAACTGCCCGCCAGCCCGCGCGAAGCCGTCGCGCAGGCGTTGGACATCGCCCGGCGCCAGCTGGCAGGCGCGGACTCGCCCCGTGCGCTGACCATCATCGGCTCGTCGCTGGGCGGCTTCTATGCCACCTGGCTGGCCGAACAGCTGGGCTGCAAGGCGGTGCTGCTGAATCCGGCGGTCGAGGCCGCCCGCGACCTCGCCACCCAGATCGGCGAGCACCGCATGTATCATTCCGACGCGCCGTTCGTCTTCCTGCCCGAATACGTGGACGAACTGGCCGCCATCCATGTCCCCCGCATCTCCCAGCCCGACCGCTACCTCCTGGTAGCGGCCACCGGCGACGAGGTGCTGGATTGGCGCGAGATGCGCGACCGCTACGCGGGCTGCCGCCAGCGCATCGTGCAAGGCAGCGACCACGGTTTGTCCGATTTTGCGGACTGGATGCCCGAAGTGCTTGAATTCGCCCTTGGCGACAAGCAGGTTCGCCCCCAATAATCAGTATCAGACTTCTACACTCTATAAGCAGCGCAAGGCGGCGCGTGCGCGCCGCCCAGGACGATCCCCACCATGTATGTGTTTTACGAAGACGACGGCAGCTTCAAGGCCGGCAATATCCTGTCCGAGACCGACGCCAGCCTGCAGGTGGAATCGGAATCCGGCAAGCGCAGCAAGATCAAGCGCGCCAACACCTTGTTCAACTTCGCCGCGCCCGAACCGGCCGCGCTGATGAGCCAGGCGGCCGCGACCGCCGAAACGCTGGACCTGCAATTCCTGTGGGAATGCGCGCCGCAGGATGAATTCGACTCCCCCGCGCTGGCCGCCGACTACTTCGGCCACGCGCCCACGCCGGTGGAACAGGCCGCGCTGCTGATGCGCCTGCACGGCGCGCCGGCGTACTTCCACCGTCGCGGCAAGGGCCGCTACCGCCCCGCCCCGCCGGACATTCTGGCCGCCGCCCTGGCCGCGCTGGAGAAAAAGCAGCGCCAGGCCGAGCAGCAGCAGGAATGGGTGGATGAAATGGCTGCCGGACGCCTGCCCGAGCCCATCGCCCAGGCCGCGGAGTCGCTGCTGATCCGCCCGGACAAGAATTCGCAGCAATGGAAGGCGCTGGACGCCGCCTGCACCAAGCTGGGCAAGAGCCCCGACCGCCTGCTGCTGGAACTGGGCGCCTGGCCGCATGCGCTGGCGCTGCACAAGCGCCGTTTCCTGGCGGTGAATTTCCCGCGCGGACTGGCGTTCCCGGACCTGGAACTGCCTGCCATCGACCGCGAGCTGCCGTTGTCCGACGCCGAAATCTATTCGGTGGACGACGTCACGACCACGGAAATCGACGATGCGCTGTCCGTCTCCACCTTGCCCGACGGCCGCCTGCGCGTCGGCGTGCACGTGGCGGCCCCGGGCATTACCGTGACCCGCGACAGCGATTTCGACAAGCTGGCGCGTGCGCGCCTGTCCACCGTCTACATGCCGGGCGACAAGATCCCCATGCAGCCGGACAGCATCATCCAGGCGTTTTCGCTGGACGCCGGCCGCGAAGTGCCGGCGCTGTCCCTGTACGTGGTGGCCGATCCGGAAACCGGCGAAATCATCGAATCGGAAACCCGCCTGGAACGTATCGTGGTGCGCGAGAACCTGCGCCACAACATGCTGGACGCCCAGGTCACGGAAGCCAGCCTGTCCGATCCGTCGGCCGACCTGCCCTACGGCCACTGGCTGCGTCCGCTCTGGAAGCTGGCCCAGGCCCTGTCGGCGCAGCGCGAGAACGTGCGCGGCAAGCCTGAGAACAATTCGCGGGTGGAGTACAGCTTCTACCTGGACGGCAACCCCGACGATCCCGACACGCCGGTACGCCTGGTGCCGCGCCAGCGCAACGCGCCGCTGGACCGCATGGTGGCGGAATACATGATCCTGGCGAACAACCTCTGGGGCGGCCTGCTGCACCAGCATGGCGTGCCGGGCATCTACCGCTCGCAACAGGCGGGCCGCGTGCGCATGAGCACCCAGGCCCTGCCGCACGAGGCCATCGGCGTGCCGCAGTACGCCTGGAGCACTTCACCGCTGCGCCGCTATGTGGACCTGGTGAACCAGTGGCAGTTGATCGCTGCGGTCGAGCACGGCGTGTCCGCCCGCCTGGTCGCCCCTTTCAAGCCGCGCGACGCGGACCTGTTCGCCATCATCGGCGCCTTCGATGCGCAATACGCGGCCTGGGCGGAGTTCCAGAGCGCGATGGAACGCTACTGGTGCCTGCGCTGGCTGAAGCAGCACAACGTGACCCGCACGGTGGCGCACGTGCTGCGCGAGGATCTGGTGCGGTTCGCGAATGCGCCGCTGGTGACTCGGGTGGGGGGGATGCCTGAGTTGGAGCGGGGGACTGCGGTGGAGATTGATATTCTGGGGATGGATGAGTTGTCTCTGGAGCTGGATTGCCGGTATATCGGGGAGATCAGTCCTGCTGTGGGTGGACAGGAGTAGGTTTCTTTTGCTCCGGCGTCTTTGGGCGATGCGCTGCGATTTCTTCGTAGGCCGCCCGTCGGCGCGGGCGCCTGAGGGGCGGGCGCCCACGATTGCGGTCCGGAGCCTTCGCTCCGGACTGCCCCTTCGTCATCTTCGTCCAGGCCTTCGGCCTTCCCTTCAGATTCCCTCGGGCGCATCGAGGTTGCCCACCCCTCAGGCGCCCGCGCCGACGGGCTGCTTGAATCTTGGACTGATGCGCTGCTAGAGCCGTGGTCAGGGTCGATTCTTGTGCTGCCCGTCATTCTCGGCCGCGCGGGCGGCCGTGAATGACATACGTGATTTTCTGAATTTCGATTGTGTTCGCTTGCGCGAATGCGACGAATCGTTTGCTATTGGTCTCCAGCTCTTGGGGGATGGCGGTGATGGGTGGCGCGCGACGGACAGCCGCTTGCGCATGCAGATCCGGACGCGCGCCACCCATCCGGCATCCGCGTTGAAGTGACGATTACTGGCCGACCGCGTGCTTGGCCATCTCCCCAACACAACACCATACCCAGACCTGATTCTCGCTTGCCATATGCGTCACAAAGAGAACGCCTCCACCACCAACGCGCAGCGCCATCGCGCGACGCAAGACGCCGTGTAAGCCCCAAAAGGCCGCCCGCGCGGCCGGCCTGGGGCGGGCCCCGCAAGACACGCCCCCACCCACTATCCGTGGCAAGGACGCCAAGCACACCGACCGCCCCAAGCGCCCGTGAAGATTCAACTGACAGAGCCTGTCGCGTCGGCGGCCTGCGGGGCGCGGGGCGTCGATAAGCCCGAGGGAATCTGAAGGGAAGGCCGAAGGCCTGGACGAAGATGACGAAGGGGTAGTCCGGAGCGAACGCTCCGGACCGCAATCGTTGCCCCGCGCCCCGCAGGCCGCCGACGCGACAGGCGTCTTAAGAACCAAGCCCGCGCCCGCATCAAGACCCACAGAACCCTCACACCCCTATAAACTCCCCCGAAAGCCACAAAAGACACGGAGACAACACATGCGCATTTTGCTGGTCGAGGACAATCTCGATCTCGGCGATGCCGTGGAAAGCAAGCTGCGTTTCGCCGGCCATAGCGTGCAATGGGTACGCGACGGCGTGGCGGCGTTGCGTTGGGGCCTGGGCGAGACCTGGGATGCCCTGGTGCTGGACATCAACCTGCCCGGCAAAGATGGTTTCACCGTCATCCGGGAACTGCGCGCCGCCGGTCTGGAAGCCCCTGTGCTCGTCATGACCGCGCGTTCCGAAATCGAAGACAAGATCGACATGCTGGACCTGGGCGCCGACGACTATCTGGTCAAGCCCTTCGACCTGCGCGAACTCGAAGCCCGGCTGCGCGCGCTGATGCGCCGCCCCGCCGGCCAGACCAGCAGCGTCACCGTCTATGGCAATCTCAGCCTGGACCTTGCCAACCGCAATGTCAGCGTGGCCGGCGCGCCTCTGGAGCTGGGCCGGCGCGAATTCCGTCTGCTGGAGATCCTGCTTGGCAAGCTGGGCCAGACCGTCGCCAAGGAACGACTGATGAACCAGCTCTTCGACCTGGACGACGGCACGCTCAATGCGCTGGAGCTGCTGATATCGCGGCTGCGCAAGAAGCTGACGGGCGCCTCGATCGATATCGTCACCGTGCGCGGCGTCGGCTATCAGGCCCGCAGCCATGAAGAACCCTGAAAACTTTTCCATCCGCCGCCGTGTCTTCGCGCTGGGCGTGCTGCTGCTGGCCTGCGCGCTGATCGGGCTGGTGTTCTTCCTGCGCGGCTACGCGCAGCGCGCGGCGGAACAGGCGTTTGACCGGCTGCTGGCGGCGTCGGCGCTGACCATCGCCGGCTCGGTGCAGATCGAAGACAACAACGTCACCGTCGAACCGCCGGTGTCCTCATTGGCCATGCTGTCCGGCGGCGAGCGCGTGTTCTACGAGGCCCGCACCTCGAACGGCCGCCTCATCACCGGCTACGACGACCTGGCGCCCGGCATGGCGCTGGCGCAGTCGGCCACGCCGGTGTTCGCCTATCTGCGCTATCACGACGAACCCGTGCGCGTCGCCACCGTAGGCCGGCTGGTGTCCGCCAGCCAGCATGCGGGTTGGGTGACGGTGCGAGTGGCCGAGACGCTGGGCTCGCGCGAGGCGTTGGCCGACGAGATCCTGGGGCGCACCGCACTGCCGCTGGTAGTGGTGTCCCTGGTGGCGCTGGGCCTGCTGTGGTTCGGGGTGCAACGGGCCTTCGCGCCGCTGGCCGTGGTGGAGCGCGAATTGCGCAGCCGCGCGCCCGACGACCTGGCGCCGCTGGTGACGCCTGTGCCGCAAGAAGTGCGACGGCTGGTCGAAGCGCTGAACGCCTTCATGCAGCGCCTGTCCGGCGTCATGGGCACGCTCAACACCCTGGTGGCGGATGCCGCCCACCAGGTCCGTACGCCGCTGGCCTCGCTGCGCGCCCAAGCCGAAGTCGCCCTGGAAGAAACCGATCAGCAAAGGCTGCACGCGCGCCTCGAACGCATCCATCTGAACGCCACCCATGCCAGCCAGTTGATCAATCAGCTGCTGATGGATGCCACCATCACGCACCGCCTGGGCAAGGGATCGCGCACGCTGGTGGGCGTAGCCGAGACCGTCAACGAAACGCGCCGCCGCATCGGCCCGCTGGAAGCGCAGCGCCTGCGCATCGAGATCGCGCCCGAGGTCCGCCGCGCCCGCATCGCCGGCGACCGGGTCGCCTTGCGCGAAATGCTGCGCAACCTGGTGGACAACGCCCTGCGCTATGCGCCCGACGGCCCCGTGGACATCCAGGCCACGCCCGTGGCGGGTTTTCGCGTGGCGCTCACCGTGTCGGACCGCGGGCCGGGCGTGGCCGACGACGAAAAGGACGCCGTGCAGCAGCGCTTCACCCGCGGCCGCGCCGGCGAAACGCAGCCCGGGTCGGGATTGGGGCTTTCCATCGTGCGCTCGGTGGCGGCCGCCCACGGCGGTTCGCTCTGGCTGCAGGACCGTCCGGGCGGCGGCCTGACGGCGCGCGTGATCCTGCCGCTGGCGCGTTCCGCGCCGGGGCGCGCAGCAGCCGCCTGCCTGGGCGCGCTGTGCATGGCGGGCCTGCTGCTGGGCTCGGCCCCCGCCGAGGTACGTGCCGCCGACATCGCGGAAGTCGTCACCCGCTACCCCGCGCCGCAGCCCACTTCCCGGGTCCTGACCATCGCCGGACCCACGGACACGCCGGTGGTCGCGCCGCTGATCCAGGGCTTCCAGTCGCAACGGCCGGACGTCACCGTGGTGTACCGCGAGATGGGCAGCCGCGAGCTCTACGAAGCGGCCGTCGCCGGACAGTTGAAGGACGTGGACGTGCTGATGAGTTCGGCCTCCGACCTGCAGATCCGGCTGGCCAACGACGGCTATGCGCTGAGCTATTCCTCGCCCTACGCCGCCAAGCTGCCCTCCTGGGCCATCTGGCGCCACGAGGTCTATGGCTTCACCTTCGAGCCGGCCGTCATCGTCTACAACCCCAAGCGCTATACCGAAGCCACCGTGCCGCGCTCGCGCCAGGACCTGTTGCGCCTGCTGGAACGCGACGCCGCGAAGCTGCGCGGCCGCATCGGCACCTATGACATCGCAGCCAGCAGCGTGGGCTATCTGCTGGCCGAGCAGGACGAGCTGGTGTCGTCGAACTTCTGGGGACTGGCCAACGCCATGGGCCAGGCCGGCGTGCGCCTGTCGGCCACCAGCGCCGAGATCCTGGACGCCATCGAGAACGACCAGATCGACATCGGCTACAACATCCTCGGCTCCTACGCGCTGTCGCGGCAGGCCGCGGGCGCGCCCATCGGCGTGGTCTTTCCGCAGGATTACGTGCTGGTGCTGGCGCGCTCGGTGCTGATCGCGCGCACCGCGCCCAGCCCTGAGCTGGGCCGGGCGCTGGTGGACTGGCTGCTGTCGCCGGCCGGACAACAGGTGGCGTCCAGCCATGCGGCGCTGGGCTCCATCATGGAAGACACGCCTGGCCGCTGGACCTCCGAAGCGGTGCTGGCGCGTTCCCAGGGCATCGTGCAGCCGGTGGTGCTGAGCCCGGCCCTGCTGGTCGGCCTGGACCAGCGCCGCCATTCGCGCTTCGTGCAGAACTGGATCCGGCTGGTGACGGACACACCCGCGCGGCCGTAAGGATCGAACGCGCGCGCGCCCACGCCGCCCAGGGATTTCCCCTAGACGCATCCTGCCGCCATGACAGGACGACGACAGACGCCGGCTCCTAAGATGCCCGCAAGCTGGACACGGATCCCGCTCCAACCACAAGACTCATCGGAGACACACCCATGCTTGCCAAGTCCCAACTGGCGGCCGCCTGCGCCGCTGCATTCGCCCTTGCCGCCGGCAGCGCCTTTGCGCAGCAAGTGCCGGCCGGCTACCCGGCCGACTACCAGAAGATCCTGGACGGCGCCAAGAAGGAAGGCAAGGTCGTCATCTATTCGACCACCGATACCAAGGCCGCTGGCCCCGTCATCAAGGGCTTCGAAGCGCTGTATCCGGGCATCAAGGTCGAATACAACGACATGAACAGCACCGAGCTCTACAACCGCTACATCAGCGAGCAGGCGGCGGGCGGCACCAGCGGCGACGTCGTCTGGAGCTCGTCGATGGACTCGGCCCTGAAACTGGCCAGCGACTACGCGCTGCAGTACAAGTCGCCGGAAGTCGGCAAGCTGCCGGCCTGGGCGGTGTGGAAGGATTCCGCCTACGGCACGACCTACGAACCGGCCGTGTTCATCTACAACAAGCGCCTGATCCCCGCCGCCGAAGTGCCCACCACGCACGGCGCCCTGGCCAAGCTGATCGCCAGCCAGCCGGACAAGTTCAAGAACAAGGTCACCACCTACGACATCGAGAAGTCGGCCGTGGGCTTCATGCTGGCGGTGCAGGACAAGGTCAACGACCCCAAGTACTTTGAAACGCTCAAGGGCATCGCCGCAGGCGGCCTGATCGTGCAGTCGTCCACCGGCACCATGATGGAACGCGTGTCCTCCGGCGAAAACCTGATCGGCTACAACATCCTGGGTTCCTACGCCGAAACGCGCGCCAAGAGCGACCCGTCGCTGGGCGTGGCCTACCCGACCGACTACGCGCTGGTCCTGTCGCGCGTGGCCTTCATCAGCAAGAAGGCCAAGAACCGCAACGCCGCCAAGCTGTGGATGGACTACATGCTGTCGCAGAAAGGCCAGACCATCCTGGCGAACCAGGCCGACCTGGCCTCCGTGCGCGACGACATCGAAGGCGACAACGATGTGGACGGCATGACCAAGAAGCTGGGCGCCTCGCTCAAGCCGATTCCGGTCAACGAAACGCTGCTGGACTACCTGGAACAGAACAAGCGCCTGCAGTTCATCAAGGACTGGCGCGCCGCGGCTGGCAAGTAATGCCGCGCAGCCCGGAGCCACGGTTCCGGGCCGCCTCGCGCGTAGGGGACGGCGGCGCGCCGCAGTCCCCCTGACCGCCGCCGGGGCGGTCGCCCCCGACCCGGCCGCGCGACCTTCGCGCCATTCAAGAACACAGGATTCCCCATGCAGTCATTGCGCTCGAAATGGCAGTCCCTGCCCCGCGGCGTGGTGGTGCTGATCACGGCGTTGGCCATCTACGTGCCGCTGTCGTTCATCATCATCCAGAGCTTTCTGTCCGCGCCCTTTTTCACGCCGTCCAAGACCTTCAGCCTGGACGCGTTCCGCTTCATCTTCGCGGACCCCGATTTCTACAAGGCCCTGAAAAGCGGCTTCATCCTGGCCTTCGGCCTGGCCGTCATCGCCATCCCGCTGGGCGGCATGCTGGCCTTCCTGATGATACGCACGGACCTGCCCGGCCGCCGCTGGATCGAGCCGCTGATCCTGGTGCCGGTGTTCGTGTCGCCCATGGTGCTGGGCTTCGGCTATGTGGTGGCCGCGGGCCCGGTGGGCTTTTTCTCGACCTGGGCGCAAAACATCCTGGGCTTCGTGCCCTGGAACGTCTATTCGCTGACCAGCATCGTCATCATCGCCGGCCTGACCCACGTGCCGCACGCCTACCTGTATATCTCGTCGGCGCTGCGCAGCATGGGTTCCGACGTCGAGGAAGCCGCGCGCGTGTCCGGCGCCTCGCCGCTGCGCGTGATGGTGTCGGTCAGCCTGCCCATGGTGCGTCCGGCCATGCTGTACGCCACCGTGCTGCTGTTCTTCCTGGGGCTGGAGGTGTTCGGCCTGGTGCTGGTGCTGGGCGATCCCGAAGGCAACCTGGTGCTGGCGACCTATCTGTACAAGCTCACCAACAAGCTGGGCATCCCGTCCTATCACCTGATGGCCGCCGTGGCCGTGGTGCTGATCTGCATGACGATCCCCCTGGTGATGCTGCAGCGCCGCCTGATGCGCACCGCCAACCGCTTCGTCACGGTCAAGGGCAAAGCCTCGCGCGCCCGTGCCCTGCCGCTGGGCAAGTGGCGCTGGGTGGCCGGCGGCGTGGTGGCGTTCTGGCTGCTGGTGACCATCGTGGTGCCGCTGTTGGGCGTGCTGCTGCGCGCCTTCGTGTCCAACTGGGGCATGGGCGTGTCGTTGTTCGACGTGCTGTCCCTGGACGCGTTCCGCACCGTGTTCTCGCAGCCCAACCTGATGCGCGCCATCGTCAACTCGGTGGCCATCGGCGTGTTCGGCGGCGCGCTGGCCGTGTTCTGCTACATGTTTGTGGGCCTGGCCATGCACCGCAAGCCGGACAACGTCACGCGCTTCATGGACTACAGCGTGCTGGTGCCGCGCGCGGTGCCGGGCCTCCTGGCCGGTCTGGCGTTCCTGTGGGTGTTCCTGTTCGTGCCGATGTGGCTGGACAACGCCCTGGACGAAGGCGGCTGGCTGTCGGCCCTGCCCTTCGCGGAATGGCTGCGCGAGAACTTCATCGAATGGCTGCGCGCCATGCGCAGCACCATCTTCAGCGTGTGGCTGGCCTACACGGTGGTGTGGATGGCCTATGGCCTGCGGCTGATCTCCTCGACCCTGCTGCAAGTGGGCCCCGAGCTGGAAGAAGCCGCCCGCAGCGCCGGCGCGCGCCGCGGCCAGGTCACCCGCCACGTCACGGTGCCGCTGGCCAAGTACGGCCTGATCGGTTCCTGGCTGCTGATGTTCCTGATCTTCGAGCGCGAGTATTCCACCGGCGTCTACCTGCTGTCGCCCGGCACCGAAACCATCGGCTCCATGCTGGTGTCGCTGTGGGCCTCGGGCGCCATCGACATCGTGGCCGCGCTTTCCTTCATCAATATCGTTCTGGTCGTGATCGGCCTGGGCGTCGCCCTGCGATTCGGAGTCAAACTTCATGATTGAGCTTTCTGTAGAAGACCTGCACCTGGATTACGGCGACAACCCGGTGCTCAAGGGCGTGTCGATGCAGCTGCGCCAAGGCGAAGTGGTGTCGCTGCTGGGCCCTTCGGGCAGCGGCAAGACCACGCTGCTGCGCGCCGTGGCCGGCCTGGAAGGCCCCAAGCGCGGCCGCATCACCATCGGCGAACGCGTCGTCTATGACGGCGCGGCAAAGAAAGAGGTCCCGGCCGAGGAGCGCAACCTGGGCCTGGTGTTCCAGTCCTACGCGCTGTGGCCGCACAAGACCGTGTTCGAGAACGTGGCCTATCCGCTCAAGCTGCGCAAGGTGCCCGGCGCCGAGGTGCGCGAACGCGTGCAGGCCGTGCTGGACCAACTGGGCCTGGGCAAGCTGGGCCAGCGCCATCCGCACGCCCTGTCCGGCGGCCAGCAGCAGCGCGTGGCCATCGGCCGGGCGCTGGTGTACAGCCCGCCCGTCATCCTGCTGGACGAACCGCTGTCCAACCTGGACGCCAAACTGCGCGAGGAGGCCCGCGCCTTCCTGCGCGAGCTGATCATTCGACTCGGCCTGTCGGCCTTGATGGTGACCCATGACCAGAGCGAAGCGATGGCGATTTCGGACCGCATCCTGCTGCTGAACAACGGCAAGATCGAACAGCAGGGTACGCCGCAGGAAATGTACGGCTCCCCGTCCACCCTGTTCACCGCCGAATTCATGGGCAGCAACAACCGGCTGGACGGCAAGGTCACCGAGGTGCGCGACGGCCAGGCCCGCATCGAAGGGCGCGGCTGGTCGCTGTGGGGCAAGGCCAGCCCGGGGGTGGCCCAAGGCCAGGACGGCACCGCCGTGATCCGGGTGGAGCAGGTACGGCTGGCGGACGACCCCGACGGCAACCACGTCGACATGCCGCTCCTGACCAGCATGTATCTGGGCGACCGCTGGGAGTACCTGTTCCGCACCCCCGACGCCGACCCGGCCCATACCCTGGCCCTGCGCGCCTACGGCCCCGAAGGGCGCGAGCCCGGCCCTTGCCGGCTGTCGCTGCCCGCCAGCAAAGTCTGGGTCTTCCCCCGCACGGTCGCCTGAGGCGCCTGCTGGCTTGCGCCCCGGTCTGTTACAGACCCGGGGCCCAGGGCTTACGCGCGCCAGGCCTAGGCTTTCCGTGTGAGCCGCTACTGGCGCCCGGCAGACCTGGACTCGCTCTACAATGCGCAGGTGCAACGCCTCGCTGATTCCCCCTCCTCGCTGAGCCGTTACCTGCGGTGGCTGGGCGCACCCGCCCAGCATTACCTGCGCATCGGCATCGCGATATCGCTGTTGGTGCACGCCGGCGCCCTGGCGTGGCGCTTCGGCGCGCCCGCGCTCTCGCGCCCGCCGGCCACCAGCCTGGAAGTCGTGCTGCTCAATGCCCGCAGCGAGACGCCCCCGGAAACCCCGCGCGCGCAGGCCCAGAACCAGATGACCGGCGGCGGCAACGCCGAACGCGGCATGTCCACCACTCCCCTGCCCCGCACCGGCGAATCGGCCGAAACCATCGTGCTGGAGGCCATGCGGCGTCGCCAGGTGCAGCTGGAAGCCGAACAGACCCGCCTGATGACCCAGCTGCGCGCCGCTGACAAGGCTGGCGCCGAGCGCCAGGCCGTCAACCCCTGGCCCGACGGCGCCGACCTCGGCCGCGACGCCGAGGACCAGGCCAGCATCATCCAGAGCGCCCAGGTGGCCGCCCTGGCGGCGCGGGTCCAGCAATACAGCGCCGAACCGCGCAAGCAATTCGTCGCGCCTTCCGCCGAGGCCTCGCGCTACGCCGCCTACCTGGACGCCTGGCGCACCCGCATCGAAACGGTCGGCACCCAGCATTACCCGGACGAGGCCCGCGGCCGCATCTACGGATCCCTGCGCATCACGGTGTCGGTGCGCGCCGACGGCAGCATCGCCAACGTCGAGATCGACCAGCCTTCGCCGCATGCCGTGCTGAACCAGGCGGCCCGCCGCATCGTCCAGCTGGCCGCCCCTTTCCCGCCCTTCCCGCCCGATATCGCGCGCGACACGGACGTGCTGGTCATCACCCGCACCTGGCATTTCGTCAACGACACCCTGGAAACACAAGCCCCATGACCGAGGCGCTCCCTCTCGCCAGATACGCCGTCATCGGCAACCCCATCGCGCACAGCCGCTCGCCCCAGATCCACGCCATGTTTGCCGAACAGACCGGCAAGCCGCTGCGCTACGAGCGCCTGCTGGCTCCGGTGGACGGCTTCGCCCAGGCGGTCGCCGCCTTCGTCGCCGAAGGCGGGCTGGGCCTGAACGTAACCGTGCCCTTCAAGCTGGACGCCTATGCCCTGGCTGCCGGCCGCCTGTCCAGCCGCGCCCGCCTCGCCGGCGCGGTCAACACCCTGTCCTGGCGCGACGGCGCCTGGCATGGCTGCAATACCGATGGCGTGGGCCTGGTGTCCGACCTGCTGCGCCTGGGCGTGCGCCTGACCGGGGCGTCCGTGCTGCTGGTCGGCGCGGGCGGCGCCGCCCGCGGCGTGCTGCAGCCGCTGGCCGAAGCCGGCTGCGCCCGCATCCATATCGTCAACCGCACCGCATCCAAGGCGGAAGAACTGGCCGCTTCCTGGCGCGAGAGCGGCGTGTCGCCGCAGACGGCGGTCACGGGCGGCAGCCTGGCGGACGCCGCCCTTGCCGGCGGCTGGAACCTGGTCATCAACGCCACCGCCAGCGGCCTGCAGAACGCCGCCCCGGACCTGCCCCCGGGCCTCTATGCGCCCGGCGCGGCCGCCTACGACATGATGTACGGCGCCCAGCCCACCGCCTTCATGCAACAAGCCCAAGCCGACGGCGCCGCACTTGCGGCCGACGGCCTGGGCATGCTGGTGGGTCAGGCGGCCGAAAGCTTCTACATCTGGCATGGCGTGCGTCCTGACCCCGCCCCCGTGCTGGCCGCGCTGCGCGAGGCGCTCAAGGCCGGGCAATAGACGGCATGGCGACGCGCAAGGGCCGCTCCTGGTTCCGGATCATCAGCGGCGCGCTGATGGCGCTGGTGTGCCTGGTGCTGCTCTATCAGTTCTGGCTGTTCGCCCAGGTGGTCTGGTACAACTACCGCCCCCCGGGCAGCAGCGCCATCATGCGCGAGGAACGATCCCGCCTGAGCGACGGCAACCCCGATTTCGAGCTGAAGTACGAATGGGTGCCCTACGACAAGATCAACCGCAACCTCAAGCGCGCGGTCGTGGCGTCCGAGGACTCCAACTTCACCGAACATGACGGCGTCGAATGGGACGCCATCCGCAAGGCCTGGGAATACAACCAGAAGCAACAGGAAGCCGGCCGCAGCAAGATGCGCGGCGGCTCCACCATCACCCAGCAGCTGGCCAAGAACCTGTTCCTGTCCAGCTCCCGCAGCTACATCCGCAAGGGCCAGGAACTCGTACTCACCTACATGATCGAACACGTCATGAGCAAGGAACGGATCCTGGAGCTGTATCTGAACGTGGCGGAATGGGGCGAAGGCGTGTTCGGCGCCCAGGCCGCCGCCAAGCACTATTTCAATACCTCCGCCGCCAACCTCGGGGCCAGCCAGTCGGCCCGGCTGGCGGCCATGCTGCCCAACCCGCGCTTCTATGACGCCCACCGCAATACCCGGTACCTGAACTCCCGGGTGGGCGTCCTGACGCGGCGGATGCAGATGGTCGACATCCCCTGACACGGATCCGGCCCTCCGGCCCCACCCTGAGCGGCGGGATTTGTTAAGCTTTCGGGTTTAGGCGTTCCTCCTTTTCTTCATGCGTACCGCACGTCGCTACCTGGCCCGCGAGATCTATCGCTCTTGCGCAGTGGTCCTCATGGCCCTGCTGGGCCTTTTCACGTTCTTCGCGCTGGTGGACGATCTGGACAACGTCGGCGACAAGTTCTCCATGATGGCCCTGCTGTACATGCAGGCCCTGGCGATCCCGACCCGTCTCTACGACCTGTTGCCCATCGGCCTGCTGATCGGCGCCATCCTGGCGCTGGCGGGGCTGGCCCAGCGCAACGAACTGGTCATCCTGCGGGTATCCGGCGTCAGCGGCATGAAGCTGCTGCGCATGCTCTGGATCGTCACGATCCCGCTGATGATAGGAGCGGGCCTGCTGTCCGAGTACGTCACGCCCTGGGCCGAAATCAAATCCGGCGAGGCCAACCTGCTGTTCCGCGGCAAGGCCGGCGGCGACCGCCTCAAGAGCGGTTACTGGTTCAAGGAACCCACCGCCAACGGCGGCACCCGCATCATCAACATCGGCGAACTCAAGGGCGACGGGCAGGTCAACTCCGTGATCCTCTACGAATTCAAGAAAGACCAGACGCTGTCCGCCCTGTCAACCGCGCCGACCGGCCTGTTCACGCAGGGCGACCTGCTGCTCAAGGACGTCACCGAAACCCGGCTGGACGACGACGCCGCCGAGGCGCTGGCCAACGCGCGTCCGCCCAAGAACCCGCCCGCCACCGTGGTCAAGGTGCCCGAGCGCAATATCGACACCACGCTCAGCGCCGAGCGCCTGCTGGCCCGCGTGCTGACCCCTGAACGCATGTCCATCGCCACGCTGCTGGACTATGTGGACTATTTGCGCAACAACCAGCTGCAATATGGTCGACAGGTCGTCGCCTTGTGGCGCAAACTGGCGTATCCGTTCACCCTGCTGGTCATGATCACCATTGCCGCTCCCATCGGCTTGATGCAGACACGCCGCGGCGGCGTAGGCGCCAAGGTTTTCATCGGCATCCTGTTGGGCGTAGGCTTCTTCATGCTGAACCAGTTGGCCCTGAACGTGGGCATGCTGGGCAAATGGCCGGCCTGGCTGACCGCCCTGGGTCCGAACATCGGCGCCATGATCGTGGCGTTGGGCGCCATGGGCTACATGGAGTACCGCCACACCATCACGCGGATCGCGCAACAACGTTGGCCTTGGAGCAAAAGTCCCGCATGAACGGCAGTATCTGGATGATCGGCGACGTGCAGGGCTGCTGCTCGCCGCTGGATCGCTTGCTGTCCCACCCCGAACTGGTCGGCGACCCCCAGTCGCGCTTCTGGTTCGCCGGAGACCTGGTCAACCGCGGTCCCGAATCGCTGGAAACCCTGCGCCGCATCATCGACCTGGGCGACCGCGCGACCTCGGTGCTGGGCAACCATGACCTGCACCTGCTGGCCACCGCCGCGGGGGTACGCAAGCCGTCCAAATCGGACACGCTCGAGGACGTCCTGCGCGCGCCGGACGCGGCCGACCTGATCAACTGGCTGCGCTTTCGCCCGCTGGCCCACTTCGAACAGAACCACCTGCTGGTCCATGCCGGCACGCTGGCCAAATGGGACGTGGCCAAGACGCTGGCGCTGGCCGGCGAAGTCCAGGACGCCCTGCGCGGGCCGAACTGGCAGAAGGCGCTGCAAAAGATGTACGGCAACGAGCCGGCCACGTGGAAGGAAGACCACAAGGGCGGCAAGCGCATGCGGGTCATCATCAACGCGCTGACACGCATCCGCCTGTGCACGCCCAATGGCCACATGGAATTCGCCACCAAGGTGACGCCGGGCGCCTGGCCGACCGGCCTGGTACCTTGGTTCGACGTACCCAACCGCGCCACGCGGAACGTCACGACGGTGTTCGGGCACTGGTCTACGCTGGGGTTGCTGCAGCGGCCGGACGTGATCTGCCTGGATACGGGGTGCGTTTGGGGTGGGTCGCTGACGGCTTTGCGGTTGCAGGATCGGAGGCTGGTGCAGGTGAAGTGTTCGCAGTTTCAGGATCCGTTGTCGGAGTAGGGTTGAGGCTTGCTCCGTCGCACCGGGTGCTTCGTAGGCCGCCCGTCGGCGCGGGCGCCTGAGTGGCGGGCGCCCACGATTGCGGTCCGGAGCCTTCGCTCCGGACTGCCCCGTCGTCATCTTCGTCCAGGCCTTCGGCCTTCCCTTCAGATTCCCTCGGGCGCATCGAGGTTGCCCGCCACTCAGGCGCCCGCGCCGATGGGCTACTTGAATCTTGGACTGATGCGCTGCTAGAGCTGTGGTCAGGGACGATTCTTGGGCTGCCCGTCATTCTCGGCCGCGCGGGCGGCCGTGAATGACATACGTGATTTCTTGAATTTCGATTGTGTTCGCTTGCGCGAATGCGGCGAGTGGTTTGCTAATGGTCGCCAGCTCATGGGGAATGGGCGGTGATGGATGGCGCGCGGTGGCGAATTACTTGCGCATGCTGACCGTCACGCGCGCCACCCATCCGGCACTGACGTTGAAAGACGATTGTTGGCAAACCGACGCGCTTCAACTCCCCGCATACCCAAATTCACCAACCACCAGCGCGCAGCGCCAACACGCGACGCAAAACGCCGCGTAAGCCCCAAAAGGCCGCCCGCGCGGCCGGCCTGGGGCGGGCCCCGCAAGACACGCCCCAACCCACTAGCCGTGGCGAGAATGCCAAACACACCGACCGCCCCAGCGCCCGTGAAGATTCATACATCGGAGCCTGTCGCGTCGGCGGCCTGCGGGGCGCGGGGCGTCGATAAGCCCGAGGGAATCTGAAGGGAAGGCCGAAGGCCTGGACGAAGATGACGACGGGGGGGCCGCCGAGGCAAGTCCGGAGCGAATGCTCCGGACCGCAATCGTTGCCCCGCGCCCCGCAGGCCGCCGACGCGACGGGCGCCTTAAGAACCTACAGCCTCTTCAAGAACCCACAGCCTCCTCAAGAACCCACAGCCTCAAAAACCAAACCATCACCCCCGCCGCTCCATATACCTCCGCGCCATCTGATACCCCGCAAACACATAAAACCCATTGCTATTGAGCACCAGCCAAGCCCCCAACCCGCCAAGCAAAGCCACCACCGGCCCCACCGCCCGAACATCTCCCTGCGTCCACGCGATCACGCCCAGGAAGCCGACAGCAATCAAGCCCAAGGCCAGCCGCTTCAGCACCACCAGGCCGAATGCATGCCCGCCCATGAAGGCCACCACGCCAATGGCCAACGCCAGGGCCGTCGCCGCACAGACCAGCACCAGCGCGAACGCCGCCAACGCCGGCCCCGCGCCGCGCAGCAGCAGGCTCAGCAGACCTATCCCCACGCCCAGCCCGCCTGTCATCACCAACACCGCCAACACCAGCGGCGACCACATCCCCGGCGGCGCGCGACGCGCATCCATCTCCGCCACGAAGCGATGCATCGCCGCCGACGCAGCCGGTTGGTCCTGATCCGGCAGCGCCGCCTCCAGCTTGCGGCACTGCGCGATCAACGCGTTCAGGCCCGCCCGCGGCGCCTCCATCATGCCCTCGCCGCGCCCGGCGCATGTTCCGCCACCGTGCTGCGCAAGGCCGCCATTGCCTCCTGCACCGCGATCGGACGGAACGCATCCTCGCGCCAGTACATCGCCACCGACCCGAAGCCCGACAGACGCACCGGAATGATCCGCATCGCCCGCATCTGCGAAAACCGCAGCGCCGCCCGGTGCGAAGCCACCCCGATCATGTCGCTGTTATTGATCAACGTGAGATTGATGGTCACCGAATTCGATTCGACGTGGTCCGGCGGCGGCGCCTGGCCCGCCGCCGCCAGCGCCGCGTCCACCGCATTGCGGATAGGCGTGCCTTTTGGCCACAGGATCCAGCGGTAAGACAGCAGGTCTGGCCAAGAGGGCTGCTCGATCGCGAACAGCGGATGGCGCGGCCGCGCAACCAGGTGGATGGGTTCCAGGTACAGGGCCTCGAAGCGGATCGCCGGGTCGTGATGCTCCGGCGCCGAACGCCCCACCACGATGTCCAGGTCGCCCTGCGCCAACTGCGCCAGCAGCTGGTCGGTCGTACCCTCCACCAGCTTCACGCGGGCCTGCGGCATGCGCTCGAGCAGCTTCATCACCGCCAGCGGCACGGTGTCCGACGCCGACGCGCCCGACGCGCCTATCACCACCCGGCCGCCGCCGCCCTCGCGCAATGCCGCCATGTCCGCGCTGGCGCGATCCAGTTGCGCCTCCACCCGCTGGGCATGCGCGATCAGCACGTCGCCGTGCGGCGTGGGCCGCAGGCCGCGCGCGTGCCGTTCGAACAGCGGCAGCCCGATGTCGTCTTCCAGATCCTTCAGCCACTTGGACAAGCCCGGCTGCGTCGTATTGAGCATCGCCGCCGAATGGCTGATGTTGCGGGTCTGGGCCAGGCTGAGCAGCATTTTCAGATTGCGCAGGCGCAACCGGTGGGTCCAGTCCATGCAGGCCCTCGTCTCGTCTATGTATATTCTTATTGGTATGGATAATAAGATAAATTCATTTCAAAACACATAGCTCCTTACGCATAATCGTCTCCATATCAGGACCAGCCGCGAGCCACGCGGCGGCCACGCGAAGCCGGCGCCAGCCGGACATTCCGGAGACAAGCATGCCCGACGGTCACACCCCCGGCGCGGACCGCGCCGCCTATTACGCACGCATCGCCAGAAAACACATGGCTCCCTTGTGGGAGTCGCTGCACAACCTGGTGCCGCGCGAACCCGCGCCGCGTTGCGTCCCCGCCATCTGGAAGTACGAAGACGTGCGCGACGACGTCATGGCGTCCGGCTCGCTCATCACGGCGGAAGAAGCCGTGCGGCGCGTGCTCATCCTGGAGAATCCCGGCCTGCCCGGCCAGGCCAGCATCACGCAGAGCCTGTATGCGGGCCTGCAGCTGATCCTGCCTGGCGAAATCGCGCCCAGCCACCGCCATACGCAGTCGGCGCTGCGCTTCATCGTCGAAGGCCGCGGCGCCTACACCGCGGTCAACGGCGAACGCACCACCATGCACCCCGGCGACTTCATCATCACACCGTCATGGACCTGGCATGACCATGGCAACGCCGAAGCCGCCGAAGGCGGCGAGCCAGTGGTCTGGCTGGACGGCCTGGACATTCCGCTGCTGCGCTTCCTGGACGCGGGTTTCGCCGAAAACTATCCCTCGGCCACACAACCCGTGACCCGCCCCGAGGGCGACAGCATGGCGCGCTACGGCCACAACATGGCGCCCGTGCGCCACCAGACCTCCAGCGGCACATCGCCCATCTTCAACTACCCCTATGAACGCAGCCGCGAAGCCCTGGACCAGCTCTACCGCCACGGCGAACTGGACCCCTGGGACGGCGTGAAGCTGCGCTACCTGAATCCGGCCACCGGCGGCTACCCCATGCCGACCATGGCGACCTTCATGCAGTTCCTGCCCGCCGGATTCCAGGGCAAGACCTACCGCAGCACCGACTCCACGGTCTACAGCGTGGTCGAAGGCCGCGGCACCGCGCGCATCGGCGACCAGGAATTCCACTTCGGCCCGCGCGACGTCTTCGTCGCGCCGTCCTGGCAGCCCGTGCAGCTGGCCGCGCTGGACGACGCCACCCTGTTCAGCTATTCCGACCGCCCGGTGCAGGACGCGCTGGGCGTGTGGCGCGAAGCGCGCGTCGGCTAAAGGCCGGCGCGCTCCCTCCACTTCCGTATCAGGCCGGGGCCGCGCCAGGCCCCGCCCCGCATTCCTCAAAGGTGACCCATGTCTTTCGTCTTCGACCCCGCCGCTCCCATCGCCGTGCCCGTTGCCGGCAGCCAGGACAGCTTCCCCGTGCGCCGCGTCTATTGCGTCGGCCGCAACTATGCCGCCCATGCCCGCGAAATGGGCTTCGACCCCGACCGCGAACCGCCGTTCTTCTTCTGCAAACCGGCCGACGCCGTGGTGCCGGTGGCTGAAGGCAGCACCCTGTCGCTGCCCTATCCTTCCGAGACCGCCAATCTGCACTATGAGATCGAACTGGTGGCGGCCATTGGCAAGGGCGGCGCCAACATCGCCGTCGACGACGCGCTGCAGCACGTCTGGGGCTATGCCGTGGGCCTGGACATGACCCGCCGCGACCTGCAGATGAAGATGCGCGAAGCCGGTCGGCCCTGGGAACTGGGCAAGGCCTTCGACCTGAGCGCGCCCATCGGCCCCCTGCATCCTGCCGGCGCGGTCAAGAACATCGGCCAGGCCGCCATCTGGCTGCAGGTCAACGGCGCCGACAAGCAAAGAAGCGACATCGGCAAGCTGATCTGGTCCGTCGCCGAAACCGTCGCCTACCTGTCCAAGTACTTCCGCCTGGAAGCCGGCGACCTGATCTACACCGGCACCCCCGAAGGCGTGGGTCCGGTGGTGCGCGGCGACAAGATGGTCGGCGGCGTGGACGGCCTGGGCACGCTCAGCGTGCAGATGGTGTGAACCTTCCAGGAACCCGCATGCAACTGCACAGCTTCTTCAATAGTTCCACCTCCTATCGCGTGCGCATCGCGCTGGCGCTCAAGGGTTTGCCGTACGAGTACCTGCCTGTGAACCTGCGCAAGCAGGAGCAGCGCGCGGCGGATTACGTGGCCAAGAATCCTTCCGCGGGCGTGCCGCTGCTGATCGATGGCGACACCCAGCTGTCGCAGTCGCTGGCCATCGTCGACTACCTGGACGCCACCCATCCCGAGCCGCGCCTGATCCCGGCCGGCACGCTGGAGCGCGCCCGCGTGCTGGAGCTTTCCGACGCCATCTCCTGCGACATCCACCCCGTCAACAACATGCGCATCCTGCGCTATCTGCAGGACGTGCTGGGCGCCAGCGAAGAACAGAAGAACGCCTGGTATCACCACTGGATCCGCGAGGGCATGACGGCTGTGGAAGCGCTGCTGGCGCGCCACGGCCATGGCGCCTACTGCTACGGCGACGCGCCCACCCTGGCGGACTGCTGCCTGGTGCCGCAGATGGCGAACGCCCAGCGCATGGGCTGCGACCTGTCGGCCTATCCGCGCGCCATGCGCGTCTATGAACACTGCAATGCGCAGCCCGCCTTCCAGCAGGCGGCTCCCACCCAGCAACCGGACTACACCAAGTGAGCAACCAGGAACCCGACACCCAGGGCGCGCCGCTGCGCGAATACACCGATCCCGCCTACCGCCCGCTATGCGCCAACCTGGCGGAAGTGCGCGCCAACATCGACAGGCTGGACGATGAGATCGTGCGCCTGATCGCCGAACGCGCCATGTATGTGAAGGACGCCGCGCGCTTCAAGCGCGACGCCTTCCAGGTCAGCGCCCCGGCCCGCCAGGCCCAGGTCTTCGAAAAGGCGCGCCTGCTGGCCGAACGCCACAACCAGGGTTTCGCCAACCTGGACCAGGTGGTGGACGCCACCTATCGCGCCATGGTCGCGGCCTTCATCGCCAACGAACAAACCTACTTCAACACCATGAAGGATCTCGGAGACACCCATGCATAAGCCCTACGCGCGCCGTATCGCCGCCCATGCCCTGATCCTGGGACTGGCCGCGCTTGCGCCGCTGGCCGCCGCGCAGGCGCAGGCCTGGCCGGCCCAGCCGCTCAAGGCCATTGTGCCCTTCGGCCCGGGCTCCAGCCCCGACCAGGTGGCGCGCATCGTTGGCGAAAAGGCGGGCGCCATCCTGGGCCAGAGCATCGTCATCGAGAACAAGCCGGGCGCCAGCGGCAACATCGGCACCTATGCCATCGCCAACGCCAAGCCCGACGGCTATACCTTCGGCGTGTCCATTACCGGCCCGCTGGTCAACAATACTCTGCTGTTCGACAAGCTGCCCTATGCGCCGGCAACCGACCTGGCGCCGCTGACGCTGGCGGTGCACCAGCCCAATGTGCTGGTCGTGCCCCTCTCGGCCGGCATCGACAACATCGGCCAGTTGCTGGAAGCGCTGAAGAAGAATTCGGACAAATACAACTTCCCTTCCACGGGCGCCGGCACGGTGTCGCACCTGGCCGTGGAACTGATGCTGCAGCAGACCGGCGCGCGCGCCACCCACGTGCCCTATCCCTCGTCGCCCGCGGCGCTGACCTCGCTGCTGTCCGGCGACACGCAGTTCGCCGCGCTGCCGCCCATCGCCGTCATGCCCATGGTGAAGGATGGACGCCTGAAGGCCCTGGCCGTCACCTCCTCCAAGCGCTCCGCCCTGCTGCCCGACATCCCGACGCTGGCCGAAGTCGGCGTGCCGGGCATCGAGGGCTCGGCGTGGATCGGCTTCGTGATCTCGTCCAAGGTTCCCGCCGACATCCAGAAGAAGCTGTCCGACGCGCTGATCCAGGCCATCCGTGATCCCGAGGTCACCAAGCGCCTGCAGGCCCAGTTCATGGATCCCGCCGGCACCACACCCGCCGAGTTCCGCGCCTACATGGACGACGAACTCAAGCGCTGGGAGCCGCTCATCAAGAAGCTGGGCATCAAGGGCCAGTAAACCGGCGCCCGGCCACGCCGCGCAACCCAAACAAGGAGAACACGGGATGCTCATCACCGAACCCGCCCGCCAGGTTCCGCTCTACGGCGAATATGAGGTCGTCGTGCTGGGCGGCGGCCCCGCCGGCCTGTTGGCCGCCGCCAGCGCCGCGCGCAACGGCGCCAGCGTGCTGCTGGTGGAACGCTACGGATTCCTGGGAGGGATGGGCACGGCGGCCGGCGTATCCAACTTCTGCGGCCTGCACGCGAACATCCGGGGCGACATCCGCCAGGTGGTCCACGGCATGACGGACGACCTGCTGGACCGCATGCGCGCCATGGACGGGCTCAACGAGCCTCACCTGATCCTGGGCAAGATCCACGCCCAGGCTTATGACATCTCGGCCTTCAAGTGCGCCGCCGACGGGCTGGTCCAGGCCAGCGGCGCACAGGTGCTGTTCCATGCGCTGGCCACCGGCCTGGCGCGCGGCGCCGACGGCAACGTGGATGCGCTCTTCCTGGAAACCAAGTCCGGCCGCTGCGCCGTGCGCGCCAAGGTCTATATCGATTGCTCGGGCGACGCCGATATCGCCCAATGGGGCGGCCTGCCCTTCGAGAAGGGCGACGAGCACGGCGGCATGCTCTATCCCACGCTGATGTTCAAGGTCGGCAATGTCGACGGCGCCCGCGCGCAGGAAGCCTGGAAGACCATCCCCCAGCTGATGGACCAGGCTGCGGCCAGCGGCGAATTCACCTTCCCGCGCCGCGGCGCCATCGTGCGCCCGCAAAAACACGACTACGAGTGGCGGGTCAACGTGACCCAGCTGGCCAACGCCGACGGCAGCGCGGCCGACGGCACCGACGCCGATTCCCTGTCGGCCGGCGAACTCGAAGGCCGCCGCCAGATCGTGCAATACCTCGCCTTCCTGCGCGCCAAGGTGCCGGGCTTCGAGAACGCCTATGTGCTGGACATCGCGCCGCAGCTGGGCATCCGCGAGACCCGCCGCATCGTGGGCGAGGCCGTTCTGAGCAAGGAAGACGTGTTGGGCTGCGCCGACTTTCCGGACAGCATCGGCGTCAATGGCTGGCCGCTGGAAATGCACACGGCCGGCGACGTGCAATGGCTCTGGCCGCCGATCCCCGAGTCCCGCGGCTATAACCAGCTGCCATTCCGCATGATGGTGCCCAAACGCGCCCCGGGCGTGGCGGGCAATGTGCTGGTGGCCGGGCGCTGCGCCTCGATGACGCACGAAGGCCAGTCGGCGGCGCGCGTAAGCGGCAGCTGCTTCGTCATGGGCGAGGCCGCGGGCACGGCGGCTGCCATGGCGCTGCGCGCCGGCATCGCCCCCGGTGACGTGCCCATTTCCGCCTTGCAGGCGCAGCTGGTGAAACAAGGCGTGTTCCTGGGCGGCCAGGACTGAACGGCGCGGAGGCCATACATGAACGCAACGCAAACCGATAAATCCGTGATCGTGGTGGGCGGCGGCATCGGCGGCCTGGCCGCGGCGCTGGCGCTGACCCGGCAAGGCATCGCCGTGCAGCTGCTGGAGCAGGCCGCGCACATCGGCGAAATCGGCGCCGGCATCCAGCTCGGTCCCAACGCCTTCGCGGCGCTGGACGCCCTGGGCGTGGGCCAGACCGCGCGCGCCCGCGCCGTGTTTACCGACGACATCATCATGATGGACGCGGTGGACGCCCGCGAAGTGGTGCGCATCGATACCGGCGAGGCCTTCCGCGAGCGCTTCGGCGGCCCCTATGCCGTGATCCATCGCGCCGACATTCACTTGTCCATCCTGGAGGCCGTGCAGCAGAATCCGCTGATCAGCTTTCGCACCTCCACCCAGATTGCCTCCATGTCGCAGGACGACAAGGGCGTGGAAGTCGTGGACACCCAGGGCAACCGCTATCGCGCCGACGCCGTAGTAGGCGCGGACGGCGTGAAGTCCGTGATCCGCGAACGCATGGTGGGCGACCCGGCGCGCGTGACCGGCCACGTGGTCTACCGCGCCGTGGTCGAACGCGAGAACATGCCCGAGGAGCTGCGCATCAACGCCCCCGTGCTGTGGGCTGGCCCGCACTGCCATCTGGTGCACTACCCCTTGCGCGGCGGCCAGCAATACAACCTGGTGGTGACTTTCCACAGCCGCGAACAGGAAGAATGGGGCGTGCGCGAGGGCAGCAAGGAAGAAGTGCTGTCCTACTTCCAGGGCATCCACCCGCGTCCGCACCAGATGCTGGACCGCCCCACGTCCTGGAAGCGCTGGGCCACCGCCGACCGCGAGCCCGTGGAACGCTGGGGCCAGGGGCGCGTGACCATTCTGGGCGATGCAGCCCATCCCATGACGCAATACATGGCCCAGGGCGCCTGCATGGCGCTGGAGGACGCGGTGACATTGGGCGAAGCCGTGAAGCAATGCGGCCAAGACCTGGAGGCCGCGTTCCGCCTGTACGAATCCGTCCGCATCCCGCGCAGCGCGCGGGTGGTGTGGTCCACGCGCGAAATGGGCAGGCTCTATCACGCGCGGGGCGTCGAACGCACCGTGCGCAACATGCTGTGGACCGGCCGCAGCCAGTCCCAGTTCTACGACGCGTTGCAGTGGCTGTACGGCTGGAAGGTGGAAAACTGCCTCGCGGGGCAATCCTCTCAATAGAAAAAATGCAGGCACCCAAGGAGACAACCATGAGAAAAACCGCAATCCGCGGCAGCGCCGCCCTCGTGCTTGCGCTGACCGCGTTCGCGGCCGGCGCGCAGCAAAAGCCGGTCGACATCGGCTTCATCGGCACCCTGTCCACGCCCGCCGGCTACATCGGCGAAGACGAGCGCGACGCCTTCATGCTGGCGGTCAAGGAAGGCGGCGGCAAACTCGGCGGCGTGCCGGTCAATGTGCGCGTGGAGGACGACGCGCTCAAGCCCGCCAACGCCAAGCAGATCGCCGACAAGATGGTGCAGGGCGGCGTGCGGCTGTTCACGGGCATCAACTTCTCCAACGTCATGGCGGCCGTGGGGCCGACCGTGCTGAACGCGGGCGGCTTCTATGTCAGCCTGAACGCGGGCCCCTCCAACTACGCCGGCAAGGCCTGCAACCCGAACTACTTCTCGGTGGCGTTCCAGAACGACTCCTACGCCGACACCGCGGGCCTTGCCGCCAACGAGCTGGGCGCCAAGCGCGTGGTCATCATGGCGCCCAACTACCAGGCCGGGCGCGATGCGGTGGCCGGCTTCAAGCGCACCTACAAGGGCGAGATCGCCGACGAGATCTACACCAAGCTGGAACAGGCCGACTTCTCGGTGGAACTGGCGCGCATCCGCTCGCTCAATCCCGACGCCATCTTCCAGTTCCACCCCGGCGGCGCGGGCATCAACCTGACCAAGCAATTCGCCAACTCCGGCCTGGCCGACAAGATCCGCATGATCACGCCCATCTACTCGATGGACGACCGCATGCTGGCCGCGACCGGCAATGCCGGCAAGGGCTTCTACCTGAGCTCGTTGTGGAGCGCGGATCTCGACAACCCGCAGAGCAAGCATTTCGTCGAAGCCTTCACCAAGGCCTACAACCGCGCGCCCACCGCCTATGCGGCCCAGGCCTACGACACCGCCAACCTGATCGGCTCCGCACTGAAGGCCGTGGACGGCGACATCACCGGCCGCGCTGACGACTTCCGCAACGCGCTGCGCCGCGCCGACTTCCCCAGCGTGCGCGGCAAGTTCAAGTTCGGCCCCAACCAGCACCCGATCCAGGACTGGTACCTGCTGCACATCGAGGCCGGCCCCGACGGCAAGCTGGTCTACAAGAACCTGAAGGTCATCGCCCGCGACCATACCGACGTGCACGCCGCCGACTGCAAGATGTAAGTCCGCACGACGCCCGGCGGATTGCGCGCAGTCCGCCGGGTCCACTCCACGAGGAGTCCCCAATGCTGATGTTCCTGGAGCAGGTCTTGAATGGCCTGCAGTACAGCGCATTGCTGTTCCTGCTGTCGGCGGGCTTGACGCTGGTGTTCGGCATCATGAACGTCATCAACCTGACGCACGGTTCGTTCTACATGGTCGGCGCGTTCTGCGCGGCCAGCGCCGCGGCGGCCACCGGATCGTTCCTGGCCGCGCTGCTGGCGGCGCTGGCGGGCGCGGCGCTCTATGGCCTGGTGGTGGAGTTGCTGGTGATCCGCCATCTGTACCGCCGCGACCACCTGGACCAGGTGCTGGCCACGCTGGGCCTGACGCTGTTCACCAACGAGATGGTGACGGTGCTGTTCGGCCGCAGCCCGCCCTTCATGGACATCCCGCCCTTCCTGTCGGGCTCGGTGGAGATCCTGCCCGGCCTGAACTATCCCCTCATGCGGCTGGCCTTTATCGGCGCTGGCGTGCTGGTGGCGCTGGGGCTGTGGCTGCTGATCTCGCGCACGCGCGTCGGCATGCTGGTACGCGCGGGCGCCGACGACGGCGAAATGGTCGACGCGCTGGGCGTGAACATCCAGCGCCTGTTCACGCTGATCTTCACGCTAGGCGCCCTGCTCTGCGGCTTTGCCGGCGTGATGGCCGCGCCGCTCCTGGCGGTGGAGATCGGCATGGGCGAGCGCATCCTCATCACCACCTTCGTGGTTATCGTGGTGGGTGGCGTGGGTTCGGTGCGCGGCGCGCTGGTCGGTTCTCTGATGATAGGCATGACCGATGCGCTGGGGCGCGCCTACATCCCGTTCTGGATGTCGCGGCTGCTGCCGCCGGAGCTGTCGGACTCGGCGAGTTCCAGCCTGGTTTCGGCCAGCATCTACATCCTGATGGCCATCGTGCTGCTGTTCAAGCCGCGCGGCCTGGTGCCCGCGCAGCGATAGGAACGATACCCATGACCAGAAAAACCATCGTCAACACGATTGGACTGCTGCTGTTCGTGCTGGTGCCGGCCATCGCGTCGGCCACGGGCGAGAGCTTCCTGATCAACCTGATGACCCGCTTTCTCATCTACGCCATCGCCGCCGTCAGCCTGGACCTGATCCTGGGCTACGGCGCCATGGTCAGCTTCGGCCATGCCGCCTTCTTCGGGCTGGGCGGCTATGTGATCGGCATCGCGGGCTTTCACCTGAGCCAGGGCGACACACTGTTCGGCTGGAGCGGCAGCAACGCGGCGCTGGTGATGTGGCCGCTGGCCATCGCTGCCGCCGCCCTCGCCGGCCTGGTGGTCGGCTTCCTGTCGCTGCGGACCTCGGGCGTGCAGTTCATCATGATCACGCTGGCCTTTGGACAGATGCTGTACTTCATCCTGGTCGGCCTGATGGTCTACGGCGGCGACGATGGCCTGTCCATCGACACGCGCAACACCCTGCCCGGCCTGGACATGAACAACCCCACCGCCTTCTATTACGTCTGCCTGGCGCTCATGACGGCCTGGATCCTGGCCTGCCGCCGCATCGTCAATTCGCCCTTCGGCATGGCGCTGCAAAGCATCAAGCAGAATCCGCGCCGCAGTATCGGACTGGGCCTGGCACCGCTGCGCTACCGGCTCACCGCCTTCGTGCTGTCGGCCGCGGGCACCGGGCTGGCGGGCGCCCTGTGGGCCAACTACGCGCTCTTCGTCAGCCCCGACATGTCGTCCTGGCAGAAGTCCGGCGAACTCATGGCCATGGTGATCCTGGGCGGCATGGGGTCCATCTTTGGCCCCGTACTGGGCGTGGCCGTGTACCTGGGCCTGGAACAGGTCGCCACCGCCTGGACCGAACACTGGATGCTGATCCTGGGGCCTGTGCTGGTGCTGGTGGTGCTGTTCGGCAAGCGCGGCGTCTATGGCTGGCTGGTGGGAGGCAAGCACCATGACTGATCATCCCAAGCTGGAAATCCGCGACCTGCAGAAATCCTTCGGCGCCGTGCGCGCGACCCAAGGCGTCAACCTGCAGGTCCGGCCCGGCGAACTGCATGCGCTCATCGGCCCCAACGGCGCGGGCAAGACCACGCTGCTGTCGCAGATCAGCGGCGAGATCCTGCCGGACTCGGGCGACATCCTGCTGGATGGCCGCGACATCACCCGCATGCCCGCCCACAAGCGGCCCGCGGCCGGGCTGGCGCGTTCGTTCCAGATCAGCCAGCTCTACCCCGCCTTCAGCGCCGAGGACAACGTCGCCATGGCGGTGCAGGCGCACAGCCCCGGCGGCTTCAACCTGTGGAAGAACGCCCGCCGCCTGCCGCAACTGCGCCAACCCGCCAGAGAGGCGCTGGAACGCGTCGGCCTGGGCGGCCGCGCCCACGTACGGGTTTCGGAACTGGCCCACGGCGAAAAGCGCCAGCTGGAACTGGCGATGGCCTTGTCGCTGGATGCCTCGCTGTTGCTGCTGGACGAGCCCATGGCCGGCATGGGCGCCGAGGAATCCCAACGCATGACCGCCCTGCTGCAGGAGCTGAAGGGCCGCTACGCCATCCTGCTGGTCGAACACGACATGGACGCCGTCTTCGCCCTGGCCGACCGGATCACCGTGCTGGTCTACGGCAAGACCATCTTTACAGGCACGCCGGACGAGGTGCGCCACCATCCCGACGTGCGCGCCGCCTATCTGGGCGAGGAGGACTGATGCTGCAACTCAAGCAACTGCAGGCCGGCTACGGCGCGAGCAAAGTGCTGTTCGGCGTGGACCTGGACATCGCCGCGCGCCAGGTCGTATCCCTGATCGGCCGCAACGGCATGGGCAAGACCACCACCGTCAAGACCATCATGGGCATGCTGCCCGCCCAGGGCGGCAGCATCCTGCTCGACGGCCAACCCATCGCGGGCCAGGCCCCGCACCGCATCGCCCAGCTGGGCATCGGCCTGGTACCCGAAGGCCGCCGCGTCTTCGGCTCGCTGTCGGTGGAAGAAAACCTGATCGCCACCGCCCGCAACACCCGCGCCGGCTGGCACGTCGGCCGCGTCTTCGACCTGTTCCCGCGCCTGAAGGAGCGCCGCGCCCAATCCGCCCGCACGCTGTCCGGCGGCGAACAACAAATGCTCGCCGTCGGCCGCGCCCTCCTCATCAACCCGCGCCTGCTCATCCTGGACGAAGCCACCGAAGGCCTGGCGCCGCTGATCCGCCACGAAATCTGGAACTGCCTGCGCCGCCTGAAGGAGGAAGGCCAGACCATCCTGGTGATAGACAAGAACCTGAAGGAAATGGCGACGCTCGTCGACCGCCACCACGTCCTGGAAAAGGGCCGCGTGGTCTGGCAAGGCAGCCCCGCGGAGCTCGCCGCGCAGCCCGAACTCGCGCAGCGCTACCTGGGCGTCTAGTCGGACGATTCGCAAAAACTCAGCCGATTCCCGAACGGATCGATGACCGCCATCACCCGCCCCCACGGCATCTCTTCCACGCCCGGCCGCATATAGCCATAGCCCTTGACGTTCACCTCGGCCTGGAACTCGTCCACGCCCTGCATCCGCACGAACACCGCGGATCCGGGCGTGGCGTCGCCGTGGTGTTCGCTCAGGTGCAGCACCAGGTCGCCGCGATGCACTTGCGCATACAGCGGCATGCCCGGCTCGAAGCGATGCTCCCAGTCCCATTCGAACCCCAGGAAATCCAGATAGAACTCACGCGCCTTCTCGACGGAGAAAATGCGCAGAATGGGAATGGCAGCTTGCAGGTGCATGACGCCCTCTGGTCAGTAAGCAAGGACTATCAGCATAGACCACAAGCCGCACCGCAAAGCGCAACGCACACAGCATCACGACGCAAGCCACCGCGTAAGCCCCAAAAGGCCGCCCGCGCGGCCGGCCTGGGGCGGGCCCCGCAAGACACGCCCCCCCACACAGATGTCGGCAAGAACCAGAAGAACCCCAATCGCCCCAGCCGACGTCAAGTTTCAACCGCCGGAGTCCGTCGCGTCGGCGGCCCGCGGTGTGCGGGGCGTCGATAAGCCCGAGGGAATCTGAAGGAACCGCCGCAGGCGGTGACGAAGATGACGCAGGGGGGGGCCGCCGAGGCAAGTCCGGAGCGAACGCTCCGGACCGCAATCGCAGCCCCGCACACCGCGGGCCGCCGACGCGACGGGCGTCTAAAGAACCACCCGGCGCTAAACAAACATCAATTCAAACTAGCCCCCGAGATCTTCACAATCTCCTGATACTTCGCCTTCTCCCCCTTAACGAACTCAGCAAACGCCTCAGGCGTCATCGGCGCAGCCTCAGACCCCATCGTCAACAAGCGCTGCTTCACATCCGCCTGCTGCATAGCATCGGCATAAGCCTTGTTCAGCTTAGCCACCACCGGCGCCGGCGTGCCGCCCGTCGTGAACACCCCGAACCAGGTCCCCAGGTCAAAGCCCTTGATCCCCGACTCTTCCACCGTAGGCACATCCGCCAGCAGCGAAGAACGCTTGGCAGTCGTCACGGCCAATGCCTTGACCTTGCCGTCCTTGATCAGCGGCGCCGAAGCCGCCAGGTTGTCGAACATGAAATCCGACTGTCCCGACAGCAGCGCCAACTGCGCAGGCGCCGCGCCCTGGTAAGGAATGTGCTCGACATTGATCCCCGCGCGCGCCTTCAGCAGCTCGCCCGACAGATGGCCCGCGCTGCCGTTGCCGCCCGAACCGTAGTTCAGCTTGCCCGGATTCTTCTTGGCATAGTCGATCAGATCGGCCAGCTTCTCGATCTTGTTCTTCTGCGCGAACTCGACGTTCATCACCAGCACATTGGGCACCGAGGCCACGATGGTCACCGGCGCGAAGTCCTTCACCGGGTCATACGGCAGATTGGCGAACAGCCAGGGATTGATGGCGTGGGTCGCGACCGCGCCCATCACCAGCGTGTAGCCGTCGGCCGGCGCCTTGGCCACCAGGTCGGCGCCGATGTTGCCGCCCGCGCCCGAACGGTTCTCCACGATGACCGGTTGGCCCAGCGAGCCGCGCACCTTCTCGGCCAGCATGCGGGCCATGGTGTCCAGCGGGCCGCCAGGCGGGTAAGGCACGACGAAGCGCAACGGCTTGGTCGGGAAATCGGTGGCCTGGGCCAGCGCCGGGGCGCCGAAAGGCAGGGTGGCGGCCAGCGCCACGGCGCCTTGCAACAGGGCGCGGCGCACAGCGCTGCGGGGGGTCTGCGTCATGATGTTGTTCTCCTCGCTTCGGATCAATAGCGGTCAGTAGCATACCGCAGCGAGGAATAAGGCGTAACAAAGAGATACCAGCAGAACCCCCGGCTGTTCACGCCGCTGCCCCGTCACGGCAACCCGCCGCCCCAAGAAAAAACCGCCCGAAGGCGGTTTTGAAGCATCAGTGCAGGATCTGGCTCAAGAAGAGCTTGGTCCGGTCGTTCTGCGGATTGTCGAAGAACTCGTCCGGGCTGTTCTGCTCGATGATCTCGCCGCGGTCCATGAAGATCACGCGGTTGGCGACCTTGCGCGCGAAGCCCATTTCGTGGGTCACGCAGATCATGGTCATACCGCTTTCCTGCGCCAGGTTGACCATCACGTCCAGCACCTCCTTGACCATTTCCGGGTCCAGCGCCGAGGTCGGCTCATCGAACAGCATGATCTTGGGGCTCATGCACAGCGAACGCGCGATCGCCACACGCTGCTGCTGGCCGCCCGAGAGCTGGCCAGGGAATTTCTTGGCCTGGTCCGGAATGCGCACGCGCTCCAGGTACTTCATGGCCGTGGCCTCGGCTTCCGCGCGCGGCTTCTTCAGCACCCACATGGGCCCCAGCGTCAGGTTTTCCAGCACGGTCAGGTGCGGGAACAGGTTGAAGTGCTGGAACACCATGCCGACGTCCTTGCGGATGGTCTCGATGTGCTTGAGATCGTTGGTGAGCTCCGTGCCGTCCACGATGATGTGGCCCTTCTGGTGCTCTTCCAGGCGGTTGATACAGCGGATCATGGTGGATTTGCCCGAGCCCGACGGCCCGCACACCACGATGCGCTCACCCGGCGCGACGTCCAGGTTGATGTTGCGCAGCACGTGGAACTGGCCGTACCACTTGTTCACGTCCTGCAATTTGATGATGGCATCAGACATGCCTGTACTCCCGTAAGTATCGCGGTGCGCGTCCGCCCGGGGCGGACGCGCTGCAAAGTTCTAGCGTGCGTGTCCCGTGGCCAGGCGTTTTTCCAGCGCCTGGCTGTACTTGGACATGGAGAAGCAGAAGACGAAGTAGATGAGCGAAATGAACAGGTACGCCTCCACCCCGAATCCGCGCCATGCCGCGTCGGACAAGGCCGCCTTGGCCGCCAGCGTCAGGTCGAAGATGCCGATGATCACCACCAGCGAGGTGTCCTTGAACAGCGCGATGAAAATGCTGACCAGCGGCGGGATCACGATCTTCAGCGCCTGCGGCAGGATGATCTTGCGCATCTGCTGCCAGTAGTTCAGGCCCAGCGAATCCGCGCCCTCGTACTGGCCCTTGGGAATCGCCTGCAAGCCGCCGCGCACCGTTTCGGCGATGTACGCCGCCGCGAACATGATGATCGCGATCTGCGCGCGCAGCAGCTTGTCGATGGAGAAGCCTTCGGGCAGGAACAGCGGCAGCATCACCGAGGACATGAACAGCAGGCTGATCAGCGGCACGCCGCGGATCAGCTCGATGTACACGACGCACAGCGCCTTGATGGCAGGCATCTTGGAGCGCCGGCCCAGGGCCAGCAGCACGCCGATGGGGAAGGCGAAGGCGATGCCGAACGTGGACAGGATCAGCGTCAGCGGCAGGCCGCCCCAGCGCGCGTTTTCCACGTAGGTCAGGCCGAACACGCCGCCCCACATCAGGAGCGCCACGGCCGTCAGGCCCACGGTCCAGATGACGGCGAGCTTCCAGTTCCAGAAGCGCCGGATGCCGCTGCAGACGATCACGGCCACCAGGATGATGGTTGCGATCAGCGGACGCCATTGCTCGTCGTAGGGATAGGTGCCGAACAGGATCAGCCGGTGCTTCTCGATGATGAACGCCCAGCAGGCGCCCCCGGAAGCGCGGCACTCCTGCGCGTTGGCCGCGGAGAAGTTCGCCTTGATGAAGGCCCATTCCACCAGCGCCGGCACTGCCATCAGCAGGAACCACGCCAGCAGCACCGTGATGAGGATATTCAGCGGCGAGGAGAACAGGCGCGACTTGATCCAGGCCCAGGCGCCCACCTGGGTGCTGGGCGGCGGCAGGCCTTCGGCGGGGATATGCGAAGTGCTGCTCATATCAACGCTCCACCAGCGCGATGCGCTTGTTGTACCAGTTCATGAATATCGAGATCGACAGGCTGACCGTGAGGTACGCGGCCATGATGATGAGGATGCCCTCGATGGCCTGGCCGGTCTGGTTCAGCGTGGTGTTCACCACCGACACGATGTCGGGGTAGCCGATGGCCACCGCGAGCGAACTGTTCTTGGTCAGGTTCAGGTACTGGCTGGTCATCGGCGGGATGATCACGCGCAGCGCCTGCGGCAGCACCACCAGGCGCAGCACCTGCTTGCGGCGCAGGCCCAGCGAGCCGGCAGCTTCCCACTGCCCGTTGTTGACCGCCTGGATGCCTGAACGCACGACCTCGGCAATGAAGGCCGAGGTGTAGATCACCAGGCCCGCCATCAGGGCGGCGAATTCCGGCGACAAGGTCAGGCCGCCCGAGAAGTTGAAGCCCTTGAGCTCCGGCATGTCCAGGGTCAGCGAAGCGCCGCTGACCAGCCAGCCGATGATGGGAAAGCCGATGAGCAGGCCGATGGCGGCGCGGCCCAGCGGGAACACGCGGCCGGTGGCCTCCTGGCGCTTCTTGCCCCAATGGCCCAGCAGGATGATCGCCACGATGGCCAGGCCCAGTCCGGCCAGCATCCAGTCCAGCGAATTGCCTTCCAGCCCCGGCACCTTCAAGCCACGGTTGGAGATGAAGACGCCGGGCAGCGGATTGTGCGCCTGGCGCGGACCGGGCATGTTTTCCGTGATCAGCGCGTACCAGAAGAACAGCTGCAGCAGCAGCGGCACGTTGCGCATTATCTCGACATAGACCGAGGTGATCTTGGCGACCAGCCAGTTCTTGGACAGGCGGCCGATGCCGATGAGCGTACCGAGGATGGTCGCCAGCACGATGCCGATAACGGCTACGCGCAGCGTGTTGAGCAGGCCCACCAGGATGGCGCGGCCGTAGGTGTCCGCAGGGGTATAGGCGATGGGCGTTTCGCCGATCGCGAAGCCGGCCTCACGGTCCAGGAAGCCGAAGCCCGTGGCGATGTTGCGCACGGACAGGTTGTGCAGGGTGTTTGAAACCAGGAACCACACGGCCCAGGCCACCGCGGCCAGCGCCAGGACTTGATAGACCACGGAGCGCACCCCGGGATCGTTCCAGTTCAGACGCCGGGGAGGTGCCGATGCAGGCGCGCTTTTATTGGGAGTATTCATGAGTAAATCTACAGAAGTCGGACACCGGGCGGCGAAGCCGGTAGGGCCGCGCCACCCACTCCTGCCACCCGCCCGAGGGCGGGAGAGGAAAAACGGAGCGCCGGGCTCCGTTTTTCCAGGCAGCCGTGTGTTAGCGCACCGGCCAGCCGTACATCAAGCCACCATTCTTGTAGGAAGCGTTCAAGCCGCGCTCCAGCTTCATCGCGCTGCTCTTGCCCAGCGTGCTTTCGAAGCTTTCGCCGTAGTTGCCCACGTTCTTGATGATGTTGTAGGCCCACTTGTCATCCACGCCCAGGTTCTTGCCCATGCCCGGGGTCACGCCCAGGATGCGCTGGATGTTGGGGTTGGGGCTCTTGGCCATTTCCGCGACGTTGGCCTTGGTGATGCCGTATTCCTCGGCTTCGAGCATGGCGTTGAGCGACCAGCGCACGATGTTGAACCATTGCTCGTCGCCCTGGCGGACCATGGGGCCCAGCGGCTCCTTGGAGAAGTCTTCCGGCAGGATCACGTACTTGTCCGGGTTCTCGAGCGTGGTGCGGGTGGAAGCCAGTTGCGACTTGTCGGTGGTGAAGGCGTCGCAGCGGCCGGCCGAGAAGGCGCGGATGATTTCGTCGTACTTGTCGATCACGACCGGCTTGAATTCGATCTTCTGGCCGCGGAACCAGTCAGCCAGGTTCAGTTCGGTGGTGGTGCCGGGCTGCACGCAGATGGTGGCGCCGTTGAGTTCCTTGGCGCTCTTGACGTTCAGGTCCTTGGAGACCATGACGCCCTGGCTGTCGTAGTAGTTCACGCCCACGCCGATCAGGCCCAGCGTGGTGTCGCGCGTCAGCGTGACGGTGGTGTTGCGGGTGAGGACGTCGACTTCGCCGGACTGCAGCGCGGTGAAGCGTTGCTGCGTGTTCAGCGGGGTGAACTTGACCTTGGTGGCGTCGCCGAACATGGTCGAGGCGATGGCGCGGCACAGGTCCACGTCGATGCCCTTGTATTCGCCCTTGCTGTCAGCGATGGAGAACCCCGGGATGCCCGTCGAAACCCCGCACTGGACAAACCCTTTTTTCTTGACGTTATCGAAGGTTGCGCCCGCATTGGCAGCCGCGGATGCAGCGAACAAAGCGGCGCCGATCGCAGCGAGTTTCAGTACTTTCATCGTGTTCTCCGTGTGGGATAAAGCGAAGTCGCAACGCAGGCCGGGTTGGGCCGACGTATGGGGCGGATGGTAGCGTCCGCGCCGCTCGCGGCGCATCCGGGAATTCCCTTGAAATATAGGGACACTGGGTGAAATGAAACGCTGTTTCCTGTCGAAAATGGGGGCACTGTTTGAGCCAGGACAAACGCGCCCGGACGCCTTGCGCGCAAATATTTGTCCGCGCATCGTCCAGGCGGTTTAGGCCACCTTAGTGTCCCCGAGTTACTATTGCGGCTTCATCTGACAGCCGCCATGATCGAATTCCAGCACGTATTCAAATCATATGGTCGCGGCCGCAATATCCTGGCCGACATCAACTTCCGCGTGAGCGCGGGAGAGTTCGTTTTCGTATCCGGGCCGTCCGGCGCGGGCAAGTCCACCTTGCTCAAGCTGATCGGCGGACTGGAGCCCGCCAGCCGGGGGTCGATCCAGGTCAACGGCCAGCGGCTGGACAAGCTGCCCGCCCGCGCCCGGCCGTACCTGCGCCGCGCCGTGGGCGTGATCCTGCAGGACACGCACCTGCTGTTCGATCGCAGCGCGTTCGAAAATGTCATGCTGCCGCTGGCGGTCACGGGCCACGCCTGGGACTCGGCCGCGGCGCGCGCCCGCGCCGCCCTGGACAAGGTGGGGCTGTCCGGCAAGGAAGACCTGAATCCGATCGAACTGTCCGGCGGCGAACAGCAGCGCCTGGCGATCGCGCGGGCCATCGTGAACCGGCCCGCCATCCTGATCGCCGACGAACCCACCGCCAACCTCGACCACGACAACGCGCAGCGCATCATGAATGTGTTCCGCGACTTCAACCGCGTCGGCGTGACCACGCTGATCGCCTCGCACGACCAGGACCTCATGGCGCGCTACGCCACCCGCACCTTGCGCATCGACCCGGGCAAGTTCGCCGACTCCCAGGGTTCCGCAACGCCGCAGCCTGAGGCCGGCGCGGGACAATCCGGCATTGGACAACAGCCGGGCGCCGCGTCCGGCCGCGCCTATCCGGGAGAGTCCGCATGAACGCCTGGCTGCGGCAACACCGCTACGCGCTGCTGGTCACCCTGCGCCGGCTGATCAAGCAACCGTTCTCCTCCCTGGCCAACCTGCTGGTCATGGCCCTGGCGCTGGCCCTGCCCCTGTTGGGCAGTGCCATCCTCGTCTCGGTCCAGCCGGTGGCGCGCCAGATGTCGGTCACCCCCGAAGTCACCGTCTTCATGCGCGTGGACGCCCCCTCGGGCGCCGCCGCGGACGTGGCCAAACGGATCCAGGACGAATTCAAGGACGACGTTCGCGCCGTGCGCGTGGTGGGCCGCGAGGACGCCTTGGCGGATCTGCGCGCCAACCCGGCCTGGCAGCAGGCGCTGGCCGTGCTGCCGGGCAACCCGCTGCCGGACGCAGTGGTGGTGACGCTGGCCGATGGCGACAACCTCGCCGGCCGGGCAGACAAGCTGGCCGCCTCCTGGAAACAATGGAACCACGTCGACCTGGTGCAGCTGGACAGCGCCTGGGTGCAGCGCCTGGAGGCGATCCTGCGCTTTGCCCGCATCGGCCTGGCCTTCCTGGCCGCCTGCGTGGCGGTGGTGGTGCTGGCGACGGTCTTCAATACCGTGCGCATGCAGGCGCTGTCGCAACGCGAGGAAATCGGCGTGGCGCGGCTGGTGGGCGCCACCGAATCCTTCGTGCGCCGCCCCTTCCTCTACCTGGGCGCGCTATCGGGCGCGGTGGCCTCGCTTCTGGCCATCGGCGTGGCGGCGGTCGCGCTGTCGCCACTGAACGACGCCCTGGTGGGGCTGGCCCGCAGCTACGGGGCCGAATTCGCCCTGCACCTTCCGGGCCCGTCCGTGCTGATCGGCGCGGTGGTGGCTTCGGCCGCCCTGGGCGCCCTGTCGGCCCGCTGGTCGGTCACCCGCAGCACGCGCTTCTGACGCGCAGCGCCTAAAGCTCCGTATAAAGCCCCTTCTTCCCCGTGATCCGGGGAACGACTTCCGCCCGCCTGTGTAGGATGCTTGCATGCCTGCCTGCGGGCGTCTTCGGCTTTGGGCCGGGCTGCAAAAACAGGACACATTACTGCGCCCGTTACATAGCAATTCACCCGCTGGAAGCTTGAGTATGCAAGAATAAAGCGACATTTTCTTACATACTTTGATACATTTCTGTTCTCGAGCTGCCACCTTCGTGTCCCAATCGTTGTACTTGCCCTTAATCGAGTCCCATGGCCGCCCGTCTTGAAGCCCGTGCGACGCGCCACTATTTCGACAGCGCGTTCCAGTGTCAGGCGGTGAAAGTACTGCCCAACGAGTACTACGTCACCAACGAAGACCTGATGATCTCGACCGTCCTGGGGTCTTGCGTCGCCGCCTGTATCCACGACCCGATCACGGGCGTGGGCGGCATGAACCATTTCATGTTGCCTGAGGGCGACATGCAGTCGCCCGCCTCGGCCACCATGCGCTATGGCGCCTTCGCCATGGAAGTGCTGATCAACGAACTGCTGAAGGCCGGCGCGGCGCGCGACCGGCTTGAAGCCAAGGTATTCGGCGGCGGCGCCGTGCTGTCCGCCATGCAGCAGATGAACATCGGCGAACGCAACGGCCAGTTCGTGCTGAACTATCTCAGAACCGAAGGCATCCCCGTCAAGGCGCAAGACCTGGGCGACGTGCACGCGCGCCGCATCAACTACTTCCCGCGCGACGGCCGGGTGATGGTCCGCAAGATGGCGCCGCATCATCAGCGCGCCGAGGAAATCATCGCCAAGCGCGAACAGGCGGCCGCCCAGAGCGTGCAGGCCAAGACCGAAACCCCGCAGCGCGTCGAACGCTTCACCCGTCCCGGCGTGGAGCGTTTCGACCGCCCGGCCCGTCCCGGCGTGGAACGCTTCGACCGTCCAGCCCGCCCAGGCGTGGAACGCTTCGACCGTCCAGCCCGCCCAGGCGTGGAACGTTTCGACACCGCCCTGACCCGCCGGCGCCGCACCGAAACCACAAGCGACTGAAGGGCCGCGCACGCGCATTGCGCCGCATGCGCCCCTACAATCAGCGCATGTCCACCGTCCGCCTGTTCTACGCCTTGTGGCCCGCCCCCTCGCTGGCCGCCCAGCTCGCGACCTGGGCAGAGCAGGCTCGACCCAGCTGCGGCGGGCGCGCCATGCGCACGGAAACCCTGCACCTGACCCTGGCCTTCCTTGGGCCGGTGGACGCGGCGCTCGCCGATGAGCTGGCCGCGGCGACACCTGAACGCCGCCTCGCCCCCGAGGACATCATGCTGGACCGCTACGGCGTCTTCGGTCGCCAGCGCATCCTGTGGGCCGGTCCCGGCGACACGCCCGAAGGCCTGCAGGCCGCCCACGATGATCTGTGGCTATGGCTGTCGGGTTTTGGCCTGGCCGCGCCGCCGCAGCCCTTCCGCCCGCACGTCACCCTGCTGCGCAACATCGAGCACTCCAGTCCGCCAGCCGAAGCGCCCGCCCCCCTGCCCTGGCGCTACGACCGCATGGTGTTGGTCGCCTCCGAATCGCAATCGGGCGGCAGCCGCTACCGCATCGTGGCGCAGTCCCGGCCGCAAGACTCCTGACGTTCCGCTCTGGCACAATCAGCCGGTTGCCATCACCCGGGACCGCCATGATCATCCTGCTGGACCAAGACGGCGTGCTCGCCGATTTCGAACACGCCTTCATCGACGCCTGGCGCGCGCGCCATCCGGACATCCCGCCGGTGGCGTTCGAGGACCGCAAGTCTTTCTACATCCGCCAGGATTACGCCCCCGAGCTGCGCGGCATGGCCGAGGCCATCTACACGGCGCCCGGCTTCATCCGCGACCTGCCGCCGGTGCCCGGCGCGCTGGACGCCATACAGGAACTGCTGGCGCTGGGCATGGACGTGCGCATCTGCTCCTCGCCCCTGTCGCAGTTCGAGAACTGCGTGGCGGAGAAGTACCTGTGGGTGGAAAAACACCTGGGCCGCGAAGCGACCAACCGGCTGATCCTGACCAAGGACAAGACCCTGGTGCACGGCCACCTGCTGATCGACGACAAGCCCCTGATCGAAGGCGCGATCAAGCCGCGCTGGAAGCACATCCTGTTCGACGCCCCCTACAACCGCGAGGTGTCGGACCGCCCCCGCATCAGCTGGCAGAACTGGCGCAACGTGCTGGCCGGAGAGCTGTATACGGCAGACGAGTGAGTCCTGTTCAGTAGCCGCGATTTGGGACTATTCTGTGTTGCAGTACCCCCCACCCCGGAGGAGCCCGCGCCATGAATCTGTACCGCCTGCTGAAGCAGCGAGAAGCCGATCACAAGCCCTTGCGTGTTGCCTTGCTGGGCGCCGGAAAGTTCGGCGCGATGTTCATGAGCCAAGCCCCGCGCACGCCGGGAATGAGGCTGGTCGCCGTGGCCGATCTGGCGCCCGACCGGGCCCGCGCGGCGCTAACCCGGGTGGGCTGGCCCGCCAGCGCGCTCAACGCCAGCAGCACCAATGATGCGCTGAAGAACGGCAAGGTCTACTTCAGCGACGATCCCCACGCCGTGATCGCCAGTCCCGATGTCGATATCGTCATCGACGCCACCGGCCAGGCCGCCGCCGGCATCAGCCACGTGCTGGCCTGCTGCGAATACGGCAAGCACATCATCATGGTCAACGTCGAGGCCGACGCGCTGGCCGGCCCCCTGCTGGCGCGGCGCGCGCGCGAGGCCGGCATCGTCTATTCGCTGGCCTACGGCGACCAGCCGGCCCTGATCTGCGAAATGGTGGACTGGGCCCGCGCCAGCGGCTTCGAGGTCATGGCCGCGGGCAAGGGCACCAAGTATCTGCCGGAATTCCATACCTCCACGCCGGACACCGTCTGGCCCTATTACGGCTTCACCGCCGAGATGGTAGCGGCGGGCGACTTCAACGCGCAGATGTTCAACAGTTTCCTGGACGGCACCAAGAGCGCGATCGAAATGGCCGCGGTGTCCAACGCCACGGGCTTGCTGCCCTCGCCATCCGGCCTGCACTTCCCGCCCTGCGGCGTGGACGATCTGGCGCGCGTGCTGCGGCCGCGCGAAAGCGGCGGCATCCTGCACCATCGCGGCCAGGTCGAGGTGATTTCCTCGCTGGAGCGCGACGGCCGCCCGGTGTTCCGCGACCTGCGCTGGGGCGTGTACGTGACCCTGGCCGCCGACAGCGACTACGTGCGCCGCTGCTTCAAGGAATACGGCCTGGTCACGGACCCCAGCGGCAACTACACCGCCATGTACAAGCCCTATCACCTGATCGGCCTGGAGCTGGGCATCAGCGTGGCCAGCGTGGGCTTGCGCCGCGAACCCACCGGCGCGCCCGCGGGCTGGCATGGCGACGTCGTCGCCACCGCCAAGCGCGACCTGCCGGCCGGCCAGATCCTGGACGGCGAAGGCGGCTACACGGTGTACGGCCGGCTGATGCCGGCGCGCGATTCGGTGGACGAGGGCTATCTGCCGCTGGGCCTGTCGCACCAGGTCAAGTTGAAGAACCCGGTGCGCCAATCGCAGGCGATCCGCTGGGCCGACGTGGAGTACGACGAAAGGTCTACGGCCGTGCAGTTCCGCCGCGAAATGGAACAGACCTTCGCCTAGGACTCACCCGCGCGGCAGGCAGTCCCCGGCGCCCTAGACCGGCGCCGGCCGCTCCGCCTGGAACAGCCGCAAGCGGTCCGCGGCGTTGCGCAGGTGCTGGTCGGCGGCGCGTCCGGCGGCGTCCGGATCGCCTGCGTCGATGGCCGCGAAGATCGCCTGATGCTCGCTCTGCACCGCGGCCATGCGTTCGGTGTACATGCGCGCCGTATTGTTGCGCGCGCTGCGGATGACCCGGCGCACATTGGCTTCCAGGTAATCGTTCAGGGCTACCAGGTGCGGATTATGGGTCGCCTGCACGATGGCATGGTGGAACTGGTAGTCCTCTTCGTCGCCCAGCTTGTCGTTGAGCAGCGCGTATTCCATGCCCACCAGCGCCTGGCGCATCTTCTTCAGATCCGCGTCGGTGCGGCGCTGCGCAGCGTAGCGCGCGGCGGTGACTTCGATGGACAGCATCAGCTCCAGGATATGTTCCAGTTCCTGGTTGTCGCCCGGCGTGGGCGCGGCGATGCGGAACGCGTTCTTCTGGAAGTTCGGATCGACGAACACTCCGCTGCCTTGCTGCGACGTGATCAGGCCTTCGGACTTCAGGCGCGCCAGCGCTTCGCGCACGACGGCGCGGCTGACCGAATAGGTTTCCGTCAGCTGCTTTTCCGTGGGCAGGCGATCGCCGGGTGCGAGCGTCCCCTGGCGGATCTGCTCCGCCAACGCGTCGCCCAGCGCCGCCGAAAGCGAACTCTTGGGCGCGGCGCGCGGCGGATCCTGTTCTTGGTTGGGCTGCATGGTCGAATGGTGGAAACTTGTGGGCGGCGCGCAGACGCGCCGCCTCTTGTTTATGGGAATGCCTGGCGGACCGGACGCGGCATGGGCAGGCGCGCCATCCTGGGACTTTACGCGATATAGATGCCGCCGTTGACCTGCATGACCTCGCCGGTGACGAAACCGGCCAGCGGCGAGCACAGGAACGCGATGGAGCCGGCGATTTCCTCCGCCGTGCCGTAGCGGCGCAGCGGCGTGCTTTCCAGCAGCTGCGCGCCCTTCTGTCCGATCAGGTCCTGCGTCATGGAAGTGGCGATGATGCCCGGCGCGACCGCGTTCACGCGGATCTGCGGCGCCAGCTCCAGCGCCAGGCTGCGCGTGAAGCTCTGCACCGCGCCCTTGGAAGCCGAATAGGCCGCGTGCGCATAGCTGCCGCGCTGGGCCGCCAGCGAGGTCAGCAACACAATGGAGCCGTCGTGGCGCAAATGGCGCTGGGCGGCGCGGCATACATAGAAGGTGCCGTCCAGGTTCACGCGCATCAGCGTGCGCCAAGCCTCGTCGCTGGTGTCCTTGACCAGTTGCTCCGGATAGATGCCGGCGCAATGCACCAGGTGGTCCAGCCCGCCGAAATGCTTGGCCGCCGCCTCGAACACGCGTTCGCAGTCGGCCGACGCCGACACGTCCAGCGCCCGCGTGTAGACGCGCTGTCCGCTGGGGTCCAGCTCGGCCGCGACCTCTTCCAGGCGCGCATTATCGATGTCGGTCAGCACCAGCCGCGCGCCATGCGCCGCCATCAGCCGCGCCGTCGCCAGGCCGATGCCATTGCCCGCGCCGGTGATGGCGGCAACCTTTCCTTCGAACGAAATCATTCTGTCTCCTGTAGCACGCTCGTACGCGGGCTGAGCGCCTTTCCGGCGGTCCCTGGAATTCCGATTGGACTCCCGAAACCGCCGCTTGACACGGGAAAAACGCTTGCCCTATGATTTATCGGACAACTTAATAAAGTTGCCTGACAACTTATTCCGAAAGCGTAAAGCAACTGGCGCTTTCAGGCAAGAGAGTCGGGAACGACACGGCGGCAAGCCGCTACCCAGGCAGGGGACAAACAGGTGGAAATCACCGGCAGCACTACCGTTTTCGCGATCGCGGCGGACCCGATCGCGCACGTCAAGACGCCCCAGCGGCTCAACGCCCTGTTGCGCGAGCGCGGCGTGGACGCGGTCATGGTCCCGTTCCATGTGGCCCCCGACGCCCTGCCCGGCCTGTTCGCCGGCATCCGCGGGCTGGCCAATCTGGGCGGCATCGTGGTGACGGTGCCCCACAAGGAAAATGCCGCCGCCCTGTGCGACGCGCTGACGCCCTCGGCCCAGCTAAGCGGCGCGGTCAACGCGGTGCGCCTGCGCGACGGCGTGCTCACCGGCGGCAACTTCGACGGACTGGGTTTCGTCGCCGGCTTGCGCAGCCAGGGCCATGATCCGGCCGGCCGCCACGTCTACCTGGCCGGCCTGGGCGGCGCGGGCAAGGCCATCGCCTGTGCCGTGGCCGACGCCGGCCCAGCCAGCCTGCGCCTGTACAACCGCAGCGCCGACAAGGCGCTCTCCTTCGCCGCTCATCTGAGCCGCCAATATCCCGGCCTGGCCATCAGCGTGGCCAGCGCCGCGCCCCAGGCTTGCGACATCGCCATCAACGCGACCTCGCTGGGCCTGAACGACACCGATCCCCTGCCCTTCCAGCTGGACGCGCTTGCCGCAGGCACCGTCGTAGCCGACGCCGTCATGAGCCGCGTCGACACGCCCCTGCTGCGCGCCGCCGCCGCGCGCGGCTGCCGCACGCATCCGGGCCTGTACATGCTGGAAGGGCAGATTGCCGAAATTGCCCGCTTCCTGGGCATAGAAGAGCCGCGCAAGCCCGCCCGCGCGCTTGCCTGATCAACAGATTCACCACACTCCCGTCCCACGGAGGAGACACGCATGAAATTGGCTTTCACCACTGGCCTGCTGTGCCTGGCCGGCATCGCCGCATCGGCCCAGGCCGCGCCCGTCAAGATCGGCCTGATCGAGACGCTGTCCGGCCCGCAGGCCTCGACCGGCCTGATGTTCCGCGCCGCGGTCAAGTATGAGCTGGACCGCATCAACGCCGCCGGCGGCTGGAACGGCCAGCCGCTGGAACTGGTCGAGTTCGACAACCAGGGCGGCCCGGTGGGCGCGTCCGACCGCTTCCGCGCGGCCGCGGCCGAAGGCGTGCAGATCCTGGTGCAAGGGTCCTCGTCGGCCATTTCCGGCCAGCTGACCGAAGACGTGCGCAAGCACAACCTGCGCAACCCGGGCAAGGAAGTCGTGTTCCTGAACGTGGGCGGCGAGGCGCTGGAACTGACCGGCCAGAAGTGCCACTTCTACCACTTCCGCTTCACCACCAACGCCGACCTGCGCGTGAAGGCGCTGGCCTCGGTCATGTCGGCCGACGGCACGCTGGGCAAGCGCGTGTACGCCATCAACCAGAACTACTCCTGGGGCCAGGACATGGAAGGCGCCACCGAGCGCTTTGCCAAGCAGTATGGCTATGAAGTGGTCGGCAAGACGCTGCACGAAGTCAACAAGATCCAGGACTTCGCACCCTACGTGGCGCGCATCCGCTCGGCCACGCCCGACACCGTGATCACGGGCAACTGGTCCAACGACCTGCTGCTCTTGATGAAGGCCACGCAGGCCGCCGGCCTGAAGGTCCGTTTCGCCACCGTGTTCCTGGACCAGGTGGGCAACCTGGCCAATGCCGGCGAAGTCGCGCTGGGCCACTACATCGCCCATCCGTACAACATCGAGGCCGCGGGCGAGGAAGGCGCCAAGTTCGCCGAGGACTACAAGGCCAAGACGGGCCACTACCCCAGCTATACCGAGCCGCAGACCGTGATCGGCATCCGCTTCCTGGGCGAAGCGCTCAAGCAGGTGAAGCCGCAAGACGGCAAGCTGTCCGTGCCGCAACTGGCCGGCGCGCTGGAGAAGGTCACCTACACCTCGTCGCTGGGCACCTACACGATGCGCGCGGAAGACCACCAGGTGCAGTTGCCGATGGTGGTGTCCAAGGTCGGCAAGAACGCCAAGTACAAGGCCGACGGCACCGACATGGGCTTCGAGCCGGTCAAGGTGCTGGCCGCGGCCGATGTATCGGCGCCGCCGCAAGCCACTTGCAAGATGCAGCGGCCGAACTGATGGGTTGCAAGCGCGTCCGTCGCCAGCTTGCGCATGGCGCCACGGACGCGCTTGCCCATCCATTCGTCGCAGATCAATAAGCGCACCCCCGGCGCGGGCCGGAAAAACCCTGGTGCGCATCGCTCGCAAGACGTCCGTCGTCTTAGCGCAAGAATCCTGGAGCGGACATGGAATACTTTACCGTCTCGCTGTTGAACGGCGTGATTTACGGCCTGCTGCTATTCATGGTGTCGGCAGGCCTGACACTGATTTTTGGAATGATGGGCGTGCTCAACTTCGCGCACGCCTCGTTCTACATGATAGGCGCGTATGCCGCCTACACCCTGACGCCCGTCACCGGCTTCTGGACCGCGCTGGTCCTGGCCACCCTCATCGCCGGTCTGCTCGGCATGGGCGTTGAGCGCTATTTCCTGCGCCGCGTCCACAAGTTCGGCCATGCGCAGGAACTGCTGGTGACCTTCGGCCTGGCCTTCATCGTGGCGGAGCTGATCAAGCTGTTCTACGGCGACTTTCCGGTCGACTACCGCGTGCCGCAGTTCCTCAACTTCGCGGCCTTCCGCGTGTTCGACGCGGACTACCCCTTCTACCGCCTGCTGATGGGCGGCGTGTCGCTGGCGATGTTCGCCGTGATCTATGTGCTGCTGTCGCGCACCCGCGTCGGCATCGTGGTGCGCTCGGCCATCTACCGCCCGCGCATGGCCGAAGCGCTGGGCCATAACGTGCCGCTGGTGTTCATGAGCGTGTTCGGCGTGGGCGCGGCCATGGCCGGCCTGGCCGGCGCGGTCGCGGGCGCTTTCTACACCACCAATCCGAACATGGCGCTGGAACTGGGCGTGCTGGTGTTCGTGGTGGTCGTGGTGGGCGGCCTGGGCTCGCTCGAAGGCGCGATGATCGCCTCGCTGCTGATCGGTCTGATCAGCTCGTTCTCGGTCGGCATCGACGCCAGCCTGGCGACCCTGTTCGGCCTGTTCGGCGCCGGGGAATGGGCCGAAAGCGTGGGCGGCCTGATGACCGTGAAGATTTCCAGCCTGGCGGCCACCCTGCCCTTCCTGCTGATGCTGGTGGTGCTGCTGGTCAAGCCTTCGGGCCTGAAGGGAGAACAGGCATGAGCCAGACCCGCCGTACTTCCGTCCTCCTGCTCCTCGTCCTGTGCGTGGCCGCGCTCTGCGCGCTGCCCTGGCTGCTGCCCCCGGGCCAGCTGGTGGCGGCCGTGCAGATGCTGATCGCCGCGCTGTTCGCCTGCGCCTTCAACCTGCTGGCCGGCCAGGGCGGCATGCTGTCCTTCGGCCACGCCGCCTACTTCGGCGTGGGCACCTTCGCCACCATCCATGCCATGAACGCGCTGGGCGGCGCGGGCCTCTTGCCCACGCCGCTGATGCCGCTGGCAGGCGGCGTGGCCGGCCTGCTGTTCGGCCTGGTCGCGGGCTGGTTCGCCACCATGCGCGCCGGCGTCTATTTCGCCATGATCACGCTGGCGCTGGCCGAGCTGCTGCATGCGCTGGCGCCGCACCTCAAGGGCGTGTTCGGCGGCGAGGCGGGCGTGTCCGCCATGCGCATGCCGGCCTGGGGCTTCACCTTCGGTTCCGACATCGAGGTCTATTTCCTGGTGCTGGCCTGGGTGCTGGTGTCGCTGGCCGCGCTTTACGGCCTGACCCGCACGCCGCTGGGCCGGCTGACGCTGGGCCTGCGCGAAAACGCCAACCGCCTGCGCTACCTGGGCTATCGGCCGCACACGCTCAAGACCCTGGTGTTCGCGCTGTCCGCCATGTTCGCCGGCATTGCCGGCGGCCTGCAGGCGCTGAACATCGAAGCCGGCAACTACGTGCTGTTCGACGTCAAGCTGTCCACCGACGCGGTGCTGTTCGCCTACATCGGCGGCGTCAACGCCTTCCTCGGTCCGGTGCTGGGCGCGTCCATCCTGACCTTCCTGTCGCAGACGCTGGCCGACATCACGCGCTCCTGGCTGCTGTACCAAGGCATCCTGTTCGTGCTGGTGATGCTGTTCGTGCCGGACGGCCTGGTCGGCCTGGTGCAGGGCGCCGCCCGTTCGCTGCGCGAGCGCGGCCTGGGCAACTGGCTGCCGCGCGCCGCGGTCTCGGTGGCAGGCGGCCTGCTGCTGACCTGCGCCACGGTCTTCACGGTGGAGCTGCTGCAACGCATGTTCGCCCGCGACTACCGGTCGCTGCTGGCCATGAATCCCGAGGCCGGCTGGCCCGACATTCCGCTGTTCGGCCACGACTGGGCGCCGCTGGCGCTGTCGACCTGGCTGATTCCGTTGGTGTTGTTCCTGGCAGGCCTCGCTGCCTGCCGCTGGGCGCTGGCCCTGTGGCGCGACGACGAACAAGCCGCTCCCGCGCTGGAGGCTGCACAATGAGCCACGAAATCCTGACCCTGACCGACGTGCGCAAGTCCTTTGGCGACGCGCAGATCATCCGCGGCGTGAACCTGAAGGTCGAGGCCGGCGAACGCCATGCCGTCATCGGCCCGAACGGCGCCGGCAAGTCCACGTTGTTCCACCTGATGTCGGGCTCGTTCGCGCCGACCTCGGGCGACATCAGCCTGCGTGCGCGCTCCATCGGCGGCCTGCCGCCGGAGCGCATCAACCGCCTGGGGCTGGCGCGCTCGTTCCAGATCACCAATGTGTTCCCGCGTCTGTCCGTGCGCGAAAACCTGCGACTGGCGGTGCTGCGCATGCACGGCCTGGTCTACAACTTCTGGCGTCCCATCGCCCGCAACCGCGCCGTCAACGAAGACGTCGACCGCCTGCTGGAGAAAGTGCGCCTGGCCGCCAAGCAGGACACCGCCGCCGGCGACCTGAACTACTCGGAACAGCGTTCGCTGGAAATCGGCATGACGCTGGCCTCGCGCCCCAAGGTCATCCTGCTGGACGAGCCCATGGCGGGCATGTCCCAGCACGAGGTGGACTACACGGTCGAACTGATCAAGGACGTGACCCGCGACTGCACGCTGCTGATCGTGGAGCACGACATGCAGGTGGTGTTCTCGCTGGCCGACCGCATCAGCGTGCTGGTCTACGGCGAGATCCTCGCCACCGGCACGCCGGCCGACATCCGCGGCGACGCCCGCGTGCGCGAAGCCTACCTGGGAGAGGAAACGGTATGACGACGCAATCCCCCTTGCTGAGCCTGCAAGGCGTGCATGCCCACTACGGCAAGAGCCACATCCTGCACGGCATCGACCTGACCGTGGGCCGCGGCGAGGTCGTGAGCCTGCTGGGCCGCAACGGCGCCGGCCGCTCCACCACCATGAAAAGCATCATGGGCCTGGTGGACGTGACCGGCGGCAGCATCGCCATCGAAGGCCGCGACATCACCAACAAACGTCCCTTCGAGATCGCCCGCGCCGGCCTGGGCTTCGTACCGGAAGAGCGCGAGGTATTCGCCAACCTGACCGTGGACGAAAACCTGCGCATGGGCGAACAGCCCAAGCGCGACGACGCGCCCTACTGGTCGACCGAGCAAATGTTCGACTACTTCCCCCGCCTGAAGGAACGCCGCGGCACCAAGGCCGGCAACCTGTCGGGCGGCGAACAGCAGATGCTGACCATGTGCCGTTCACTGTTGGGCAACCCCAAGGTCATGCTGATCGACGAACCCACCGAAGGGCTGGCGCCGAAGATCGTGGAAGTGATCGCCGACGTGATCCGCGACATCCACAAGCGCGGCGTGTCCGTGGTGCTGGTGGAGCAGAAGCTGACCATCGCGCTGAAGGTCTCCACCCGCGTCAGCGTGATGGGCCATGGCCGCATCGTTTTCGAAGGACCGCCCGCGCAGCTGCATGAGCGCCAGGACGTGGTCCAGGAATGGCTGGCGGTCTGAGCGCCGGCATATACATCGCTAAGAGGCAAACATCTTGGATCAAACTCCGGAAGTCATCCATCCCGACCTGCGCGGCCAGAGCGTCGTCATCACCGGCGGCGCCAAGGGCATCGGCCTGGCCACGGCGCAGGCCTTCGTGCGCCAGGGCGCGCGCGTGGCGCTGCTGGACATGGACGCCTCGGCGCTGGACGAAGCCGTCGCCGGCCTGACTGCCCTGGGCGGCGAGGCGCTGGCCGTGCAAGCGTCGGTCACGGACGCCGACGCGGTCGAGCAGGCTTTCGCACAGGTCGAAAAGGCCTGGAGCCGCATCGACGTGCTGGTCAACAACGCCGGCGTCTCCGCCAACAAGCCCACGCTGGAAGTCACCGTGGACGAGTGGCGCCGCGCCGTGGACATCAATCTGACCGGCGTGTTCCTGTGCGCCCAGGCCGCCGGCCGCCGCATGGTGCCCGCTGGCGCCGGCAGCATCATCAACCTGGCCTCCATGTACGGCGTGGTGGCGGCGCCCGACCGCGCCGCCTATTGCGCCACCAAGGGCGCGGTGGTGCTGCTGACCGAGACCCTGGCCGTGGAATGGGGCCCCATGGGCGTGCGCGTGAACGCGCTGGCGCCGGGCTACGTGGAAACGGACCTGGTGCGCGACCTGGCCGCGCGCGGCCGGCTCGACCCCGAACGCCTCAAGCAGCGCACGCCGCTGCGCCGCTTGGCGCAACCCGCCGAAATGGCGGACCTGGCGGTGTTCCTGGCCTCGCGCCAGGCCGCCTATGTCAACGGACACACCCTGGTGGCCGACGGCGGCTGGAGCCGCTACAGCTACCTCTAATCGCAAGAACGCATACACACATCTCTGGAGATTCACTCATGGCCACCCACCAACCGCTTGAGTCCCAAGCGCCCTGGCGGCAACTGACGGTAGACGCCAAGGACTGGCAACAGGCGGACCCGGCCCTGCTGGGCACCATGCTGACCCAGCTGCACTGGATCCGCGCCTTTGAAGAAGCCGTGCTCGACCTGGCCGCCGAGGGCCTGGTGCACGGCCCCGCGCACTCGTCCGTGGGCCAGGAAGGCGGCGCGGTCGGTTCCGTGCTGGCGCTGGGCACCGGCGACCAGATCAACGGTTCGCACCGCGGCCACCACCAGTTCCTGGCCAAGGCGCTGCAGCACGTCGCCCCGCTGGGCCTGGACCCGCTCGATCCGCTCACGCCCGCCATCGATGAAGTCCTGCAGAAGACGCTGGCCGAGATCATGGGCCTGGCCCAGGGTTACTGCCGCGGCCGTGGCGGCAGCATGCACCTGCGCTGGCTCGAAGCCGGCGCGCTGGGCACCAACGCCATCGTCGGCGGCGGCGTGCCGCTGGCCGCCGGCGCGGGCTGGGCGCACAAGCATGCCGGCACCGACCGCGTCGCCGTGACCTACTTCGGCGACGGCGCGGTCAACATTGGCTCGGTGCTGGAAACCATGAACCTGACCGCGGCCTGGAAGACGCCGCTGTGCTTCTTCATCGAGAACAACCGCTACGCGGTGTCCACCACGGTCGAAGAGTCCACCGCCGAACCGCGCCTGTCGGCGCGCGGCCTGGCCTTCAACATCCCGTCGTGGAAGGTGGACGGCATGGACCCGCTGGCGGTCCACTTGGCCATGTCCGAAGCCGTGGCGCACATGCGCGCGGGCAACGGCCCCACCATCGTCGAAGTGGACGTGTACCGTTTCTTCCACCAGAACGGCCCGTTCCCTGGCAGCGCCTTCGGCTACCGCAGCAAGGACGAGGAAGCGCAATGGCGCCGCCGCGATCCGCTGGACAAGATCGCCACGGAAATGATCGCCCGCAAGCTGATCACGCAAGCCGAAGTGGACGCCCTGCGTCAGCGCTGCAAGGACGTCATGAAGGACGTTTCCGGCCGCCTGACCGAAGCCGCCGACGGCGGCAAGCGCCGCGTGCGCGCCGACCTCTGGCCCAGCCCCGATTTCCGCGACGTGGGCCTGCGCAGCGACGGCTCGGAACTGGCCGGCCTGCGCTACCAGGAAGCCGCCGACTACGCAGGCCAGTCCGCCGAGCGCAAGTTCGTGGACGCGGTGGCCGACGTGCTGGACCGCCGCATGGAAACCGACGCCGGCGTGGTGGTGCTGGGCGAAGACGTGCACCGCCTGAAGGGCGGCACCAACGGGGCCACGCGCGGCCTGAAGGACAAGTATCCCGACCGCGTGCTGGGCACCCCGATCTCCGAGAACGCCTTCGCCGGCCTGGGCGGCGGCCTGGCCATGGACGGCCGCTACCGCCCTATCGTGGAATTCATGTACCCCGACTTCATGTGGGTCGCGGCCGACCAGATCTTCAACCAGATCGGCAAGGCCCGCCACATGTTCGGCGGCGACATCGACGTGCCCTTCGTGCTGCGCACCAAGGTCGCCATGGGCACGGGCTACGGCTCGCAGCACTCGATGGATCCGGCCGGCATCTTCGCCACCGCGCCCGGGTGGCGCGTGGTCGCGCCGTCCACGCCTTACGAGTACGTCGGCCTGATGAACACCGCGCTGGCCTCCAAGGACCCTGTGCTGGTGATCGAGCACGTGGACCTGTACGCCTCCTCGGGCGAGGTGCCCGCGGACGACCTGGACTATGCGATCCCGTTTGGCAAGGCTCGCGTGCGCCGCGAGGGCAGCAAGGTCACCATCCTGACCTATCTGTCCATGGTCAGCCGCGCGCTCAAGGCGGCGGAAGCCGCCGGCGTGGACGCCGAGGTCATCGACCTGCGCACGCTGGACCGCGCCAGCCTGGACTGGGACACCATCGGCGCCAGCATCATGAAGACCAACAACGTGCTGATCGTGGAGCAAGGCGCGCGCGGCACCTCCTACGGCGCCATGTTGGCCGACGAGATCCAGCGCCGCTACTTCGACTGGCTGGACCAGCCAGTCAAGCGCGTGACCGGCGGCGAAGCCTCGCCCAGCATCTCCAAGGTGCTGGAGCGCGCCGCCTTCGCGGACACCGAGGAAGTCATGGCCGGCCTGGCCGACGTGCTGGCCGACCTGGGAGAACAGGCATGAGCGCATCCCTGCACATGACCGTGCCGATGGAAGTCGGCATCTGCTGCGCCGACCTGGACGCGCTGCTGGCCTTCTATACCGGGGTCCTGGGCCTGAAGCTCGTCAACCGCGTGAGCGTGCCGGCAGACAAGGCCCAGGCCACCGGCCTCACGCGCCATGGCTACGACGTGGCGCGCCTGCAGACCAGCTATGGCGAACGCATCAAGCTGCTGCAACCCGCCGCCGCGCCGGAGGCCGCCGCGCGCGGCGCGGCCATCCTGGACCGCCAGGGCGCAACCTACCTGACCTTCATCGTGCGCGACCTGTCCGGCGTGGTGCGCGAACTGGAAGCCCGGGGCGTGGTTTTCGACAGCAAGCCCGCGCCGATGGAAGTGCGCCCCGGCACCTGGCTGGCGTTCTTCCGCGACCCGGAAGGCAATGTGCTGGAACTGGTCGAATACGACGATCCCGCCACCTACCGGCCAGACCTGGCCGGCGCCGCTGAATAGGACGAACATCGTGGCACACCTTATCAAGCTCCCCTCCGTTGCGGCCGACACCTCGGGCGGCACGCTGCACCAGTGGCTCAAGAAAGAAGGCGACACCGTCGCCGTGGGCGACGCACTGGCCGAAATCGAAACCGAGAAGGCCATTGTCGAGATCAATGCCGAGCAGGCCGGCGTGCTGGGCCGTATCGTGGTCCAGGCCGGCGCCGCCTCCGTGCCGGTGAACACCGTGATCGGCGTGCTGCTGGCGCAGGGCGAGGACGCTTCGGCCATCGACCGCGCGCTGGCAGAGGCCGGCGCCGCCGCGCAGCCCGCGGCCGCGCCAACCGCCGAACCCACGCCTGCGGCCGCCGTCCCTGCCACTGCGGCCGCGTCGCAGGCAGCCGCTGCCGCCAGCAACGCCCCGATCCCCGGCGGCCGCTTGTTCGCCAGTCCGCTGGCGCGCCGCCTGGCCGCGCAATGGCATGTGGATCTGCTGGGCGTGACCGGCACCGGCCCGCACGGCCGCATCGTGCGCCGCGACGTGGAAGCGGCGCGAGACCGCGCCCCGGCCGCGGCAGCCGTGCCGCTGGCCGGCCGCCCGGCCGCACGCCGCGTGCCGCATACCGGCATGCGCCGCGCCATCGCCCGCCGTCTCACCGAAAGCAAGCAGAACGTGCCGCACTTCTACCTGACGGTGGACTGCCGGATGGACGCGCTGTTGGCGCTGCGCGCCCAGGCCAACCAGGGCGGCGCGGTGAAGCTGTCGGTCAATGACTTCATCGTGCGCGCCGCTGCGCTGGCCCTGCGCGAAGTGCCGGAGGTCAATGCCAGCTGGCACGAGGACGCCGTCGAATACCATGCCGGCGCCGATATCTCGGTGGCAGTGGCCACCGACGGCGGCCTGGTCACGCCCATCGTGCGCGATGCCGACGTGAAATCCTTGTCTGCCATTGCCGGCGAAATCGTCGAGCTGGCCGGCCGCGCCAAGATCAACCGGCTCAAGCCCGAGGAATTCACCGGCGGCTCGCTGACCGTCAGCAACCTGGGCATGTACGGCATCAGCCAGTTCGCCGCCATCATCAATCCGCCGCAGGCCGCCATCCTGGCGGTGGGCGCGGCCGAGAAGCGTCCGGTGGTGGACAGCGACGGCCAGTTGGCCGCCGCCACCGTCATGACCGTGACCCTGTCCGCGGACCACCGCGTGGTGGACGGCGCGGTGGGCGCGCGCTGGTTGGCCGCCTTCCGCACGCTGATCGAAAACCCCGTGCGCATCCTGCTGTGAGCCCCGCCATGACCAAGACTACGTTTGATCTCGTCGTGGTGGGCGGCGGCCCCGGCGGCTATGTCGCCGCCATCCGCGCCGCCCAGCTGGGCATGTCGGTCGCGCTGGTGGAGCGCGCCGAACTCGGCGGCATCTGCCTGAACTGGGGCTGCATCCCCACCAAGGCGCTGCTGCACAGCGCCACCGTGCTGCGCGCCTGCCGCGAGGCGGCGCACTATGGCGTGGCGGGCGCGGGCGAAGCGCGTCCGGACGTGGCCGCCATGGTGGCGCGTTCACGCAAGGTGGCGGGCCGCCTGGGCCAGGGCGTGGCGCACCTGATGAAGAAGAACGGCGTGACCGTGTTCGCCGCCAGCGCCAAGCTGGCGGGCGGCGGCCGGCTGGCGTTGGACAATGGCAGCACGCTGTCGGCCAAGCACATCATCCTGGCCACGGGCGCGCGCGCCCGGGAGTTGCCGGCGCTGCCCCTGGGCGAACGCGTCTGGGCCTACCGCCAGGCGCTGGTCCCGGCCGAGATTCCGAAGTCGCTGCTGGTGGTGGGCGCAGGCGCCATCGGCGCGGAGTTCGCCAGCTTCTACCGCGCCGTGGGCGCGGAGGTCACGCTGATCGACATGACCGCGGAAATCCTGCCGCAGGAAGACGCCGAGATCTCGGCGCTGGCCCGCAAGGCTTTCGAGAAGCAGGGCATCCGCGTGCTGACGCAATGCGCCGTGACCTCATCGTCGCTGACCGCGACCGGCGTGAAGGTGACGCTGGACCGGCAAGGCCAGCGCAGCGAGCTGGAAGTGGACCGTGTCATCGTCGCCGCCGGCATCGTCGGCAACGTCGAGAACCTGGGCCTGGAGCAGACCCGCGTCAAGGTGGAGAGGACCCACATCGTCACCGACGGCCTGTGCCGCACGGCCGAACCCGGCGTCTATGCCATCGGCGACGTGGCCGGCGCGCCGTGGCTCGCCCACAAGGCCAGCCATGAAGCCGTGCTGTGCGTGGAGGCCATCGCCGGCAAGCCCGCGCATCCCATCGATCCGCTGCGCATCCCGGCCTGCACCTACTCGTATCCGCAGGTCGCCAGCATCGGCATGAGCGAAGCCCGCGCCCGCGAACACGCCGCCAAGACCGGCGGCGACATCCGCGTGGGCAAGTTCACCTTCGCCGGCAACGGCAAGGCGATCGCCATGGGCGAGGACCAGGGGCTGGTAAAGACGGTGTTCGACGCCAAGAGCGGCGAGCTGCTGGGCGCGCACATCATCCACCCGGAAGCGTCCGAGCTGATTACCGGCTACGGCGTGGCGGCCTCGCTGGAAGCCACGGAGGAAGACCTGATGCACACCGTGTTCGCGCACCCGACCTTGTCGGAAACGCTGCACGAATCGGTGCTGTCGGCCTTTGGCCGCGCCTTGCACGCCTAGGCGTCATGCCAAACGCGGCGCGGGTTCAGATCCGCGCCGCGAAGAAATCCAGGAAACAGGCGATGCGCCGCGAGAGCTGCGTGTTGCGGTGATACACCGCGTGCATGGGCTGTAGATAGTCCGTGTGCACGTCTTCCATCAGCTTCACCAGCCGGCCGGCCTTGACGTCCTCGCGCACCACGAAATCGGACAGGCAGGCGATGCCCACGCCGCGCACCGCCAGTTGCCGCTGCGTCTCGCCGCTGGACGTCGCCAGCGTCGGCACCGCCAGATAGCTGGACCCGCCAGCGTGGCGCAAGGGCCAGACGTTCAGGCTTTCAGGCTGGGTGAAACCCAGCACTTCATGCGTCGCCAGGTCCTCCACCGTCTGCGGCGCGCCGCGCCGGGCCACGTAATCCGGGCTGGCCATCACCCAGCGGGGCGACGGCCGCAGCGTGCGCGCATGCAGGGTGGAATCCGTCAGCGGTCCCATGCGCAGCGCCACGTCGGTGCGATGCTCCATGAGATCCACGATGCGGTCGTTGCTGGTGAGTTCGAGCGCGATCGCCGGGTATTCCCGCCGGAACTCCGCCACCAGCGGCACCACGCAATGCAGCATGACGGGCACCGACGCGTCCACCCGCAAGCGGCCGGCCGGGCGCTGATGCACCATGCGCATGCAGTCCTCGGCTTCGTCCAGCGACGCGACGATGTGCCGGGCCTTGGGCAGGAAGTGCTTGCCCTCCTCGGTCAGCTCCATGCGCCGGGTGGTGCGGTTGATCAGGATGACACCGAGGTCTTCCTCGAGCCGCGACAGGCCGCGGCTGACGCCCGACGCCGTGTGGCCCAGCAGCTCGGCGGCGGCGCTGAGGGAGCCGGCATCCACCACACCCAGGAACAGGCGTACCGCGTCAGAGTTCAGGGACATGAGGCTGGCTCCTTGGTTTATGGGTCGATTGTATAGAGCCCACAGCACGCAGAGCCTGCAAAAAAACGCCGAAGGCCGGACGACAGCCGGCCCTCGGCGCTCAGGAGCAACCGGCGGTTACTGCGCCGGCACCACGGCAGTAACCTCAATCTCCACCTTGGCGCGGTCCTCGACCAGGTCCGCGACCTCCACGGCCGTCATCGCCGGGAAATGCCGGCCGATGTACTCGCGGTAGTGCTTGCCGATGGCCGGATACGCCGCCACGTACTCGTTCTTGTCCGTCACGTACCACGTCATCCGGACGATATGCTCAGGCTTGGCGCCGCCTTCGGCCAGAATCGCAACAATGTTCGCCAGCGTCTGGCGCACCTGCTCCGCCAGATCGTCGGTCTCGAACTGCTGCTGGCCATTCCACCCCACCTGTCCGCCCACAAATACGAGCTTGCTGCCCACCTGCATCTCGGTGAGCACGCCATTCGAATAGCCCCGGGGCGCCATCCAATCCGGCGGTTGCAGAATCTTCATAACGTCATCCTATATTTAAGAAAAGCAAACGATCCCCGCCGCTTACGCCGCGGGAACCAGATAAGCCTGCATGCGTTCCCGCAGATCCGCAGGCAGCGGCATGGACTTCATCGTCCGCAAATCCACCGTCACGATCGTCAGCGTCGCCGACAAGCGCAACTGGCCATCCGGCCCCTCGAAACGCACCAGCGCCTTGAACGACGCGCCGCCGATGCGCTGTACTTCCAGCACCTGGCGCAAACGCTCGTGCCAGCGGCTGGGCGCGCTGAAATCGCACTGCACCGACGCCATCGGCGTGCCGATGTGCCGCTCCACGTGCAGCGCATGAAACGGCAACCCCATGCCCTTGTCGAACCACTCCTCGACAAAGTCGTTGATCATCTCGAAATAGCGAGGGTAGAAAACAATGCCCGCCGGATCGCAATGACGGAAGCGGACTTCGACCTGGCTGATGAAAGGGGCTGCCATGGAATTTCCTTGTTGCCGGTTCAGGCCATCTTGCGCAGCGCAAAGCGCTGCAGCTTGCCGGTTTCGGTGCGCGGCAGCGCATCGACAAACTCGATGGCACGGGGATACTTGTAGGGCGCGATATTGGCCTTCACGAACTGCTGCAGCGCCGCGACCAGCTCGCTGCCGGCCTCATAGCCCGGCTTGAGCACCACGAAAGCCTTGACCACCTGGCCGCGCTCGTCGTCCGCCGCGCCCACCACGCCGCACTCCGCCACGGCTTCGTGGCGCAGCAACGCGTCCTCGACCTCGGGGCCGGCAATGTTGTAGCCGGCCGAAACAATCATGTCGTCATTGCGCGCCTGATAGAAGAAGTAGCCGTCGTCATCCTGCAGGAACGTATCGCCCGGCAGGTTCCAGCCGTTCTGCACGAAGCGCCGCTGGCGTTCGTCCGCCAGATAGCGGCAGCCGGTCGGCCCCTTGATCGCCAGGCGGCCCACCGTGCCGTTGGGCACGGGATTCATGTCGTCATCGACGATCTGCGCCACATAGCCCGGCACCACCCGACCGATGGCGCCGGCCTTGACCGACTCCGGCGGGCTCGACACGAACACGTGGATCATTTCCGTGCCGCCGATGCCGTCGATCATCTCGATGCCGCTGGCCTTTTTCCAGAGTTGGCGCGTCGCGTCCGGCAGCGCCTCGCCCGCCGACACGCTCTTCTTCAGCGACGACAGGTCGAACTTGCCCACCAGCGCCGCCATCTGGCGGTAGAACGTGGGCGCCGTAAACACGATGGTGGCGCGGAAATCCTGGATCAGCTGCAGCAGGCTTTCCGGCGACAGTTTCTCGGCCAGCACCGTGCTCGCGCCCACGCGCAGCGGGAAGCACAACAGGCCGCCCAGGCCGAAGGTGAAGGCCAGCGGCGGCGTGCCGCAGAAGATGTCGTCCGGACCCGGCTTGATGACGTGCTTGGGGAACAGGTCGCACATCGCCAGCACATCGCGGTGGAAGTGCATGCAGCCCTTGGGCGCGCCCGTGGTGCCGCTGGTGAAGGCGATCAGGCACACGTCGTCCGCCGCCGTATCGCAGGCCTTGAAATCGTCCGGCTTGGCCGCCGCCAACGCATCCAGCGCATCGGGCGCCTTGTCGTTGAAGTACATGACCTTCGTCAGGCCGGGGCAATGATGCTCATGGCTGGGCTGGGTGCAGAACTCCGCCTCGTCCTTCAGGCGGGCATCGCACAACACGGCCTGGATCTGCGCCTTGTCGATGATCTGCTTGAGTTCCTTGGCGCGCAACAGCGGCATCGTCGGCACCGTCACCAGACCGGCCTTGATCGCTGCCAGCCACGAGGCGGCCATCATGGGATTGTTCGGCCCGCGCAGCAGCAGGCGGTTGCCCGGCACCAGCCCCATGTCTTCGGCCAGCACCCGGGCGATGCGATTGGTCAGCGCGGCCAGCTCGCGGTAATTCATCGTGGCCTGCTTGCCGTCCTGGCTCCAGCGCAGCGCGACGCGCTCGCCATGGCCGCGCTCGACCATGGCGTCCACCAGTTCGACCGCGCAATTGAAGCGTTTCGGATAGGCCACGTCGGGGCCGTCGAGCAGGAACTCTGGCCATTGTTCGCCCGGGGGCAGATTGTCCCGGGCGAAAGTGTCGATGTGGGCGGATGCTTCCATGGAATTCCCCTTGCTATTGCGGTGTAGTTGCTGTGCCGGGACGACGGAGCTCGATGGCTGCCTTACGCCTTCAGCAGTTCACGGGCAATGATCAACTTCTGCACTTCTGTCGCGCCTTCGTAGATCCGCAGCGCTCTTATTTCCCTGTAAAGCTTCTCCACCGGCATCCCCGACACCACGCCCGCGCCGCCGAACATCTGCAGTGCGCGGTCGATCACGGTCTGCGCCGATTCCGTGGCCGTCATCTTGGCCATGGCCGCTTCGCGCGTGGTGCGCTGCTTCAGCACGTCGCGCATCCAGGCCGCGCGGTAGGTCAGGAGCGCAGACGCGTCGATGGCGGTCGCCATGTCGCCCAGCGCGGCCTGCGTCAGTTGCAGGTCCGACAGCGTCTGGCCGAACATGCGGCGCGACTTGGAACGCGCCAGCCCTTCGTCCAGCGCGCGGCGCGCAAAACCCAGCGCGGCAGCCGCCACCGAGGCGCGGAAGATGTCCAGCGTCATCATGGCCAGCTTGAAGCCCTGGCCAGCGTCGCCCAGCCGGTGCGATGCTGGAATGCGGCAGTTGTCGAACGTGATGGTCGCCAGCGGGTGCGGCGCGATCAGGTCGATGCGTTCGCTGACCTCGAAGCCCGGCGTGTCGGCATCCACCACGAAGGCGCTGATGCCGCGCGCGCCGGGGGCTTCGCCGGTGCGCGCGAACACGCAATAGAAATCCGCGATGCCGCCGTTGGAAATCCAGGTCTTGGCGCCATTCAGCACGTAGTGGTCGCCTTCCAGCCTGGCTTCGCAGGCCAGCGCGGCCACGTCGGAGCCGGCGTCGGGTTCCGACAGCGCGAACGCCGCGATGGCCTCGCCGCGAGCCACGCGCGGCAGATAGCGTTGGCGCAGTTCGTCCGAGCCCATCAGCGAAATCGCGCCGCTGCCCAGCCCCTGCATGGCGAAGGCGAAATCGGCCAGCCCTTCGTGGCGCGCCAGGGTTTCGCGCAGAATGCACACGGCGCGGGAATCCACTTCCGGCAGCGCGCCGCCCCAGGCGCCGCCAGGGCCGCCCGCGACCGCGTAGCGCAGCCAGCCGGCCTCGCCCATAGCGCGCACCAGCTTCTTGCAGGCGCCGTCGGCGTCATGGTGATCCACGTCCCCCAGGGACGCCTCGCACCAGGCGTCGACCTCGTGCGCCAGCTTGCGGTGCGCATCGTCGAAAAAAGGCCAATCCAGCCAGCTTGCGTCGCGCATGCTCAGTCCCCTTGGAACACCGGTTTTTGCTTGGCCACGAAGGCCTCGTAGGCGCGGCGGAAGTCGCGCGTCTGCATGCAGATGGCCTGGGCCTCGGCTTCGGCCTCGATGGCCTCGTCCACGCCCATGTTCCATTCCTGGTGCAGCAGCTTCTTGGTCACGCCGTGGGCGAAGGTCGGGCCCGCGGCCAGCTGCGCGGCCAGCGTCTGCGCGGCATCGGCCAGCGCGCCGGGTTCATGCAGGGCATTGAAAAAGCCCCAGCTGGCGCCTTCTTCCGCCGTCATGGCGCGGCCCGTGTAGAGCAGTTCGGACGCGCGGCCCTGGCCGATCATGCGCGGCAACAAGGTGCAGGCGCCCATGTCGGCGCCGGCCAGGCCGACGCGCGTGAACAGGAAGGCGGTGCGCGCGGCGGGCGTGCCCAGGCGCATGTCAGAGGCCAGCGCCACCATCGCGCCCGCGCCGGCGCAGATGCCGTCGACCGCCGCCACGATGGGCTGCGGGCAAGCGCGCATGGCCTTGACCAGATCGCCCGTCATGCGGGTGAAGTCCAGCAGCTCGGGCATGCTCATCTTGGTCAGCGGACCGATGATCTCGTGCACGTCGCCGCCCGAGCAAAAGTTGCCGCCCGCGCCCGTCACCACCACGACCTTGATGTCAGTGGCGTACACCAGCGCGCGGAACAGATCGCGCAGCTCGGCGTAGGAGTCGAACGTCAGCGGGTTCTTGCGCTCGGGGCGATTCAGCGTCACCGTGCCGATCTTGCCGTCGGCCGACACCTGCCACAGGAACGTCTTGGCCTGGTAGCCGGCAAACGGACGCTTGTGGTGTTTCATGGTGTGCTCTTCGGGCTGGGTGCTCATGGTGTCTCCGTTCGTGAATTGGGGTGGATGGGGCGCCGGCTTCAGCCGGTCATCACTTCGCCGCCGTCGACGGCGATGGCCTGGCCATTGACCGAGGCCGAGGCCGGCAGGGCCAGCCAGGCGACCGTCTCGGCCACTTCCTCGGGCTGCACCAGGCGGCCCTGGGGGTTGCGCTCGGCCAGCTTGGCGCGCGCGGCGTCCGGCGTCATGCCGGTCTTCTCGACGATGTTCGACACCGCGCCGCGCACGATGTCGGTTTCGGTGTAGCCGGGGCACACGGCGTTGACCGTGACGCCCTTTTGCGCGGTTTCCAGCGCCAGCGAGCGGGTCAGGCCGATCACGCCGTGCTTGGCCGCGCAATAGGCACTGACATAGCCGTAGCCGATCAGGCCGGCCGTGCTGGCCACGTTGATTACCCGGCCCCATTTTTCCTGCAGCATGCCGGGCAACGCGGCCTGGATGCAGTGGAAGGTCCCCGTCAGGTTGACGTCCAGCATGGACTGCCACAGCGCCGCGTCGGTACGGTCAAATCGCTGGCTGACGGCCTGGCCGGCGTTGTTCACCAGCACCAGCACGGGGCCGAACTCGGCCTCGGCCTGGGCGAAGGCCGCCCGCACCGAGGCTTCGTTGGCGATGTCGGCGCTGACGGCCTGCACCTGACCCAGGCTGGCCAGGCTGTCTGCCGCGGCGTCCAGGGCCGCACCATCGCGGCCCAGCAGCGTGACGCGCGCGCCGCGCTGCAAGAGCGCCCGGGCGCAGGCCAGCCCGATGCCGCGGGCGCCGCCCGTCACCAGGGCGTGGCGTCCGGCCAGCGGGAGCGGAGTTGCGTTCATTTGATATCCAGTTGCGCCATGGCGGCGGCGCGTTCGAAGTTGGTTTCCAGTTGGCGCTTGCCGGCGAAGTACTGGCTCGGCCACGAAACATCACGGTAGCCCACTCGCGCCGCTTCGCGTAGCGTCCAGGAGGCGTCAGCCAAATGGGGACGCGCCAGCGCGCAAAGGTCGGCGCGACCCGAGGCGATGATGCCGTTGGCGTGGTCGGCCTCGAAGATGGCGCCCACCGCGATCGTCGGAATGCCCGCCTCGTTGCGCACGCGGTCCGCGAACGGGGTCTGGAACATGCGGCCGTAGACCGGCTTTTCTTCCTTGCTGACCTGGCCGGACGAGCAGTCGATCATGTCGGCGCCGGCTGCCTTGAAGTGGCGCGCGATCTCCACCGCGTCATCGGCCGTGATGCCGCCTTCCACCCAGTCGCTGGCGGAGATCCGCACCGACATGGGCTTGTTCTCGGGCCATACCGCGCGCACGGCATGGAACACCTCCAGCGGGAAGCGCAGGCGGTTCTCCAGGCTGCCGCCGTATTCGTCGCTGCGGTGGTTCGTGAGCGGCGAGATGAAGCTGGACAGCAGGTAGCCGTGCGCGCAGTGCAGCTCCAGCCAATCGAAGCCAGCCTGCTCGGCGCGGCGGGCGGCGGCCACGAAGTTGTCGCGCACATCGTCCATGTCGGCGCGCGTCATGGCGCGCGGCGTCTGCGACACGCCTTCGATGTAAGGCAGGGCCGACGCCGACAAGAGCGGCCAGTTGCCTTCGGCCAGCGGATGATCGATCTTCTGCCAGCCCAGCTGCGTGGAACCCTTGCGGCCGGCGTGGCCCAGCTGCAGGCCGATGCGGGCATCGCTATTGCCATGCACGAAGCCGACGATACGGGCGAACGCGTCGCGCTGCTCGTCGTTCCAGAGGCCCGGGCAGCCCGGGGTGATGCGGCCGTCCGGCGACACGCAGGTCATCTCGACCATGACGAGGCCCGCGCCGCCCATGGCGCGCGCGCCCAGGTGCACCAGGTGGAAATCGCCCGGCACGCCATCGGTGCACGAATACATGGCCATCGGCGACACCAGGATGCGGTTCTTCAGCCGCACGCCGCGCGCCTGATAGGGCGTCAGCATCGGGATCGCAGGCCGCTGGCCCGGCGCGGCGGCAGCGCCGGCGCGTTCCGCGATCCAGCGCTCGAAGCCTTCCAGCCAGGCGGGGTCGCGCAGGCGCAGGTTTTCATGCGAAATCCGCTGCGAGCGGGTCAGGAGCGAATAGGCGAACTGCTCAGGCTCCAGGTCGGCATAGCGCTCGACGTTCTCGAACCATTCGGTGGAGTTGCGAGCGGCGTTCTGGATCTTCAGCACTTCGACGCTGCGCACTTCCTCGTAGTGCTTCAGGCCGGCTTCCACGCTGCCTTCCGCGCCGCTCAGGCAGCGCGCCAGCTCGATCGCGTCTTCCAGGGCCAGCTTGGTGCCGGAGCCGATCGAGAAGTGGGCGGTGTGGGCGGCGTCGCCCATCAGCACCACCGGCACGCGGCGCTCGCCGCGGGCGGTGTCGAGCTTGTTCCAGTGCACCCAGGTATTGCAGATGACGCGCGGGAAGCGGATCCAGATGGCCGAGCCGCGCAGGTGCGTGGCGTTGCTGATCAGCGGATTGCCATCCAGCCAGGGCGCGAACAGCTTTTCGCAGTAGGCGATGCCCTCTTCCTGGCTCATTTGCTCGATGCCGGCGGCCTGCCAGGTTTCCTCGGGCGTCTCCACAATGAACGTGGACATGCCATCTTCGTAGCGGTAGGCGTGCGCCTGGAACCAGCCGTGCTCGGTCTGGACGAAGGCGAAGGTGAAGGCATCGAACACCTTCTTGGTGCCCAGCCACACGAAGCGGCAGCGGCGCTGGTCGATGTCCGGATGGAAAGTGTCGGCGTAGCGGGTACGGACCTGGCTGTTGATGCCGTCCGAGGCGATGACCAGGTCGGCGTCGTATTCGCGGGCGATGGCCTGGTCGTCCTGGATGAACTGTTCGAACACCAGCTTCACGCCCACGTCCTCGCAGCGCGCCTGCAGGATGTTCAGCAGCTTCTTGCGGCCGATGCCGATGAAGCCGTGGCCGCCGCTGCGGATGCTGCGGCCCTTGAAGTTGATGTCGATGTCGTCCCAGTGGTTGAAGGCGTCGCCGATGGTCTGGGCGGAAACGGGGTCGGCTTCACGCAGGTTCTGCATGGTGGCGTCGGAGAACACCACCCCCCAGCCGAAGGTGTCGTAAGGGCGGTTGCGCTCGATCACGGTGACTTCGTTGGCGGGGTCTTGCAGCTTCATGAGCAGACCGAAATACAGGCCGGCGGGGCCCCCGCCGATGCAGACTATTTTCATTGCCGTAGCGCTCCGTGGTAAGCGACATCCGCTCTGAATTCCTGGAGCTGGCGGCCGCAGATATTTAAACCTGGATAGTTTAGGCTTGAAATATATACCTGAAGGTCCCGAGGCGCAAATGGGGAAAGTATCTAGATACTTTGGACCTAAATAGGGACGCGCTTGCCGCCCCACCACCACCCCGCCCCACCGCATTCGCGCCAGCGAACACAATAGCAATGAAAGCAATCACGTATGTCATTGTCGGCCGCCTGCGCGGCCGACAATGACGGGCAACACAAGCCCCGCCCCCGACCACGGACGCAGCAGCGCCACAAACCAAGACTCAAGCAGCCCGTCGGCGCCGGCGCGTGGGAGGCGAGCAACCTCGATGCGCCCGAGGGAATCTGAAGGGAAGGCCGAAGGCCTGGACGAAGATGACGAAGGGGCAGTCCGGAGCGAAGGCTCCGGACCGCAATCGTGGGCGCTCGCCTCCCACGCGCCGGCGCCGACGGGCGGCCTACGAAGCACTACGGCACCGGCACCGGCACCCGCACCCGCACGCACGCACGACGTCAACACCAACCAGCACTCATCAGACGCCAAAAAAAAAGCGGCGCTAAAAAGCGCCGCCCTCTTACCCGCCAGCAGGCAAAATCAACGCTTGCCCTTCTGCTTCAGCTGCGACAAATCCCGCACAGCCCCGCGATCCGCCGAAGTCGCCAACGCCGCATACGCTTGCAGCGCCTGCGACACGACACGTTCGCGACCGACCGGCTCCCAGCCATCGGCACGAGCATCCATCGCCGCCCGGCGGCGCGCCAGTTCCTCGTCGGACACCGCCAGATGCATCTTGCGGTTCGGGATATCGATCTCGATCACGTCGCCCTCTTCCACCAGGCCGATCGTGCCGCCTTCCGCCGCTTCCGGCGAAGCATGGCCGATCACCAGACCCGACGAACCGCCAGAGAAACGGCCATCGGTAAACAGCGCGCAGGTCTTGCCCAAGCCCTTGGACTTCAAGTACGACGTCGGGTACAGCATTTCCTGCATGCCCGGACCGCCCTTCGGGCCTTCGTAGCGGATCACCACCACGTCGCCCGGGACGATCTTGTCGCCCAGAATGCCTTCCACTGCATCGTCCTGGCTTTCGAAAACGCGCGCACGGCCGGTAAAGACCCATTGCGACTCGTCCACGCCCGCCGTCTTCACGATGCAGCCCTTTTCAGCCAGGTTGCCGTAAAGCACGGCCAGGCCGCCGTCCTTCGAATAGGCGCTTTCCTTGCTGCGGATGCAGCCCGTCTTGCGGTCCGTATCCAGCGTCAGGAAGGTAGCGTCCTGGCTGAACGCCACCGTGGTCGGAATGCCGCCCGGAGCCGCCCTATAGAACTTCTGCGCCTCTTCGCCAGCGCCGCCGGCCACGTCCCATTGCTTGATCGCATTGCCCAGCGTGCCGCTGTGCACGTTGCCGCAGGACAGATCGAGCAGGTCCGCGCGCGCCAGTTCACCCAGGATGCCCAGGATGCCGCCAGCGCGGTGCACGTCTTCGATGTGGTATTTGTCGGTGGCGGGCGCCGCCTTGCACAGGCACGGCACCTTGCGCGAAATGCGGTCGATGTCGGCCATGGTGAAGTCCACGCCAGCTTCCTGCGCCGCGGCCAGCAAGTGCAACACGGTGTTGGTCGAGCCGCCCATGGCCACGTCCAGCGCCATCGCGTTCTGGAACGCGCTCTTGGTGGCGATGCTGCGCGGCAGGACCGACGCGTCCTCTTCCTGGTAGTAACGACGGCACAGGTCCACCACCAGGCGGCCGGCCTGTTCGAACAGACCCTTGCGCCAGGCGTGCGTGGCAACGATCGTGCCGTTGCCCGGCAGCGCCAGGCCGATGGCTTCGGTCAGACAGTTCATCGAGTTGGCGGTGAACATGCCGGAACAGGAGCCGCAGGTCGGGCAGGCGCTGCGTTCGACTTCCGCCACTTCCGCATCCGACACCTTGGGGTCGGCGGCCTTGATCATGGCGTCGATCAGGTCGATCTTGGCGATGACCTTGCCGTCGGTGGGCGACTTGACCTTGCCCGCTTCCATCGGACCGCCCGACACGAACACGACCGGGATGTTCAGGCGCATCGCGGCCATCAGCATCCCCGGGGTGATCTTGTCGCAGTTCGAGATGCAGACCATGGCGTCGGCGCAGTGCGCGTTGACCATGTATTCGACCGAGTCGGCGATCAGTTCGCGCGAGGGCAGCGAATACAGCATGCCGCCGTGGCCCATGGCGATGCCGTCGTCCACGGCAATGGTGTTGAATTCCTTGGCGACGCCGCCTGCGGCCTCGATTTCCTTGGCGACCAGCGCGCCCAGGTCGCGCAGGTGCACGTGGCCCGGCACGAACTGCGTGAACGAGTTCACTACCGCGATGATCGGCTTGCCGAAGTCGCCGTCCTTCATGCCGGTGGCGCGCCACAGGGCGCGGGCGCCGGCCATGTTGCGGCCGTGGGTCGAGGTGCGGGAGCGGTAGTGCGGCATGGTTTGTCTCTGGCTGTAGCTGTTAGCGTAGGCGGCAAAACGTTAAATAATACGCTGGTTCGGGCCGCCCTCGCCCGTCGGCCGCCCCCGGGACGCAGCCGCGGCCATCAGGCGGACGCCATGCCGCGGGCCGCGAAGGCGCTGGGCGGCTCGCCCACGGCCTTGCGGAACATGGCCGCGAAAGCGCTGGGGCTTTCGTACCCCAGGTCCAGCGCCACCTCCAGCACACGTTCGCCGCGCGCCAGCCGCTCCATTGCCGCCAGGAGCCGCGCCTGCTGGCGCCACCGGCCAAAGGTCATGCCGGTGTGCCGCAGGAACAGCCGGTGCACCGTCTTCGGGTCCACTCCCAGCGCGCGCCCCCAGTCGGCCGCGCCGTCCTGGCGTTCCGGGTGGCGCACGATGGCGCGGCAAATGCGCGCCAGGCGGGGTTCGGAAGGCTGCGGCAGGTGCAGCGGCAGCACCGGCTCCTGGCGCAATTCGTCCAGCAGCAACATCATCAGCCGGCCGTCGCGCGTGTCGGGCGCCCAGTCCAGCGGCACCTCGGCCGCCGCGACCATCAGCTCGCGCAACAAAGGGGAAATCGACAACACACAGCAGCTGGACGGCAAGTGCGCGGCCGCGCCCGGCTCCACAAACACGGTGCGCATGCGCGGCTCGCCACTCATGCGCAGGCCGTGCGACACCCAGGCCGGCACCCAGACGCCGCGCGTGGGCGGCACCACCCAGATCCCGGCGTCGGTATCCACCACCATGACCCCGGAGATGGCGTACAGCAACTGGGCGCGGCGGTGCCGGTGGCGGCGCACGCGGTGGCCGTCTTCGTAATCCACCGCCAATCCGGCCACCGGACGCCGCGAGGACTCATAAGGAAACAGGTCCAGCTCTGCGGGCTTATAGGGCTTGCGGGCAGCAGGCTTGTCCATTTTGCGATGATTGTGATTCAAGTGGCGTGGAATGGTCTGCGCCAGTGTACCCACGTCCTTGGGTTCACCCTCGCAACGCCAGCAGCGAGTCCTGCAGATGCCGCAACCCCCGGCTGAGCGGCTTGTCCCTTCGCAGCACGATGGCCAGGCTGCGCGACAGGCGCGGCGCCAGCGAGCGCACCTCCAGCGCCTGGCGCTGGCCCGCGCCCGACACCGCCAGCCTGGGCAGGATCGCGCAACCCAGGCCCGCGGCGACGATCTCCTTCATGGCCTCGGTGCTGCCCAGCTCCATCACGGGCTTGGCGGCCAGCCCGGCTTCCTCGAACCAGTCGTCCACCAGGCGGCGGGTGCGCGCGCCCGGTTCGAACAGCACCAGCGGCAGCTGCGCCAGCGCCTGCGGCGTGGCGGCCGCGGGTATGGCGGCCGGATCGCGGGCGGGAAAGATCGCCACGAACTCGTCATCCAGCACCGGCGTGACCTGGAACATGCGTCCCGGCGCGGGCAAGGTGACCAGGCCGATATCGAGCGTGTTGTTCTCCAGCCCGCGCAGCATGTCCGCCGTATTGCCGGTGCTGGCCACGATATCCAATGCCGGAAAGCGCCGCCGCAGGTCCGCCAGGATCGGCGGCAGCAGATAGGTGCAGGCGGTGGCGCCCGTGCCCAGCCGGATACGGCCGGACACCTGCGACGCATGCGCGGTCATGGCAAGTTCGGCCTGCGCCAGCGCCGCGTCGATGACGCGCACGTGCGACAGCAGCTCCAGCCCGGCCGCTGTCGGGCCGGCGCGGCGGCCGATGCGTTCCACCAGCTTCAGGCCGAAGCGCCGCTCCAACTGGCGGATCTGCAGGCTGACGGCGGGCTGCGTCACGCCGCCCCGCTCCGCAGCGGCGGAAAAACTGCCCAGTTCGATCACCTGCGCAAAGGTGCGCAGGTGATCCAGGTTAAGGCCACGCATCGTTGAATCCAAAGTTTTACTTATACAAATCATAATGGACCAAAGCTTTATTAATAAATAAGCTTGCGCGACACTGGCGGCTTCTGTTTTCCTTTCCTGCTCACGGCCCGCCCATGTCGTCCCCCCGCCCCACCGTCCTCATCCGCGACAGCGCGGAAGCCGATCTTCCCGCCATCAAGACCATCTACGCCCACCATGTACAGCACGGCACCGCCTCGTTCGAGCTGGAGCCTCCGTCCATCCAGGAAATGCGCCAGCGCCGCGGCGCCGTACTGGAAAAGGAAATGCCCTATCTGGTGGCCGAGATCAACGGTGAGGTCGTGGGCTACGCCTACGTCACGCCTTACCGCCCGCGCCCGGCCTACCGCCACACGGTCGAAGATTCGGTGTACGTAAAGGCGGGCCGCTCCGGCCTGGGCATCGGCGGCAAGCTGCTGGCCGAGCTGATCGAGCGCTGCACCGCCGCCGGCTGGCGCCAGATGCTGGCCGTCGTGGGCGACAGCCGCAACGCCGCATCGCTGGCGCTGCACGCCAGCCAGGGCTTCCATCCCGCCGGCACCCTGCGTTCGGTGGGCCACAAGCATGGCGAATGGCGCGACACGGTGCTGATGCAGCGCGCGCTGGGCGAAGGCGACGCCACGCCGCCGCAACGGCCGTGATTGCGCCGCGCGCCATCGTCTGCCTGGGGCTGACGCAACTGGTCGGCTGGGGCGTGACGTACTACTTGATCGGCGCCCTGGGACCCGCAATGGCCGCCGACCTGGGCTGGAACGCCGCCACCGTCTACGGCGGTTTTTCGGCGGCCATCGTGGTGATGGCCCTGGTGTCTCCGCTGGCCGGCATGGCCGTGGACCGCTGGGGCGGCCATCGCGTCATGCCGCTGGGCGCGCTACTGGGCGCGCTGGGCTGCGCGGGCCTGTCGATCGCGCACGCCATACCTTGGTACTTCCTGTCCTGGGCCGTGCTGGGCGTTGGCATGCGGCTGAGCCTGTACGACGCGGCTTTCGCCTCGCTGGCGCGCGCGGCCGGCCCCTTGGCGCGCCGGCCCATGTCGCAGATCACGTTGTTCGGCGGACTCGCGTCCACGGTGATGTGGCCGGTAGGCCATGCGCTGTCGGGCTGGCTGGGCTGGCGCGGCGCGGCGCTGGCCTATGCCGGTTTGGCGCTGGCCACGGTGCCGCTTTACCTGGCGCTGCCGCGTGCACGCTATGCAGCGGCCCCCGGCGGCAAGGACAAGGCGCCCGCCGGCCTCACCCGCAACGCCGCCGAGCGCCGCCTGGCGGGCGGACTGTACGCGTTGGTCGCCATGCTGACCAACTTTCTGGCGGCGGGCAACGCGGCCCATCTGATTTCATTGCTGTCGGGCCTGGGCTTGGCCGCGGCCGCCGCGGTCAGCGTCGCGGCACTGTGGGGCGTCGGCCAGTTCGCGGCCCGTCTGGCCGACGTGGCGTTGGGCTCGCGCCTGCATCCGCTGACATTGACGCTGGCGGTCGGCGCGCTGCTGCCCCTGTGCTTCCTGCTGGCGCTGCTGTCCGGCGGCAACCTCTATGCCACCGCCGCCTACGCGCTGCTTTATGGCGCCTGCAATGGCCTCTTGACCATCACCCGCGGCACCCTGCCGCTGGCGCTCTTCGATTTCCGCAGCTATGGCACGCTGGTGGGTTCATTGCTGATCCCCAGCTTCCTGGTCACCGCCGCCTCTCCGGTCGCCTATGCCTACATCGTGGACAGCTACGGCGCACGCGGCGCGATGGCGCTGTCGGTGGGCTTGGCCGCGGCTATCGGTGCGGCAGCGTTCGCGCTGCGGTGGAAGTTCATCGCCAGGACGCGCGCGGCGTTTGCCTGAAGCGCCCGCCGCGCGATGGCGGCGGCCGGCGTCTCAACCCTCGGCGGCGGAGGCCACCACCCATTTTTCCCAACCGATCTTGCGCAGCTTGCAGGCGGGACACTCGCCGCAGCCGTAGCCCCAGTCGTGGCGCGCGCCGCGCTCGCCCAGATAGCAGGTGTGGCTTTCCTCGACGATGGTTTCCACCAGCGCGTCGCCGCCCAGCCGATGCGCCAGCGCCCAGGTCTCGGACTTGTCGATCCACATCAGCGGCGTCTCGATCGTGACCCGCGAGCCCAAGCCCAGGCCCAGCGCCACCTGCTGCGCCTTGATGGTGTCGTCGCGGCAATCCGGATAGCCGGAAAAATCGGTTTCGCACATGCCGCCCACCAGCACGTCCAGCTGACGGCGGTAGCCCAGCGCGGCGGCCAGCGTCAGGAACAGCAGGTTGCGCCCAGGCACGAAAGTGTTGGGCAGGCCGTTGGCCTGCATTTCGATGGCGCGGTCGCTGGTCATGGCGGTATCGCCCACCTGGCCCAGCACCTTCAGGTCCAGCAGATGATCCTCGCCCAGGCGCGGCGCCCAGTCGGGGAAATTGCTGCGGATCTCGCGCAGCACGTTCAGCCGCGCAGTCAGTTCAATGTGGTGGCGCTGCCCGTAGTCGAACGCCACGGTTTCCACATGGGCGTAGCGGTCCAGCGCCCAGGCCAGGCAAGTAGTGGAATCCTGGCCGCCCGAAAACAGCACGAGCGCGCGACGTTGATGATTTTGCATAAATGGGGGCTTCTGGAAAGACGAAGGGACTGAAGGCTTGTACGCACAGGTGACGGCCTGCCTTTAGTGTAAACATGCTGCTGGCGGACTTTAAACCGACGCCGGCGGCTGGCGTAAAAAGTCTGCGTAAAATCTTCCAGATTCTCTTTCCCGGTTTACCTGCAACGCCTCTTCTTTCCTACCCCTTCCCCTCTCTCAGCAGCCTCGACGGATCCCCGCCAGATGAATGCCATGCGCCCGCAGTCCGATTCAGCAGAACCCTTGCGTCACGATATCCGGCTATTAGGCCGATTACTGGGCACCGTCATCGAGGAATGTGAGGGCAAACGCGTCTTCGACACCATCGAAACCCTGCGCCGCACGGCCGTAAAGTTCCGCCGCGAAGGCAACGACGCCGACGGCAAATTGCTGGAGCAGCGCGTCAAGCGCCTGCAAGGCAGCGACCCCAACTCGGTGGCGCGCGCCTTCAGCTACTTCCTGCACCTTTCCAATATCGCCGAAGACCGCGACCAGAATCGCCGCCAGCGCGCCCGCGCCATCGCCAGCGGCGCGCCCGAGCGCGGCAGCCTGCGGGACGCGGTGCAGACCCTGGGCCGCCAGGGCGTGGGCGTAGCCCGCATCCGCCGGCTGCTGGCCGAAGCCTGCGTCATGCCGGTGCTGACCGCGCACCCCACCGAAGTGCAGCGCAAGAGCACGCTGGACGTGCACCGCGAGATCGCCGGCGCGCTGACGCAGCGCGAAGGCACGCTCACGCCGGAAGAGCTGGCCGACCTGGACGCCTCCCTCCTCGGCCGCGTCGCCACACTGTGGCAGACCCGCATGCTGCGCTACACGCGCCTCACGGTGGCCGACGAAATCGAGAACGCGCTGTCGTACTACCGCAGCACCTTCCTGCAAGTCATTCCGCGCGTGTACGGCGACCTGTCCAAGCTGCTGAGCCGCGAGTCCGCCAAGCCCTTCGCCGCTCCGCCCGCGCCGCTGGAGCCCTTCCTGCGCATGGGCAGCTGGATCGGCGGCGACCGCGACGGCAACCCCAACGTGGATGCCAGCACCCTGGAACGCGCGCTGCTGCGCCAGGCCACCGTGCTGTTCGAACACTATCTGCAAGAGGTCCATGCGCTGGGCGCGGAGCTGTCCGTCACCACCTTGCTGATTGGCGTGGATGCCGAACTGCTGGCCCTGGCCGACGCCAGCGGCGACGATTCGCCCCACCGCCGCGATGAGCCCTATCGCCGCGCGCTGGTCGGCGTGTACGCCCGCCTGGCCGCCACCGCGCAGCGCCTGACGGGCCAGGACCTGGCGCGGCGCAGCACCGTCGCGGCAGCCCCCTACGAAGGTCCGCAAGAGCTGTCCGCCGATCTGGCCGTGATCGCCGCGTCGCTGGCCGCCCACCATGGCTCGCCCATCGCCAAGCTGCGCCTGGCCGGCTTGCAGCAGGCCGTGGAAGTATTCGGCTTTCATCTGGCCACGGTGGACCTGCGCCAGAGTTCCGACGTGCACGAGCGCGCGCTGGCCGAGCTGTTCACCCTCGCCGGCACGCAACGCGACGGCAAGCCGCTGGACTACCTGGCGCTCACCGAAGAGCAACGCGTCGAACTGCTGCGCGCCGAACTGGCGCAGGCCCGTCCGCTGGCCTCGCCCTGGATCGCCTATAGCGAAGACACCACGCGCGAACTGGCGGTGCTGCGCGCCGCCGCCGCCGGCCGCGCGCGCTACGGCAAGCAGGCCGTGCGCCAGACCATCGTGTCGCACACCGAAACGCTGAGCGACCTGCTGGAAGTCATGGTGCTGCAAAAGGAAGCCGGCCTCATCGCCCCGGCGGGCCAGGAGATCCAGCCCGAGGACGGCCTGATGGTCGTGCCGCTGTTCGAGACCATTCCCGACTTGCAGCGCGGCGCCGAGATCATGGCTGCCTGGCTGGACCTGCCCGAAATCCGCCAGCGCGTGAAGCTGGCGCAGAACGGCGCGCAGGAAGTCATGCTGGGCTATTCGGACAGCAACAAGGACGGCGGCTTCCTCACGTCCAACTGGTCGCTCTACCAGGCCGAGCGCGCGCTGGTCGACGTGTTCTCGGCCCGCAACGTGCGGCTGCGCCTGTTCCATGGCCGTGGCGGTTCGGTAGGCCGCGGCGGCGGCTCCAGCTTCGACGCCATCCTGGCACAGCCCCCGGGGACCGTGGCCGGCCAGATCCGCCTGACCGAACAGGGCGAAGTCATCCAGAGCAAGTACAAGGACGCCGAGGTCGGCCGCTGGCACCTGGAACTGCTGGTCGCGGCCACGCTGGAATCCAGCCTGGCGCCGCGCGCCGAAGCCACCAGCGCGGAAGACGCGCACATGGCCCAGCACGGCCCGGCCATGTCCTTCATGTCCGAAACCGCGCAGCGCACCTACCGCGGCCTGGTCTACGACACCCCGCGCTTTGCCGATTACTTCTTCGCCGCCACGCCCATCAGCGAAATCGCAGGCCTGAACATCGGCTCGCGTCCCGCCTCGCGCAAGAAAGGCCAGCGCATCGAAGACCTGCGCGCCATCCCCTGGGGCTTTTCCTGGGCGCAATGCCGCCTGATGCTGACCGGCTGGTACGGCATGGGGTCGGCCATCGAGGCCTATCTGGAAACCGGCGCCCCCGACGCGCCCCGCTCGCGCCGCGGCCGCCTGGCCCAGCTGCGCGAAATGGCGCGCGACTGGCCCGCCTTCCGCACGCTACTGTCCAACATGGAAATGGTGCTGGCCAAGTCCGACCTGGCGATCGCCGCGCGCTACGCGCAGCTGGTGCCGCAGCGCGGCGTGCGCGAACGCATCTTCGGCGCCATCAGCGCCGAGCACGGCCGCACGCTGGCCATGCTCAAGCTGCTGACCCAGCGCGAACTGCTGGCCGACAACCCCACGCTGCAGGCGTCGTTGCGCGAGCGCTTCGCCTACATCGATCCGCTCAACTACCTGCAGATCGACCTGATCCGCCGCCACCGCGCGGCGCAGAAGCATCCCGAGGCCGAGGTCGACAAGCGCGTGCAGCGCGCCATCCACCTGACGATCAACGGGATTGCGGCGGGGCTGCGCAACTCGGGCTAGCGATTGCTGGTGAAATGGCGCGCGGTATAGAATGAGTCTGATTCTCATCCTTTACCCGCGCCATTTTTGCCGCCTTCGCGCGTTGCAGGGGCCCGCATGTCGACCAACCAATCCGCAGCGCAGCAGGGCATCGAAGGCCTGTATGCCGATCATCACAGCTGGCTGAGAAGCTGGCTGCGTCGAAGGCTGGGCAATGCGTTCGACGCGGCGGATCTGGCGCACGACACCTATCTGCGCATCCTGCACACTGGCCGGCTGCCCGAACCGCACCAGTCGCGCCAGCATCTGGCGCAGGTCGCCCGCGGCCTGGTGATCGACCTCTACCGCCGCCGCCAGATCGAGGCCGCCTATCTCGAAGCCCTCGCCGGTCTGCCGCAGGCGCATGCGCCGTCGGAAGAAGCCCGCGCCATGGCGGTACAAGCCCTGGTCGAGATCGACGCCGTGCTGCAGAGCCTGCCAGCCAAGGCGCGCGAGGCGCTGCTGCTGCGCAAACTGGACGGTTTGAGCTACCGCGACATCGCGTCGCGGCTGGCCGTGTCGGTGTCGTCGGTGGAGAAATACGTGGCTTCCGCGCTGCTGGCCTGCTACCAGGCCCTGCACGCGCCCCCTGGCGGCTGACCGGGCATGTCCGCCACGCCCGGCATTCCGTCAAATCCCCAGGGCTTGAATCGGGCCATCGACCCCGCCATCGTGCAGCGGGCAGCCGAATGGATGGCGCGCTTGTGGTCGGAAGACGTCAACCCCACCGACCAGTCCGACTGCGCCCGCTGGCGCGCGCAACATGCCGACCATGAACTGGCCTGGCAACGGCTGCTGGAATTCGAGGACAAGCTCGGCAGCGTATCGCCGCAGGCCGCCAGCCACGCTCTGCGCAAACGCCCGGCTGGCGTCTCGCGGCGCCGCGCGATCAGCCTGCTGGGGCTGGGCGCAACCATCGTGGGCGTGGGCTACGTCCTGCGCGGCACCGACTCCTGGCAAACCGCAACGGCCGACTACCGCAGCGGCACTGGCGAGATCCGGACCATCACCCTGCCGGATGGGTCCAGCGTGACGCTGTCCACCGCGACCGCCATCGACCTCAGGTTCACCGCGGACGAACGCGTGGTGGTGCTGCACGCCGGAGAAATCCTGGTAGCAACCGCGCCAGATCTCGCAGCCATGGCCCGGCCGTTCCGGGTGCGCAGCCGCCACGGCTCCATCCAGGCCCTGGGCACCCGATTCTCGGTCAGGGACGATACCGAAACCTCCCGCGTGGCCGTGTTCGAAGGCGCCGTGGAAATCCGTCCCCTCGGCGCACCGGAACAGGCAGTCCTGCTTCAAGCCGGCCAGGGTTCGCGCTTTTCGTCAGGCGGGGCCGCGGCACCTAGTCCTGCGCAGGAAAGCGCGGCGGCCTGGAGCCGCGGGGTATTGGTGGCCGATGCCATGCGCCTGGACGAATTCCTGGCAGAACTGGCCCGCTACCGGCCAGGCCTGCTGCGCTGCGATCCCGAGGTTGCGGGCCTGCTGGTGAGCGGCGTCTTTTCCGTACGCAACACGGACCGGGCGCTGGACAACCTCACGCGGGCTCTGCCGGTGGCGGTGAGCTACCGGACGCGCTACTGGGTGACAGTGCAGGCAGCGCAATGACGGCCAATCGGCTGTCGCCGTTACAAACTTTTCGAGGCGGCAATTGCGGATTCGGCGTTCTTGCTCGGGATATAGGGTGACCCCCTTTCATCTCCAGCACGAACCGCAAGGCATCACCCAATGTCCCGTCACCCGCAGCCCAGGTCCCATTCCCACGCGCCAGCCACGCCAGCGCTCCGCCCCGCGATTCCCCGCCTGATGCGCCTGGCGCTGTTTCTCAGCGTGGCGTTCTGCGTCATCCCTGGCGCGACCGCCACCGCGCAGGCGCAGAGCGTCGAGACCAGGCGCAGCTACGACATCGCCGGCGGCCCGCTGAGCCAGGTGCTCAATGCCTACGCCAGCGCGGCCGGCGTAGAACTGAGCATGGACGCCGCGCTGCTGCATGGAAAGCGCAGCAACGGCCTGTCAGGCAGCTATTCGGTGCGCGAAGGCTTCGGTGAATTGCTGCGCGGTCAAGGCCTGCAAGCCCTGCCGGAAAGCAACGGCAGCTACACGCTGCGCCCCGCGCCGGCGTCGCACCACGACGCCACCACTCTCGAAGCCGTGACCGTCACCGCGCAGGCCGCGGAGACCGCCACCGGCCCCCTGCATGGCTACGCGGCCCGGCTCAGCGCGACCGGCACCCGCACCGACACGCCCATCATCGAAACGCCGCAATCGATCTCGGTCGTGGGCGCGGAGGAAATCGACACCCTGAAATCGCAGAGCATTCAAGATGCGCTGGGCTACGTGGCGGGCGTCAGCCGCGCTGAAGGCATGGACCGCACGTCTGACAGCCTGTTCCTGCGGGGCTTCCGCAGCAACCTGGGCAACTACTACCGCGACGGCATGCTGTACACCGTGAACATCTACAACGGGCGGCAGGAGGTGTATGGGCTGGAGCGCATCGAGTTCCTCAAGGGCGCATCCTCCGTCCTCTACGGCTCCGCGTCGCCCGGCGGCATCATCAATACGGTCAGCAAACGCCCCACCGTGGAGCCGCTGCGCGAACTGAACGTTGAAGCGGGCAACTACAGCCGCAAGCAGATCTCCGGCGATTTCGGCGGCGCGCTCGATGAAGATGGCAAGTGGTCGTACCGATTGACCGCCTTGCTGCGCGAGAGCGATACGTTCATCGACCATGTTCCTGACGATCGGACCTACATCGCGCCTGCCATCACGTGGCAGCCAAGCGCCGCCACCTCGCTGACCCTGCTTGCGGAATACCAGAAGGACCACACCGTCTACGTTTATGGCCTGCCGGCGCAAGGCACGGTGCTCCCCAACGTCAACGGCCGGATCCCACGCAATCGTTTTACCGGCGAGCCTGGTTTCGACAAGTTCAACATGGAACGCTATTCGATCGGCTATCTGTTCGAACACGCCTTCAACAGCCAGCTTAAGCTGCGCAACAGTGCGCGCTATTTCCATGCGGACAGCACCTATCACTCCACCGACATCTGGCAGCTCGCGCCCGACCAGCGCTGGACCGCCGATCGCGGCGCCATGCCACGCTGGGATCGCTCCTCCGCCCTGATCTCCGATACGTCCTTGCAATACGAGGTGGGCAGCGGCATGGTGCGCCACACGCTGTTGGCGGGCATCGATTACTCGCTGCCCAAACACGAAACCGAACGCTATATCCGCAGCAACAACAACATCGACCTCTACGATCCTGTGTATGGCATGCCGCTAGGCCCCGTCGCGCCGTTCCCCGGGTCCTCCTCCGTCACCGACATGAAGCGCCTGGGCATCTACGTTCAGGACCAGATCAAGATCGCCGACAAATGGGTCGTCCTGCTGGGCGGACGACAGGATTGGGTCACGGTCGACGAGCACAACTTCTTCACCGACGAAAAATATGCGGACGGCGAAAAGAGCAAGGCCTTCACCGGCCGCGCCGGCCTGGTCTACCTGGCCGACAACGGGCTGGCGCCGTTCCTCAGCTATAGCGAGTCATTCGAGCCTACCAGCGGCCAGGACCGCCAGGGCAGCCGCTTCCAGCCCACCACCGGCCAGCAGTACGAAGCCGGGCTGCGCTACCAGCCCGCCGGCTCGGACACCATGCTGTCGGCGGCGGTCTACCAACTGACCCGCAAGAACATGACCGTGACCGACCCCTTGGACACGTCCTATCAGATACAGGCCGGCGAGGCGCGGACCCGCGGCCTGGAACTGGAGGCGCGCACCCGCATCGGCCGCAATGCCAACCTGATCGCCGCCTACGCCTACACCGACGCGCGCACGCTCAAGGCCAGCCCCCTGCAACCCGACGAGGAAGGCAAGCGCCTGAGCTCGGTCCCCTACAACCAGTTCTCGCTATGGGGCGACTATGGTTTCGGCGACTTCGGCCTGCCTGGCTTGAGAATCGGCGCTGGCCTGCGCTATGTGGGCAGCACCCGCGGCATGGCGCACGGCATGCCGGTGGAGGTGCCATCCTTCACCTTGTTCGACGCCATGATCAGCTACGCGACGGGGCCATGGAAGTTCGCGCTGAACGCGTCCAACCTGACCGACAAGACCTATATCGGCAGTTGCACCTACGGCTGCTTCTACGGCGAACCGCGCCGGGTGATCGGCACCGCCACCTACCGCTGGTGAGGTCAGGCCGGCCCGCGCTCGCGCCAGAGCGCGGGCCGGCGTCCCCTGCCTGCGCACCGTCCACCAGCCGGACACCCAAAATCCCCCATTTGTCCGCCCCCCGCGACTTTTAGTACTATCTCTTTCAGAAATTCTATATACGCACAAATGTTCGTATATAGAACATAAAGATTTTTCTGGCCAGGCGCACAGGAAGGCACACCCGGAAGAGACAGAAAGCATCCTGGTTCCGCACGTGCCCGCCCGCAAGCCCGGCGTGTCAGCACCGAGCGAACCATCATGGATACTCCCCTCAAGAATCTCGCCATCGTCGGCGCAGGCGCCATGGGCAGCGGCATCGCCGCGCTGTTCGCCTCGAAGGGATTGAACGTCGTCCTGATCGACCCGATGGAAGGCGCGCTGGACCGCGCGCTGCAGACCATAGACCGCCAGTTGAATGTCTATGCCCCGGGCAACGTCCAGGAAGCGATGCAGCGCATTCAAGTCGCACCGGGGCTGGAAGCGGCCTGCAACAGCGACCTGGTGATCGAGGCCGTGCCCGAGAACCTGGAGCTCAAGCGCGGCATCTTCGCCAAGCTCGATTCCCTGTGCCCCGCGCACACCCTCTTCGCCACCAACACCTCCGGCCTGTCCATCAACGCCATCGCCAGCGCGGTAGTGCGCCGCGACCGTTTCGTGGGCACCCATTTCTTTACGCCTGCCGACGTGATTCCGCTGGTGGAAGTGGTGCGCAACGACGGCACCTCCGAGGACACGGTCGCCCGGGTGATGGCCACGCTGCGCTACGCCGGCAAGCGTCCGGTGCTGGTGCGCCAGGACATCCCCGGCTTCATCGCCAACCGCATCCAGCACGCCCTGGCACGCGAGGCCATCTCGCTGCTGGAGAAAGGCGTGGCCAGCGCCGAGGACATCGACGAAGTGGTCAAGTGGAGCCTGGGCATCCGCCTGGCCCTGTCGGGACCGCTGGAACAGCGCGACATGAACGGCATCGACGTGCACTACGCGATCGCCAGCTATCTCTACAAAGACCTGGAAAACCGCACCGAACCTTCCGAACTCCTGAAGAGCAAGGTCGAAAGCGGCCAGATCGGCGCCAAGAGCGGCCAGGGCTTCTACACCTGGAGCCCCGAACGCCGCGAGCGCGTGCTGCGCGAGAAAAGCGCCGCGCTAGGCGAACTGGCTGACTGGCTCAACGGCAAGGCCAGCGGCTCCTGACGGCCGCGCAAGCAAAGCATTCACTACATAAGGCGCGGGGCATCCCGCCACCAGCGCCAGCGGGCCACAAGCCCAACCACACAAAGAAAGCAATCGTCCCACCCGCCCCCGCCGACACCCGGCGCCGGGCGGCGCAAGACGCGAGAAAACTTAGCCTTACCGGAGTTTGTAGGAGGCACCATGAATAAACTGGCTTCATTCTTTACGGAGCTGATGCGCAAGTATCTGCCCGACCCCTTCGTCTTCGCGATCGCGCTGACCCTGCTCACCGTGCTGCTGGCCATGGGCGTCGAGGGCAAGGGCATCGGCGACATCACGCGCGCCTGGGGCAACGGCTTCTGGAGCCTCCTGGCCTTCACGACCCAGATGGCCGTGATCCTGGCGATGGGCTACGTGCTGGCCACGGCGCCGCTCACCGACCGCATGCTCAACCGCATCGTCAGCCACGTGCACAAGCCGCATACCGCCATCATCGTGGCGACGCTGGTCGGCGGCATCGGCAGCTACCTGAACTGGGGCTTCGGCCTGGTCATCGGCGGCATCGTCGCCAAGAAGCTGGCGCTGAAGGTCAAGGGCGTGCACTATCCGCTGATCATCGCCGCGGCCTACAGCGGCTTCACCATGTACGGCCTGGGCCTGTCGGCCAGCATCCCCGTGCTGGTCGCCACCCCCAATCACCCCACCGCCAAGCAGATGGGCACCATCCCGCTGTCGGAAACCATTTTCTCGGTGCCGATGCTGATCACCAGCCTGGTGATCATCGTGACGCTGCCGCTGCTCAACGCCTGGCTGCACCCCAAGAAGGGCGAGAAGATCGTTGAAGTGGACCCGGCCATCGACCGCGACGCCAACACGTCCAGCGCCGCCGAAGACATGCTGGAAAAAGGCACCATCGCCTCCAAGCTGAACAACAGCCGCATCCTGAGCCTGCTGATCGGCGCGCTGGGCATCGCCTACGTGACCTTCCACTTCATGGACGGCGGTTCGCTGGACCTGAACCTGATCAACTTCATCATCCTGTTCCTGGGCATCATCCTGCTGGGCACGCCGGCCGCCTACGTGGCCAAGCTGACCGAAGGCATCAAGACGATCTCCGGCATCATCCTGCAGTACCCCTTCTACGCCGGCATCATGGCCATCATGGCCGCCTCCGGCCTGGTCACCACGATCTCGCAAGTGTTCGTCGACGTGGCCACGCCCGAGTCGCTGCCGTTCTGGGGCCTGATCAGCTCGTTCGTCATCAACTTCTTTGCGCCTTCGGCCGGCGGCCACTGGGTCATCCAGGGTCCGTTCATGATCGACGCCGCCAAGGAAATCGGCAGCGCGCTGAACCAGACCACCATGGCCGTCATGCTGGGCAACGCCTGGAACGACCTGGTGCAGCCCTTCTGGATCCTGCCCGCGCTGGCGCTGTCCAAGCTCAAGCTGCGCGACGTGATGGGCTATACCGTCATCATGATGCTGTGGGTCGGCGTGATCCACATCACCGCCGTCCTCCTTTGGGGTTATCTGACCCACTGACCGGCGCGCTTACTCTAGGAACGGAACCGATATGAGCAAACCTACTGCGTATCTCGTGACCGGCGGCAGCGCCGGGATCGGGGCTGCGATCATCCGCATGCTGCTGGATGCGGGACACCAGGTCGTCAACATCGACTACAAGCTGCCCGAGAATCCGCCCGCGGGGCTGGTGTCTTATCAGGCCGACCTGACCGACGAAGCGCGCACCAAGGAAGTGGCCCGCGAAGTGACCGCGGCCTACAACATCGTGGGCCTGGTCAACAACGCCGGCGCGACCCGCCCGGGCACGGCCGACACGGCCACGCTCGCGGACCTGGACTACGTGGTCAACCTGCACCTGCGCACCGCGCTGATCCTGGTGCAGGCCGCACTGCCCGCCATGCGCGAAGCCGGCTTCGGCCGCATCGTGAACATGTCGTCGCGCGCCGCGCTGGGCAAGCCGGACCGCGTGGTCTATTCGGCCACCAAGGCCGGCCTGGTGGGCCTGACCCGCACGCTGGCCATGGAACTGGGCGGCGACGGCATCACCGTCAACGCCATCGGTCCCGGCCCCATCGCCACCGATCTGTTCACCAAGAGCAATCCGGCAGGCGCGCCGCAGACCGAACGCATCATCAACAGCATCGTGGTCAAGCGCCTGGGCACGCCCGAAGACGTGGCGCGCGCCGCGATGTTCTTCCTGTCGCCGGACAACGGCTTCGTCACCGGCCAGATGCTGTACGTCTGCGGCGGCACGACGCTGGGCGTCGCGCCCATCTGAGGCCCGCCATGCGCACGCCAGCCGCCCTCGTCTCTCCCCTGCCCCGCCTAACGGCGAAGCAGGGCGTGGTTGATCTGGTCGGCCGCGCGGCGCAAGGGCGGCAGAAACGCCGCCAGCATTTCCTCGCGCGTAAAGCGGTTGGCATGGCCGCTGACGTTCATCGCGGCGATCACGCGGCCGCTGCGGTCCATGATGGGCACGGCCACCGACTGCAGCCCCGGCTCCAGCTCCTGCGCGACGCAGGCGTAGCCGTCGGCGCGCACGCCGGCCAGCACGCGCTTCAACTCCGCGATGTCGGTGACGGTGTGCGGGGTGTAGGACTGGATCTGGCTCAGCGCCAGCGCCCGGTCCAGCTCCGGCTCCGTCAGGCCCGCCAGCAACACGCGGCCCATCGAGGTCGCCCAGGCCGGCAGGCGGCTGCCCACGGCCAGGTTGATGGTCATGACCTTGTGCGTGGACAGGCGCAGGATGTAGACGATGTCCGCGCCTTCCAGCACCGAAACGGAACACGACTCCCGCGTCTGCTCGGCCACTTCTTCCATGTACGGCAACGCCAGGTTCCACAGCGGCGTGCCGGACAGGTAGGCGTAGCCCAGCTCCAGGATGCGCGGGGTCAGCGAGAACTTGCGGTCGTCGACGGTGACGTAGCCCAGGTGCTCCAGCGTCAGCAGGATGCGGCGCGCGCCGGCGCGAGTCAGCCCGGTCACGGCCGCGACCTCGGACAAAGTCATCTCGGAACGGTCGGGGCCGAAGGCCCGGATCACGGACAAGCCGCGCGCGAAGGACTGCACGTAGCTGTCGCTGGGTTGCTGGGTATCTTGCTCGGCCATCCGTCTACCGCGAAAAGAGTAAATGGGGATGACGCCGCGCCGGCTCGCCTTGACGCCCGGCTCATCCCCATGAAACGATGTTCTTCAGAAGAACGAAAGTTCTAATTAAGAACAAATTATGACACGCCACCTATGAGCAAACATCATGATTTCTAAGCTTGTTGCAAGCGCGGCGGCCGCCCTGGCGGACGTACCCGACGGCGCCACCGTCATGATCGGCGGCTTCGGCACCGCCGGCCAGCCCATGGAACTGATCGACGCCCTGCTGGAGCAGGGCGCGAAGGACCTGGTCATCATCAACAACAACGCCGGCAACGGCACCACCGGCCTGGCCGCCCTGCTCGGCGCCAACCGCGTGCGCAAGATCATCTGCTCGTTCCCGCGCCAGGTGGATTCGCAGATCTTCGACGGCCTGTACCGCAGCGGCAAGATCGAGCTGGAACTGGTGCCGCAGGGCAACCTGGCCGAGCGCATCCGCGCCGCCGGCGCCGGCATCGGCGCGTTCTTCACGCCCACCGGCTACGGCACGCCGCTGGCCGACGGCAAGGAAATCCGCGAGATCAACGGCCGCCAGTACGTGCTGGAGTATCCGCTGCACGCCGACTACGCGCTCATCAAAGCCGAACGCGGCGACCGCTGGGGCAACCTGGTCTACCGCAAGACCGCCCGCAACTTCGGCCCCATCATGGCCAGCGCGGCGCGCGTGGCCGTGGCGCAGGTGCGTGAAGTGGTCGAACTGGGCGAGCTGGACCCGGAAACCGTCGTCACCCCCGGCATCTTCGTGAAACGCGTCGTGCAGATCGCAGCCACCCCGGCCGCCAAGGAGCAGCAATGAGCACCAAACTGACCCGCGACCAGATCGCCGCCCGCGTGGCGCAGGACATTCCTGAAGGCGCCTACGTGAACCTGGGTATCGGCCTGCCCACGCTCGTCGCCAACCATCTGCCGGCGGACCGCGAAGTCATCCTGCACACCGAAAACGGCATGCTCGGCATGGGCCCCGCCCCCGCCAAGGGCGAGGAAGACTACGACCTGATCAACGCCGGCAAGCAGCCCGTGACCGAACTGCCCGGCTGCTCGTTCTTCCATCACGCCGACTCGTTCGCGATGATGCGCGGCGGCCACCTGGACATCTGCGTGCTGGGCGCCTTCCAGGTTTCGCAGCACGGCGACCTGGCCAACTGGCACACCGGCGCGCCCGACGCGATTCCCGCCGTGGGCGGCGCGATGGACCTGGCGATCGGCGCCAAGGACGTGTTCGTGATGATGGAACTGCAGACCCGCGAAGGCCAGAGCAAGCTGGTCGAGGCCTGCACCTATCCGCTGACCGGCGTGCGCTGCGTGTCGCGCGTGTACACCGACGTGGCGGTGTTCGACATCCGCGCCGACGGCGTGACCGTCATCGACATGTTCGGCGACACCACCGCCGACGAGCTGCTGCGCCTTACCGGCCTGCCGCTGAAGTTTTCCCGCTGAATTTTGTGCGCGCTCCGGCATCGCCGGAGCGGCTTTACAGGAGAGAGTCATCATGTTGTTCATGGTTCAAATGCAAGTCAATCTTCCCGTCGACATGCCCGCCGAGCGCGCCGACAAGCTGAAGGCCGACGAAAAGGCCCTGGCGCAGCAACTGCAGCGCGACGGCAAGTGGAAGAACCTGTGGCGCGTGGCCGGCCGCTACGCCAACGTCAGCATCTTCGACGTCGAAAGCAACGACGAGCTGCACACGCTGCTGTCCTCGCTGCCGCTGTTCCCGTACATGGACATCAACGTCACGGCACTGGCGCGCCACCCCTCGGCAATCTGACCAGGAGCGGCTGATGCCCTACATCATCGAAACCTTCGACAAGCCCGGCCACCAGGAAGTGCGCCAGCAGCATCGCGCCGCGCACCTGGAATACCTGGACGCGAACAAGCAGCTGCTGCTGGCCTGCGGCGCCAAGCTGCAGGACGACGGCAAGGACGCCGGCGGCGGCCTGTACATCGTGGCCCTGGAAACGCGCGAAGCCGCGCAGCAGTTCATCGACGCCGACCCGTTCTCCCAGGCCAATCTGTTCGAGCGCGTGACCATCACGCGCTGGCGCAAGGCCTATGTCGACGGCGTCTGCCACCTGTAAACGCAAGGAATAAACCCGCATGTCTTACGCCGATCTCAGCCAGGCACGGCTGTACTACGTCATCGATGGCCCCGCCGACGCGCCGGTGCTCGTGCTCTCCAACTCGCTGGGCACCTGCTCCGACATGTGGGCCCGCCAGATTCCCGAACTGAGCAAGCACTTCCGCGTGCTGCGCTACGACACCCGCGGCCACGGCAAGTCGTCGATCCCCGAGGGCGAATACAGCTTCGAGCAGCTGGGCAACGACGTCGCCGAACTGCTGGCGCACCTGAACATCAAGCGCGCGCACTTCTGCGGCCTGTCGATGGGCGGTCCCACCGGCCTGTGGCTGGCGCTGGCGCGTCCCGAACTGCTGGACAAGCTGATCCTCTGCAACACCGCCGCGCGCATCGGCTCGGCCGAAGGCTGGAGCGCCCGCATCGCCGCGGTCGCCGAACAGACCCTGGAAAAGATGGCGCCCACGCTGGTCGAACGCTGGCTCACCGACAGCTACCGCGCGGCCGAGCCTGGCCTGACCCAGGTGCTGATCGACATGCTGCGACGCACGCCGGACGCTGGCTACTCGGGCAACTGCGCCGCGCTGCGCGACGCCGACTTCCGCGAACAAGTGGCCTCGATCAAGGCGCCCACGCTGGTCATCAGCAGCACGCACGACCTGGCCGCCACCCCGGCCCAAGGCCGTGAACTGGCTGAGGCCATCCCCGGCGCGCGCTACTTCGAAATGAACACCTCCCATATCTCGAACTGGGAGCAACCCGAAGTCTTCACCCGCACGGTCGTCGACTTCCTGAAGGGGTAAGCGGCATGCAGCGCTGGAAAAACCGGCCCGAAGGCTCCAACTGGGGCGACTTCGGGCACGACGACCAACTCGGCCGCCTGAACCTCATTACCGAAGAACAAGTCCTGAAAGGCGCGCGTGAAATCCGCGCCGGCAAGACCTTCTGCCTGTCGCTGCCGCTGGACCTGCCCGGCGGCAACGTGCTCAACCCGCGCCGTCATCCGCCGCAACTGAGCCCCACGCGCCTGGCGGACACGCCCTACCTGAACTTCCCGCTGCGCAACGTCAACCCGGACGCGGTGGACGTGCTCAGCGATGACCAGGTGCTGCTGTCGATGCAGTATTCGACGCAATGGGACGCGCTGGCCCACGTGGGCGCCTTGTTCGACGCCGACGGCGACGGCAAGCCCGAACTGCGCTACTACAACGGCTACCAGGCCGGCGTGGACGTCGTCGGCCCGGCCGACGGCGACCATACCGGCTGCGGCTGCAACAGCGGCGGCCCGTCGGCGGCGCTGAAGCTGGGCGTGGAAAACCTGGCGCAGAAGGGCATGCAGGGCCGCGGCGTGCTGGTGGACCTGTTGCGCCACTACGGCCCCGGCCGCACACTGATCGGCCATGCCGAACTGATGCATGTACTGAAGACGGACGGCATCAGCGTCGAAACCGGCGACATGCTGGTGCTGCGCACCGGCTACGCCGAAGCGGTGGTCGCCATGAACGGCACGCCCGACGCCGAGACGCTGCACACCTACGGCGCCGCGCTGGACGGCACCGACCAGGCGCTGCTGCAATGGATCACGGACAGCGGCATCGCCGCCATCTGCGCCGACAACTACGCCGTGGAAGCCTATCCCGCGCGCGAGAAGACCGGCCCGCGCGCCATGCTGCCGCTGCACCACCATTGCCTGTTCAAGCTGGGACTGCCGCTGGCGGAACTCTGGTACCTGAAGGACCTGGCGGACTGGCTGCACGCCAACGGCCGGCACCACTTCATGCTGACCGCCCCGCCCCTGCGCCTGCCGCATGCAATCGGTTCGCCGGTCACGCCGATCGCAACGGTGTAATCGCCAGCAACCCGGCGCCATCGCGCAAATGAAAAGAGCTCCAGACCTGGAGCTCTTTTTTTGATGCGGCGATCGCTACTTCATGCCTTCCCAATGCGGTCCGGGCACGATGATGTCGAACAGCTCCAGCACCCGCGCCACGGTATGGTCCACCATCTCTTCGATGGAGGCGGGCCGGTGGTAAAACGCGGGCAGCGGCGGAAACACGATGCCGCCCATTTCGGTGACGGCAGTCATGTTGCGCAGGTGCGCCAGGTTGAAGGGCGTCTCGCGCACCATCATCACCAGGCGCCGGCGCTCCTTGAGGGTCACGTCGGCGGCGCGGGTAATCAGGTTATCCGACAGGCCGTGGGCCACGGCCGCCAGCGTGCGCATGGAGCACGGCACGATGACCATGCCGGCCGTCTGGAACGCGCCGCTGGCTAGCGTAGCGCCCACGTCGCGCACGCTGTGCACGTGGTCGGCCAGGGCATAGACATCATGGCGGCTGACGTCCAGCTCGTGCTTGATGTTCAGCACGCCGGAGGCCGACACCACCAGATGCGTTTCGACATCGTCCACGCCGCGCAATGCCTGCAGCATGCGCACGGCGTACAGGGAGCCCGTAGCGCCCGTGATGCCGATGACCAGTCGCCGCATGGGCTGATCAGGCCGTTGCGCCGGACTGGTCCAGCAGCGTCTTCAGTTCGCCGGATTCGTTCATCTCGTTCATGATGTCCGAGCCGCCGATGAACTCGCCGGCCACGTACAGCTGCGGAATCGTGGGCCAGTTGGAGAATTCCTTGATGCCCTGGCGGACTTCGTCGTCCTCCAGCACATTGACGGTGACCAGCTTCTTCACGCCACAGCCCTTCAGGATCTGAATGGCCTTGCCGGAAAAGCCGCATTGCGGGAACTGGGCGGTGCCCTTCATGAACAGCACGACGGGGTGCTGGGTCACGGTTTCGCGGATGAATTCTTGAACGTCGCTCATGGTGGTCTCTTGGACAGGCATAACGGAATACGCCAATTATAGGTACAGCGGGAAAATTCGCCCGGATACCCCGGGCGTCCCGCCGGGAATGCGGTCAGGCGGGCAGCCGGCCGCCGGAAATACGCTCGATGCCGGCCAGGTCCTGGCGGCTGTGCACGTCCTGGAATCCGGCCGCGGCCAGCAGGCCCCGCACGGCTTGTGCCTGGTCCCAGCCATGCTCCATCCACAGGGATCCCCCCCGTTTCAGGTGACGGCCGGCGCCCTGGACGATGCGGGCCAGGTCTTCCAGACCGCCCGCGCCGTCGGTCAGCGCCCCGCGCGGCTCGAAGCGCACGTCGCCCTGGTCCAGGTGCGGGTCGTCGCAGGCCACATAGGGCGGATTGGACACGATCAGGTCGAAGCCCTCGCCGGCTGGCACGGCCTCGTACCAGCTGCCTTCGACCAGGCGCACGGATGCGGCCAGGTCCCAGGCGTTGCCGGCGGCGACCGCCAGCGCTGCGGAGCTGACGTCGGAGGCCATCACCCGGGCGTCGCGGCGCGCCAGCGCAATCGAAATGGCGATCGCGCCGCTGCCTGTGCCCAGGTCCAGCACCGCAGGCGCGGCCAGGCCGGCCAGGCATTCCAGCGCGGTCTCCACCAGCACCTCGGTGTCCGGGCGCGGAATCAGCACGTCCGGGGTCACGCGGAAGCGGTGACCCATGAATTCGCGGTGGCCCAGCAGATAGGCCATGGGTTCCCCGGCCAGGCGCCGCTGGGCCAGGGCCTCGTAGGCCGCGGCCGTTTCAGGCAGCAAGGGGTCGGTATCGTGCGCCAGCAGCCAGGCGCGCGGCTTGGCCAGCACGTGCTCCAGCAGCATGCGCACCTCCAGGCGGGGCAGGCGCGTGTCGAGCAGCAGGCTTTTCAGCTGGGGCGGCGTCATGGCCGGGCTCAGATGTCGTCGCCCAGGGCCGCCAGCTGCTCGGCCTGGTGTTCGGAGATCAAGGCGCCGGTCAGCTCTTCCAGATCGCCTTCCATGATCTGCTGCAGCTTGTACAGCGTCAGGTTGATGCGGTGGTCGGTCACGCGGCCCTGCGGGAAGTTGTAGGTGCGGATGCGCTCGGAGCGATCGCCCGAACCGATCAGGCTCTTGCGCTCGGCGGCTTCCTTGCTCTGCCGTTCGCGGGTTTCCTTGTCCTTCAGGCGCGCGGCCAACACCTGCATGGCCTTGTCCTTGTTGCGATGCTGGGACCGGTCATCCTGGCATTCCACCACCAGCCCCGTCGGCAAGTGGGTAATGCGCACCGCCGAATCGGTCTTGTTGATGTGCTGGCCGCCCGCGCCGCTGGCGCGGAAGGTGTCGATGCGCAGGTCGCTGGGGTTTATGACGATTTCCGACATCTCGTCCGCTTCAGCCATGATGGCCACCGTGCAGGCGGAGGTGTGGATGCGGCCCTGCGCCTCGGTGGCGGGCACGCGCTGCACACGGTGCGCGCCGGACTCGAATTTCAGGCGGCCATAGGCGCCATCGCCGTCGATGCGCGCGATCACTTCCTTGTAGCCGCCGAGCTCGGATGCGCTTTCGGACATCAGCTCGACGCGCCAGCCGCGCTGTTCCGCGTAACGCGTGTACATGCGCAGCAGGTCGCCCGAGAACAGCGCGCTTTCATCGCCGCCCGTGCCGGCGCGGATTTCCAGGAACACGCTGCGCCCGTCGTTGGGGTCGCGCGGCAGCAGCAGCAACTGCAATGCGCCTTCCAGTTCCTCGAGCTTGACGCGGCCGGACTTGATCTCGTCCTCGGCCATGGATTTCAGGTCCGGGTCGGACAGCATTTCTTGCGCCGCGGCCAGATCATCCTCGGTGCGGGCGAAGGCCGTGAACGCCTCGACCACGGGTTCCAGTTCAGCGCGTTCACGCGAGAGCTTGCGGAAACGGTCCATGTCGGACGCGGTTTCCGGTTCGGCGAGCAGCGCGTCGACCTCGATCAGGCGGTGACACAGGTGCTCCAGCCGGCTGCGCATGGAAGATTTCATGGGGAATGACCAAAAAGAAAAGCGGGAAAGCGGATAGCGGGCGCCCAAAAGACGAACGCCCGCCAGGAGGCGGGACGTGGGGCAGAGTCGCTAACGGCGGGAGTCGCGGCCGGGGAACAGGCGCGGCATCCAGGCAAGCAATTGCTTGCGGTCGTCGCCTTCGCTGCGGTTCAGGGCCGCCAGCGGGCCGTGCAGGTACTTTTGAGTCAGGCCGTGGGCCAGTTGTTCCAGCACGGCTTCCGGCGATTCGCCCCGCGCCAGCAGGCGGCGGGCCCGTTCCAGCTCGGCGCTGCGCACGTCCTCGGCGGCCTGGTGCAGGTCGCGGATGACGGGCACCACTTCGCGGGACTGCATCCAGTGCATGAAGCCCTGGACGCGGGTTTCGATGATGGCTTCGGCCTGCACCACGGCCGCGCGGCGCGCGTCCGTGCCGGTCTGCACCAGCCGGCCCAGGTCGTCCACCGAATACAGATAGACGTCGTCCAGGCGGCCGACCTCGGGTTCGATGTCGCGCGGCACGGCCAGGTCGATCATGACCATGGGGCGGTGGCGGCGCAGGCGCGTGGCCCGTTCCACCATCCCCAAACCGAGGATGGGCAGGGAGCTTGCCGTACAGGAAACGATGACGTCGAACTCGGACAGACGGTCGGTCAGGTCCGACAGCTTCATGGTGCTGGCCGCAAAGCGGTTGGCCAGGACCTCGGCGCGTTCGGCCGTGCGGTTGGCCACCACCATGCTACGCGGCCGCTGCGCGGCGAAGTGCGTGGCGCACAATTCGATCATTTCGCCCGCGCCGATGAACAGCGTGCGGGCCTGGTCCAGATTGCCGAACACGCGTTCGGCCAGGCGCACCGCGGCGGCGGCCATGGACACCGACTGCGCGCCGATGGCGGTCTGCGACCGGACTTCCTTGGCCACCGAGAAGGTGCGCTGGAACATCTGGTGCAGCAAGGTGCCCAGCGAGCCGGCTTCGCCGGCCGCGCGCACGGCGTCCTTCATCTGGCCCACGATCTGGGTTTCGCCCAGCACCATGGAATCCAGGCCGCTGGCCACGCGGAAAGCGTGGCGCACGGCGTCGTCCTGATGATGGCGGTATAGATGCGGGCGCAGCGTGCCGGCGTCCAGGCGGTTGTAATCAGCCAGCCAGGCGGGCAGTTGATCGGCCACGTGGCCGTCGGCGGCGCAATAGATTTCGGTGCGATTACAGGTGGACAGGATGGCGGCTTCGCGGACCGAGCCGCCGAATGCCGAGCGCAGGCCTTCCAGCGCGGGCTTCACCAGATCGACGGGCATGGAAACACGCTCGCGGACCGAAACCGGCGCGGACGTGTGATTCAGACCGAAGGCAAGGACAGCTACCGACATGTGGGAAGGATGGCCGGGCCATCCGCGCGTAAGCGTTAAGTACTGCCACTAAGAACGAGGCGCCGCACCGGGATATTCAAACCTGGATGCAGCGTCAGACCGCTAATCATTATACCCCTGCGGGTTATCCCCAGGCCATTTCACCCCCGGGGCGCGACCCTGGGTCGCACCTTTCGTGCCGTCTGACCAACAGTCAGCCCATGATTCATGCGGCGGCCCGGCCGGGAAACGACATATCTCAGGATTTTCGCCTCCGACTGGCGCAAGCCTCAAAAATTGTGTATAGTTGCGGACTTCGTTGGCCTGGTAGCTCAGTCGGTAGAGCAGAGGATTGAAAATCCTTGTGTCGGTGGTTCGATTCCGCCCCAGGCCACCAAAAGATTCAAGCACTTAGCCCCGCGAAAGCGGGGCTTTTTGCTTTGGTCTGTCGCGACGGCCAGTTCTGCGCCCAGTTCCCCACGTCCATCGATGATGTTCAACACATCTTCCAGGTCATGGCTGTTCATGAAGTCGCCGCCCCCTCGGCTGGCGAAAGCTCCAAGTTTGGTGACAAGCTCACGCTCGCGGGCGCGCCCGGTGCGCAAGGCATCCAACAACGCGAGCAGGCGGTGCAGCGCCGGGTCCGATAGAGCAGCCTGCGGTGTTGTGCGGTAGAGCGGCGAAAGCGTGGGCCCTTTTGATGAGCCCGTGGGGTATGCCCAGACGGGCGCCTCTCCTGGAGCTGCCGTCAATTGGCTGGCCAGGGGGTCGCTGCCGACAGCTATCGGGACGCCACTCTTGACCGGGCCCAGTGTGGCCGGCCAGACGTAGCGCACGCCGTACACGACAAACTCTAGAAGGTTGGCCGGTGACCATTGGCCGCGTGCCGGCGCCACCGCCAAGCCCGAAGCCACGGAACGCTTCACGCTCGCATGGGTTTCCGAAGCGCTCATGGACAGCGCTGCGCCCAGCGCGGCATAAGTCCAGCGCTGCGGCGGATGGGCGGCCACCTTTAGCAATACCAGCAGGTCTTGGGGTTTTAGTTCCATCTCAGGGTGATATTCGCTATTCGCGAATAGCGAATATCACCGACGAGACAGTTTTTGTGCGAGTGTCCTACCTTCTATCCGAGGCCAAAAAAAGCCCAGCCCTTATGGGCTGGGCTTTTTGCTTTCCGGACGGCCCTTTCCCTCAAGCGCGCTTCCGCGATATCGTAAGACGCCATTTTTTTTGTAGCCCGCCGCATCCATCCACCGGAGCCGCGACATGCGCGCCCAAGCAACAGCAAGAGCAAAAGCGCTTTTCGGTCTGATTGCACTGCTGGCCAGCCTGCTCGGTTCCCCCTACGCGCAGGGCGCCGCGCCGGCGCCGACCTCCCCCGCCCCGGCTTCCACGCAAGCCCACGCGATCCTGGTGGCAGAGATCCCGCTGCGCGCGGACACCGACCACCGCTATGCCGAAAGCGTCATGGAGCGCATCACGGGGGCCGACCCCACCGACTCGCTGGCGCCGCGCCTGGAATCGATTTCCCGGTCCGTGGACGAAAAGCTCCAGCAATTCCTGCCGGCCCAATTGCGCACCCTGCCGATCATGCGGCTGGAAAGCCTGGAGCGGCACTGGATGTTCGATGCGAGACGTTTCGCCGACTGGCAGGAGGACATGCGCCAGGCGACCGCCGCCTACGCCAGCGATGCCGCCGAGCTGGCGCGCCGCCGCGAAGCCTGGCAGGCGCTCAAGGGAGCCCCCGGCGCCGCCGATCTGCCGCCGGCCCTGACCGCGCGGATGGACTCGGTCATCGCGCAACTGGCTCGGGCCGAACAGGCGTTATCGGTGCCGCTGGGCCGCCAGATTGCGCTGGGCCAGCGCGCCAACTCCGTCGAAGAGCGCATCCAGGCCGGACAGCGCTCGGTGGCCGACGCCATCCGTTACATCGATGCCCGCCTGCTCGAACTTGACGGACCGCCGCTGTGGGCCGCCACCTTCACGCCCACCGCCCGCAGCGATGCGAAGGCCTACCTGCGCAGCGGCCTGGACATGGAATTGCGCTTCGCCCGCCAGTACGCGGCGGCCGATACCGGCAACCAACTGGCCCTGCACGTGCTGCAAGTCGTGCTGCTGCCCCTGTTGCTATGGCTGGCCTGGCACAGCCGCCACGCGATCCGGGCCGGCGAAATGAGCGAGACGGCCGCGCGGGTGCTTGGGCGCCCGCTGTCAGCCTGGCTGCTGCTGGCCATGATGGGCGTGCAGCTGCTGGAGTCGGACGCGCCGCTGATCGTGCTGCAGATCGCCCTGCTGCTGGCGGTCGTCCCGGTACTGCGCCTGCTGCCGCCAACCGCGCGCGAGCAGCTGGACCTGTGGCCCTATGCCATCACCGGCCTGTATCTGGCCGAGCGGCTGGGCATTTTCTTCCTGGCCAGCGAAACGCTGTACCGGCTGCACAACCTCGTCATCACCCTGCTGGCCCTGGCCACGGCGCTGTGGCTGCATGCCCGGGCCAAGCGCCGCGGCAGCGCTGCCCAGGCTCCCGGCCGGCTGCACCGGGCCGTGCGCATCGGCGCCTGGGCCGCGGTGGCGCTGCTGGCCATTGCCGGCGTCGCCAACCTGATCGGCAACCTGTCGATGGCCGAGATGCTGACCAGCGCCGTCATCAGCAGCGGCTATTTCGGGCTGATGCTCTACGCCGGGGTCACCATCATCGTCACCCTGCTGCAACTGATGCTGGCGCGGCCCGGCGTGTCGCGCTTTCGCATCGCGCGCGAGCATGCTCCTCCGCTGGTGCAATTGTTGATCCGCCTGGTGATGGCCAGCGCGGTCGCGGGGTGGGCCATCTACACGATGGACCGTTTCCGCATCCTGCGCGCGACCTACGCCTTCACCACGAAGGTGCTTTCGTACACGCTGGCGCTCGGCGACATCACCATCAGCCTGGGCAACATCCTGGTGTTCGCGATCTCGGTGCTGATCGCGTTCTGGGCCGCGCGCGCGATCCGCCTGGTGCTGCACGACGAAGTGCTGGCGCGCATGCCGCTGCCGCGCGGCGTGGGCAACAGCATCGCCTCGCTGACCTACTACTCGGTGCTGCTGCTGGGACTGGCAGTGGCGCTGTCGGCCGCCGGAGTCAGGACCAGCCAATTGGCCCTGGTGCTGGGCGCCCTGGGCGTGGGCATCGGCTTCGGCCTGCAGAACGTGGTCAACAACTTCGTGTCGGGCCTGATCCTGATGTTCGAGCGCCCCATCCAGCCCGGCGATGTGGTGGAAATCGGCGAAACCTCCGGTCAGGTACGCGAGATCGGGATGCGCGCGACCCGCATCAGGACTTTCGAAGGCGCCGACGTGGTGGTCCCCAACGGCACCCTGCTGTCGGAAAAACTGACCAACTGGACCATGCTGGACCGCAACCGCCGCATCGAGATCAACGTGGGCCTGGCCTACGGCACGGACCCGGCGCAGGCCATCGAACTGCTGGGCTCGGTGGCGCGCGGCACCCTGGGGGTCTCCACCCAGCCGGCTCCGATCGCGCTCTTCATGGGATTTGGCGCCAGCACGCTGGATTTCAGCATCCGCGCCTGGACGCCGGATTTCGATCAGTGGATGTCCATCCGCAGCGACATGCTGTCGCGGATGTACGAGGCGCTGACGCAGGCCGGCATCGAGATCCCCTATCCGCAGACCGACCTGCACCTGCGCAGCATTTCCCCGGAAGCCGGCGCCGTCCTCGCGCAAGCCCGCCGCGCGGCGCCCGATGGCGGGCCGCCGCCCACATGACGCGGATATTGTGTATAGTGGCGGACTTTCGCGTTGGCCTGGTAGCTCAGTCGGTAGAGCAGAGGATTGAAAATCCTTGTGTCGGTGGTTCGATTCCGCCCCAGGCCACCAATGAATTCAAGCACTTGGCCCCGCCTTTGGCGGGGCTTTTTGCTTTGGAGCGCGGTGGCGCCTGTCGGATAGCATAATCATGCCGTGCCCCCCCTGACTTCCCCTCCACGCGATGAAGCCTGATTCTTCTTCCCCCTCTTCCTCCGTCGGCATGGGCCGCGCGGCGATCGTGCTGTGTCGCGCGCTCTGGCACTATGCCGACGGCGCGCGGCGGCAGCTGATGGGCGCCATCGCGCTGCTGTCGGGCGCGCAACTGGTCAAGCTGACCCTGCCCTGGCTGGCCTCGCACGCCATCAATGCCTTGCAGCAGAACGACATGCCCACCGCCGGCTTGTGGATCCTGTTCCTGGTTGGCAGCTACATGATGTCCTGGGTATTCCACGGCCCCGGACGCGTCCTCGAAGGCAATGTGGGCGTGCATGTCCGCGAACGGCAGGCCGACGATCTTTATGCCCGCATCGCTGCCGCCCCGTTGACCTGGCGCGACGGCAGGCATTCCGGCGACCTGCAGCATCGCGTATTGCAATCCAGCCGCGCACTGGCCGCTTTTGCCCGCAGCATGTACGGCTACCTGCACAGCGCCTTGAACTTCATCGGCCCGCTGGTGGCGCTGACCTTGCTGTCCCACGTCAGCGGCATCATCGCCGTAAGCGGTTACCTGATCATCGCCCTGGTCACCTTGCGCTTCGACCTCGCGCTGATGCGGCTGGCCCGCGACGAAAACGACCAGGAACGCCGCTACGTCGCGGCGCTGCTCGATTTCGTCAGCAACGCCGGCACCGTGATCGGCCTGCGGCTGCAAGCCGCCTCGCGCAAGATCCTGGGCCGCCGCCTGCAGGCGGTCATGAAGCCCTTGCGCCGTGCCCTGTGGATCAACGAAGTGAAATGGTGCGTGGTGGACCTGGCGGGCATGTGCCTCACCTGGATCCTCGTCGTGGAGTACGTGCTGCGGCACCGCGAGCCCGGGCAGGCGCTATTGCTAGGCACCATCTTCATGATCTACCAATATGCCCAGCAGGCCGCGTCCGTGGTCAGCGCCATCGCCTCCAACTTCCAGAGCTTCGCGCGCATGCACACCGACTACAGCAGCGCCGAACCCATCTGGCAGGCCCCGGGCAACCCCAATGCCGCCGTCCCCGCGGTCCAAGCCGACGCGCCTTGGCAGACCCTGGAGTTGCGCGGCGCCACCTGGCGCTATTCGGACGAAGGACGCGGCGGCCTGCATGGCGTCGACCTGGTGCTGCGGCGCGGCTCGCGCGTCGCGCTGATCGGCGCCAGCGGCGGCGGCAAGAGCACGCTGCTGCGCACCCTTGCCGGACTCTATCCGCCGCAACACGGCGAACTGCTGCGGGACGGCAAGCCGGTGGACTGGGCAGAACTGCGCACGCTGGCCACGCTGATTCCGCAGGAAGCCGAAGTCTTCGAAGCCAGCGTGCAGGAAAACCTCACCTTCGGCGAACCCGCCGACGCGGCCGCGCTGCAAGCCGCCGTGCATACCGGCGTGTTCGACGAAGTGCTGCAACGCATGCCCGAGGGTCTCGCCAGTCCGATGAATGAACGGGGCAGCAACCTGTCCGGCGGGCAACGCCAACGCCTGGCCCTGTCGCGCGGGGCGCTGGCTGCGCAGGGCAGCTCCTTGCTGCTGCTGGACGAGCCCACCAGCGCGCTCGACCCGCAAGCCGAAGGCCGGGTGTTCGACCGCATGTACGCCGCGTTTCCGACCGCTTGCATCGTGGCCTCGGTGCACCGGCCCAGCCTGCTCAGCCGTTTCGATACCATCGTGGTGATGGAAGCCGGACGCGTGGTGGATGCGGGCCCCCGCGACGAAGTGCTGGCCCGGCATCAGCCTTGATGAACTCCCCCTGCCGACCAGGCGTCTACACTCAGCATCCATGACACAGCCGCCCGCCCCCCCAACTGCACAGCGCCAGCCCAGTCGACGGCTCGCGAATCTGCTCTTCTATGTCTGCCTGGCGATCAGCCTGACGTTCGTCTACCTGGGCTCGCAAATGATCCGGGACGGCGCCGATGCAGGCATTCCCGTCACGCTGTTCTTCGGCGTCTGCGCCGCGACTGCCGTCCTGCAGATCTGGCCGCAACTGCTGCAGCGCGACTCGCGCTCGGCCGCAACACTGCTGGCGCGGTACCCAGGCCCCCTGGAACTCAAGGCCGCGAAAGGCAAGCTGCTGGCGTTCTCGCTGCTGTCCGCGGGCTTCGGTGGCGTGATCCTGTGGATGCTGCTGCAGGAATCGCTGCCGCCTCTCAAGCAATTGATCCTCTGGCCGGGCGCCGCATTCTTTCTGCTCGGCGCGGTCATGCTGCTGGTGCGCGCCGCCAAGGACGACATCGGCCTGCGCCTGGGGCGCGACGGCTTTCAAGCGCGACAGGTGTGGAACGGCAGGACAATACGCTGGCAAGACACCAGCGAGTTCAACGTGATCAGAGCCAGCCGCGCGGTGCCCAAGCTGATTGTCTTCGACGATGCTGCGGTCGAACGCAGCGGCACTGCCGGGCTCAACAAGCATTTCGTCGGCCGCAATTCCAGCCTGGGTGAAACTTACGGGCTGACCCACGAAGCTTTGGCCGACCTGCTCAATGCTTGGCGCAAGCGCGCGCTGGAGCAGGATGCGATTTTTACGCGATGGCCTGATAACCAATGACCGCCGCATCGTGTCGGATGTACGCCCGCCTGCCCCGCAACATTGCAAAAAAGTAATCCGCGCGTAACCTCCTCGCCCCGGTCAGCACTCCAAACTGGAGTTAATGCACTTCCAGACCACAGAAAGGAGCTGACCATGAAGACCCTGACCACCTTGTTCAGCGCGTGCGCGTTGAGCCTGGGATTGCTCGGCGCGGCCCACGCGCAGGCGGGGAACGGCGACCATGCCACGCATCATCCCGCGTCGCCTGCGGCGGGCGAATCGGCCACGAAGCCGCAAATGGCGCCGGACGCCGGCATGATGAAGAACATGGAGGCGCACATGCAGGCCATGAACGGCATGCACCAGAAAATGGCCGCCGCCCAGACGCCCGAAGAGCGCCAGGCCTTGATGGCCGCCCACATGAAGTCCATGCCCGCCAATGGCGCCGACATGCAAGGTTGCCGCCAGATGATGGGATCGATGATGAACCCGGCGGGTGATGCACCCTCGGCGGCGGAACCCGCGACTTCCCCGGCGGCCAAGGGCTGATCGCCATGGGCCATCGCTGCGGCCGGCTCCGCAGCGATACCACTGCGGCCAGCGGTTGCGCCGCAAACACCCCAGCCTGGGCATAATAGGCGCACGAAGGATCACACCAGTACTCGAAAGGGATGGGTATGAATCACTCTCGTCACGGCGACGCGGCATCGAAAGACGGCACGCTCTACGTGTGTCCCATGCACCCGGAAATCCGCCAGGACCATCCGGGACGCTGTCCGAAGTGCCAGATGCATCTGGTGCCGCAGGGACAGCCAGAGGATCAGGCTGCGCATGCCTACGGCGGCCATGATGCGCACCAGCATCACGGTCACGGCAAGCGCCACGCGGGCCACGACGATGCCACCGCGCTTCCAGCCGCGCCCGCCGATGCCCCCACCAATGTCCCCGCGGGCACGATCTACACCTGCCCCATGCACCCGGAGATCCGCCAGGATCACCCCGGGAACTGCCCCAAATGCGGCATGACGCTCGAACCGCTCATCCCGCTGGACGAGGAAGACAACAGCGAACTCAAGGACTTCCAGCACCGCTTCTGGTGGACGCTGCCCCTGACCGTCATCGTCGCCGTGATGGCCATGTTCGGCCATCGTCTGGGCTGGTTCGACATGGCGACCCAGAGCTGGCTGGAGCTGGCGCTATCCCTGCCGGTGGTGTTCTGGACGGGTTGGCCCTTCTTCGTGCGCGGCTGGCAATCCCTTGTGCATCGCAGCCCGAACATGTGGACCTTGATCAGCCTGGGCACGGCGGCGGCTTTCATCTACAGCGTGGTCGCCACGCTGGCGCCGGGCGTATTCCCGGATTCCTTTGTATCGATGGGCCGCGTGGCGGTGTACTTCGAAGCCGCCGTGGTCATCATTTCGCTGACCATGCTGGGACAGATCCTGGAGTTGAAGGCGCGTTCGCAGACGTCCGCCGCGATCAAGGCCTTGCTCGGCCTGGCGCCCAAGACGGCGCGGCGTATCAACGCTGACGGCAGCGAGGAAGACGTGCCGCTGAACCATGTGCATGTGGGCGACCTGCTGCGCGTGCGTCCCGGCGAGAAGATCCCGGTGGACGGCGTCGTCACCGAAGGCCGCAGCGCCGTGGACGAGTCCATGCTTACCGGCGAGCCCGTGCCCGTCAGCAAGCGCGAGAACGACAAGCTGATCGGCGCCACCCTCAACACCAGCGGCACCCTGGTGATGCGATCGGAAAAGGTCGGCGCGGCCACCATGCTGGCGCAGATCGTGCAGATGGTCGCCAACGCCCAGCGCTCCAAGGCGCCCATGCAGCGCATGGCGGACGTGGTGGCGGGCAAGTTCGTCATTGCCGTGGTGCTGGTGGCGATCTCCACGCTGCTGGTGTGGGGCTTTTTCGGGCCGGAGCCTAGCTGGGTGTACGGCCTGATCAACGCGGTCGCGGTGCTGATCATCGCCTGCCCCTGCGCGCTGGGGCTGGCCACGCCCATGTCGGTCATGGTGGCTACGGGCCGCGCCGCGGCGCAGGGCGTGCTGTTCCGCGACGCTGGCGCGATCGAGAAAATGCGCGAGGTGGACACGCTGATCGTGGACAAGACCGGAACGCTCACCGAAGGCAAGCCAGCCTTCGACACCGCCATCGCCGCCCCGGGATATACGCCCGACGAAGTGCTGCGCCTGGCGGCCAGCCTGGACCAGGGCAGCGAACACCCGCTGGCCGACGCCATCGTCAGCGCGGCGCGCGCCCAGGGCCTGGCGCTGGCCAAGGCCGGGGACTTCGATTCCGGCAGCGGCATAGGCGTGCGCGGCACGGTGGAAGGCAAGCGCCTGGCGCTGGGCAACACCGCCCTGATGGAGCAGGAAGGCGTGCGAGTGGACGCGCTGCGCGCGGACGGCGAGCGCCTGCGCGGCGAAGGCGCCAGCATCATGCATTTGGCCGTGGACGGCCAGTTCGCCGGCATCCTGGCGGTGACCGACCCGATCAAGCCCAGCACGCATGAAGCCATCCAGAACCTGCACGACAGCGGCCTGCGCATCGTGATGGCGACAGGCGACGGCCTGACCACCGCCCGCGCCGTCGGCGCCGCGCTGCGCATCGACGAGGTGCACGGCGAGGTCAAACCGGCCGACAAGCTGGCGCTGGTGGAAAAACTGCAGAAGGACGGCCACGTGGTGGCGATGGCGGGCGACGGCATCAACGACGCCCCCGCGCTGGCGCGCGCCGACGTGGGCGTGGCCATGGGCACGGGCACCGATGTAGCCATGAACAGCGGCCAGGTGACCCTGGTCAAGGGCGACCTGCGCGGCATCGCCGCCTCGCGCCAGATCTCGATCGACACCGTGCGCAACATGCGGCAGAACCTGATGTTCGCCTTTGTCTACAACGGCATCGGCGTGCCGATAGCGGCGGGCGTCCTGTATCCGTTCACGGGTTGGCTGCTGTCGCCGATGATCGCGGCGCTGGCGATGAGTTTGAGTTCGGCTTCGGTGATATTCAATGCGTTGAGGTTGCGGGGTGCGAAATGAGCGGTCCAGGACAGCCGCAGCCGCGCGATATCAAGGTTACTTTTTCAGTGCTGCCAGCCATAGCGGCCGTATCGCCCCCACGGCTTCGTTCAACGACACTTTCGCCAACCCATTCTTGCGCAGAAAGGCATCCCACTGTTGCACCTTTCTTTCGTCTTGGACGAATTCGTCAGCCAATCCCAAAGGGAAATCTGTCGGAAGCGGTGTTTCGCGGCGTGCAAACGTCGCGCGCACCGCGCGTGCGAGCATCCCATCATCGAGTTCTGCGCGCCGCGCCATCACCCAAAGATCGAAGTAATCCTTCATGCGTGTATTGCCCATGCCCAGTGAAACTATAGCCTCCAGCTTTTCTGCGACAACTGTGTACTGGGGATAAACCTGCAGGCGTGGCGCAGGCATGTCGCCGAAGATGACGGGATACTGCGCCTCTTCCGGCCCAGGAACGACCGCATCTCCAAAGCCTATATCGATCTGTACCGGACATCGTGCGCCGTCCAGAGAGCCGGCCAGATTTACGCGTATGCCCGCATAGTTGGCTTCTTTGCGAATTTCGGCAACCCTTACCGACTCAGGCGGAAAGGTCATGCCGTCCTCGCAGGCGATGGCGCTGATCTCTTGAAACACGGCCATCAAGTGCGGCACTTCCGCGAGCGTGAATCCGAGAAGATCGGCATCGTGCGTCGGACGATGCGGCATGTCAAACCACAGGTCAAACAGCAACGAACCCTTCAACAAGAACTGCTCGCGGTAGGGTGAGACACTCAGGCGATACAGAATGCGCTCCAACGCATAGCGGGTGAGCAGCAGGTTGAAGTTCTGCTTGTCCGCGCGCGCCTTGTTGAGCAGCCGCGCCCGCACCGATGCCGCGATATTGCGAGCGACAGTCATTCCAGACTTTCAAGATAGGGGCGCATTACGTTCGCCACCCTGCATAGCTTCGCATAGCGCCACATTTCATCGCTGGTCATGCGTTTTTCGCGCCACGCTTCACGCAACGCCTCCAGGGCAACGTCCAGGCCAATCTTATTGCGGAACTTGAAGCAATCTGCCACGGTCTTGGCGACTCCCGTGACGTGGATGAGTACACCATCAACCACATGCTCCTCTACCCCTGCGGCCAGCGCAATTGTGGAAAACCGCAGAACACGCAATGGCGGATAGTCAAGCTTCGGGGCCGCCGCTTTGTTGCCGATGGCAAGCCACACTTCACTCGGCGCCTGGGTCGTAAGGCCATGAAAGCGGAGTGCCGACAGCAGACAAACGACTCCCTTGGGTACGCGCCGGGCCGTCTCGGCCAGTGTCGCGTGCTCGGAAATCCGGCGGGATGACAAGCCATACAGTCCACGGCCTATGCGCTGCAATTGGCCCTGGCGCACGGCACGGGTAAGCGTCACGCGGGCAATGCCTTGCGGGACCAAGTCCCGGGCGCGGATCAGCCCCTCGTCGCGGGCCAAGGCCAGAAGTTTTTCAGTGGCGCTCGTCATCCGGCGATGATGTTCCAATAAATAGGTATATGTCAATAATTACCGATTTTTTGGAACACCCACACCCCCGCCCAACCGCGCCAGCGTCCTCGCCACCACCCTGTCGCAATCATCCCCATCGAACTCGAACAAGCTCTTCTCCGCCACCCCGATATCCCGCGACAGCGCCTCGCGCAGCAAGGCATTGGCGCGGAAGTGGCGGCTGCGGACGGTGGCCTCGGGAATGCCCAGGCAGTGCGCCGTTTCCTCGACGGACAGTTCCTCGACCGAGCGCAGCACGAACACGGTCCGGAACGAGACCGGCAAGGCGTCCAGCCGCGCTTCGAGCAGGCCCCTGAGCTCGGCTCGGGCAGCGGCGTGGTAAGGCGGGTTGAAGTCGTTGATGGTCATCGCATCAACCTCTTTCTCGATGTCGTCGGCGATGGGCAACAGCGCCTCGCGGCGGCTGTGCTTGCGCAGCCGGCCGTAGCATTCGTTGAGCAAGAGCCGTGTCAGCCAGGTGTACAGCGTCGACTCGCCGCGGAACGCGGCCATGTTCCGATAGGCTGCCAGGTAGGCTTCCTGCAAGGCATCTTCGGCGTCGGCATCGTTGCGCAGGGTGGCGCGCGCCAGGCGGTAGAGCCGCCGGTTGTGCCGCCGCATCATCAATTCGAACGCGGTCTGCTCGCCTGCCGCGATACGGTGCGCGAGCGCCAGGTCTTCATCCTCGGCCCGCCGTAACGCCAGCGCCGCAAGTGCAGTCATGAGTCTGACCTCCGCCATGCGTCATTGCGCAATCAAGGTGCCCTGCATCGTCGGATGGAACAGGCAGAAGTAGGCGCTGCTGCCCTCCTCCCGGACAGTGTAGGTCCAGGACACGCCGGCTGCGATCACCCCTGAGTCGAAGGCCTTGGAAACCGCGGTGGCGGTGTGCGGGACCGGGTCCTTGTTGATCCATGTGACCTTGTCGCCCCGCTTGACGGCCAGCGTCGCGGGCGTGAACTGCATCCCTTCGATGGTCACCACATGTTCGGCCAGCCGGGTGCCGGCTGGATTCTGTTGGGCGGCGGCCAACCCGCCCGCCAGCAACAGGCCCGCAGCCAGCGCGGCCAGGCTTGCGCGTCCGGACCCGCGCGCTCCGGGGGTCGTTCTTTCAGCCACCGTTGAGCCTCTTTTGCAGGGATTTGGCATGCTCCAGGTGCGCGATGAACGCGGGCCGCACCTTGACCAGCAAGGCCTTCAACTCCGCGTTGTGGGCGCCCGGAATCAGGGTCGTGTCCAGCGCCTGGATCACCGCCTCGTGATAGGCCACTTCGTGGTCCACATAAGCCTTGTCGAACGCGGCGCCGTTCATGCCCTTGAGCGCGGCAAGGTTCTTGTCGCCGCCCTGCTGCAGGCTGTCGCTGGTCGGGTTCGGTTCGGGGGAGACCTTCAGCTTCTGCACCAGTGCGTCGGCCGACTTGTTGACGGCGGCATGGTCGGTCACCATCAGCGTGGCGAACTCGCGGACATCCTTGTTGCCGGTCTTATCCTGCGCCAGCTTGCCGGCGTCGATGTCGACCTGGTTGGCCACCACCACGATCGCCGCGATCTGCGGATCCGTCGGCCCGTTGCCATGGGCAAATACCCCGCAGCTCACCAGGGCCAGCGCATAGAACCATCTTGCTTGAATCGCTTTCATCTCATCCCCCAAACCCTGGATGCAGGCGCGGCCGGAATGGCCAGGAATCTTGCCTGCTTATGGGGTTGGATGTCGCGAAAACGCGCCGCGTTCCGGCGCAGAAAACATACGGAGAAATCAGCCCACCGGCACCGCCATGCCGTACTTGGCGCGGTTCAGCACCACCAGCGTGGAAAAGCGCTTGACGTTGGGATTGCCCCAGAAATTGCGCTGGGCGAAGGCCTCGTATTCGGCCATGTCGCGCATGGTGATGGTCAGGACGAAGTCCACCTCGCCCGTCACCGACAGGCACTGCATGATTTCCGGCGCGGACTGCATGGCGCGCTTGAACTGGTCGAGCTTGTCGGCGCGTTCGCTCTCCAGCGTCACCAGCACGACCATCATGATGCCGCGGCCCACGGCGGCGGGATCGACCACGGAAACGTCACCCAGCACCACCTTGGATTCGCGCAGCCGCTTCATGCGGCGCAGGCAGGAAACCGGCGACAGGTTCACGCGCTGCGCGACTTCCTGGCTGGTGCGCTGGTTGTCTTCCTGCAGGCTTTGCAGGATCTGGAGGTCGAAATCGTCTAGTTCCATAAGGGTCTCGGAACGGCTGGAAACGGGCTGGAAAGGGCTCGCCAACAGATTCTAAGCCCGGTCACGCCGGAATCCGGCCCCATTTTGACGGGAAACTTCATTTCCGCGTCCCGCGATGCAGGAATTATTCAGCAGGCTTGCTTACACTGAGAGCCCTCTGCCCGCGCCGCGGGTACGTCCGCCCCTCGTATCATGCCGTCACTCCAGCTTTTCCTGCTGTTCCTCGCCGCAGACGCGGCGCTCAAGCTCACGCCCGGCCCCGACATGGCGCTGACCCTGTCCCGAGGCATGACGCAGGGCTTCCGGCCCGCCTTCCACAGTGTCCTGGGCAACGTCGCCGCCGGATTCATCCAGGTGCCGGCGGTGGTGCTGGGCCTGGCCTCGGTGCTGCAGGCGTTTCCGTCGCTGTTCATGGGCATCAAGGCAGCTGGCGGCCTGTACCTGGGCTACCTGGGCATCAAGGCCATCGTCCGCTGCGCGCGCTCGGCCGACGTATCGCTGGCCGCACGCCCCGGGGATGCGCGCGACGCCTTCTGGCAAGGATTCACGACCAATCTGCTGAACCCCAAGGTGTTGCTGTTCATGATCGCCTTCCTGCCGCAGTTCACCACGCCGGACAACGGGCCGGTCTGGGTGCAGATGCTGGTGCTGGGCGTGACGATGAAAGTGTTGAGCCTGCCCTACGGCAGTTTCTTTGCCTACGGCGCCTCGCGCATCCGCGGCTGGGTGGGGCGCAATCCCTGGTTCCTGCGCATGCAGCAAGGCCTGCTTGGCGCCGTCATGCTTGGGCTGGCGCTGTATGTGCTTTACTCCACCGCCGCACACCTGACGCCCTGAACCTGCCGCCGTTCCCTACGCATTCCGCTTTTCCGCCATCGCCATGACCGCCGCAACCCTGAATACCGGACGCAACGCGTCGTCCTCCACCCTGCTCCCCATCCTGTCGTTGATCGGCGCGATGGCCTCGCTATGCGTCGGCACCTCGTTCGCCAAGTCCCTCTTCCCGATGGTCGGCGCGCAGGGCACGACTGCCTACCGCATCGCCATCGGCGCGCTGATCCTGGTGGCGATCTGGCGCCCGTGGCGCTTTCCGCTGACGCGCCAGGCGGCAGCCAAGATCGCGCTGTATGGCGTGACGCTGGCCTGCATGAACCTGCTGTTCTACATGGCCTTGCGCACGCTGCCTCTGGGCGTGGCCATTGCCATCGAATTCATCGGCCCGTTGACCCTGGCGGTGGCGCTGTCGCGCCGCGCCATCGACTTCGTCTGGATCGGCTGCGCCATCGCCGGCCTGGTGCTGCTGATTCCCACGGGGCAATCGGTGCATGACCTGGATCCGGTCGGCATCGCCTTTGCGCTGGGCGCGGCGGTGTGCTGGGCGCTCTACATCATCTTCGGCAAGATGGCCGGCAACGTGCATGGCGGACAGGCCACGTCGCTCGGGCTGACCGCGGCGACGCTGGTGGCGCTGCCCATAGGTGCAGCGCATGCCGGCGCCGCCCTGCTGGATCCGACCCTGATCCTGGCCGGCATCGCGGTGGGCGTGCTATCCAGCGCCTTGCCCTATTCGCTGGAAATGGTGGCGTTGCGGCGCCTGCCGCAAAAGACCTTCGGCGTGCTGCTCAGCATGGAGCCCGCCATGGGCGCGCTGGCCGGCGTGATCGTACTGAACGAGCAGCTGTCGCAAACGCAATGGCTGGCCATCTGCGGGATCATCGTCGCTTCCGCAGGCTGCGCGGCCACCGCCCGCCGGCAAAACACCGCCCCCACGCCCGCGCCGGACTGAGCGCGGACGCGCGCCGCCGCCCAAGGCCGTTTCAGCCGAATCCGATCTCGCGGCGGGGCGGCGCCAGCGGATCGAAGTCTTCCCAGTGGTTGTTGCGCCAGCGGCCGTTGGCGTGTTCCACGTCCGCGCCGCCGGCATCGCGCAGGATGCGGCACGCCAGCATTTCGCGCTGCGGCCGCGTGCGCACGGCAACCATCACGCCGGCCTGCCGGATCTCGGCATGGGAATCAGGATTGAAGTGGCCATGCTGGGTGCTGCCGTGGCCCGTCACCCAAAGCGCGCCGAAGAGCGATCCCAGATAGGCGCCGACCCCGGCCGCGGCCAGGATCAGTGGCGTGGAATCGCTGATCTCGGACATCACGAACCCGCCAAACACCGCGAAACCTGCGCCCACCCCGCCCGCCCCCAGAAAAGCGCCGATATCGGCGCGTCCCGAGTCCGGGTCGGAACGGCGGTCGCCGCCCAAGGGGTAGCGGCCGTGCTCGCCGGCCGGATTGACGTAGAAGGTATTGATGTCCCAGTCTGGAAAACCGCTGGCGGACAGGCGCTCGGCCGCGGCGTTCGCCGCTTCGAAACCCTCGAACCGGGCTGCTACGATCAGAGACATGATGTGCTCCTTGCCCGGGCTGCCGGGCAGGATATACGTGTCTTTATCGTACGCCCGCGGCGCGGGCGCGAACGCGCCGGTTACACCTTGCGGCGGCTGTTACCGTCCGCCGTCAGTTGGCGGAAATGTTCTTGCTCCGGATCACCGCGCCCCAACGCTCGTATTCCTTGCGCGCATAGTCCGCGAAGGCCTGCGGCGTGCTGCCCGTGGGCTCCATGCCCTGCAGCTTCAATTGCTCGGCCACCTCTGGCGAACGCAAGGCCTGCTCGATGGCCCGGCTGAGTTTCTCCACCACCGGCGCCGGCGTGCCCGCGGGCGCCACCACGCCCTGCCAGGCAGCAGCCTCGAATGCCGGGCCACCCGCCTCGGCGAAGGTCGGCACCTGGGGCAATTGCCCGGAGCGCTGCGCGGCCGGCACCGCGATGGCGCGCAGCTTGCCCGCCTGGATCAGCGGGCGGGCGGCGGCCAGATCGGCCATCATCATCGGCACCACGCCGGACGCCACGTCCTGCAGGGCGGGCGGCGTGCCCTTGTAGGGAATGGCCGTGGCGCGGCCCTGGACGGTATCCAGGAACAGCTCCATGGCCAGGTGATGGGGGCTGCCCACGCCCAGGGACGCATAGCTGCCCGGTTTGTCGCGCTTGAGGTATGTCTTCACGTCGGCCAGCGTATGCATCTGGGTATCGGGCGACACCACCAGCACGATGGGCAGCGACACGAGCGTGGAAACGGGGGTCAGGTCCTTCCCTGGATCGTAGGGCAGCTTCTGATACAGCCAGGGGTTCAGCGCCAGGGTGCTCATCCCCGCCGTCAGCAGGGTGTAGCCGTCAGGCGCGGCGCGGGCGGTTTCCTGGGCGGCGACGATCGTGGCCGCGCCCGGACGGTTTTCCACCACCACCGGCTGGCCCAGCGCGTCGCCCACGTGCTTGGCGACGATGCGGGTGGCGATGTCGCTACCCCCGCCCGCGCTGAACGGCACCAGCCAGCGGATCGGATGATCGGGAAACCCGGCCGCCGCAGCCTGGCCCGGGACGATTGCAGCCCCTGCCAGCGCCGCCGCCAGCAAGGCGCGATGCAGTATGCCTTTGAACATGTGCGCTCTCCTCGCCTGCCTATTTATTTAACATATTAATGATTTATTATCGGACGCAGGACGCTGGCGCACATCACAGGAAAAACCCGCAGTCCAAGCATCAGGACCGGCGTCAGGTGCGCGCGGCGGCCAGCCAGCGCAAGCCGGCCGAAGTGCCGGCGGCCGGCCGGTACTCGCAGCCTATCCAGCCGCCGTATTCCAGTTCGCGCAGCACATTGAACACCCAGCCATAGTCCAGTTCGCCACGGTCAGGCTCCTGGCGCAGCGGCACGCCGGCGATCTGCAGATGGCCGACCCGCCCCGTGGGCAGGTATTCGCGCAGCTTCATGGTGAGGTCGCCCTCGACGATCTGGCAGTGGTAGAGATCCATCTGCACTTTCAGGTTGGACGCATTGACCGCCTGCACCACGGCATGCGCCTCGTCCTGGCGGTTCAGGAAATAGCCGGGTATGTCGCGGGTGTTGATGGGTTCGATCAACACGGTGACGCCCGCCGAACGCGCCTGGCGCGCGGCCCAGTCCAGGTTCTCGCGATAGCAATCCAGCATGGCCTCGCGCGATGCGCCGGGTTGGACCAGGCCCGCCATCACATGGAGATTCGGGCAGGCCAGCGCGGTAGCGTAGGACAGCGCCTGTTCGATGCCCGCCTGGAATTCCGCCTGCCGTCCCGGTTGCGCGGCCAGTCCGCGATCGCCGCGGGCGGCCACGCCGGGCGGCGTGTTGAAGAGCACCTGCGTCACGCCGGCTGCGTCCATGCGTTCGCGCACGAAGGCGGCCGGAGCCTCGTAGGGAAACATGCATTCCACGCCGGCGTACCCGTCCGCCGCAGCGGCCGCGTAGCGGTCCAGGAACGCGTGTTCCGTGTACATCATCGAAAGATTGGCGGCGAACTTCAACATGGCGGAGGCTCCGGACCGGGCGGCATGCATGGAAATTAGCACAACCGCCCGCCCCGCCATCGCCGCGCGCTAGGCGCCGAAGTCGGGCGCCGGGTGCAGCGTCAGCCGCGGTCCCGCCTTGAGCAGCTGGCTGGGAATGTCGTGCCCCACCAGCGCGGGCAAGGTCGCCGATACGCCAAGTATGGCGTCCAGGTCCACGCCGGTGTCGTAGCCCATCAGTTCCAGCATGTGCACCAGTTCCTCGGTGCAGACGTTGCCGCTGGCCCCCGGCGCGTACGGGCAGCCGCCCAATCCGCCCAGCGATGCGTCGAAGCGGTCGATGCCGGCCTCGATGGCCATCAGCGTATTGGCCAGCGCCATGCCGCGCGTATTGTGGAAGTGCATGGTGGTGGTCAGTCCCGGGAACAGCTTGCGGACCTCGCGCCCGATTTTGCCGACCTGCGTGGGATAGGCCATGCCGGTGGTGTCGCACAGCGTCACCCCGTCCACCCCCAGCGCCGCGAAGCGTCCCACCAGTTCGAACACCTCGAAAGCATTGATGTCGCCTTCCATCGGGCAGCCGAACACGGTGGACAGCGACACGTTGATGGCGACGCGGCTGCCGCGCACCGCATTGACCACATCGCTCAATTGCTCGAACGACTGCTCCCGCGTCATGCGCAGGTTGGCGCGGTTATGGGTCTCGCTGACCGACATCACCAGGTTGACCTCGTCCACCTTGCACTCCAGCGCCCGCTGCGCGCCGCGCACATTGGGCACCAGCACGGTGTAGACGACGTCCGGATTGCGCTCGATCTCGTGCATCACGATCTCGGCGTCGCGCAAGGCGGGAATGGCCTTGGGCGAGGTAAAGGACGTGGCCTCGATCTTGGCGAATCCGCTGGCGGACAGCCGGTTGATGAAGGCAATCTTGTCCTGGGTTTCGATGAACTGCTTTTCGTTCTGGAAGCCGTCGCGCGGCGCGACTTCCTGGATGTACAGCCGCGGGCGGCTGGCAGTGGTTCCGGGGTTGGTCACATTCATGGCTGCCTTCCTCAGATGATGCCGCGCGCGCGCCAGTCCTGGCGCTGCGCCTCGCCTATGCCCAGCCCGGCCAGCACCTGGTCGGTGTCCTGGCCCAGGGCGGGCGCCGGGCTGCGCACTTCGCCCGGGGTTTCCGACAGCTTGGGCACGATGCCCGGCACCTGCACGGGCGTGCCGTCAGGCAGCGTGCCGTCCAGGATCATGCCGCGCGCCTGGTAGTGCGGGTCGGCCGCGATATCGGCCACGTCATAGATCTTGCCCGCGGGAATCTGGCCGTCATTCAAGCGCTCCAGCACCAGGTCCAGCGGATGCTGGCCGGTCCATTGCGAAATCGCGTCGTCCAGCATGACCACGTGCTTCACGCGCCCGGCGTTGTTCGCCAGTTCCGGCGCATCGGCCAGATCGGGCCGGCCGATCACGCCCATCAGGCGCTTGAAGATGCTGTCGCCATTGCCGGCGATCAGCACGTACTTGTTGTCCTGGCAGCGGTAGGCGTTGCTGGGCGCGATGCCCGGCAGGCTGCTGCCGGCCGGCTGGCGGATCTCGCCGAACACCGAATACTCGGGCAGCAGGCTCTCCATCATGTTGAAGACGGATTCATACAGCGCCACATCGATCATCTGACCCGTGCCATTCTGGTCGCGCGCGCGCAGCGCCAGCAGGATGCCGATGACGCCGTGCAACGCCGACAGCGAATCGCCGATGGACACGCCCACGCGCACCGGCGTGCGGTCAGGCTCGCCGCTGAGGTGGCGCAGGCCCCCCATGGCCTCGCCGATGGCGCCGAACCCGGGCAGATCGCGGTACGGACCCGTCTGGCCGTAGCCGGACACGCGCAGCATCACCAGCCGCGGGTTGATGGCGCGCAGTTCTTCCCAGCCCAGGCCCCAGCCTTCCATGGTGCCGGGCTTGAAGTTCTCGACCACCACGTCGATGTCCTTGACCAGGGACCGGATCAGGTCCTGCGCCTCGGGCTTGCGCAGGTCCAGGCTGACCGACTTCTTGTTGCGCGACTGCACTTGCCACCAGACGGAAGTGCCGTCGTGGATCAGGCGCCAGTTGCGTAGCGGATCGCCCTTGCCGGGCGGTTCGATCTTGATGACCTCGGCGCCGAATTCGCCCAGCATCTTGGCGGCGAACGGTCCGGCGATCAGCTGGCCCAACTCCAGCACTCGGATCCCGCTCAATGGTTTGGATGACATGATTGCCTCGTCAGCTCTTGTGTTTGCCCAGATAGGCCTCGCGCACGCGCTCGCTGGCCAACAACTCCTGGCCCGTGCCCTCCATCACGATGGAGCCCACTTCCAGGACATATGCGCGGTCGGAGATCGCCAACGCCTGGTTGGCCATCTGTTCGACCAGCAGGATCGTCATGCCGCGCTCTTTCAGCGACTTGATGATCTTGAAGATCTCGGCCACGATCAGCGGCGCCAGTCCGAGCGAGGGCTCGTCCAGCATCAGGATGCGCGGCTTGCTCATCAAGGCGCGGCAGATGGCCAGCATCTGCTGTTCGCCGCCAGAAAGCGTGCCCGCGTATTGCGCGCGGCGCTCCTTCAGGCGCGGGAACATCGCAAAGCACTGCTCGATCTCCGCAGCCAGTTCAGCGGGCGATTCCTTGCGCAGGAACGCACCCAGCATCAGGTTGTCGTAGACGGTCTGGTCGGGGAACACCTGGCGCCCTTCCGGCACGTGGGCGATACCCAGCCCCACCCGCTTGTGCGCGCTGATCCCGCTCAGACCTTGCCCGGCGAACGCGATGTCGCCAGTGGATTTTTCGATGCCCGACAGCGCGCGCATCATGGTGCTCTTGCCCGCGCCGTTGCCACCGATGATGGTCACGATCTCGTTCGTGTCCACATGCAGCGACACCTGCTTCAGGGCATTGACGGCGCCATAGCTGACCGCCAGGTTCTTGATGTCCAGTAAACGGCTCATTGCGGTCTCCTATGCCGGCGCGCCCAGGTAGGCTTCGATGACTTTCGGATTCTCCTGGATGTGGTTCGGCAGGCCCGAAGCGATCTTCACGCCGTAGTCCAGCACCACGATATGGTCGGAAATGGCCATGACCAGATCCATGTGGTGCTCGATCAGCAGGATGGTCAGGCCCATGTTCTTGAGCTTCACGATCAGGTCCGTAAGCTGGTCGGTTTCCGCAGGATTCAGGCCTGCGGCAGGCTCGTCCAGCAACAGCAGGTCCGGCATGGCCGCCACCGCGCGCGCGATTTCCAGGCGGCGCTGCAGGCCGTAAGGCAGGCTGTTGGCGGCATCGTCCGCGTAGCGATCCAGCTCGAAAAACCGGAGAATGGCATAGGCCTGGCGGCGGATGCGCCGCTCTTCGGCCAGGCTGCCGGGCAAGCCCAGCAGGTTGGAGAAGAAGCTGGACTTCTGCACCCGGTAGAAGCCCACCATCACGTTCTCCAGCGCGCTCAGCCCGTCGAACAGCTTCAGGTTCTGGAACGTGCGGCCGATGCCGGACGCAGCGATCTCATTGGGCGACAAGCCGACCATCTGGCGGTTCTTGAAGCGGATGCTGCCGGCGTCCGGCACCACCAGGCCCGACAGCAGGTTCAGGGTGGTGGTCTTGCCGGCGCCATTGGGGCCGATCAGCGACACGACGGAACCGCGCTCCAGCGAGAACGACACCTTGTTGGTAGGCACCACGCCGCCGAAGGCTTTGTACAGGTCCTTCACTTCCAGGAAGCCGGACGCCGCGCCGCCGCGGTCGGCAGGAGGCGCCGGCGTCCAGTCGGCGGCGCCCGCCTCGGCAGCCAGCGCCTCGCGCTGGCCGCGCTTGGGCAGCACCTTGGCCAGCAGGCCCGCCAGCCCTTCCGGCATGGCGTACAGCGCGAACAGCAGGATCAGACCATAGGCGAAATGCTGCACTTCCGGCCAGCGCGCCAGCATGGCGTCGATCACCGTCAGCACCACTGCGCCCAGGAAAGAGCCCCCCGGCGTGCGGCCGCCGAACAGCACCAGCACCAGGAAGAACACCGACAGGTTGAAATTGACGAAGTCCGAATTGATGTACTGGTTCTGCTGCGCCACCAGGCCGCCCGCGATGCCGCAGGTGATGGCGCTGATGGCGAAGGCCAGGATCTTGAAGCGGTAAACGCTGATGCCCACGCTCTCCGCCGCAATCTCGGACGTGCGCACCGCGGCGAAGCCGCGGCCGAAACGGCCGTTCAACAGCAGCGAGGTCATGGCGTGCAGCGCCAGGCCCAACACCACGACCACCACCACCCACTGGCGGCTGTCCAGCGTGGCGCCGCCGAAGGTCAGGCCGGTGATGCCGTAGAAGCCTTCCTGGCCCTTGAACACGTCGGTCCATTCGGACACGATCTTTTCGATCAGAAGGCCAAAGGCGATGGTCACCATCGCCAGGCTCGGCCCCTTGACCTTCAGCGCCGGAATGGCGATCACCACGCCGAAGACCGCTGAAACAACCGCGGCGCAGCCCAGCGCCAGCCAGGGATCGACCTGGTAGTTCACGGTCAGGAGCGCCACCGTGTAGGCGCCGACGCCGAACAGGCCGGCGTGGCCCAGCGACTTCTGCCCGGTCTGGCCGACCAGGATGTTGAAGCCGGTGGCAGCGATGTAATAGACCCCGATGTTGAACAGGATCAGCAGATAGAAGTCATTCAGGCCCGAATAGGCGTAGCCGATGGCAAGCGCCGCGATGACCAGCGGAATGAGGATTTTGGAGAGCTTCATACTTTCTCCGCATGCACGCGACCGAGGATGCCGGCCGGGCGGAAATACAGCACCACGATGATCAGCGCGAACACCGCGATCTCGCGCAGGTTCGAATACCAGAGGCCGATCAGCGATTCCAGCAGCCCGATCAGAAAGCCTCCAAAAATGCAGCCGCGCGGATTCTCCAGCCCGCCCAGGATTGCGGCCGAAAAGGCCTTGAGCGACAGCAGCGTGCCCACGAACACCGAGGCGGTGGCAATCGGCGCGACCATGACGCCGGCGATCGCGGCCAGCGCCGAACTGATTGCGAACACGGCAATCGCAACCGCGTTGGCATTGATGCCCATCAGGCTGGCGGCGGTCTTGCTGAACGCCACCGCGCGCACCGCCTTGCCCATCTTGGTCTTGTGCAAGGCCCAGTCGAACACGATCATCAGCGCCAGCGTGGTGCCGAACACCAGGATTTCCTGCGGCCGCACGCCGGTACCCAGGACCGTGATGATGCCCTCGCCCAGCGGCGACGCCACCGCGATGGGCGCCGGGCCCCAGACCAGCAGCGCCAGGTTCTGGATGATGATGCCAAAGCCGATGGTGCTCATCACCCAGGACAGCCCCGCCTCGCCCACGAAGTGGCGGATGGCGGTGATGTAGAGCACGTAGCCCAGCAGGCTCAGGACCAGCATGGCGGCCAGCAGGGCGAACAGGAACGTGCCCCAGGTTACGTCCTCCGGATTCGGAAAACCGATCAGCTTGCCCTGGCTGACCAGCAGGATGGCGCTGATGCCGATCAGGCCGGCCAGCGCCAGGAATGCGCCCTGTCCGAAGTTGAAGGTCTTGGTCGTGGTGTACGTGATGCTGAACCCGAACGCGACCAGGGCATAGACGCTGCCCATGGCCAGCCCGCTCAAGATGGCTTGTAGTATTTGCATGCTGGATGCCCCCCTATTGACGACTCCCCGGCGCGCCTCCGCGCACCGGGGAGAGCTCTTTCTCGTTGCCGCGCCTTCTTACAGCTTCAGGTCTTCCGGCTTGATGGCGCGGGTGTATTCGTCATCCACCGACACCACCTTGCCGTCGATCCAGCGCACCAGGCGGAAGTCCTTCACCGACAGGGCTTCGTGGCTTTCCGCTGTGAACGGCTTCTCGTAGGTCTTGATGACGCCCTTGGCCTGCGCCAGGTTCTGCAGCGCGGCTTGCACGGCTTCGCCTTCGGTCGACTTGGCCTGCTCCATGGCGGCGGCGATGAGCTTGACCGAGTCATAGGCCTGCGCGGCCATGACGTAGGTCGGCACGCGGCCGTCGCGCTTCATCAGCGTGTCATACAGCGCCTTGGACTCGGGCGAGGAGTCTTCGGTGATCGACGCCGTGAAGATCATCTTGCTGGCCAGCTCGGGACCCGCGATGCGCAGGAACGGCGAGCTCAGGTTGGCCCAGGAAGCCAGCGTGGTCGGGAAGTAGCTGATCTTCTCGAGGCTGCGCATGACGTGCGCGTTGGAATCCGCCAGCGCGTAGACGATCAGCGTGTCGGCGCCCGAACTCTTGATCTTGTTCAGCTGCGACGACATGTCCGTGTCCTTGGGACCGAACTTCTCGTTGGCCACGGGCGTGATCTTGTGCAGCGCCAGGATCTCGACCGCGTCCTTGGCGCCTTGCTGGCCGTAGCCGGTGGTGTCGGCGATGATGGCGACCTTGCCGTTCTTGCTGGCGCGGGCGGCGTAGGCCGCCAGCAGCGCGATCTGGTCGCGGTCGCGCATGGACACGCGGAACACGTAGTTGGCGGGCGACTTGGCGTAGCGGCCGGTGATGTCGGTGGCGGTGGCCACGGGCGAGATCGTCGGAATCTTCTTCTGCTGCACCAGGTGCAGCCAGGCCAGCATGTTGCCGGAGTTGACTCCGCCCAGCATGGCGTTGACCTTGACGTTGTCGACCAGTTCGTTGGTGTTCTGGATGGCCTTGGGCGGCGCGCCAACATCATCGCGCTCGACGATGACGACCTTCTTGCCCAGCACGCCGCCAGCCGCGTTCAGCTCATCGGCCGCCTGGCGCGCGCCGGCCAGCGCGGAAATGCCGAAGTCCGCCGAGCCGGTGGCCGACATGTCGCTGTTGAAGCCGATCTTGATGTCGTCGGCCAGCGCGGCGCCGCTGGCGCCCGCCAGCGCCGCCGCCAGCAGCAGGGACTTCATGGTCTTGGGGAAATGCTTGAAGTACATCTTGTCTCCTTCTGGATCACTCTGGTGACCGCTGATTGGCAATTCAGGATTGTTTGATGAGGTCGGCGGCCTTGTTGCCGATCATCATCGTGGCCGCGCAGATGTTGGCCGACGGCATGGCCGGCATCACCGAGGAATCGATGACGCGCAGATTGCCCACGCCGTGCACCCGCAACTGAGGGTCGACCACTGTGTACTTGTCACCGGCCTGGCCCATGCGGGCAGTGCCGTTGACGTGATACGACGACACGCCATAGCGGCGCGCGAAGTCCAGCAATTCGGAGTCGGATTCGCACAGCGGACCGGGCAGCACTTCGCTGTCGAAATACTGCGAAAGCGCTTGCGAACGCAGCAGCTGACGCGCCAATCGGATGCCGCGTACCAGCGTCATCTGGTCGCGCTCGTTTTCGAGGTAGTTGGCCAGGATCACGGGGTCCTGCAGCGGGTCCGCCGAACGGATGCGCACCTGGCCGCGGCTCTCGGGCCGGTGCTGCCAGACGCCTGCGGTCATGCCGGGGAAGTCATCCAGCATGCCCACATAGCCTTCCTTGTAGCTGGCGGGCGTGAACACGCCCTGCAGGTCAGGCAAGGCGAGGTCAGGCGTGGATTTCCAGAAGTAATGCAGCAGCGACGGGCTCAGCGCCATGATGCTGGGACGCTTCATCATCCAGCGGCTGATCTGGCCGGCCAGGCTCAGGCCCTTGACCAGCTGGTTCATGGTCTGGCTGTTCTTCACGCGCGCCACGACCCGCACCGAATAGTGGTCGCTCAGGTTTTCCCCCACGCCCGGCAGGTCGCACACCACGTCGATGTTGTGCTGGCGCAGCAGGTCCGCCGGTCCCAGGCCCGACAGCTGCAGCAGCTTGGGCGTGTTGATTGCGCCGCAGGACACGATCACTTCGCGGCGCGCGCGCACCGCGCGGACCTGCGAAGGGTGGGCCGGGTGGCAATAGGCCACGCCAGCAGCCTTGCCGCCATCGAACAGGATGCGGGTTGCCTGCGCGTAGGTACGCACTTCCAGGTTCTTGCGGCCCATGGCGGGCTTGAGGAAGCACTTGGCCGTGCTCATGCGCCAGCCGCGGTCGATGGTGCGCTGGAAGTAGCCCACGCCGGCCTGATCCGCGCCGTTGTAGTCGGGGTTGCGCGGGATGCCCTGTTCCACCGCGCCGGCGATGAAGGCCTCGCACAGCGGGTGGATCCAGTCTATGTCCGTGACCGGCAGTTCGCCCTTGCGGCCGCGGTAGCGGTCGTCGCCGCCCACGCGCCGTTCCATGGACTTGAAGTACGGCAGCACCTCGTCATAGGACCAGCCGGTATTGCCCAGCGCGGCCCAGTGGTCGAAGTCGGCCGCCTGGCCGCGGTTGTAGACCAGGCCGTTGATGGAAGTAGACCCGCCCAAGGTTCGGCCCTGCGGAATCGGCACGCGCCGTCCGTTGGTCTGCGCCGTGCCTTCGCTGGAGAACTGCCAGGCGTACTTCTTGTTGAAGACCGCCTTGATGAAGCCGGCGGGTATGTGCAGGTAGGGACTGCGATCCGGCGGGCCGGCCTCCAGCACGCAGACCGTCGAGCCGTCCGCGCTCAGGCGGTTGGCCAGGATGGAGCCGGCCGCGCCGGATCCCACGATCACATAGTCGAACTGATCCGCGTCGCGGAGGGAAGGCTGTGCTTGGCTCATGTCTGGATCCGCGGGCGTCAGGGAATCGCGTTGAACGACTTGCCGGCAAGGCAGACGTACTTGATTTCCAGGAACTCTTCGATGCCGTACTTGGAACCCTCGCGGCCCACGCCCGACTCCTTGATGCCGCCGAAGGGGCCGACCTCATTGGACACGGCGCCGGTGTTCACGCCGACAATGCCGTATTCCAGCCCTTCCATCATGCGCCAGACCCGCTCCAGGTTGGCGGTGTAGAAATAGGCGGCCAGGCCCGAGGCGCTATCGTTGGCGCGCGCCAGCACGGCGGCTTCGGATTCGAAGGTACTGATGCCCACCACCGGGCCGAAGATCTCTTCGTGCGCCAGTTCCATGGCATCCGTGATGCCGGCCAGCAGGGTCGGCTCATACAGCAGCGTGCCCGGCTCGCGCAGCTTGCCGCCCGCCAGGAGGCGCGCGCCGCGCGCCGTGGCGTCGTCCACCAGGCGGGCCACCTTGTCCACCGCGCGCTGGTCGATCAGCGGTCCTTGCGTAACGCCTTCTTCCAGCCCGCCGCCCACCTTCATGCGGCGCATTTCCGCCAGCAGCTTGTCGTTGAAGGCGTCTGCGACGCTGGCATGGACGTAGACGCGGTTGGCGCATACGCAGGTCTGGCCGGCGTTGCGGAACTTGGACTGCACCAGGCCTTGCACGGCCTCGTCCAGATCGGCGTCCTCGAACACGATGAAGGGCGCGTTGCCGCCCAGTTCCAGCGACAGCTTCTTGATGTTGGAAGCGCTTTGCTGCATCAGCAGCCGGCCCGTCTGGGTGGAGCCGGTGAAGGTCAGCTTGCGCACCGTGGGGTTCTGCGTCAGCTCCGTGCCGATGGGCGCGGGGTCGCCGATGACCACGTTGAGCACGCCGGGCGGGATGCCGGCCTGCTCGCCCAGCCAGGCCAGCGCCAGCGCAGTGAACGGCGTCAGCTCGGATGGCTTGAGCACCACCGTGCAACCGGCGGCCAGCGCCGGACTGACCTTGCGCGTGACCAGGGCCGAGGGAAAGTTCCAGGCGATGATCGCCGCGCACACGCCCACGGGTTGCCGGATGGCCAGCATGCGCTGGTCGCCGCGCGTATGGGGCAGCACGTCGCCATACACGCGCTTGGCTTCTTCCGCGAACCATTCGACGAAGGACAAGGCGTAATTCAGCTCGCCGCGGGCTTCGGCCAGCGGCTTGCCCTGCTCCAGCGTCAGCAGCAGCGCCAGGTCGTCGGCGTGCGCCTCGATCAGGGCATGCCATTTCCGCAGGATGGCGCCGCGCTCCTTGCCCGTCCTGGCCCGCCAGGCCGGCAGGGCGTCATCGGCGGCCGCGATGGCGCGGGCCGTCTCGGCCTGGCCCAGATTAGGCACCGTACCCAGCACGCTGGCGTCAAAGGGATTGCGCACCGTAATGGTGGCGCCATTGTCGGCGTCGCACCAGGCGCCGCCGATGTAGGCCTGCTGCCGCAGCAGCTGGCTATTCTGCAGATTCATTTGTCTCGCGCTCCATCCATCATGCTCCGCACGGTCCGCGCTGGGGGGCCGGGCGAAATTTTTTGGGGAGGATAGCCCTGGCGCCCGCCTGCGCAACAGCAGTCATTAGCGATGCCGCCATCACCATCCGCGATGACAAGCCTGCCCATGGCTACAATGGAACTTCTCGTCCGCTTTCCCGCCCGTCCCGCCATGCGTCTCGATCCCACCTCCCTCAAGCTCTTCATCAGCGTGGTCGAGCAAGGCACCATCGCCGCAGCGGCCGAACACGAGCACATCGCCGCGGCCGCCATCAGCAAGCGGATCAGCGAGCTGGAAGAGAACCTCAAGATCCGGCTGCTCATCCGCACCAACAAGGGCATCCGTCCCACGCCGGCCGGCGTCGCGCTGTCCACCATGGCGCGGCGCGCCCTGCACGAACTGGATGAAATCTCGGTCCACATGCGCGACTACTCGCGCGGCCTGCGGGGCTTCATCCGGGTGCACGCCAATATTTCCGCGATCACCCAGTTCCTGCCCCAGGACATCAAGCTCTTCCTGAACGACTACCCCAACGTGCAGGTCGACCTGGAAGAGAAAATCACCTCGACCATCATCAAGTCGGTCGCCGAAAACGCAGCCGACGTAGGCATCTTTTCCGGCACCGCGCCGGACCACGACGTGGAAATCCACCCCTACCGCGAGGACACGCTGGCGCTGGTGGTGCCCGCCGACCATCCCCTGCGGGACAGGCCGGGCTTTCGCTTCGCCGACGCGCTGGAACACGATTTCGTCGGCTTGCACCGCGGCAGCGCCATCAACCGCATCCTGTCCAACGCCGCCAGCGATGAAAAGCGCAACATCCAGCTCAAGGTGCAGGTCACCGGCTTCGACGCGCTGTGCTTCATGGTGAATTCGGGGCTGGGCATAGGCGTGCTGCCGCTGGACATCGCGCGCCGCTACTCGGCCATGTTCGACATCCGCATCATTCCCCTGACCGAACCCTGGGCGCGGCGCCAGATCCAGATCTGCGTGCGCTCCTTCGACGCCCTGCCCACGGCTGCCAAGCTCTTCGTGAACCACCTGAGCAAGCGCCAGCCCTGAACCCGGGCCGGCGCCTGCCTGCCACCCTACTGCTTGAGTTCGTCCGGCTTGATGCTGCGGCTGACTTCGTCGTCGACCGTGACCACCTTGCCATCGATCCAGCGCACCAGACGAAAATCGCGGTACGACAGCGCTTCGTGGTTTTCCTTGGTAAAGGCCGGCGCGTAGGTCTTGATCACGCCGTCTACCTTACCCAGCTTGTCCAGCGCCTGCTGCACCTTCTCGCCGTCAGTGGAATTGGCCTGCGTCATCGCCGCCGCCAGGATCTTGACCGAGTCATAAGCGTGCGCCGCGAACACATATGTCGGCAGCTTGCCGTCCTTCTTGATGATGGCGTCGTAGAGCGCGCGCGATTGCGGCGTGGAATCCTCGGTGATGGAGGCGGTGAAGATCATCTTCTTGGCCAGCTCCGGCCCCGCGATACGCAAGAACGGCGGACTGAGGTTGGCCCAGGAGCCGAGCGTGACCGGGAAGTAATTGATCTTTTCCTGGCTGCGCATCAGGTGGCCGTTGGCGTCAGCCAGCGCATACACGATGACTGTATCCGCGCCCGCGGCCTTGATCTTGTTCAGCTGCGACGACATGTCCGTGTCCTTGGGACCGAACTTCTCGTTGGCCACGGGCGTGATGCCGTACAGGCTCAGCACATGCGCCGCATCCTTGGCGCCCTGCTGCCCGTACCCAGTGGTGTCGGCGATGATGGCGATCTTCTTGTTCTTGGTGGCCTTGGCGGCGTAGGCCGCCAGGAGCGTGATCTGGTCCAGGTCGCGCATGGACACGCGGAAGACGTAGTTGGCCGGCTCCTTGCCATAGCGGTTGGTGATCTCCGTGGCCGTGGCCGACGGCGAAATCGTCGGCACCTTCTTCTGCTGCACGATGTGCAGCCAGGCCAGCATATTGCCGGAGTTCACTCCACCCAGCATTGCCACGACCTTCTCGTTGTCCACGAGTTCGTTGGTGTTCTGGATCGACTTGGGCGGCGAACCCACGTCGTCGCGCGGCACGATGACCAGCTTGCGGCCCAGCACCCCGCCCGCCGCATTGATCTCCTCGGCGGCCTGCCGCGCCCCGGAGAGGGCCGACACGCCGAAGTCGGCGGAGCCGCTGGCGGACATATCGCTGTTGTAGCCAATCTTGATGTCGGCCTGCGCCCAGGCGCCCGGCGCCAGGGCCACGAAGGCCGCCGCGCAGGCAATGCGGATTAGCTGCTTCTGCTTACTCATTACTTTGTCTCCTGACTAGATGTAATGCTGCTTCGACTTGCTTCCGCCATCGGTCTGTGCGCCGTTCGCGGTCCACCCTGCGCGCTGATGCCGTGGAAATCGTCCAGGTCTCGCCCAGGACGCTAGAGAATCAATTCGATCGGATTCTCCAGCAATTGCTTTACCGCCCCCAGGAAGCGCGCGCCCAGCGCGCCGTCCACCACGCGGTGATCCGCCGACAACGTAAGGCTCATGACGTGGCCCACGCGGATGTCGTCGCCGTCGACCACCGGCTGCCTGACCACGGCGCCCGCGGCCAGGATGACGCTTTGGGGAGGGTTGATGATGGCGGCAAACTCGCGCACGCCATGCATGCCCAGATTCGACAGCGTGAGGCTGCCGCCTTCGTATTGTTCGGGTCGCAAACGGCCACGGCGCGCCTGTTCCGCCAACTGCGCGATCTCGGTGGAGAGCTCGCGCAGGGATTTCCGGTTCGCGTTGCGCACGATGGGCGTGATAAGTCCGGACTCCAGCGCCACGGCGATGCTCAGGTCCACCTGGCCCAGCTGCACGATGCCTTCGTCCGTCCATTGCGCATTGATGCCCGGGACTTGGCCGGCCGCCCGTGCCACCGCCATCGACAGCAGATCGTTAAGGGAATGGCGCATGGGCTCACGCGCAGACTCGCTGCGCGCATTCAATGCGGCACGGGCGGCCAGCAGCGCGTCCATGCGGCAATCCACCGTCAGGTAAAAGTGCGGCACCTGCTGCTTGGACTGCACCAGGCGGCGCGCGATGGTGGCGCGCATGGAACTGTGCGGCTGCAAGCCGGCGCTGGAGACCGGCGCGGCGGGGGTAGCCCCGGATTGTGCGGATGCCGCGGCGGCATTCTCGATGTCGATCCGCACGATGCGGCCGTTCGGGCCGCTGCCGGAAAGCGTGTGCAGGTCCACGCCCAGCGCGCGCGCCAGGCGTCGCGCGGATGGGCTGGCGAACAGGCGCTGCTCCGCCAGGCCCGAACGATCCCCGGATGGCAGGTCGGCCGCAAGGGCAGGACGCGTGACGGCCTGGGGAGCCGCTGCTGGCGGGTTCGCGATTGCCGGTGGCGGACTGGCGGCCGGCTGCATCGCACCGCCCCGGCGCAGCAGCGTCGCGATGACGCCGCCTACCGGTACCTCGGCATCGCCCGCGGGCACATGGATGCGGTCCAGCACCCCATCGTCCAGGGCTTCCAGTTCTATGACGGCCTTGTCGGTCTCGATCTCGGCCAGGATATCGCCCACCTTGACCGTGTCGCCGGACTGCTTCAGCCACTGCAGTATCTTGCCCTGCGTCGTGCCCGCGCCTATGGCGGGCATCACGACCTCGATATCCATGTCTTACTCGCTCTATGTGTTGGCCAGATTGCCTGTCTTCTCGATGTACAGGGCTGCGTCCGATATGTCCGCCACGATGGCCGCGCGCGCAGCTTCGCCGTCGCGGCGCTTCAAGGCGTCCAACAAGGCGGCGTGGTGGCTGAAGGATTCCCAGCTTTCGGACTTGCGGTCCTTGCTGCCCATGCTGAGTGAAAACAGCGGCGCGATCTGCAGCCAGATGTTCTCTATCATCGTGACCAACAGAGGCATTCCGGCCGCCTCATACAGCGTGAAATGCAGATTGCGGTTGGCCTCGATGGTCTTCAAGGTATCGATCTTGCGTTGATGCCCAAGTTTGTCGAACTCGTCGGCGTAGCGCTGTATGCGCGCCACGGTCGCATCCGTCATGATCTGGGCCGCCTCGGCCGCCGCGAAGCCTTCCATGCAGCAGCGGATGCGCACGATCTCGCGGAACTTGGTCAGGCCGGGCTTGGGCACGCGCAGGCCACGGCTGGGCAACATTTCCAACGCCCCTTCGGCGACAAGTTTGTTGACCGCTTCGCGTACCGGCATGGGACTGGTGTTAAGCACCGAGGCCAGCCCGCGCAAGGTGACTTTCTCTCCCGGCGGCACGGCGCCGCTCATCAGGAGTTCACGGGTCCGTTGATAGATCTGATCCGCGACGGTGACGCGTTCCTGCTTTTCGAGCAGGCCTTCCAGTGTGCTGTTGTCCATGTCGTCTCAATTCATGTAGACGCCACCGTTCACGTCCAGGGTGGCGCCGCAGATGTAGCTCGCGCCATCGGAACAGAGAAAGGCGATGGGCAAGGCGATTTCGCGAGGCCGGGCTATGCGCCGCAGCGGAATTCTATTCGCATCGAAGGCCTGCCCACGGGTCATTCCCGTCTCGGTCGCGCCTGGCGCGACGCTATTGACGGTGACGCCGGAATCGGCCGCCTTGCGGGCCAGCCATTTGACGAAAGCCTGCGTGCCGCCCTTGGCCGCAACGTAGTGTGGACTGGCGGCCAGCCCTCCCATGCGCGCGGCGACGGAAGACACCAGCACCATGCGGCCGGCGCCCTGCGCGCTCATCTTCGCCAGCACGGCGCGCGTCAGGTGCATCAGCCCCAGCAGATTGACGTCGATGACATGGTGGAAGACCTCGTCCCAGCCCGCCTCGTGCCAGTCGTCCCAGGGGCAATAGCCCGCATTGGCCACCAGCGCGTCCAGGCGCCCGATGTCGGCCACGGCCGCCTCGGCGGCGGCCCGGTCCGTCACGTCGAAGGCGATGGCGCGCGCCGGCACGCCCTTGGCTTGCAACTGCGCAACCAGTTCCTGCGGTGGTTCGCGATCGGCCAGCACCAGCGATGCGCCCTGCTCGCCGCAGACTTCGGCGGTCGCGCGGCCGATGCCGCCGGCCGCGCCGGTGATCAACACGGTCTTGCCCTCAAGCGCGCGCGGCATGAGCTTGCTCCTGTTGGCCGACCGAGAGCGCACTGTCGGCCTGCATTTCACGAATCAGGGCACGAATGTCGTCCTCTCCCGCCAGCGCCGCGCGCTCCAGCGCCTGCGACACCACGGGAGGCGCCCAGCGGCCGGTGACGCGCTTGACCGGCTGGTCCAGGTAGTCGAAGTAGCGCCGCTGGATCTCGTCGGCGATCAGCGCACCCAGGCTGGCGCCGCGCGTGGTCTGTTCGACGATGGCGACGCGGCCCGTCTTCATGACGGACCGGCCGATGGTTTCGTAATCAATGTCCCGCTGCGACAAGGTGCGCAGGTCGATGACGTCGGCGCGTATGCCCGCCTCTTCCACCATGCGGCAGCATTCATCCACCATGGTCAGGGTCGTCAGCAGTGTGATCTGGTCCCCCTCGCGTACGCGCTTGGCGCGGCCGATGGGGATGTAGTAGTCCAGGTCCTTGGGCACCAACGTCTTGCGCTTGTGCAGCTGCTGCGGCTCGATGACCAGCACCGGATCTTTGCAGCGCAGCGCCGAGTTCATCAGGCCCACGTATTCGAAAGCATTGGACGGCGCCACGATGCGCCACCCGGGAAACAGCGCGAACACGCCTGCCGGGTCCATGGAATGCTGCGAGCCATAGCCTTCCGGCCCGGGGATGCGCGCGCGCAGCACCAACGGCACTTCGGCCGTGCCATTGAACAAGTGACGGATCTTGCCAGCCTGGTTCAGCAGCTGGTCGCCCGCCACCAGGAAGAAGTCGCTGTACATCAGCTCGACCACGGGCTTCAGGCCCGACAGCGCTGCGCCGGTGGCCAGGCCGCAGAATCCGTTCTCAGTGATCGGAGTATTCACCAGCCGGCCGGCGTATGTCTCCGTCAGTCCGCGGGTGGCGCCCACGGTGCCCCCGCCCATGTTGGCCACGTCCTCGCCGAACACGTGGATTGTTTCGTCTTCGGCCATGCGCGCGCCCATGGCCCGCGAGATCGCCTCGATGTAGGACAGGGGTTCCATCTCTTCGGCGGCATAGTCCTCCGCCTCGGCGTAGCGCACGCCATCGAACTCCGACATGTCGCTATTGAGGTGTTCGTCCACGCTGGCCGCCGCCGGCCAAAGGCCGGCGCGTATGCGGGCCGACGAGCCTGCGCCTTCGATGCAGGAGGCGGCGGCCGCTTCCACCGCGTCCGTCACCGCGGCGTCGACGGCCGCCAACTCTTCCTCGCGCAGAATGCCGCGCGCCTTCAGTTCCTGTTGCAGGAACAGCCAGGGATCGCGTGCCTTCCACGCGTTTTCCTCTTCGCGCGTGCGGTAGCCGAAGGCGCTGCCCGGAATCGACGAACTCTGGTGGTAGTAACGGTACACCTCTGCCAGGACGAAGGCCGGGCGCCCGGTGCGGACGATATGGTCTTGCGCCCAGCGCGTGGCCAGCCAAGTGGCGAACGGGTTCATGCCGTCCACCTTGACTCCGGCGATGCCGTGGCCCTGCGGCCGGGTCAGCAATTCCGTCTCGAAAGTGGATTGCTCCACGCTCATGGAGACGGCGTACTTGTTGTTCTCCAGGAAGAAGATCATGGGCAGGCCGTACAGCGCCGCCAGGTTCATGGCTTCGTGGGTGGCGCCCTGGTGCACCGCGCCATCGCCGAAAAACGTGACCATGGTCTTGCCCGAGCCACGCTGCTTTTCCGCGTAGGCGTGGCCGCAAGCGATGGGAATGCCGCCCGCGACGATGGCATTCGTGCCCATGATGCCGAGCTCCGCGCGGCGCAGGTGCATGGAACCGCCACGGCCGCCGGTCCAGCCGTCCTTCAAACCCAGGATCTCGTGCATCATTCCCTGGATTTCCTGGCGCATGCGCAGCGTCAGGCCGGCCGCGGAGGGGTCCAGGTCGCCGTCGTAGAGCGCGTTGATGGCCTTTGCAATGCACTGGTGATGCGCGCGGTGCGTGCCATTCATCAGCGTGCCGACGGGCAATGCGGCGATACAACCGGCCGCGGCGCCTTCCTGGCCGATGCTGGAATGCGCCGGCCCGTGCACCAGGTTCAGCTTGTCCAGCTGCAGGATTTTTTCCTCGAAGCGGCGCGCGGCCAGGAACAGCGTCGTCAGGCGCAGGGCCTCGGCGCGTGTCAGCTGCGCCCAGTCGCTCTCTTCCACCACCAGTTCGTGCACCGGCGTCTTCTGCCGGATTTCTTCGAGTTGCATGCCGTCCCCTCGTTGTGCTTTGCGGCCGCCGCGCGGCGTTCAGATATGCGCGGTCACGCCGCCGTCCACCACCACGCTGGCGCCCGTCATGAAGTCGGACGCGGCGCTGGCCAGGAACAGGGCGGGTCCGACCATGTCTTCCGGTTCGCCCCAGCGGCCCATGGGCGTGGTCGCCACGACGCGTTCCGCGTGGCCAGGAATGTCTACCCGCGCCTGGCGCGACAGCGCCGTGTCGATCCAGCCGGGCTGGATCACGTTGACGGTGATGCCATCGGCCGCCCAGGCGCAGGCCAGCGAACGGGTCAGCTGCAGCACCCCTCCCTTGCTGGCCGAATAGGCCGCGGTCATGGCGTTGGACGCCAGTGCCAGGATGGAGCCGATGTTGATGATCTTGCCCTTGCGGCGCGCCTGCATGGATGCGTGCACGGCCTGGCACATGTTGAAGCTGCCCTTCAGATTGATGTCGATGATGCGGTCCCAGACGTCTTCGGCGTACTGCTCCGGACGCATGCGGGTATTGACGCCGGCGCAGTTCACCAGCACGTCCACCCCGCCGAAGGCGGCCACCACCTCGTCCACCACCGCGGCGCACGCGGCGCGATCCTCCACCTGCAGCGCGTAGCTTCCGGTCTTGGCGCCGGATCCGCGCAACTCGGACGCCAGCGCGTCGAGCTTTTCCCCCGCCAGGTCGGTCAGCACCAGCGTCGCGCCCGCCTGGGCATACGCCCGGCTGAGCGCGGCGCCGATACCGCCTGCCGCGCCGGTGATCAAGACAATCCTGCCTTCGAGATCGAACAGTTCGTGCTGGGCCATGCTGCGTCCCTTTTTTGCTATTTTTGATATGTGATCACAAATCAAATTCTAGGAACGGCTTCGAAGGCCGTCAACATGCCTGCCATCGGGGTCTACCCGTAGAACAAAAAAAATGGCGGAACGGGGCCATGCCCATTCCGCCTTGGAGGCATCCGCCAATGGCTGGAAAAATCAATACGTCATGCGCACGCCCAGCAGCACGCTGCGCCCGGGCAGCGGCGCCACCGTCGAAATGAAGGACGCGTGGTTGTACGCCAGCTTGTTCAGCAGATTCGTGCCGCGCAGGTAGACCTCATAGCCCGTGGCGCCATATTGGCCGCGGTAGGCCACCACCGCATTGACCATGTTGTAGCCAGGCGTGGTCTCCTCGTAGGCAGCGATGTCCTTCTGCGCAAACACGCGCGCGTACTCGACGCCGCCCGACCACTGCTGCCACTTCATATCCGCGCGCACGCCGGCGCGCGCTGCCGGGATGCGCGGCAGGTTGCCATCGCCGCCCGTCAGCTTGCCGTGCACGTAGTCGCCGAATACCGCAGCCGAAAACACCGGGGTGAACTGGTGGCGCAGTTCGCCTTCCACGCCCGTGAACTCTGCGTCGCGCTGGGTGTACTCGATCAGACGAAAGTCTTCGTAGCGGTCCAGCGTGTTGGCATAGATGTAGTTCTTCACGCGGTTGTGGAACACGCTGGCCGAGAACGTCGTATCGCCCGAATGCTTGCGCAAGGTCAGGTCGATGTTGTGCGAGGTCTCGCGGCCCAGGTCCGGATTGCCCAGTTCGTAGGTGTTGGTGGCCAGGTGCACGCCGTCCGCATACAGTTCCTGCGCGGTGGGCAGGCGCTGCGAGCGCGACAGGGACAGGGCCACCGAATACTGCGGCGCGAAGTCCCAGATGGCCGCGGCCGACAAGGACGTGCCGGACAGGCTGCTGCGCTGCGCGCCGCCCGTGGGCGAGATGCGCTGCCAGTCCTGCCGCGCGCCCAGTTCGAAGCGCCAGTCGTTCAGCTGGTACTCCTCCAGCACGAACACGCCGTATGAGCGCGTCTTGCTGCGCGGCAGGAAGGCCTCTTCGCCATCGGCGCGGAAATCGCTGTAGGCATTCTGCACGCCCACCACCCCGCGCCAGCCTGCGATGGGCTTGTGCTGCATTTCCACGCGCAGGTCGTAGCCCTTGTTCTTGAAGCGAGTGCCCACCTCGCCGCCTTCGATTTCGTCGTGCTGGTAGTCGGTCAGGCCGCCGCGCACGCGGATTTTCTCGAAGCCCGCAAACGGATCCTGGTACTCGGCGCGCAGATCGAGGCGGTTGCTGCGCAGCTTCACGTAAGGCACGCCGCCGTGTTCGTGCTCATGGTCGTGATCGTGGCCGTCTTCGTCGTGGTCATGATCATGGCCGCCGCAATGCAGATGAGTACCGTGCGGGTGGCAGCCTTCGTATTCGTGGTTATGTCCGGGCAGGCCGTACTTGCTTTCCAGATGCGTGAACGCCAGGCCGACGTAGCCGCGCGGCGTGATCCAGGACATGCCCACCGTGCCCTGCGTCGACTCGCTGTACGAACCTTCCAGCTTGCCGCCCGGCCAATCCGGCACGTCATAGTCGCTGGTGCGGCGCTTCAGGCCTTCCACGCGCACCGCGAACTGTCCTTCGCCCGCGGTGATACCCACCGCACCCGCACGTTCCTTGGTGCCCGTGGCGCCGCGCAGCTCGGCCTCGGCTTCTATGCCTTTTTCCGGCACCGCCGTCGGGATCTTCTTGTCCACCACATTGACCACGCCGCCGATCGCGCCGCCCCCATACAGCAGCGTTGCCGGACCGCGCAGCACTTCGATGCGTTCAGCCAATAGCGGCTCCACCGTCACCGCATGGTCAGGAGAGATGCTGGACGCGTCCATCACCTCGGAGCCGTCGGACAGCACCTTTACCCGCGGCGCAGTCTGGCCGCGGATCACGGGGCGGCTGGCGCCGCCGCCGAAGGTGTCGCTGTTTACGCCGGGCAGGTTCTTCAGCGTGTCGCCCAGGGTGCCGTTGCGCTGCTCGATCAGCGCGTCGCCTTCCAGCACCGAGGCCGGCAAGGTGGTGCTGTTCAGGTCCAGCCCCAGCGGGTTGGCGGAAACCGTGATCGGCGCCAGCGTCCTGGCGGCCGAACGTTCCGCCGCGGCTTCCGCGGCTTCGTCGGCCTGCGCGGCGGGCGCGGCCAGCATCAGCGCGCAGACCAGGGGCTTCAGCGCACCCCGGCGGCCCGCCCGCAGGGCAACCCTGCCGCCGCGTTCCCTCTGCCACCCCAGTTTCTTGCCATTCATCATCGCCCTCTTTCAAATGTTATAACGTACCAAATAATTGACGAATGATATAACATTTCGAAAATGACGCAAGCTTGCAGACGCAGTGAATGTGCCGCTGCCGCTCATGGCCGGGCCGGCACGGGCGCGCGTATCATAGGGCGATGGTGTTCCCCCGACTTCCGACTCCTCCCACGCTGACCGACACCGTCGCCAAGCGCCTGCTCGCCGAGATCGACGAAGGTCGCGTGCCGCCCGGGGAAAAATTGCCCACGGAAAGCGCGCTGGCGGAGCAGTTCGGCGTCAGCCGCACGGTCATCCGCGAAGCGGTTTCGCGGCTGCGGCAGGACGGCATCGTCGAAGCGCGGCAAGGCAGCGGCGTGTACGTCACCGGCCACGCCGGCAACCGCGCTTTGCGCATCGACGCCGCCGATCTGTCCTCGCTGGACGCCGTGCTGCATATCGTGGATCTGCGCCGCGCGCTGGAAACCGAGATCGCCGCGCAGGCCGCTGCAGTGCGGAAAAAGCAGGACATGGCGGAGATCGACGCCGCGCTGGCCGCCATTTCGCAGGCTGTGGAAAACGGCGGCGACGGCGTGCAGGAAGACGTGGCCTTCCATCGCAGCATCGCCCGCGCCACCGGCAACCCCTATTTCCTGACAACCCTGGCCTTCGTCAGCCAGTTCCTGGAAGCGGCCACGCGCGTCACGCGCGCCAACGAGGCGCGCCACGCCAGCTTGATGCGCGACGTACTGCAGGAACACGTCGCCATCGTCGAGGCCATACGCAGCAAGGACGTGGACGGCGCGCGCGAGGCCGCGCGCATCCATATGGTGAATGCGGCCAAGCGGTTGAGCCAGGCGCACCGTTAGACTAGCGTGCCGCGGCGCTTGCGCTGGGACCAGCGGACGCAGGTAAGCGCCTAGGCGAATGCCTTGATGAAGAAATCCGGCGTGCCGAAGTTGCCTGATTTCAGCGCGATGCTGATGTCGCCTAGCGCCGCGGGCGCATGGCCGGAACACCAGGGCACGCCGGGATCGATCTGCTCGCCGATGGCGATCTGCTGCAATCCCAACGCCTGCACCACCGCCCCCGAGGTCTCGCCGCCCGCCACGATCAGTTGCCGCACGCCGCGTTCGACCAGACCCGCCGCGATGCGCGCGATGGCGTCCTCGATCATGGCGCCCGCACGCGCGGCGCCCAGCGCCCCCTGCGCTTGCCGCACCTGGTCGGGCTGCGCGGTGGAGTAGATCAACACGGGGCCGTCGTGCATGCGCGCATCGGCCCATGCCAGCGCCTCGCCCACGACGTCGTGACCCGCAGCCAGCCGCCGCGGATCCAGCGCCAACGCCGGCCGGCCGCTTTCAATGAATGCAGCCACCTGGCCATTGGTTGCCGCCGAGCAACTGCCCGCCACCACCGCCTGCAAGCCGCGCTGGCGCGGTTGCCGGGCGTCCGCGGACGCCGCCGCCAGCCCCCAGTTGCCGGGCAGTCCGATCGCCACGCCCGACCCCGCCGTCACCAGCGGCATGCCGGCAAGCGCGGGGCCCAAGGCCAGCAGGTCGTCATTGGACACGGCGTCCACGATGGCGATCCCCACACCCTGCGCCTGCAACTCTTGGATGCGGGCGCGGATGGCCTCGCTACCGCGCGCCACGACGCTGTAGTCGATCAACCCGACTCGGCGGGAAGTCTGCGCGGACAGAACGCGCACCAGATTCGGGTCGGTCATGGGCGTCAGCGGATGGTGCTGCATGCCCGATTCGTTCAGCAGCACATCCCCTGCGAACAGATAGCCTTTGAACACCGTGCGCTTGTTGTCCGGAAAGGCCGGCGTGGCGATGGTGAAATCCGTGTCCAGCCGCGTCATCAGCGCATCGGCGACCGGCCCGATGTTGCCCTCGGGCGTGCTGTCGAAAGTGGAGCAATACTTGAAGTAGATCTGTTCCGAGCCCTGCGCCAGCAGCCACTCCAGCGCCGCCAACGACTGCGCCACCGCCTCGGCCGCGGGCAGCGTGCGGGTCTTGAGCGCCACCACCACCGCATCCGCCGCGCCGCGCAGGGGTTCGCCCGGTATGCCTATGGTCTGCACGGTGCGCATGCCGGCGCGCACAAGGTTGTTGGCCAGATCGGTGGCGCCGGTGAAGTCATCGGCGATGCAGCCCAGTTTGATGCTCATTTGGCCTCCGGCAGGGCGATGCCCGGGAATATCTTGATCACCGCGCTGTCGTCCTCGCGGCCGTGGCCGGCGCTGGAGGCCTGCATGAACATCTGATGCGCGGTGGAGGCCAGCGGCAAGGGAAAGCGGGTATGCCGGGCGGTGTCCAGCACCAGCCCCAGGTCCTTGACGAAGATGTCGACCGCGGAGAGCGGCGTGTAGTCGCCGGCCAGCACATGGGCCATGCGGTTCTCGAACATCCAGCTATTGCCCGCGCTATGCGTGATCACTTCATACAGGGCGTCCGCGTCCACGCCTTCGCGCAGTCCCAGCGCCATGGCCTCGGCCGCCGCTGCGATGTGCACGCCCGCCAGCAGCTGGTTGATGATCTTGACCTTACTGCCCGCGCCGGCGCGGTCGCCCAGGCGGTAGACCTTGCCGGCCATGGATTCCAGCACCGCGCCGCAGGCGTCATAGGCCGCCGCGCGCCCGGCGGTCATCATCGTCATCTCGCCCGAAGCCGCGCGCGCGGCGCCGCCCGAGATGGGCGCGTCCAGGTACAGGATGCCCTGCGCTTCGAGCCGCGCCTCCAGCGCGATGGACCAATTGGGATCCACGGTGGAACACATCACGAACACCGCCCCCGGGCGCAGCGCGGCGGCAAGGCCGCCTTCCCCGTACAGCACCTCCTCGGTCTGCTGGGCGTTGACGACCACGCTGATGACGATGTCGCAGGCGGCCGCCATGTCGGCCAGGGTGGCGCAGGCCACGCCGCCCTGCGCCGCGAACGCCGCGCAAGCTTCCCTGCGGATGTCGTACACGTGCACGTCGTGGCCCGCCCGGCGCAGGCTTTGCGCGATGCCCGCGCCCATGGCGCCCAGGCCGATGACGCCGACTCGGCGGGATGGGGTTTGAGGATTGCTCATATCGTTGGCGGCCCGGCTACGGTAGGAATGGAGAGCTGCCGGCGCTCAGCGCGGCAGGTCGTCGGCCATGTAGGCGCGGATGATGTCCGCGAAGTCGGCGTCGCCGCGCAGGCCCAGGCGCTCGGCCCGAGCGGTGTCCCAGCGTCCAGGCCAGCTGCCCACGATGCGCTCGACGCGCTCGTCAGGCTTCCAGCCGACACGGCCGGCGACCTCCTCGCCCGCGACCTCTCGCAGCGCTTGCACCATTTCGCTTGCCGTGACCGACACGCCAGGCAAATTGATGGGAGCGCGGTCCGCGACGGCGGCCGTCTCGAGCTCGCAGCCGGCGATCAGGGCCTGTATCGCGCCGCGCGGCGACAGCAGCCACAGGCGCGTATCGGCGCTGACCGGGCAGGCGGCCTCCAAGCCGTTCAATGGTTCGCGGATGATGCCGCTGGCAAACGACGACGCCGCCGCATTGGGCCGCCCCGGACGCACGCTGATGGTGGGCAGGCGCAGCACGCGCCCGTCCACGTAGCCGCGCCGCGTGTAGTCCGCCAGCAGCAGTTCGGCAATGGCCTTCTGCGTGCCGTAGGACGATTGGGGATTGAGCGCGGTATCGTCGCGCACGGTGTCGGGCAGCGCGCCGCCGTACACCGCGACCGAACTGGTGAAGATTACCCGCGGCTTGTGGCCCAGCGCGCGGCAGGTTTCGAGCAGCGCGCGCGACGCGTCCAGGTTGATGCGCATCCCCAGGTCGAAGTCCGCCTCCGCCTGCCCGCTGACGATGGCGGCCAGATGGAAGATGGCGCGGGTTTGCGTGTCAATGGCCTGCCGCAGCATCGCGGGGTCGGCGATATCGCCAAGCTGCGCATGGATGCGCGGATCATCCGGCCCCTGCGCCTGCACCACATCCAGCAGGTCGATCCGCGTGATGGCTTCGGGCTTGCCGCCATCCAATGCCAGCGTGCCGCGCTCCAGCAGCTTGCGGGCCAGGCGCTGCCCCAGGAATCCGGCGCCGCCGGTGATGAGTATCTTCATATCGCGGTATGCCCCGTGTGTGTCAGATAGGGCCGGGCCCAGCCCAGCCCGGCGGAGGTGCCGGCCCGGGGCCGGTATTCGCAACCGATCCAGCCGGCATAACCCAACGCATCGATCTGTTCGAACAGATATGGATAGTTCAGCTCTCCCAGGTCCGGCTCGTGGCGGTCGGGCACGCCCGCGATCTGGATGTGGCCGATGCCCGCCATGTCGCGCTTGAGCTTGACCGCGATATCGCCTTCCACGATCTGGCAGTGGTAGATGTCGAACTGGACTTTCAGATTGTCTGCGCCGACTTCGGCACAGACGGCTTGGGCCTCGTCCTGGCGGTTGAGAAAGAATCCCGGAATGTCGCGCGTGTTGATCGGCTCGATCACCACCGTCACGTCGGCGGATGCCGCAGCGCGCGCGGCCCACGCAAGGTTCTCCAGATAGACCGCGCGATGCGCCGCGCGGTCCTGTCCGGGCTGTATCAGCCCAGCCATCAGATGCAGCTTGCGGTTGCCCAGCGCAGCGGCATATTCCAAGGCTTGGTCGACTCCGCGCCGAAACTCGCTTTCACGGCCTGGCAGCGAGGCTGTGCCGCGCTCGCCCGCGGCCCAATCGCCGGGCGGCGCGTTGAACAGCGCCTGGGTCAACCCTTGCGCTTGCAGCCGCGCCTTGAGTTCGGCTGCCGGGTACTCGTAGGGAAACAGGAACTCCACTCCCGCGAATCCGTCCCCCGCGGCCGCGGCAAACCGGTCCAGGAAAGGATGCTCGGTGTACATCATGCTGAGATTGGCGGCCAGGCGCGGCATCGCGATTCCTTGATTCAATAGCGCGCGCCGAACACGTCGCGCAGTTCGTCGATCGCCGCCGCGCTCAATGGCGCCGGCCGGGGATCGCTCATCAGCCACAGGCGGGCGGTTTCTTCCAGTTCTTCCAGCGCGTAAGCCGCATGCGCCACGGAACGCTCCCACATCACCGGCCCCAGGCGCTCGAATAGCGCCCCGCGCACCTCTCCGGCCACGGCGGCGACCTCGGCTGCGGCCTGCGGGTCGCCGGGGCGGCGATAGGGGATCAGCGGAATCCTGCCGACCTTCATGACCTGATAGGGCGTGATCGGCGGCAGCACTTCATCGGGCCGCCATACGCCCGCGAGCGTCAGCGCCACCAGATGCGTGGAATGCGTATGCACGATGCCGCGAGCGCCGGGACTGGCCTGGTAGATGCCGCGATGCAGCTCCAGCGTCTTGGACGGCTTGCCGCCCGAAACATGCCTGCCCGCCGCATCGACCTTGGACAGTTGGACGGGATCCAGCCTGCCCAGGCAGGCATCGGTCGGCGTGATCAGCCAGCCATCGTCCAGGCGCGCGCTGATGTTGCCGGCGGCGCCCACGGTATAGCCACGGTTGTAGAGGCTGGCGCCGACGGCGCAGATCTCTTCGCGGATGCGGGATTCTTCGGTCATGGACGCCCGCCGGCCGGACAAGGGGCGAGCATGCGTAATGTGGATGCCAAGGGCATGACGACGTTGCCTTCCAAGAGTGAAGTCATAATGTCATCATACAAATTTGCCGTAAAGCACAGTGCCAGGGTAAACACTGAGCGATAGGACGCGGCCGGACGCCAACCCGGCCGCAACGGTTTCAGTCTTGCTGCCTGGCGCCCAGCTCCACGCCGGCCAGTTGCTCGGACAGGCGGGCGACGGCGGTGTGGTCCTGGCCCTTGCCCAGCATCTTGCCGGCCGAGGCCCAAAGTTCGCGGCACAGCGAGGCAAACGGCGTGGGCGTGCCGGTGTCGGTCGCGATGCCTAGCGCAATGCCCAGGTCCTTGACCATCAGGTCCAGGCCGAAGCCCGAATTGAACTGGCGCGACAGCACGAACTGCTTGAACTTCTTCTGGGTGGAATTGTTCATGCCGGTCGACGCGTTGAGTACGTCGACGATAACGTTCGGATCCAGGCCGAACTGCTGGCCGATCAGCATGGCCTCGACGCCGATCAGGAAGCCGCCTGCCGACACCAGGTTGTTCAACGCCTTCATGGCATGGGCGCTGCCCACCTCACCCACGGGCGTGATCGTCGTGCCCATGCTGGACAGGGCCGGACGCACCCGCTCCAGCGTCGCCGCGGGTCCGCCGTACATGATGGCCAGTTCGCCCGTGCGGGCGCGCGGCACGCCGCCGGAAACCGGCGCGTCGACCATGACGCCGCCAGCGGCGGCCACGGCCTGCGCCAGGCGCTGGGTATGCGCCGGCACGCCGGAACTCATGTCCACGACCACGCTACCCTGGTGCAAACCCGCCAGCACGCCCTGTTCGCCGTTCAGCACCTGCTCGACGATCGCGCTGGTGGGCAGCATGGTGAAGATGATGTCGGACTGCGCGGCCAATTCGGCGCAGGTGGCTGCGGCCTGGCCGCCTACTTCCTGGGCGAACTTGGCGGCCTGGCCGGGCACGGCGTCGAACACCGTGACCGCAAAGCCGGCCTGCACCAGGCGGGCCGCCATGGGCCAACCCATGCTGCCGATGCCGATCAGGCCCACCCGCTCTTGCGGGGCGTTCATGCCTTGGACTCCTTGAAAGCGCCCTCTTCTTCCAGCACCTGGTTGGCGACCTTGAACGCGTCCAACCCCGCCGGGATGCCGCAGTAGACCGTGGCCTGCAGCAGGATTTCCTTGATCTCCTCGACCGTCACGCCGTTGTTCAGCGCGCCCTTGACGTGCAGCTTGATCTCGGCCGGGCGGTTCAGCGCGGTCAGCATGGCCAGGTTGAGCATGCTGCGGGTCTTCTTTTCCAGACCGGGACGGCCCCAGGTATAGCCCCAGCACCATTCGGTGGTGATGTGCTGGAAGGCCATCATGAATTCGTTGGCGCGGCCGATGGAGCCGTCCACGTATTCCGTGCCCAGCACTTCGCGGCGCAGGTTCAGGCCTTGGTCGAACAGGGCCTGGGTTTCGGATTTGATGTCTGCCATGAGTTCCTCTTTGTGATGGGGTGACGGCTTTACAGGGGATCTACGCCCACTGTTTTGTCTGATTGTCCGGCAATTTTCCCGCAATCGTCAATAGTCTGATTGTCTGACAATCTGCTTGACTGAAAAAATAGTGCACCTCATAATTTGCCGCAGGGCATGCCCCGCGAGCACGACCTGCCAACGGGATATATTGCGTCTTTACATTGACACGGCGGTCCGCCGCGACGAGGCCATGAGCCTGCGCCGCCGCTCGAACCCGCCGCCCGGATAAGCGAGAAACAGCAATGGCCAGCCAGACAGGCGCGGTATTCGAAAAGCCCAGCACTCTGCGCATACGCGTCGAGGAGTTCCTGCGAGCATCCATCATGGACGGCCGGCTCAAGGGCGGAGAGCGCCTGCGCGAACAGGAGCTGTGCGATCAATTGGGCATCAGCCGCAGCACCCTGCGCGAGGCGCTGCGCACCCTGGAAGCCGAACGCCTGATCTCCATCGAGCCACACCGCGGCCCTACCGTGGTGCGCATCACCGAAAAGGCCGCCCGTGACCTCTATGCCCTGCGCGGACTGCTCGAAGGCTATGCAGCGCACGAGTTCGCCCGGCTGGCAAGCGACGCCGACATCGAGCGTCTGGGCAAGGCCGTCGACGCCCTGCACCGCCAGGCCAAGGGCAGCAATAAGGCCGCCCTGCTGGCGGCCAAGCGCGAGTTCTACGACGTACTACTGAGCGGCTGCGACAACGATCTGGTCAAGGACATGCTGCCCGGCCTGCTGTCGCGCATCAATCTGCTGCGCGCCACCTCGTTTGCACGCGCCGACCGCCTGCCGGAAAGCATGGCCGAGATCGATCTGATCTTCGAGCACATCCGGGCCCGGGATCCGCAAAGCGCACAGAACGCCGCGCAAAGCCATATCGCAAACGCGGAACGCACTGCGCTCGAGGTGCTCAAGCGCCAGCAACAGGAGACTTCCCAAGGTGAAGACGAGCGTCCAGCAACCAAAAAGCGGGGCGCCAGCACTGCAGGGTAGCGAGTTCATCCCGCCCGTCCTGCGCGCAACCGGAGCCATCGCATGACACTGCCCCACTACGAGGTCTACGCCCTGCGCTACGCCACGGTAGCGCGGCAGCGTAGCCAGAACTTCATCACGCCCCCGGATCCGCACGACGGCCCGATGCCGATGGATTACTTCGTCTGGGTCATCCGCGACGGCCAGCGCGTCTACCTGGTGGATACGGGCTTCAACGAGGCCGCAGCCCGGGCCCGCGGCCGCGAGTTCTTGCGCTGCCCGATTGAAGCATTGGAAAAGCTGGGTATCGCGCCCGCGGACATCCGCGATGTCATCGTCACACATCTGCATTACGACCACGCAGGCAACATCCGCAAGCTGCCGCAGGCCCGCCTGCATCTGCAGGAAAGCGAGCTGCACTATGCCTGCGGCTGCAACATGCGCTTCGACATGCTGCGCCACGCCTATGCAGTGGAAGACGTGGTCGACGTGGTACGGGGCGTGTACGACAAACGCGTGGCGTTCTACCATGGCCACGACGAAATCGCACCGGGCCTGCAACTGCTGCACATCGGCGGCCATACCCGCGGACTGCAGGCGGTGCGCGTGCACACCGCGCGCGGCTGGATGGTGTTGGCGTCGGACGCCAGCCACTACTACGACAACATGGGCCTGGACGCACCGTTTCCCATCGTCGACAACGTCGCTGACATGCTGGCGGGCTACGAGATCCTGCTGAAGTTCGCGGAATCGCCCGACCACATCGTGCCGGGGCACGATCCTTTGGTCAGGACACGGTACCCGGGACTGGCCGGCGCGGATACGGAAGTGGTGGCGTTGCACCTGGGAAACGGCGCGCGCCCCTGAACGCCAGCGCGCCAGCGGCGCGGCATCACAATCCCAGCGGCCGAATCGCCTCGTCCACTTCTTCCGCCGACATGTCCTGCACGATGAGGACCATGGCGCCCGCCCGCTGCGAGCCTTCCACTCCCTCGACAGGCTCGGGCACAGAAAAGACATGCCGCACGCCATGGACGGCGCGCAGCGTCCCGTCCGTCCAGCGCAAGAGCCCTTTCGCGCGCAACAGGCGGTCGCCGACCTGGCGCTGCATGTGCCGGGTCCAGCGCGCATAGTCCTCCCAGCCCACCGGCTGGCTCTGCGTAAAGGCGTAGGACACGATTCCGTAGCGCAACACGTGCGCCAGCGGCCCTGCGGCTGGCGCGGCGTTCAGCGCCGCAGCATCCAGATGCTCGGCGCGCAGGTCGTCGAACAGCGCGGGCGCTTCCTCATCCACGGTGTCCGGCGACACCGCGCGGATGGGCGCGCTGGCGTTGTAGCCGCGCAGCGCAGCGCGCATCGTGTCTATCGCAGCCTCATCGGCCAGATCGGCCTTGGTCAGCGCGATGCGGTCGGCGATGGCGATCTGGGTACTGGCTTCGCGGTAGGCGTCCAGCGTCGACAGGCCATGCAGCGCGTCCGCCGTCGCCACCACGCCGCCGAAGCGGTAGTGGCGGGCGATGAGCGGATCCGCCGCCAGCGTATTGATGACCGGACAAGGATCCGCCAGCCCCGAAGTCTCCACCACCACGCGCGTGAACGCGGGAATCTCGCCGCGCTGGCGCCGGTAATAGAGCGACTCCAGCGTGTCCTGCAGCGAACTGGTGGCTGCGCAGCACAGGCAGCCGGAATCCAGCAGCACCACGTCGGTGTCATCGGCCTTGCCCACCAGCATGTGGTCCAGGCCGATCTCGCCGAACTCGTTGATCACCACCGCCGTATCGGCAAAGCGCGGGCTGCGCACCAACCGCGACAGCAGCGTGGTCTTGCCGCTGCCCAGGAAACCCGTCAGCAGGTAGACCGGCAACGGTCCGGCGGCGGTCGCGGACATGGGCGGCTCAGGCCTGTTCCGCCGCGGCCGGCGCGGGCAGGTTGCGCAGGTAATCCTGCACTTCGCGCGACGGGATCACATCGGCGTACTTGCAGTTCAGGTCGAACAGGCTCATCGCATGGCTGGCCTGGAAGCGGTCGAACGCAGCCTCTTCGGGAATGATGACCTTGAAGTTGTACGAATAGGCGTCCACCGTGGTGGCGCGCAGGCATCCCGAAGACGTGCAGCCCACCAGGATCAGCGTGTCTACGTCCAGGAAGTTCAGGTGGCTCATGAAGATGGTGCCGAAGAAGCAGGACGGCTTCTGCTTGGTGATGCGGATGTCCTGCGGCCGCGGGGCCAACGGCTCCACGGTCTGCGTGGCATGGGTGTTGGCCAGCACGGTCTTCTCGCCGCCGCGATGGTTCTTGCCCACTTGCACGCCGCTGTCCAGAAGGTCGGCGCGGCGGCCGCTTTCGGTATAGAAGACCGGTATGTTCTTGTCGCGCGCCAGCTCCAGCAGCGGCACGATATGCGCCACCGCGTCCCAGGCCTCCCGGCCGCAATGGGTGCGGTACTGCTTCAGGCCTTCCAGGATGTCCTGGGGCGTATCGCCGCAGAAGTTGTACTGCACGTCGATGATGAACAGGGCCGGACGCTTGCCGAAGCCGCCACGCTTGCCGTAGCCGGCCTGCGCCAGCACCTGCTTGTCGCGTTCAGTCAGAAAGTCGTCCCAGATTCGCTTGGTTTCGCTCATGGTAGTGCCTGCCAGAAGTGGAGTAGGTTCAGTTCAAAGACGCTTGAGATAGCGGCCGCCGGGATTGCTGCGCGCGGCATCGGTAATGCGGCCGTCCAGCGCCACGGTGCGCCCGCGCACCAGGGTGCGCACGGGCCAACCCTTCAGGGTCATGCCCTCGTAAGGGGAGTAGTCGGAATTGGATTCGAGCGTGGAGGGATCGACGGTGCGCTCCAGATCCGGATCCACCAGCACCAGATCGGCATCCTTGCCGATCTCGATGCTGCCCTTGGCAGGCATGCGGTAGATGCGGGCAGAGTTCTCCGCGCTGACTTTCATCAACGTTTCCAGCGGCACGCCGCGGCGGTGATAGCCTTCGTGCAGCAGGATCGGCAACATCAAGCCGGTGCCGGGAAAGCCGTTGCTGGCTGCCCAGATGTCGGTGTCCTTGGTGGCACGCTTGCGCGGCACGTGGTCGGTGCCGATGGTGGTAATGGAACCATCCAGCACGCCCTCCCACATGGCGTCCACGTCGGCCTGGCCGCGCACCGGCGGATTGACCTTGGCATAAGTCCCGGCGGGCGATTCGTCGTTCAGGAACAGGTAGTGCGGGCAGGTCTCGACATAGATCGGCGGCGCGTCCGGCGTGCGCCGGTGGCGCCGCGCCTCGTCCAGCGCCTCGCGGCTGCTCAGGTGCACGATGTTGACCGCGGCGCCGGTCTTGGATGCGAAGTAGCAGACGCGGTGCACGTTCTCCGCTTCCAGGAAGTCCGGGCTCTGTTCATTCCAGGCCTTCAGGTCGTCGCGGCCAGCGGCGCGCAGCGGATCCCGCAGGACGGGAATCACTTCCACGTTTTCACAATGCACGCCCATGATCGCGCCCGGGATCGCGGCGGTAGCGCGCAACGCCGAATACAGCAGGCCGTCGTCGATATCGGTAAAGCCCTTGGACAGCCCTGCTGCGCCCTTGTACATCATGTAGAGCTTGTAGGAATTCACGTTGAAGCGGCGCGAAATTTCCTCCAGCGTCTCCACGTGCAGATTGCTGGTGATGCCGAAATGGAAGCCGAAATCGACGCAGCTCTGCGACAGCGCGCGGTCGCGCACCTTGTCGAAGGATTCGCGGATATCCGCCGAGCGATGAAACGACAGCACGGAGGTCGTGCCGCCGAGGGCAGCGAAGCGCGACTCGGTTTCGAAGTCGGTCTCGGGCGAGCCGAATCCGAAATGCACGTGCGGATCGATCAGACCCGGCAATACCCAAAGCCCTTGGCAATCTATGGTCTCGCGGGCCTCGAATTGCGCGCCTGGCTCGGCGATGATGGCAATGCGACCGTCGATGACGCCGAGTACGCCTTCGGTCAGCCCCTGCTGGGGCAAGTACAGTCTGGCATTGGTAAGCAGCAGATCCAGCATGATGTGGTTTTCCCGATAGATGCGTGTTTTCAGCGATGGGCCGCGTCAGCGGCCTGCGTGTCGTTCAAAAAGCCGTTGAGGACGCTGGCAGGAATGCCGCCCTCTGCCATGAGTTTGCGTTCGGCGCGAGTGAGCACCTGGGCGTAGGCCTGGAAGACGATGCGGCGCTCGCCGTCTTCGGCGACGACGGTGATGGGCTCGCCCTTGCGCACACCGTCAGCCACGTTGTCGAAACGCAGGGTTTCCGCCCCGGTCAGGCCCAACTGGCGCCAGCCCTCGCCCGGGGCGAAAGCCAGCGGCAACACGCCCATGCCCACCAGATTCGCCCGGTGGATGCGTTCAAACGATTCCGCGATCACGGCGCGCACGCCCAGCAGCGCCGAACCCTTGGCGGCCCAGTCGCGGCTGCTGCCCATGCCGTAGTCCTTGCCGCCCAGGACCACGCTGGCCACACCCTCGGCGCGGTAGGCTTCGGCCGCGTCGACCACCGCCATGCGCTGCCCGCTGGGAAAATGGCGGGTCACCCCGCCCTCCACATCCGGCACCAGCGCATTCTTGATGCGGATGTTGGCAAAGGTGGCGCGGGTCATCACATGGTGATTGCAGCGGCGCGCCACATAGGTATTGAAGTCGCGCGGCGCCACGCCCTTGCCGATCAGGTACGCGCCAGCCGGCGTATCCGCCGGGATCTCGCCGCTGGGCGAGATGTGGTCGGTCGTCAGCGAATCGCCGAACGCCGCCAGCACGCGGCCGTGCTTCAGGCTGGCTTCCAGGTCTGCCAGGGCATCGCGGCCGGGCTCGGTCTTGAAGAATGGCGGCTCGACCAGGTATTGCGATTCCGGGTCCCAGGGAAAGCGCAGCCCCGAGGGCGCCTGCAGGTCGCGCCAGATCGCGCTGTCCAGGCTCGCCGGGTCATAGACCTCGGCGAACAAGGCAGGATCCGCGGCCAGCGGCAACAGGGCCGCTATCTCTTCCTGGCTGGGCCAGACGTCGCGCAGATAGATCGGCGCGCCATCGGAGCCCGGCCCCAGCGGTTCGCGTTCGAAGTCCAGGTCTATCCTGCCGGCCAGCGCATACAGCACCACCATGGCCGGAGAGCCGATGTAGTTGGCGCGCAGCAGCTTGTGAATGCGGCCTTCGAAATTGCGGTTGCCGGACAGCACCGCCGCGGCCACCAGGCCGCCCTCGGCGATGGCGTCTGCCGCCGCGGCGTCCAGGGGGCCGGACTTGCCGCCGCAAGTCGTGCAGCCATAGCCGATCACGTGAAATCCCTGCGCCTGCAAGGCCTGCAGGAGGCCGGCGGATTCCAAATAGCGCGTGACGGCGCGCGATCCCGGCGCCAGCGAACGCTTGACCCAGGCGGGCGGCGTCAGCCCCAACGCCAGCGCCTTTTTCGCGACCAGGCCCGCGGCCAGCATCACGCCAGGATTGGACGTATTGGTGCAAGAGGTGATGGCCGCCAGCGCCACGGAGCCATGGCCCAAGGAAGCGCGGCTGGGCGGATGCGCGGCCAGCGCGGCGGCGTCCACGCCGAACCCGCCTTCCGTCAGGGACTGACCCAGGCGGCGGCGGAAATCCGCCCCGACCTCGCCCACGTCCATGCGGTCTTGCGGCCGTCGCGGGCCCGCCACGCTGGGACGCGCCGCCGACAGGTCGATCTCTATCACCCGGCTATATGCGGGCGCCGCGTCGCCGGCATCGCGCCACAGGCTGTTGGCGCGGGCATAGGCTTCGATCAGCGCCAGTTGCTCGTCGCTGCGCCCCGTCATGCGGGCATAGTCCAGCGTGCGGGTGTCTATCGGGAAAAAGCCGCAAGTGGCGCCGTACTCGGGCGCCATGTTGGCGATGGTGGCGCGTTCCGGCACGCCTAGCGCCTGCGCCGCAGGGCCGAAGAATTCGACCATGCAGCCCACCACGCCCGCCGCGCGCAATTGCTGCGTGATCAGCAGGGCGGCGTCGGTGGTGAGCGCGGGCGCCTCGATGGCGCCGCGCAGCCGCACCCCCACGACCTCCGGGATCGGGAACGTGTAGGCATGGCCCAGCAGGGCCGCCTCGGCGTCGATGCCGCCCACGCCCCAGCCCAGCACGCCTAGGGCGTTGACCATCGGCGTGTGCGAGTCGCCGCCGATGACGAAATCGGGATAGGCCCAGTCGCCGTCCGGCCGTGACTGGCGTATGACCACCGGCGCCAGGTACTCCAGGTTGACCTGATGGATGATGCCGATGCCCGGCGTGATGACCCGCAGACCCTTATAAGCCTGCTGCGCCCATTTCAGGAACCGGTAGCGTTCGTCGTTGCGCTCGAACTCGCGGCGCAGGTTGCGCTGCACCGCGCCTTCGTCGCCCCAATGGTCGACCTGCAGGGAATGGTCCACGATCAGGTCCACCGGAATCCGGGTGTCCACCCGCGCCGCGTCCCCGCCCGCCTGGGCCACCGCGTCGCGCAGCGCCGCCAGGTCCTGCAATACCGGCAGGCCGCTGGAGTCCGGAAGGATCACCCGCGCGACATGCAGCGGCAAGTCGGCGCCGGCATGCGCGCGCCAATCCCAGAGCCTGCCGATCTCGTCCTCGGACACGGCGGCGCCCCATGCGCGATGGCGCAGCAGGTTCTCAAGCAGCACGCGGATGACATAGGGATATGCGTGGATGTCGCGCCCCGCGGCTCGGGCGGCGGCGGACAGGTGCGCGTAGCGCAGCGTCCTGCCGCAACAGGGGAAAGACTGGATCATGGCAGCGGTAATCGGGAAAATCTCAACTGAGTCCATCTTACGGCTTACGAAATAATAGTGTCAACACTATAGGCCATCACTGAATCGACAATGGGTGCGTCAAATACAGTTTGGCATAGCCTCATCGAAAGTGTAGATACAAGAACCACCCCCATAGAGCTAGGGATAACCCCGAAAAGTCTCTGTAAAATGGGCGAAACATCAATGGCGACGCCTGTAATCCGGTATCGCCGCCACGACCCTGCCAACTCCAAAAGAGTTGACACTTTTTAAATTCCTTTGATAGGCTGTCAACACTATGAACACCGCCACGACCTCCATCGCCATCAAGGAAGACGCCTCCGGCCCGCTGGCCGACGTGGTGTTCGACCAGGTGCTGGACGCGATCTACCAAGGCCGGTTGGCCCCGGGCAGCGTCATCAATGAAGTCGCGCTGGCGCAGGAATTCGGCGTCAGCCGCGGTCCGGTGCGTGAGGCCGTGCGCCGCCTGCAAGGGATCCAGCTGATCACGCGCGAGCCCTACATCAAGGCGCGCGTGGTGACGTTGTCGGCGGAATCCGCGCTGGAACTGTTCCAGATGCGCATGGCACTGGAAGGCGTGGCCTGCAATCTGGCCACTCGCCGCATGAGCGACGAGGAAATCACGCAACTGCTGGCCGAGCTTGAACAGGACCGCCAGCGGCGCCTGGAAGCGGCCAATGGCGGCGCCCCCGCGCCGCGGGTCTTCGACTTCCATGAGCGCATCGTGCGGGCCAGCGGCAACAACCGCATCATCAACGCCCTTTGCGGCGACCTCTATCACCTGCTGCGCGTCTACCGCCGGCACTCCGGCACCGTGCTGGAGCGCAAGGACGACGCCTACGCCGAACACTGGCAGATCCTGCGCGCGATCCGCGCGCGCGACGCCGAGCTGGCGGAATCGCTCATGCGCTCGCACATCGAACGCGCGGCGCAACACCTTTTTGAACATCTGGCGGAAGGGGCGTCCGGCATCGCCGGGCACCCCGTCTCCGCTGCCTGACACTCTCTGGAGCAGTACGACATGAACAACCCGCGCCACCAGTTCCGGCAATTGCTGAAGAACGAACCTTTCATCGTCTCCCCTGGCGTGTACGATGGATACAGCATCCGCCTGGTCGAGGCCGCGGGCTTCAAGACCGCCTGCACCAGCGGTGCGGCAGTGTCGAACGCCCTGCTGGGCATCGCGGACATCGGCGTGATGGGCCTGTCGGAAAACGTCACCCACTGCCGTCATCTGGCGCGGTCCGTCTCCATTCCCCTCACGGCTGACGCCGACACCGGCTACGGCAACCCGGTGAACGTCTACCACACGGTACAGATGTTCGAGGAAGCCGGCGTCGCCGGCATCAACCTCGAAGACCAGGTCAGCCCCAAGCGCTGCGGCCACATGCCCGGCAAGGACGTGGTGAGCGAAGCGGAAATGGTCAAGAAGATCGAAGCCGCCTGCCTGGCGCGACGCGACGATGACTTCGTCATCATCGCCCGCACCGACTCCCTCGCGATCGAAGGCATCGAAGGCGCGGTCAAGCGCGCCCGCGCCTACGCCAAGGCGGGCGCCGACATGCTGTTCCCCGACGCCGTGCGCACCGAGGACGACATCAAGCGCCTGGTGGACGCCGCCGGCATTCCGGTCAGCATCAACATGGGATTCGGCATCCGCAACCGTCCCACCACGCCGCTGATTCCGCTGCCGCGCCTGAAGGAAATCGGCGTCAAGCGCATCAGCCTGCCGCGCATGCTGCCTGCCGCTGCGATTTACGGCATGCGCCAGGCGTTGCAAGTCATGCAGGGCGTGATCGCCAGCGGCGAGCCCGCCGACCGTCCCGACCTGCTGGTGGGCATCGAAGACATCATGCAATTGATGGGCTACGAGCAGATGCGCGCCATGGAAAAGCGCCTGACGACGCTGGCCGACTGAGCGCTTCGCCATGACTGAGCGGAATGCGCAGGCGCATTGCGTCCTGACGGGCGCGTCGTCGGGCATCGGCCTGGCGCTGGCCGAACTGCTGCTGGCGTCCGGCTGGCAGGTGACCGGCGTGGACATCGCGCCGGCGGCCATCAAAGGGCATGGACAGTATCGCCATCTGGTGTGCGACCTGACCGACGCCGCCGCCTTGCGCGGTCTATGCGCGCTGCTGGACGGCTGCGCCCCGACAGCGCTGGCGCATTGCGCGGGCGCAGTGCGCACCGGCGGCGCGCTGGACACGCGCCCGGAAGACGCGGACTGGCTTTGGCAATTGCACGGAGCCGCGCCGATGGCGCTGGTCCGCGCGCTGGCGCCGCAACTGCCTGACGGCCGCGGCCGCATCGTGCTGGTGTCCAGCCGCGCCGTGCTGGGCCGCGCGCAACGCCTGGCCTATGCGGCGACCAAATCCGCCCAGATTGGCCTGGCGCGCAGTCTGGCCGCCGAACTCATCGCGCGCGGCATCACCGTCAACGTCGTCGCGCCCGGCGCGGTCGACACGCCCATGCTGCGCGATCCCAAGCGCGGCGCTCCGCCGCAGGTTGAACTGCCGCTGGGCCGCCTGATCGACGCGGGCGAAGTCGCCGCGGCCATTGCCTTCTTCCTGGGCGCGCAGGCAGGCGCCATCACCGGACAGACGCTCTACGTCTGCGGCGGCGCCTCGCTGGGAGCGATGCCGCTATGACACAGACGAACGCACCCGCGCTGCATGGCAAGGTCGTGATCCTGACCGGCGCAGCCGGCGGATTGGGCCAGGCGATCGCGGCGCAATGCCTGCTTGCCGGCGCCCGCGTGGCCTTGCTGGACCGCGATGCGGAACTGCTCGCGCAAACCCGCCAGGCCCTCGCTGGACCTGATACCCAGATGCTGGCGATCGCCTGCGACGTGAGCGACGCGCAAAGTACGCGCGAAGCCGTGGAAAGAACGGCTGCGCACTGGGGTGCGATCCACGTCCTGGTGAACAACGCGGCCACCGTCACGCCGGGCAACAAGATCGCGGACCTTACGCTGGAGCAATGGCGTCAGGCGCTGGACGTGAACCTGACTGGCGCGTGGCTGATGAGCAGATGCGCCATCCCCCACATGGCGCGGGCCGGCAGCGGCGTGGTGTTGAACATCGCCTCGCAGCTGGGCAGCGTGGCCGCGCCGGGCCGTGGTGCGTATGGCGCCAGCAAGGCCGGTCTGATCGCGCTGGCGCGCGCCATTGCCGTGGATCACGCGGCCGACGGCATCCGCGCCTTGAGCCTGTCGCCGGGCGCGGTCCTGACCAGCAGGCTGGTCGCGCGCTATGGCAGCGCGCAGGCCGCCGGCGCCGCGTTGGCGGCCAAATATCCAGCCGGACGCCTCGGCACAGCCGAGGAGATCGCACAGACAGCAGTTTTCCTGATCAGCGACGCCGCCTCATTCATCACGGGTACGGACATACGCGCGGACGGCGGCTACACCGCGCTATAGCTCCAGCCGCCACCATCGACTTCACACAAGACTTACATCACACAGCAAGGGGCTAGAACCATGAAGCACACCAACACCTCCGCAACGCACGGACGCCCGGCGCGCCCTGCCCTCCGCCGCAGCATGCTGGCGCTGCTTGCCGGCGCCATTGGCCTGGCTGCCGCCCCAGTCTTCGCGCAGGATACGGACAACTTCCCCAACCGCGCGGTCACCATCGTCGTACCCTTCCCGGCCGGCGGCGCCACTGACATCACCGCGCGCCTGGTGGCCGAAGGCCTGTCCAAGAAATGGGGACAACCGGTGGTCGTGGAAAACAAGCCCGGCGCAGGCGGCAACGTCGGCTCGGAATATGTAGCGCGCGCGGCGCCCGACGGCTACACCCTGGTGCTGGGCGTGACGGGTTCGCACGGCATCAATACCTCGCTCTACAAGAACATGCGCTATGACCCGGTCAAGGACTTCGAGGCCATCACGCAGGCCACGCTGTATCCCAATGCCATCATCGTCAACAACGATGTGCCGGCCAACAACCTGCGGGAACTCATCGCCCTGCTGAAGAAGCCCGACGCGCACTACTCGTACGGATCGGACGGCAACGGCACGGCATCGCACCTGGGCATGGAGCTGATCAAGAACCAGGGCAAGTTCGAGATTGCCCACATTCCCTACCGCGGCAGCGCGCCGATGGTGACCGACCTGCTGGGCGGCCAGATCCAGGTGGGCGTCACCGGCCTGCCCGCCGTGCAAGCCTATGCCAAGAGCGGCAAGCTGAAGATCGTGGCGCTGACCACGGCGGGGCGCTTCGCCAGCGCGCCCGACTACCCCACGGTGGCCGAACAGGGCTTCCCCGGCTACGCCGCTCCGCCCTGGTCGGGCTTTTTCGCCCCCAAGGGCACGCCCAAGCCGCTGGTGGAGAAGATATCGGCGGACATGCGCGAAGTCATGGCCGATCCCAAGACCAAGGAAAAGCTCGCCGCCTCCGGCAGCGAATTCACGCCTTCCACGCCCGAGCAGTTCCAGGCTTTCGTGCAGCAGGAAATCGCCAAGTGGGCCGAGGCCGTCAAGATCTCCGGCGCGCGCATCGACTAAGCCGGAATACGCGACGCCAGCGCCGCGGCTGCGGCGCTGGCGTATTGCGCGTCAGTTATAGCGGAACGTGGCGGTCAGCATCGCCGAGCGGCCCGGCGCCACATAGCTGAACAGCCCCACGTGCGAAGCCTCGTAGATGGTCTCGTCGGTCAGGTTGTTCAGGTTCAGCTGCAGGCCGAAGTTCTTGTTGAACTGATAAGCCGCCATCGCGTCGTAGCGCCAGTAGGACGGCAACTGATAGACGTTGGCGTCGTCCACGTAACGCTTGCCGGTGTAGGTGGCGCCGGCGCCCACCGTCAGCTCCGGCAGGAACTTGTAGGTCGTCCACAGGCTGGCGCTCTGGCGGGCGATGAATTTCATCTGATTGCCGCTGTAGTCGGTGCCGCCGCTCTGGTAGCTGGTGACCTTGGGGTCCATGTAGCTGTAGCCGCCCCAGACCTGCCACTTGGGCGTGATGGATCCCGCCACGCCCAGCTCGATGCCGCGCACGCGGTTGCTGCCGGACAGCGTCACGTCGCCGGTGATGGGATCGGAGCTGCGGGCATCGGTCTTGCGGGTTTCGAACACCGCTGCCGTCAGCGACAGGCGCTCGTCGAACACGTCCCACTTGGTGCCCAGTTCGATGCTGCGGCTCTTTTCAGGCGCCAGCGCCGCGGTGCCCGCGGTCAGGCGGCCGCCTGCCGCGCCGTCGGCGCCGCCTGACTGGCCTGCCGTTTCGCCGGACGGGTTGGACGAGGTGCCGTAGGACACGTAGATGCTGCCATTGGGCGCGGGCTTGTAGACCAGGCCCAGCTGGTAGTTCCACATATTGTCGGTACGCTCGACGTTGCCGCTGGTCACGCGGTAATTGTCGTAGCGCAGGCCGGCGTTGGCTTCCCATTGCTCGCTGAACTTGACCGTGTCGAACACGTAGGCCGCGCGCGTGATGGTCTTGGCGGCGTCGTAGCGCGGCCCCCAGCTCAGGCTGCCGGTATACGGCTGGCGGGGATTGGGGTTGTACAGGTCGTCCTGCAGGGTCTTGTCGAAGCCGCCCGAGGGCACGCCGTCGCGCTTGCTGATCGTCTCGGTGCTGAACTCCAGGCCGGCCACATAGCTGTGACGCAGGCCGCCGGCGGTGAATTCACCGAACATGTCGGTCTGGTTGATGAAGGAGCGGTTGGTCTGGTTCAGGCTGCGCAGGGCCTTGCTCATCTTCACGCCGTCCGCTTCGTTCGAGCAGGGCGCCACGCCATAGGCGGGGTTGGGCCTGCCACCCACACGCGCCGCGCAATTGTCGAAAGACGGGCGGGTCATCACGTATTCGTTGGTGGACTCGCTATAGCGGGTACCGTTGCGCAGCTTCAGCTTGTCGCTGAACTTGTGCTCGACCATCAGGGTGGTCATGTCGGCCTGGTTCTTGCGATAGTCGCGGCCGATCAGGCCGTAGTAGTTGTTGCGGTCCACCTTGGGCGGCGTGACGCGATCCGGGCGCGACTCGTTCTTGAACGGAATGCCCAGGTCGGGCGTGTCGTCGTTCTGCAGATGGTAGTAGCTGAGCGTGACCTGCGTCGGCGTGCCCAGGCCCCAGGAGAATGAGGGCGCCACGCCCCAGCGATCGGTTTCGACATGGTCGCGGCCCGGGATGTCCCCACCCTGTTTCATGAAATTCAGGCGGAATGCCGAGCTCTCGCCCAGCGCCCAGTTGCCGTCGCCGGTCAGACGCCAGTTGTCGTCGGTGCCCACGCCGACCGTGCCTTCGGCGAAATTCTCCAGCTTGGGGCTCTTGCTGACCAGGTTGATGCTGCCGCCGGTCGAACCGCGGCCGGAATAGGCGGAGCTGGGGCCCTTCAGGATCTCGACCGACTCCAGGTTGAAGGTCTCGTGCGAGAAACGGCCCAGGTCGCGCATGCCGTCAACCATCATGTCGGTGCTGGCCTCGTAGCCGCGCACGAATGGGCGGTCGCCGGTGGGCGTGCCGCCCTCGCCCGCGCCAAAGGTGATGCCCGGGGCGGTGCGCAACACATCCATGAGCGAGGTCGCCGCGCGGTCGCGCATCAGCTGTTCAGTGATCACGGTGACCGAACGCGGCGTGTCCAGCAGAGGCGCCGTCATCTTCGGAGAGGACGCGATGTTGGCTTCGTAGCCATCGCTGACCGCCTGCCCCTGCACGTGCACCGGCGACAGTTCGTGTACGGCGCCTGGCGCCACGCTGCCCTGCGCCAGGGCCAGGCCCGGCGACATCAGCGCGCCGCACATCGCTGCATAAATGGAGGCCGAAGTATTCCCACCGGCCTTGGCAGGGGCCGTCGATGTATCTGCTTTGTTCATTGGACTCTGTCAGAAGCCGCCCCGCGGCGGCTGCGCTATCAGCGCGATCTTGGTTTTTTAAGAGCGCCAATGATATTCATTCTTATTTTTACGTTCAACAAATAGTCAGGATTTATTCAGACAAATGTCAATTTTGTGAAATTTGACCAATTCACAAGGCCAGAATGCAGCGCAATAACAACAATCCACGCGTATCGATCTGCTCACAGCAGGTGCATATCGGCGCCTATCCTCAGGCTTCAGACATGAAAAAGCCCCTTTCTCCAGATGTCCAGTCATCTGGAGAAAGGGGCTGGGCAAGCCGCCGGTCAGCTACCGTCCAACCTTACAGCGAGTACCGGTAGTCGCAGTTGAGGGTAGCTTTCAGCGGAGTATCGGCCTGCACCCCCGACACGCTGCGGGGCCGTGGAGCCGTCAGCTTGGCCTGGAATTTGCCAGCGGCGTCGCCATTGCTTTCCCGCTTGACCGCCATGCTGGACGGTATCGCGTACAGCGTGAGCGGCTGCCCTTGGGCCGCCACCACCAGCGTGAACACGGCCTGCGGAAAGTCCGCCACGACATAGTTCTGGTTCGCGTCCGAGTCGAACGCCAGGCTGCCGTCCGCATAGCTCAGCTTCAGCTTCATTTCGTCCGATGAGGATGAGGGGATCGTGCCTTCCAGCGCGACCTTGCCGCTTTCGGATACGCAGCTCAATTCTGCCGGCGCCGATCCCGCGTGAGCGATACCGCTCAACAACAAGCCGGCCGCAAGCCAGACTCCACGCACTGCCATGAGACTCTCCTTCGTTAGACCCGGCCCAGGCCGGGATCGGGCCGCCGTATCAATGCGCGCTTTCGTCGGCCGGCTTCAGCACGCCGGCTTCCCGCAGCGTCTCGGCGGCGCTGTGGCGGATCGCCGACAGGCAACGCGCGACTATGCCGCGCAGCAAGGCCTCCGAGGGCAGCGCGTCGGGTGCAGCCACAAAGCTCTCGATCGCGGCCGAAACGCGGTTCGTGACCACATCGCCGCTGCTCTGCGTGATGTACAGCTTCACCGCCTTGCAACGGTTGTTGACCGTATTGATGATCTCCAGCAGCTCGGCGCGCCCCATGCCCAGATCGGTCGCATCGGCGAAGGACGGATAGACCAGGCGCAGGAATTCGGGATCGTCGGCGCTCAGGCTGAAATACAGGGTGCCCAGTTCGGGATGGCGGAACAGGACATCGCCCTCTTCGTCGATCCGGGCGACCAGACCCAGCTCTTCCTGGATCACATGTTGGTAGAGCTCGGCGAGCGGCGTGGCGCCGGCGGTAACGTTGGACATGTTTCGACTCTCTTCGTATGGATCGCACGGCGGTTGCCGCGCTGAACTTCGCGCCGCGAAGCATAGCGCCCATTGCGCGCTCGTGCTTGTCCGATTTGCGCAGACGATCGCCAGCGAGACATGCGCTAGGATGTAGGAACCCGCCCAGGCCCTGCGAAGGGACCAGGCCAGGATGTCCATCAGAAGGAGCTTGCCATGCCATCAATGAGACAACTCGCCCGCGCGGCCGCGCTTGCGCTGTTGCTGCCCGGCGCGGCCTACGCAGAGACCGTCGTGCTGCAGGTGGCGCGCGCCACCGCCGGCGCCGACCCGCAAACCTCCGCCAGGACGGTAGACGTCGAACTCAAGCCCGAAAGCCGCCAGGCCCTTGCCGACTTCACCCGCGACCGCGTGGGCAAACGCATCCAGCTGCGGTCGGGCGGCGTGCTGTTGTCTTCCGCCACGCTGCAAAGCCCGCTGGAAGGCGACAGCTTCCGCATTACCGCGGGGGAACACGGTTTTGCCGGAAAGTCCGCCGAGGAGATCGCCCAGAGCATCATGAAAAGCGGCGGACTGACGGTGGACGACGAGAACACCGCCAAATAGCCGGCCTTCAAGCCTGAGGCGTGCGCAGCCCCAGCGTGGCGGTCAGCGCAGTGCGCCCCGGCTGCGACGCAACGTCCAGCTCGCCCCCTACCCGGGCGATGCGGGCGTGCATGCTGCGCATGCCCACGCTGATGCCCGCGCGCAGCACCGCGGCCACGTCGAAACCGACGCCGTCATCCTCGATGCGCAGCTCCAGACGGTCGGATTCGGACTGCCGCAGTTCCAGTTCCACGCGGCGGGCGCGGCTGTGCTTGAGCACGTTCACCAGCGATTCCTCAACCAGCCGCGTCAGCGCCATGCACTGCAGGGCGCTGGGCGGTGTGCGCCATAGCTCGGGCACCCGCCAGGTGGCGCTGATGTCCAGCTCGTCGAACAGCTGCATGAAACGGTGGCGCAACGGCGCTATCCATTCCCGCGGCGTGGCCGGCACCGTAACGCCCGCGCTGGAACCGCTGTCTATGGTCTGCCGCAGATCATCGCGCAACAGCTTGAGCATGGAAAGAAACTGCTGGCTGTGCAGCGGCGCGCTGGCCTGCTCCACCACGGCCATCATTCGGACCAGGGAGCCTCCCAGCCCGTCGTGCAGATCGTGCGCGATCTGCAACCGGTCCTGCAGCCGGGCATTCGTCAGCGCCAGCGCATGCTCGCGCTCCAGCGTGGTGGCGAGTTCGGTGCGCGCCTGCTCGATGCCGCTGGCCAGCTCCTGGTTGAAGCGCTCGATGCGGCGCACGCTGCGTGCATGGCGCAGCCCCAGCACTGCGGACATGCATAGCGTGACCACAACGCTGGTGAAAGGCGTGTAGGTGGCCTCGCCGTCGATAAGCCTCAGCATCAGCAGCAGATCGTGGGCGCAGGCAGCGAAGAAGGCCAGCAGGCATGCCGCCAGCATGGCGTGCTCTGGCCGGCGGGTGCGCAGCGCGTGAAACGGAAATTGCAGGCAATTGGCGAAGAAGATCGCCGACACGATCAGCACCACGCTCAGCTGCACTTGCGGCAGATGCCCCTGCGGCACGAAGGCCATCGCCGCCAGCAGCACGGCCGCCAGCAGCCATAGCGCCTTCTCGATGCGCGGCAAGGACTGGTCGCCAAAGCGCCATGTAAAGACGCAGAAGCAGGCCACGTACAGCACCAGCACCATGATGTTGGCCCGAGCCGCCGTCAGGCTGTCGGGGAACGGCCAGGGACTGGTCACCAGCACGTTGGCAATGAACAGCACCCAGAACAGGGCCATCAGCGCGTACCAGCCAAAGGCGCGCTGTTCGCGCCGCATGAGCCAGATGAAGAAACACAGGCCGCCCAGGACGCCCGAGACGATCAGGTTGAGCGTGAACAACGTGCGGTTGCGCCACCACAGGTCTTCGTACTGCTGCAACACCGTCCACTGTCCGCCCAGACGCACCGGCCCCAGGCCGGGCGTCTGCCCCGCCACGCCGACCACGCGGATCCACAAGGTGTTCTCGCCCGGATGCAGCAGGGCGTCGGGAATCACCCAGTAACGCGGCACGTTCCAGCTGCGCGACAGCGGCTCTGTCAGGTGCGGATCGCTCCAGATCCGTTCGTCATTGATATAGACCTCACCCGCCATGACGATGGATTCCAGCGCCAAGGCCACCTGTCCGGACGCCGTGCCGGCGCAATTGCGCGTCCAGCCAATCCGGTACCAGGCGGTACCGCTGTAGCCCGGCCAACGCGCGCTCCAGTCGTCGGGCAGTTCGACCGCCTGCCATTGCGCCGGCTCCGGACGCCTGCCATCGTCGCCGCCCTTGGCAACCTGTACCGACAGCACCTGCGCCGTACAGGCGTCAGCGGGCTCCTGGGCCCACGCCGGCGCCAGCCATAGCGCCAACCACAGGACGGCCAGCCACTTCAATCGAGCAAGCCGCGCGTGCGCGCCGCGTGTATGGCACGCGTGCGCGAGGAGACCGCGAGCTTGCGGTAGATATGCTTGACGTGGCATTCGACGGTGTAGCGCGACAGATGCAGTTCCTCGGCGATCTCGCGGTTGCCCAGTCCCTCGGACACCAACCGCAGGATCTGGCTTTCGCGCGGACTCAGGGTTTCGACGGAATCGCCCGCAGCCTCGTCGGCGCGTTCGGCCCGCCTGGGGCGCAGTTCTTCGATGATGCGTCGGGCCACGAAGGGATCGATAGGCGCCCCGCCCCGCAGCACGCTGCGGATGGACAGGGACACCTCCAGGTCGTCTCGTTCCTTGAGCACATAGCCCGTGGCGCCCGCGCGCAGCGCGGCAAGAATCGCGTCTTCCGTGCTCCATGCCGAAATCACCAGGATCGCCAGGCTGGAATCCTCCGCGTGCATCTCGGCGATCAAATCGGTGCCGTTGCCGTCGGGCAGGCCCAGATCGACCAGAGCCAGCGCAAACGGCTGGCTGGCGAGTTGCTCGCGCGCCTGCGCCAGCGTGGCGGCAAACACCAGCGCCTCCGGCGCATAGCCAAGCTGCAGCAGCAGGCCTTCCAGCCGGCGGCAGATCAGGGGTTCGTCCTCCACCAGCAGCACCGGGGCAGGCAGGGTCGACTCGGAAGCAAGCATGTGGGCGGTCATCGGATGAGAGCGGGCGGAATTGCCCAGCCTGAACTATGTCTCAGCCGCGCGAAACCGCATATCCCTGGAAGTTGGTATTTTCACAGGAATTTCGCATCAGGTGAGGCTACCGCTTCCGGCTCTCGATGAACTCGGACAACACGACGGGCGGCGACAGCACATAGCCCTGCCCGTGGCTGCATCCCATGGACTGGAGCAGAGCGATGTCCGGCGCGCTTTCGATGCCTTCGGCGATCACGCGCAGGCCGAGCCGCTCCCCCAGCAACACCGACAGGCGCGTGATTTCCCGCGCTTTCCGGTCGCGGCGGATGCGGCGCACGAAGCGTCCGTCTATCTTCAATTCGGCGATGGGCAGCGCGTTCAAGAGCTGCAGCGAGGCATAGCCCGTTCCAAAATCGTCCATGCTGACCTGGCAACCGGCCTTCGCAAATTTCTTCAAGGACTTCCGCAGCATCTCGAGGCGAGTGATGGGCTGGTCTTCTGTCAGCTCGATCCGGAAGCGCGTCAACGGAATGTTCGCCGCGGCGGCGTGACGCGCCAGGACGTCGACCGCATCATGGCTCGACAAGGTTGAGGCCGAGGCGTTGATCGCCAACGGCACGTCGATTCCCTCTTCCTGCAGCGCCTGCGCTGCGGCGACCGCCAGGCGGCAGATCTGCTCAAAAAAAAGCAGGTCCAGGCCCAGTCGATGGACGGCGGGAACGAAATCGGCGGGTCCGATATCGCCCATGGTCGGATGCTTCCAACGAGCCAGACATTCCGCGGCGACCATTTCGCCGTTCATCAGGTTGAATTGCGGCTGTAGGGCGACGCTCAAGCCATCGCCTCGCCATGCCATCGACATGACTTCGTGGTCGCCAAGTTGCTGGCATTGCGCTGCAGCGCGTTTCATACATCATTCCTGGTGGACTGGGGAAGGAAATTCACATACAGCCACTCTACGGCGCTTCGAGAGCGAAAAATGTAGGAGGATTCAGAATGTGCGGTTCACTCGCTCCAGGACTGCACTCAAATTTTTGACGACCGGGACATAGTCGGCCAACAGTTCCTCGCGCGCCTGGCCATCCTTCCTGCCAAGCATCGCCTCAACGCGCAGGCAAAGTTCAACCAAGGCGCTGCAGCCCAGCAATTGCGCGGTGTTCAGAATCCGGTGCGCATACCGCTTGACCTCCGCCCACTGCTCCTGTTCGATCGCCAGCAGCAAGGCATCGACGTCCTTCCTGTGGTTGACGTGCAGGCTATGCGCCAGCTCGGCGGCAATGTCCAGGTCGTTGCCTACCTTGGAAAGCAGTTCATCCCGCAGCACCGCCACCGCCTGGATCTGCGAGTTTTCCTGCTCGGGATGCATGGCCGAAGCCGCTGGGTTCTGCACGCGGAAATATGCCCTATGAGAAATTCACATCGATATTTTCGATTTTCTGGCGAAATCGACTAATTCAACCAGGGAACCGATCTGCAATTTGGTCATTATCCTGGTCTTGTGCGTGCTGACCGTCTTATTGCTGATGAATAGCGCGTCACCGATTTCCTTGTTGCTCAATCCTTGGGCCAGCATCTGCGTGACGACCATTTCCTTGTTGGACAGCAGTTCAAGTTTCTTCTGGTAGGCGTCCGCCACATCCACCTGGCCTGCCGTCTTGGCCGAATTCGGAAACACGCGGTAGCCAGCCAGCACGGACTCGATGCAACGGATCAGTTCCTTGATCTCCAGCCGCTTGCTGGCGTAGCCGCAGGCGCCGAGTTCGGCCACGCGCGACGCGAAGACCGACGGATCATGCGCCGACACCACCAGTATCCGCAAGTCCGGATTGATGGCAAGGATTCTGGATATGGCTTCCAGGCCGCCCATTTTCGGCATGTCCAGGTCCAGCACGATGAGATCAGGGCGCTCGCTGCGGGCCAGCGCCAGCGTATCGACCCCGTTGTCCGCCTCCAGTATCCGGCTGGCGCTGGGCAAAAGCGCAATCTGCGTTCTCAGAACCAACCGAAACGCGGGATGGTCATCAACAATCAAGACAGTCGACATGCTGCCTCCCTTCAGTGGATCTTGGGCACGCTGGCCAGCGGCCGCCTGGCATGCGCGAGGATGAACGACTGCAGCGTCTGCAGGTCTACCGGCTTGATCAGCACGGCGTTCATGCTGGCTCGCGCGCCGGACGCCAGATCGAGTTCAAGTTCGCTTGCGGTATAGCCCAGCACGGGCGTGGCCGCATTCACGCCGCCGCCGGCTCTCAAGGCAGCAGTAAATGCATTGCCGTCCATGACGGGCATGACGCAATCGCAGATGATCAGATCAAACTCCATCCGTTCGGCCAAGGCCAGACCCGCCGCGCCGTTCTGCGCGAATTGCGCGGAATGCTTCAACATCCGCAACTGATGCTTGAGCAGCAGCCGGTTGGCCTCATGGTCGTCGATGACGAGTATGCGCAGGCCGCCGGCGTCGGCCACCGTTGGCGCAGGAGCCGCTGCCACGGCGGCATTTTCCGAAGGCGGCAGCGCCAAAGGCAAGCGCACCGATATTCTGGCGCCCTGCCCGGCCGTACTGGAAATTTCCATGGAGCCCCCCATCAAGCGCGTCAGTTCGTTGCATATGGACAGCCCCAGTCCGATAGTGACGCCTTGCTCCCCGACCACGTGTTCAAAGTGCGGGGCAGCCAGTCTGGCCTGGATATCCTCGGCAATCCCGGGGCCGGTGTCCGCGACGCACAGCGTGATCCACTGCACCTCTTCCGTGGCGGCCCCGGCGGTCAGCGCGACATCGATACGGCCATGCCCCGTGAAGCGGACCGCATTGGACAACAGCTTATCCAGCAGTTGCTTCAGGCGAACGGGATCCGAGAAATGACGCTCGGCAATGTCGCGGCCGATGTCCAGGGTCAACTGCAGGCCTTTTTCTTGGGCAGCGCCCCGAAATGATGCCAGCGTGTCGGCCGCCAGCGCGCGCAGATCGACGTTCTGCCGTCGCAGTTGAAAGTGACCGGTTTCCAGCTTGGATATGTCGATCAGGCCGCTGATCAGGGACAACAGCGATTGCGCCGACTGGCGCGACACGGCAAGTCTTTCATACGTCTCGCTGACGAGTTCCCCGCGCGCCAGCATCAGTTCAAGCATGCCGATAATCGCATTCAGGGGGGTGCGGAGTTCATGGCTGATGAACGCAAGATACGTTGATTTCATCAGGTTGGCCCTTTCCATATTGAGCCGAGTTGTCGACACGTCCCGCAGCATGTCGGGAAAGCCACGAAAGCGTGCGCTGCCCCCGATCAACCCGATGATGGCGCCGTCCTCTCCGCGCAACGGCGCGGCCCAAGCGGCTACCCCACACGTAGGATCATGCTCGAACGGATGTTCGCGGACCAGGGTTTCACCGCCGGCCAGCACTTGACGATAATCGTCGATTATCTCGTTCAGGTTGGGCGGCGGTTCGCTGCCCGAGTCCGGCGCGGACAGGGACTCCAGCGGAACATGCAGAGGGCGACTCCAGCCCTCGCTGCGGCATGTAGCGGCGTACTCCCTGAGCGCGTCATTGCGCGTCACCAGATTCAAATCCAGATCGCGGATGAAAATCCCGGCGGGTAGCGTATCCGCCAGGCGCGCCAGCCGGGCCAGTTCGCCGCGCGGCGACCTGGCGCTGCGCATGCGCACCGCGAGCCAGACCAGCATCAAGACCAGCGCCGCAGCCAGCGCCAGATTCAGGAATACGGAAAGCGTGAGTATGGAGTCTGCCTCGCGATGGACCACTATGGCGCTCCATCCCGTGCACGTCCGTTCGCGACGCAGGCCGCCGGCAGGCAGGAAGCGACCGCGGCTTCCAGCGCGCGCAGATCCGCAGGCTTGACCAGCACCGCGTTCATGCCAGCCTGCAAACCCGCCTCATGGTCTTCCCGGCGCGCGTCGGCCGTGTATCCGAGCACGGGAACGGTGGCGCACTCGCCCGCGCCGGCACGCAGCGCCCGGGTGAACTCTGCCCCGTCCATGTCCGGCATCATGCCATCGCAGACCACCAGGTCGAACCTGCCTGCTCTGGCAAGCGCCAAGCCCTGCGCGCCATCCTCCGCCGTCTGGACGGCATGGCCGAGGAATTCCAATTGGCCTTTCAACAGCAGGCGGTTGGCGGCCTGGCTTTCAACCACAAGCGTCCGCAACCCGGTGGCGGGTCGCTGAGCCATGCCGAGCGCGGTCTCTTGCGACGGGTCGCGCCGCTCGCCGGATCCGAGCATCAGCGGCACGCGGACATGGACGTGCGTACCCTCGCCCACGACGCTGGAGATGCGGATGGTTCCGCCAACGCGATGCACGATCTGCCGACAGTAGTGCAAGCCCAGCCCGGCGCCATCGGGCGAGGCGCTCAGCCCGGCTTCGTAGCGGGAGGCCGACAGCTTCTGCTGTATGTGCGGATCAATGCCGCTGCCGGTATCGATGACCGACAGCGAGACCCATTGCCGGCCATCTTCCACCGGGGTGGCGTCCAGATGTATCCGGACGCCGCCCCGTTCCGTGAATCGGATGGCGTTGGACAGGAAATTGTTGAGCAACTGATTCAACCCCTGAGCGTCCGCCATGTGGCTGGCGGCGACCCCGGGAGCCACCTCCAGCGTCAGGCTTATGCCCTTTTCGTAGGCGCTGGGAGCGAACAGCGCAACCACGTCGGCTACCACCCTGCGCAGCGAATGGGATACGCGCGCGCATGCCAGATCGCCGGTCTCCATTCTGCGCGTATCGACGATGGACGGAATCAACTGGAGCAGGGACCGCGTAGACAAGCGAACGGTCGCCAACATTTCTTTCGACTGCCGCGGCATCGCCGCGTCAAGCGACGCCATTTCCAACAGGCCCGCCATGGCGTTCAAGGGATTGCGCACATCGCGGCTGACCGCCGCCAGGAACCGCGTTTTCATGTCATTGATGCGTTCTGCCCGGCCACGTGCGCTTGCCGAATCCTCCAACGACTGGCTATGGCCCAGGAAGTACATGCCCTTGGCGAAAACGCCTATGACCTGATCTTCAGCGCCAAACAGAGGAAAAATCTGGGCCTGGATTGCCGCCCGGATTCCGGCGGCTCCTGGCAGCTCCTGGCTGTAGTCATAAGAGCGCGGTTCGCCGGTAGCCACCGCAGCCTGGAACTCGCGCACGATGACGGCAACTTCGGGCGGCACCTGAATCTGATCCTTCTCTGCGCCGGAGAGGAATCCCAGATCGATGTGCTCGGGCCTGGCCCATCCGTTCCTGATGACGATGTCCGAAAAGCGCCGCATGCCATCGCTGAGCCCGACCAGACGCAGCGATTTTTCCCGAATAACCATGTCCACAGGCGCCGCGGCGATCAAGCGCGCGGCTTGCCTCAAATGCGCCAGCAGATCGTGGCTTTTATTCGCCGTGCCTTTCAGTGCCAGCAGGACCCATAGCACGGCCAGAAACAAGACGCCGTTCAAGGCCCAGGAGAGGATCGCAGCAGATGCAAGCTGTTGCTGCAGCGAGGCGGCGATGGTCGGCGCGCTCAGCGCACATAGCACGACAACAAGAATCGCGGCCGCCCCAATTGCCATCCTGATTCGAACGGCATTGCCGCGTCGTATAGCGCTAGCAAAAACTTCAGGCTTCATCTGGAGATTGTCGATGGTCGTGCCTATGGCTGAATTTGATATGCGCTGCGCAACGGCGATTTTATCGCAGAAGGCATCGCGCCACCCCTCCGCACGCGTCGCCGGCCCCATAAATTCCGCGTAACGTTGCTTCCAAATCACGGCCCAAAAAATACCAAATAGGACCAATAAAACCGCCTCATTTCGCCAAGGTTGGCAATTATTGGAAAGAATCGCCAATTGTCGTTTTCATATGAAATTTCATACAACAAGAAGGGAGAATTCCTACAAATTCAGAATTCCGATTCTATTAATTTTCAGTTGCCGACGAAATGCGGAATACGGGATTCGGAGGAGCAGGCGAATGAATTATCCGGCTGCGTCCTTTTATCAATTATTCGAATTGAATTTTGATAACAACTGAATCGCACGGAAGTTGATTCCTGAAAACCGAAATAAAGCATTTCGCAAGTCGGTCGCCCTCTGCTTTCAGTAATCCCCAGGCGGCGCTTTTGATTATTAATCGACTCAGGATATTCACTTCCATGAACAAGAACATCATTATCAAGTTTGCCCTGCTCGCCACGGCAGCCGCAGTTTCCCAAACCGCCCTGGCTGAGGACGGCCGCATCAACTTCATTGGCGAAATCGTCGATGCCCCGTGCGATGTCTCGCCCCAGGCAACCAACCTGGTCGTCCCGCTTGGGAAAGTGTCCCGGACCACCCTGGACGGCGCCGTGGGCAAGTACTCGACGCCCGCGCAATTCGAACTCCAGCTGGCCAATTGCAGCGCCACGGCCAAGGGCGCCAGCGTGACGTTCACCGGCACCGCAGACACGATCAACACGGACACGCTGGCGATCGGTATCGGCGAACTGGGCAGCGCCACCGGCGTGGCCGTCGAGCTGCGCGATTCCACCCAGAAAAAAATCAAGCTGGGAGCGGAGTCCCCCGAATACACGCTGCGCGCCGGCACCAACAATCTGAAGTTCGGCGCCGTTTATGTGTCGACCGCCAACACCGTCACCGTCGGCCCCGCCAACGCCACCGCGCAGTTCACGGTGAACTACAAGTAACGCCGCTTTGCCGGACCGCCAGCCCCTCAAAAGCGGGGCTGGCCGCAAGCCTACTCGCAGCAGGCGGTTCCACGAGAACCCGATGGCTTGCGAGCACAACATCGAGATCCCCATGCTGAAAGACATCGCGCAACGGTTCGTGCACAAGGCGCGGCCCTTCATGATTTTCGCCCTGGCGGCCACGCTGGCCCACTCCAATGCGGCAGCCGGCGTGCTGGTCGGCGGCACCCGCGTCATTTTCAACGAGAAGGACCGCGAGTCCTCCATTCCCGTCAAGAACACTGGCGTGTCCCCTTACGTCGTGCAGGCCTGGATCGATGCAGGCGAAGGCGCTGCCAAGGCGCCGTTCGTGGCAAGCCCGCCGCTGTCGCGGCTGGACCCAGGCCAGGAAAACGTGCTGCGCATACTGCGCCTGGCCGGCAATCTGCCTCTCGACCGCGAATCGGTGTTCTGGCTCAACGTCAAGGAAATTCCGGAAAAAAGCCAGGACGAAAACGTACTGCAGATCGCGGTGCGCACCCGCATCAAACTGTTCTACCGGCCGTCGGGCCTGGCGGGCAAACCCGGCGAACAGCGTCAGCAGTTGCAGTGGGCGGTCGCCGCCGGCGGCAGAGGCGCTGTGCTCAAGATCGCAAATCCGTCTGCCTATCACGTCACCTTCGCCACGCTGAACGTCAATGGCGGCCAGCAGGAGATCAACGGCGGCATGGTGTCGCCCGGCGGCACCCTGGAGTACCCCTTGTCCGGGCTGTCCGCGCCCAGGGACGTGGACGTCGTGTTCACGACCATCAACGACTACGGCGCCGAGACCCCCGAGGAAAGAGTCCGCGTACCCAGCGCCCAAGTTCCGGTCCACGTCAAGGCCGAGCCCGTCGCGCCTGCCGCAAGCCGTTAATGCCCGGAGCTCATGCAATGAATGGCGTATCGCAGGGTCGCATGCCCCCTTTCGCGGCATTGGCATCGCTGTTGCTGGGCCTGGCTTCCTTTTCCGCTCAGGCCGCCGAGCCGGCGGGCACGGTCTTCAATCAGGAGTTCCTGGGCACGGGCGGAGACCAGCCGCAGGCAGACTTGTCCATCTTCGGTTTCGGCAATAGCGTGCTGCCGGGCGAGTACCTGGCCGACGTGTTCGTCAACGATCAGTCCATGGGCGCGAGCCGAATCATCGTCGAAGTCCAGGAGGGCCTCAAGCAGCCCTCGGTCTGCCTGACCCGCGGCCAATTGGAGAACTGGGGCGTCAACATGGCCGCGCTGCCCGAATCCGCGGGCGCGGACGGCGCCTGCGTGGACCTGCCCGCGCTGGTGCAAGACGCCGCCGTGAATTTCGATGGCGGCAAGCAACGGCTGTATCTGAGCATTCCGCAGGCCGCGCTCAAGCGCGCGGCGCGAGATTCAGTCGACCCGTCGCGCTGGGACAAGGGCATCACCTCGGCCCTGCTGGACTATCAGCTCAATATGTCGCGCCAGGGCGGAGGCAACTCCTCCAACCGCGGCGCCGAATCGCCCTACGCGGCCTACGCCGGATTGCGCGGTGGCTTGAACTTCGGCGACTGGCGCCTGCGCCACGCCTCCAACTACAACCGCGGCACCAACGGTCGCGGTGAATGGCAGTCGCTGGAAACCAATCTGCAGCGCGACCTGCGCTCGATCAACGGCCAATTGCTGCTTGGCGACGGCAACACGCCGGGCAACTTTTTCGATAGCGTGCCATTCCGCGGCGTGCAGGTCTCTTCGGACGACTCCATGCTGCCGGACAGCATGCAGGGCTACGCGCCGACCATACGCGGCATCGCCCAGACCAATGCGCTCGTCACTGTCAGGCAGAACGGCTACATCGTCTACAACGCCTATGTCGCGCCCGGCGCGTTCGTGCTGGACGACCTGTACCCGTCGTCCTCCGGCGGCGACCTGGAAGTCACCATTACGGAGTCGGACGGGCGCCAGACCCGTTACGTGCAGGCCTATGCTTCCGTGCCAACGCTGTTGCGCGAAGGCACCTGGCGCTACAGCGCCACCGCCGGACGCTATCGCAGCGCCTCCGGCTCCGACGAGCGTGAACCCACCTTTGTGCAAGGAACGATCGCGCGCGGCCTGGGCCAGGAATTCTCGTTGTATGGCGGCATCACCGCGGCCAGCATCTATCAATCCGCCCTCGTGGGCGTAGGCAAGAATCTGCGCAGTTTCGGCGCGATTTCGTTGGACCTGTCGCACGCGCGCACCTCCACCGAGCGATTGAAAACGCAGGGCCAGTCCGTGCGCTTCCTGTATGCCAAATCCCTCGACGAAATCGGCACCAACTTCCGCGTCGCCGGCTATCGCTATTCCACCAGCGGCTACCGGACCTTCCGGGAAGCGACCGGCGTCGACGATTTCGAGCCGGGCTACAAGATGCCCAGCCGCCGCAACGAACTGCGATTCGAGGTAAGCCAGTCGCTGGGCTCTTGGGGTTCGGTCTACGCCTCGGCGCGCCAACAGTCGTACTGGCAGACGAATCAAAAGGAGCGGCTGATCCAGGTCGGATACTCCGGTTCCTACAGACAGGTCAGTTACAACGTCTTCGTCGACATGAACACCGGCCGCAGCGGTTCGAATGACCGCCGGGTCATGCTGTCGATGTCGATTCCGCTAGGCGCCTCGGGCAGCAGCGCCCACTACTCCCTGACCACCGGCAACAATGGCGAGACCAGCCACGCGGCCACCGTTTCCGGCTCCGCGTTCGAAGACAACCGGCTCAGCTACAACCTGACTGCGGCGACCTCCAACCAGAACGGCGTCAACAGCTCCGGCAACGCCTACTACTTGTCCAGGATCGGCCGCCTCGACCTGGGCGCGTCGCAGGGACGCAACTACAACCAGATCAACGCGGGCCTGTCAGGCGGCATCGTCGTCCATGCCGGCGGCGTGACGTTCGGCCAGCCTCTGGGTGAAACCGTGGCGCTGGTGCACGCTCCGTCGGCGGAGAACGTGCGCTTTGAATCGCATCCGGGCGTCAGCACCGATGCCAGCGGCTACGCCATCGTGCCGAGTCTGAGCCCGTACCGTTCCAACCGTCTGGCCATGCTCACCGCAGACCTGGGCGACACCGTCGAAGTCAAGAACGCGGCGGTGAATCTGGTCCCCACTCGCGGCGCGGTGATACGTGCCGGGTTTGAGACGGTGGTTGGCTATCGCCTGATGCTGACGCTGACCCGCAAGGACAACAGCGTGGTGCCGTTCGGCGCGCGCATCGACAACGAGGCGGGCCAGGAAATCGGCATCGTCGGGCCGGACGGCCAAGCCTTCGTGACCGGCGCGCAGCAGTCCGGAACGATGCGCATCGTCTGGGGCCGCGGCGCAGCCGACAGCTGTGGTGTGTCCTACACCCTGCCGCAAGAGGACCGCCCCGCTCCCATACGCGAAGTCGCCTACATGTGCCTGTGATGCCTGGCTTGGCGATTGCAAGCTTGAGGAATGAAAAACAAATGAAAGACTCTCGGATCAAGAAAAAAAGATGCGCTGCCGGCATGCTGGCACTGTCGTGCATGGCGTTGATGCTGGGTGCATATGCGCCGCAAAGCCTGGCAGCGTGCGCCCTGGGAGAAGGCATCGCCCGCAATGTGATCAACATCTCCTTGGGCAATATCGTCGTCCCGCCGGAAAAGGGACCGAGCAGGGTAGTGCCGATCGCGGACAGACGATTCCCCATCAGCCACAAAGGCAACGCGCTCCTCGTCTGCAAGGATGGAGGGGGAAAGGCGCTAGCGTCCCTGCACAAAGGTACGGTCGTAGACGATACCCACATCTATCGCACCAACATTCCCGGTATCGGCATACGCATCGGAATGCGACCGGGCGATCACGTCGGAACCTTCTATTTCCCGACGACCTGGTCCCTCTCCGGCACAGGCACGGAGACGACTATCGGCAACAAGGGCTGGATTCACGTCCAGCTCTTCAAGATCAGCTCCGACACCGGCAACGGAGCCCTGGAGGAAGGGACTTACGCCACGCTGTACGCGCAGGACGCGCCAGGGGACTCCCTGAAAGTGATACTCACCGGCAGGACCACGGCCATTGTCACTCCGTCGTGCACCGCCGCTCCCACTCCGCCCGTACAGCTGGGAAAGGTCTGGACGAACCTGTTCAGCTCGGTCGGCAGCACAGCAGCCGAACAACGCTTCAACATCAAGCTGAACTGCCGCGAGGCCAAACCCGAACTGAACGCTGTCTACCTGCGCATGGACGCAAAACCCCACGCGTCAGGCGCGCCCGGCGTGATCGCCTTGAGCCCCGACGCCAATTCCGCCACCGGCGTCGGCATCCAGCTCCTGGACAAGGACCGTCAGCCGGTCAAGTACGGCGACAGCGCCTTGGTCGGCATGTCCAAGGACGGCGTCTATGACGTGCCGTTCCACGTCCGCTACTACCAGACCGCAAACCAGGTGACGGCCGGCGCGGCGAACGGCACCGCCACCTTCACGCTTGAATACAAATGATCTTCCCAGCTTCCACGAACCACAGGCCATCGATCATGAAAAAGCCCGCATTCAACCACACCGTCCATGTCTGCGTCGAAGCCATAGAGCCAGCGGCGACGCTAGTCCAAGGGCTGGGCGACCGTGCCCAGATGGTGTGCCTGACCCAATCCGCGCTCCGCTTGCAGGAACAGCTGGCCGAACCCGGATTGCACTACGTCGTCATGCACGGCAGCGTGGAATGGCTGGCCGCCATGCTGGGCGCGCGGCGCGGCCCCTACGTCACCGGACTGGTGGTCATGATCACCGCCAACGATTCCTCCAATGCGCGGGCCGAACTGATATGCGCCGGCGCCGACGCCTGCCTGGCCTCGAACGCGGGCATCGACGAACTGCTGGCGGCGCTGAGCAGCCTGGAACGCCTGTCCTCGGCATTGCGTACTCGCCTGCAGCGCGAAGCCGCCCCCGCCGCCGACGCCCTGGCGCGGCAGCGGCGCGCCTTGACCGGCACAGTCGCGACAGTCCGCGTCACGCCGGTCCGGGAATGGGCCCTGATCGAAGCGGAGAAAACGCTGCGCGCGCCTGACAGCGCCGGCAAGATCGCGTTGAGCAACAAGGAATTTGCGCTGCTGTCGTGCCTGCGCGGGCATGACTTCCAGTACTGCAGCATTGCGGATCTGCACCGCGAAGTGTGGCCGGATGCGGCAAGCCGCCCCATCCACCTGCAACGCGCCATCGTCTCCAGCGTGGTCGGGCGGCTACGCCGACGGGCGCGCATGGCGGGAATCGAGCTGCCGCTGCGCACGAGCTATGGACAGGGCTACACCTTCGTCCATCCGCTGAACAACGCCAACTAGCGGCGACGCCAATCGCGACGCTGCAATGGCGGCGGTTGGCTCCCGATCAACGCGACCCTGCGCAAATTCGTATTTCTCAGATGCGGAAATCGATGTCTTCCGACTAAATTTCCCGCCCCCGCGCCATAAAGTATCCGTACTCGCCGGCCCGCGCAGATTCGAGCGCACAACCGACGGGTACGAGCCGCCTGGATATCGCCGCATTCGCGGCGTCGGGCCTTACATGAATCCCCAAAAAGATCGCTGCCTTCCGGATGCGCAAGGACCGTCCCGGTCCGACCCGCGCCCGGGACGGTCTCGATCGCCGCGGGCAAGCCTAGCTTCAAAGGAAATACAACATGAAACGCAGTCTCGTCGCCTCTCTCCTGGCCTCCGGAGCCCTGGTCTCCGTGCTCGCGCCGGTGCCCGCCCACGCGGTTGACGGCGTCATCAACTTCATGGGCGTTATCCGCGCTCCCGGTTGCGACATCAACGGCAACACCCCGGGCCTGGGCAACACGCAGACAGTGCAGCTGGGCACGCCCACGCCGGAGGAAGTCGGCCTGGGCAATGCCGTCGAAGCCGAGTTCCAGCTGAATCTCGCGGGCGGAGCAGGCTGCACCGACGGCCGGAAGGTCCGCATCATGTTCGACCCGACCAACGCCACGCCAGCGGGCAACCTGGCGCTGCTGGATGCCGACCGCGCGCCCAACGTCGAGATCCAGATCCGCAACAACGCGACCGGCAACACCGGCATCATTCCCATTGGCGGTTCGGAAACCACGCCGCAGGTCGCCACGGTCACGGGCAATCCGGGGACGGCGGAACTGAAGTACGCCGCCAAGTATGTCGAGGTCGGCGGCGCGGCGGGCGCTGGCTCCGGCGCGTCGAGCATCAAGTATCTGCTGTCCTACAACTAAGCGCGGGCCGGTCATGGCGTCGATAGCGCGCATCGTTTCATCCCTGGCTGCCGTCTGCGCCATGACCCTGTGTTCCTGGGCTACACCAGTCCGGGCCGGACTGGTGCTGCAAAGCACGCGCCTGGTCATCTCGCCGGATTCCCGCGACGCGACGCTGGCCATCCGCAACGCGGGCGCCGGTCCCGTGCTGGCGCAGAGCTGGCTGGACGACGGCAATGCAGACAGGTCGCCGGCGGACATGCGCGTGCCTTTCGTCCTGGCGCCAGCGGTCGTGCGGGTGGACCCGGACAGCGGCGCGGTGCTGAGGATCTCATACACCCGCGAGCCGCTGCCCGCCGATCGCGAGAGCCTGTTCTATCTCAACGTGTTGGAAACGCCGCCGCGCGATCCGAACGAAGCCAATGTGCTGATCTTCCAGTTCCGGTCGCGCATCAAGGTTTTCTTCAGGCCAGCCGCGCTGCGTCCTCACGTTCAAGCCGCGCCGGCGCTGTTGAGCTGGAGGCTGCGCGGACGCGCGCTGGAAGTCACGAACCCGACGCCTTATTACGTCTCCTTCGCCAGCGTCGATCTGGTCGCAGGCGACAAGCGCACCGTGCTCGATGGCGGCATGGTCGCGCCATTCGACAAAGCGCGCTTCGAATTGCCGTCCCGCGCGGCCAAACCCGCAGGCCGGGTCTCGGTCGAGTACGAGGTCATCACCGACTACGGCGGAACCACGAAGACAAAGCAGGCCGTTACCGAGTAAAGGCGCGGCGCAGCTTGCGCCCGCGAACCACAGAGCTGACACGTCCCGATGGAAAATCTACACGCAAGGGCTTGCCCCCGCTTGCCAGACCCCGCTCGTCCAGCGAATCGGCGCCAGGCGGCGGAAAGGCTCGCATCCGGTCTTGCCGCCGCGCTGGCGGTCTGGGTCGCTCCCGTACAAGGCAAGCAGGCGTTCTTCGACCCGCAGATGATGTTCCAAGGCGCAGGCGGCACGACCATCGACACGAGCCGCTTCGAGCGCGGCAACTTCATGGAGCCCGGCCGGCACAAGCTGGACGTCTACGTCAACGGCCAGTGGCGCGGCGTGGAGGAGGTCCCGTTCCGCCTCCTGGCCGGCAGCGCCAGCGCCACGCCGTGCTATGACAGCGCATTGCTGGCGCGCCTTGGCCTGGACGTCGACAAGGCCGCGCGCGGCGAGGGCATGCTTGCGCTATCCTCGACCGCAGCCTGCGGCGAGCTGTCGCGCTACGTGCCCGGCGCGCAGGTCAAATTGGAGGTGGCCGAGCAGAAGCTCTATCTCACCGTGCCCAAGTATTATCTGCGCCTCTCCACGCCCGGCGCCTACGTGGATCCATCGAACTGGGACTTCGGCGTGACGGCGGCGCGGCTGAACTACAACAGCAACCTCTTCACCTCTGAAAGCCGCGGCATGCGCACCACGCGTGGCTATGCGGGCCTGAATGCAGGCGTCAACGTGGGCGCGTTCCGGCTGCGCCACTACGGCAGCGCGACCTGGTCGCCGGGCCATGGCGCGAACTATCAGCGCGGCTATACCTATCTGAAGACCGACGTACCGGCGTGGAAGTCGCAGCTGTTGATGGGAGAAAGCTCCACCGACGGCGACCTGTTCGACTCCGTATCGTTCCGGGGCGTGCAGCTGGCCAGCGACGAACGCATGCTGCCCAGCGCGTTGCGTTCCTACACCCCAGTTGTCCGCGGCACGGCCAACAGCAATGCCCAGGTGTCGGTGTACCAGCGTGGCTACCTCGTCTACGAAACCACCGTGGCGCCCGGCCCTTTCGCGCTCGAAGACCTGCAGGCGGCGGGATATGGCGGCGACCTGGACGTGCGTATCGTGGAGGCGGACGGCAGCGCGCGCAGCTTCGTCGTGCCCTTCGCCACCACCGTCCAACTGCTGCGGCCCGGCACCAGCCGCTACAGCCTGACGGCGGGGCGGGCGATAGATCTGGGCATGGGCAGCAGTTCGCAGTACTTGCTGCAGGGCACGTTCAAGCGCGGGCTGGGCGACATGTACACGGGTTACGGCGGTCTCGCTTTCACCCGGCACTATGGTTCCGCGCTGGCCGGCGCCGCGGTGAACACCGCGCTGGGCGCATTCGCGGCCGACGTCACGCTATCCCGCGCCGAGCTTCCGGACGAAGGCACGCGGACGGGCGCCAGCTACCGCCTGTCGTACAGTAAGAACCTGCCCAATAGCGGCACCAACTTTTCGCTCCTGGCCTACCGCTATTCCACCAGCGGCTTCGTGGGCTTGCGCGAGAGCATCGCCCTGCAAGGCGCGCCACAGCGCTACCGCTGGTTCGGCGACGTGGGCCGCACGCGCGGACGGCTCGACGCCAACATAAGCCAGCAGCTTGGCGTCAACGGCGGAAACGTCTATCTGTCGGGGTCGGCCATCCAATACTGGCAAGGCCATGGCAACACCATCAACTTCGCGCTGGGCTACAGCAACCGTTGGCGCGACATTTCCTATTCCTTCGGCGTGCAGCGCATGCAAAACCTGGCCACCCGAAATTCGTACCGGGGCGGCGGCCGCGACAACTCCACACTGGTCACCGTGAACCTTTCGATTCCCCTGGGCCGGGCCGAGCGCGGCGCTCCCATGCTCAACAGTTACTACAGCGCCGATTCCCGCGCCGGCGCCAACTTCACCACCTCGGTCGCGGGCTCGATGGGCGAGTCCGACCAAGGCACCTATTCGGTATCCGCCTCTCATGCCAGCCGCGAGAACGCCAACTCGGCAAGCGCAAACATCGGCTACCGCCTGCCGCAGTCCTGGGTGGGAGCGGGTATTTCGCAGGGAGCGGGTATTTCGCAGAGAGCGGGCTTCCGCCAGGCATCGCTGAACGCGTCGGGCGGCGTGCTTGTCCATGCTGGCGGAGTGACCTTCTCGCAGACGCTGGGGGAAACGGTCGCGCTGGTACGCGCCGACCACGCGCAAGGCGCGCAGATCGGCTACGGCGGCGACCGCCTGGACGCCCGCGGCTATGGCGTCGTCGCCAGCCTGAGCCCCTACCAGCTCAACACCGTCGACATCGATCCGCGCGGCATCCCCGACGACGTGGAGCTGCAGGCCAGTTCGCGCAACGTGGCGCCGCGCGCCGGCGCAGTCGTGCTGCTGTCCTACCCGACCCGCGTGGCCCGGCCGGTGCTGATCGATGCCCGCCAGGCCGACGGCGCCGCGCTGCCCTTTGGCGCGGAAGTGCTGAACGCCGCCGACGGCAAGCCGGTGGGCGCGGTGGGTCAGGGCAGCCGCATCGTCATGCGGGTGGAACAGGATCAAGGCCGCGTCATCGTGCAGTGGGGACCGGGGCTGCAGCAGCGCTGCGCCATCGACTACGCCCTACCCGAGCGCGCGCGGCAGCGCGCCCGGGGTTACGATGAGCTTTCGCTCACCTGCGCGCCGATGCCGGCGGACGGCGGCAGGCCCACGGGCCCCGGCCCGCTGGCGCGCCGATGATGGGCCTGCTGCGCGCATGCGCACCGCGCCTGACCGCCGGCCTGCTGATGGCCTGCATGGCAGCCTGGGCGCATGCGGACCTGACCGTGGTTGGCACACGCTTCATCTATCCAGCGCAAGCCAGGTCGCTGACGATACGCACCAGCAACTCGGGGCAGACGCCCATCCTGGTGCAGACCTGGCTGGACCAGGAGCAAGCGCAGGCGCGCACCGATCCCAGCAAGCTGCCCGTCCCTTTCGTGCTGACGCCCCCGGTCTACCGGCTGGATGCCGGGGAGCGCAAGGCGCTGGAGCTGCGCTACACGGGCGAACCCCTGCCGGGCGACCGCGAATCGGTGTTCTGGATCAATTTCCTTGAAATCCCTTCGCTGCAGCCGTCGCGCCGCAACCAGTTGCAGCTGTCGTTCCGGCTGCGGATGAAGGTCTTGTTCCGTCCGCCGGCGCTGCAAGGCGATCCTCGGGAGGCCCCGGCGCAAGTCGCGTGGAAGTACCGGCGCTCTGGAGACGCCGCTGCGCCATGGCAGCTGGAAGCGCACAACCCCACCCCTTTCCATGTGTCGCTGGCACGGCTGGAGCTTCCCGCCGCGGCGGGCGTACAGCGCCTGGACGGTTTGACCGTGCCGCCGTACGCCACCTCCCGGTTCGCGCTACCCGCCAGCCATCAACCCCAGGCGCACGCAAGCACGCTGCGCTACGAGGCCGCCGATGACGCCGGCGACCTGATCCACGGCGCGGCAGCGCTCGCAGCCGCAAACTGAGTCCAAGCCGATCCCGGCATCCAGGAGTACACCCTGATGAGCAAGCTCCCTATCCCCGCGCGCACCCATGCGATCGACAAGCCTGCACGGGCCGCCCTCCTCCTGCTGGCCGCCGCGATGGCATTGCCGTGCGCCCCGGTTCGCGGCGAACTGGTCATGAACCGCCCTGCCATCCACTGCAGCCAGTCGAACCAGGCCGGCGGCCCCTGGCGTGAAGTCTCGCCGCTGACCAGCTCCTCGCAGATTGGCGATGTGCTGTTCGAGCGGGGCGCCGGGCTTTTCAACAATTTCCAGCTTGGCTCGGGCGTGGGCGCAGGCGTCCTCCACGAATTGGTTGCGGCGGCGCAGTGGGGTCCCAACGCAGGCGTGGCCGCCGACGGCACGGCGCAGACAAACGTACCCGGCATCGGGCTGCAGGTATCCGTCATGGGCGCGGACGGCGTCGAAAGACGGATCAAACCCGGCGCGCTGCCCGTGGTCATGGATAAGCGTCCCGTGTACTACGACACCGCCGGGTCCGCGTCGCAGAAAAACTCCACCGTCACCGAGTACGTCCAGCGCCTGGTACTGACCGACGCCGCGGCCAACCTGCCCAGCGGTGAACTGAAAGTGACCGGCGTGGACCCCAACATCACGCTGATGCTCTATGCCGTCAACTACCAGCAGGGCGCGGTGGGCTACGGCGAGGCCATCCAGAACTTTCCCGTCTGGACACCGGGCATTACCGGCGTCTGCGGCAGTCTGCCGTTTTCCTACCAGGGCACCGGCGTCATCGGCATTGGCGGTGGCACGGGGGTAATCGTCCCCAACAAATGCGAGGTCGGCGCCTACCGGACGATCCCAGTCTCGCTGGGAGACCTGCCCCTCTCGCTCTTCGATACACCGGGAGCCACCTCGCCAGCCAAGGAATTTTCCATCGTGCTCACCCAATGCAGCGCCTCGGCCAAGCCGACCATTACTTTTGCCGACAAGTACGGCCCCAACACCGATCCCCATGTGCTGAACCTGAAGCCCGGCTCCGAAGCCGCCGAGGGCATAGGCATTGCCATGATCAACGATACCGGCAAAGTCCCGGTCCGCTTCGGCGCCGCGTATGACATGCAGCGCGTCGGCGACCAGGCCGTGCTGATGCTGCGAGCCCACTATGTCCGCACGGCGCCGGTCGACGGAGCGGTCAAGGCCGGCATCGCCGATGGCAGCGCGGAGTTCACCTTCGAGTTTCCCTGAGGCCAGGGCGCCTCATGCCAACAGGGCCATGGACGCGCGCGTCCATGGCCCTGTTCATGCACTGTCGATCAACGCTCGACAATCCCGTAGTTCAAGCCCACCGGCGGCACCAGGGATGCCAGCCCCAACGTGCTGTTGGCGCGCAGCACGCCGTAGTTCGCGCCGGCCAGGCCGCCATAGGTATGCTGAAGGGAGTTCACGAAATTCACCTTGCCGCTCGCGCTGGAATAGGAGATTTCGCCCTGGTTCAACCCAGCAATGCCCCCCAGCAGGGCGCGGCTCGCGCCACCCACTTCGCCCGAGGAAGAGGACTGCCGGACCTCTCCCATGTCGCCGTTCTCTCCCACCACGCCACCGGCACGGCTGTTGACGCCGCCGTAGACATTGCCATTGGCCATCGCCGAAACGATCAGGCCCTGATTGGCGCCGACCAGCCCCCCGACCGCACTGCCCTGCCCCGCTGTCACGTTGCCGCTGGCGTTGACCGTGCCCAGCGTGCCGGTGTTGTAGCCGACCAGTCCCCCGCTGTACCCATAGTGTCCGCCAGCAACCTTGCCGCGGGCGACCGAGGCTTCTATCGTGCCGCTGTTATAGCCGGCCAGACCGCCCGCCCGGCCTCCATTCCGGTTGTAGCCGGCCTTGACCTCGCCACCCGCCTCCGCCGTATCGATGCGTCCATCGTTGGCGCCGACCAGGCCGCCCACATTGACACCATAGGCGGCCGTCACATCGCCTGCGGCCTTGACGTCCAGCAGCAAGCCGCCGGCGCTGTTGCGCCCTGCGAGGCCGCCGGTGGAGCCGCCGCCCTCGGCACTGACGCCACCTTCGGCGGCCGAGCCTGAAATGGCCCCGCTATTCAACCCCACCAGGCCGCCGGTGTATGCATCGCTGCCGTTCTGCACCCGTCCGGTCGCAAGCGAGCGTTCGATGTCGCCGCCCAGATTGCTGCCCACCAGCCCGCCCACATTGTGGCCAGCTCCCGTGGCCTGCGTGCTCGCATGACTGGAGGCATCCGCGATCAGGCCGCGGTTCACGCCAACCAGACCGCCCGTGCCGCCCAGCTCATCGCGCTGCATCGCTCCCGATACGACATTGCGCGAGACGCTGCGCGTAATGACGCCGCGGCTCGTCGCGGAATTCAGGTTTTCACCTGCCAGCCCGCCTATGGCGATCGTGTGCGAACCTGCATATACGCTGCCGGCGACGGTGGCGCGGTCGATACTGCCGCCGGCGTTGGTGCCCACCAGGCCGCCCACCACGTTACGGTGATACGAACTGCCCTTCACGTGCATCCCGGACGTGGACACGTTGACGATCTGGCCCGAGTTGCGGCCCACCAGCGCGCCCACCGACATGGATGCCGCGCCGGTGGCAGGCGCATTGACAGTCATCGACGCCAGGTTGACATTGCTGATGCTGCCGGACGAGGCGGCGAACAAGCCCACGTTGGGACCGGCGCCGCTGACCGAATAGCCGCTGAGCGTATTGCCCAGACCATCGAAGACGCCTGAAAAGATGCCCTGCGGACCGCCTATGGCCTGGATCGAGCCGCGTCCGCTCAGGTTGTTGCCCAGCACGTACAGGCCGCTCAGGTTGCGGTCGATGTCCTGCAGCTGGGCGAGGCTCTGGATCACCGCGTAACGCTGGCCATGGGCGCTGAAGGATGCGCCTGCGCCGGACAGCGTGATCATCGCCCCTTCGCCCAGAATATGGCCTCCGGGCGCCTGCAAGAACAAGGCGCCATTGATGCCGGTAATGGCAGTCTTGCCGTTAAGCGCGATTTCTCCGCCGGCGGACATGGCGATGGCGGCGTTCTGGCCGGTTGCGGCCAGGTCTGCGTTGACCGCGATATCACCCGCCGCAACCAAGCCGAGCGTGTTGCCGCTGTGCCACGCGATCGGGCCATTGAACGCGACGTCGCCCGCAGCGCCTTCCAGCACGATGTTGGTGGCCGCGAGATTGCTGGCGACGGTGTCCGCGTGCGCCGTGACGTTTGCCGCGGTGGCGTTTTCGCCCACCGTCACCCCTGCCGACGCGATGCGCCAGGTGCCGCTATCGCCGTTCAAGGCCCGCGTGTCGACCTCAGTGCCAAGCCGCACGGCCACCTGCTGCCCCCGCATCTCCACCTCGCCGCCGTTGCCTGGCGAGGCAAGCGCGCTGGCATTCAGCTTGCCCGCAGCCACCACCACGCCGGCGCCGCCGCCGTCCAACGTAATCTTGCCGCCTTGACCCTGCAGCGTCTTCGCTTCGATGATGCCCTGGCTGTTGACCACCGTGCGCAAGGCCGCTCCCGCGGCGCTGGCCGTCATCAGCACCTGCCCGCCGTCGGCGCTCAGCATGCCGCCATTCTCGGCCAGGGCGGACAGCGCGGCGCCATCCATCCGCAAATCGAGCAAGCCGTTGCCGTCGAAGTTCACAGTGAACTCTGCGCCGGCTGCCAGCGCGATCCGCCCCAGCCGCGCCTGGATCACACCCTGATTGCTGACCTTGGCGCCCAGCAGCGCGACGCTGCCGCGGTCGCGCGCGGCAATCACGCCCTGGTTCAATACGGAGGCCTCCGATGGCCCGGCGAAGCGATAGTTGCCCGCGTTGAAATCGGCGTCGGAAAGCTGCTTGGTCGACGCTACCAGTCCGCCCACGTTGACCTCCGCGCCCCTGCCGAAGACGATGCCGTTGGGGTTGACGAGGAAAACCTGGCCATTTGCGTCCATGCGTCCCAGGATCGAACTTGGCGACAGGCCGTTCACCCGGTTCAGCGCGATGGATCCGACGCCAGGCTGGTTGAAGGCGACACGTTCGTCGGCGCCGATACTGAAGCTGTTCCAATCGATGATCAGCTTTTGCGTGTGCTGATTGATCGACACCTTTTTCTGGTCCAGCGTGGTGTGGATATCGCCTATGCCATTGCCGGCTGCGATCGTCCCTCCCGTCGGTGCAGCATGCGCGCAAGACAGGCTCGCCAGTCCGATCAGGGCCAGCGCCGCAATGCGGCCGCGCCTGCCGCCGCCGCATTTTCCATGGCGGCGCGCCGACTCGCGCGCCACGCTCCAACTTTGTCTGGCCTCGTTCCATACCAATGCATATGTCTTGTTCATGATTGCCTCGCGAGAATGGCGCATCCGCCGCCACGGCAGACTGCGCCGGTTGAGAAAACTGCGCGCGTGATGCGCCTGCGTCAGAAGTAGCGCGACGCCTGGAACCACAAGCGGGGCTCGCGGTCCGCTTCCGTCGTGGGTAGCTGCCGGCCCATCGGCCAAGCGATGCTCAGGTTCACCTGATGGTTGGCGCCGTACTGCGTGATGCCGAATCCCGCCGCACTCAGGTCGTTGCGGTTGCCTTCGCGCGTCCAGCGCTGTTTGCTCAGGCGCACGCTGCCGCGGTCCGCAAAGGCGCTCGCCTGCCACCCGGGAGCCATTTGGTAGCGCAATTCGACGCCGGCCAGCCAGCCCTCGTCGCCGCTGGCCGCGCCCAGCGGATAGGCGCGTACGCCATAGGGTCCGCCCAGGCTGAATTTCTCGGAACTGTCCAGGTTCTTCGACGCCCATTGCGCGTCCAGCCGCGCATAAAGCTGCAGGTGGTCCCCAAGCTGCTGCAGTCGGCTGGCCGAAAGATTGGTCTTGGCGAACCAGCCTGCAGTGCGCACGGTCAGACGGTCCTCGCGCTCGGCTTGCGAATCGCCCAGGCGCAGTCGGCCGCGGCCATGCGACAGCTGCAAGATGGTCCTTCCGCCGCCGAGCCATCCGTCCTCGCTGCTGCCAGCCAGGGCCACGGTCCATAGCCCGATACGCTTGCTGCTGCTTACGTCGAAGAGATCCATGCTGTCGACCAGACGCTTGCGCTCGTGCTGCAATTGCAGGCGCAAGCTGGCGCGGCGCGTGCGCACCAAGGGCTGCTGGATGAACACGGTCGACACGTCGGCGCGGCCGTGCGCACCCAGGGGTTCGAAACGCCTGCCGAGTTCGTACCGCATGCTGGACATGCCAATGCCGACGCGCGTGGACCAGGAGCCAAGGGGAAGCTGATAGCCGGCGTTGTAGTAGCGCTGACCGCCATCGTTCCCCAACAGTCGCAGATTGAGCTGGTCGCCCAGGCGCAGGGGGTTGTTGACGCCGATGCTTCCGCTCAGCCGGTATTCGCCGGTGTAGTAGCCGCCGAAATTGTCCGCGTCCACGCTGCCGAAGACGAGCGGTCCCGCTTCGGCATCCACCAGCAGGCTGGTGGTGCCGGTTTCGACGCCGGGCCGCAGCGTTCCCTTCACCGCCACGCCGGGAAGCTCGCTGAGCAACAGCAGCGCGCGCTCCAGCTCACGGGCCTGCACTGCATCCCCCGGATGCAGGGCGGAGAGCGGCTGTTCCAGCACAGCATCGCGGATCCGCGAGCGGTTCCGCAGACCGATCTCGCCATAGCTGCCCTCCAGCACGGCGACGCGCAGGACGCCCGCATCGATGTCTTGCGGCGGCAGGTAGGCGCGAGCCAGCACATAACCCCGATCATGGTAGTAAGCGGTGACGCGATCAGCGGCCAGGCGCAAGTCCGGAAACGTCAGCGCCATGCCCGCCAGATCGGCCAGCAGCGCCCGCAGCGTCGCGTCGTCAACGGCGCGGTTGCCTTCGAAGCGGAACTCGAGCACCTTGACGGCGGGGCCTGTGGCCGCTTCGCCGGACGCGGCTGCGGGCGGCTGCGGTTCGGGCAATTGCACCTCCGGAGCCGTGCCACCCGGGGGCATGGCGGGCAAGACCGATTGCAGGTCGCGCATGGCGCGCCCCGCATCCGGGATCTGCGCCCGCGAGACGTCCGCACACAACGCCATGACCAGCCCGGCGGCCAGCGCAGCCATCCGGTGGCGCGCGTTCTCCCCTGTCATCTCCCGCCCCCTGCTCTCTGCCTTTTTTTCACAGGAAGCGTTTGCCCCCGGGCCGGCTGCCGCTCCTGCCAAGCCGGGCGATTCTCGTCCTGCCGGCAGAATACGGAGCGGACGGGAGTGGAACTGTGGGAAGACTACGAAATCGGAGTCGTACTACTACGATTCGGCAGTCGCCTGCCGCGGAGTTGGGGGTGGCGGCGGCTGCGACGAGCGCCGCACTTTAGTACTCCTCCTATTCTTTGGCGAGGACGCCGTCGGTAATATGGCGGCACGCGGCATCGCCACAGCAGCCGCGCACATACAGCGTTTCAAACGCCTGCTTGCGAAACTTGGCGGCAATCGCCATGGACGCACGGCAGTTCCGCAGCAGGCTCTGGATGAACGGGGAAAGAAACATGTCACACGGCCGCATCCGCGTCATCATTGCCGACGACCATCCCATCGTGTCCCTGGGCGTGAGCCACGAGCTCGCGCGAGATCCGGCCATCGAAGTGATCGGCTGCGCCAGGAACTCCACGGACCTGGTGGCCCTGCTTGAAACTCAACCGTGCGACGCGGTGGTCTCGGACTACGCGATGCCGGGCGGCAAGCACGGCGACGGGCTGGGGCTCATCGGATTTTTGCGGCGGCGCTTCCCGGCGCTGCGAGTGGCCGTGCTCACCATGGTCGAGCATCCCACGCTGCTGCGGGCGCTGCTGGCCGAAAAGAACCTGTGCATCCTCAGCAAGGCAGATTCAACGCGCCATATCGCCGAAGCGATACACGCGATGAGCCGCGGCCGGACCTACTATTCGCCGACGGTGAAGGACATGATCATCCGCGAATCCCTCTCGCCGCAACAGCCGCGGTTGACGCGGCGAGAGGCAGAGATCATCCGTCTGTTTTGCGCGGGCGCCACCATCACCGAGATATCGCGTATTTCCAGCCGCAGCGTGCAGACGGTCAGCTCACAGAAGCGCAGCGCGATGAGGAAGCTGGGCATCGAACGCGACGCGGACCTGGTCCGGTACGGCTGCGCCGCCCTGCCGATGGCCGATATGACGCCACCCGACGTGAAGGGCGAGAAAGCGGCCTGAGTCTCCGGCGGCACCAGTGCTTGCCCCTTGTTCATTGTCGACACGCTGGACGCGACCAGACCCGAGTGGCAGCCGCTTGATCCACGTCAAAACCGCTGGCAAGCCTTTGCGCCAAACGGGCCGGAATAATGTTCAAGTAGCTGCGCCCGCCCCCAGAAACCCGCAGCGCCCGCCTATCCGAGACGGCATGCCGGCGCCGCCTGACACCCATCCTCCCGCGCCTTGATTCGACTACGCCACCGCCTGAGCCCCTCGCGGCTCGACACCGTGACGCGCTTTCGCCGCTATCAGCGCTGGCAGAGCCTGGGCGGCGGCGTGCTGATCACGGTCGCGGTGCTGCTGACCTTCGCCCTGGAAGCCAAGACCACCGCCGAAAAATATCTGGAGTACGTGCGCCAATCGTTCGTGGCCGAACACGCCGTGCTCATGAAGGAAATCTATACGCGCGAGAACGCCTTCCGCATCAGCCTGGCAAGCGCGGAGCTGATGTGGCGGGAAGCGGCGCCCTTTGACGCGGCCCAGATCGCAAAGTACCGCAGCCGGGGCGAAGAACTGCTGGTGGAGGCCGACGAGGATTCCCGCTCTCAATGGATATTGGGTTCGGGCGGCGGCCGGGTGACGAACGCTGCGACAGGAAAGTTCTTCAATCTGGCCGAGCAGATCGGACGCGTTCCCTCAGGCGGGCCCGCGGCCCATGACAACTCGCTGGCCTCGTTCTTCTTTGGGGTCAATGGCAGCATCGCCGGCCTGGTCCCTGCCCCCGAAGCAGCGGTCCGCCAGAGGATCCTGGCGGACCGCGACCGCTACCTCGCCCTGCTGACCGGCGAAGTCAGCCGGCGCATGCTGATCGCGACCGATGCCGGCACCGACACATGGCGCTCCTTGCGCTGGATCCCTCCCGTCGCTAATCCGATCACGGGCAAGCAGGTCTTCCGCATCGGTGGAACCATACTGGACAAGGGCGTGCCGGTCGCCGTGCTGGTGACGGAGTATTCCCCCCTGCAACCCGGCGCCTCGCAGGCGGCAAACCGGCAGGCGGGCGACTTCGCCATCATGTCCGCCAGCGGCCAACTCATCGCTGCGTCGCCGGGCGGCGGTGTCGGCGACGCGCAGGAAACCGCTCCGGCCGCCGACCTCGCCGATATCCCTGCCGGAACGCGCCAGGAAAGAACGCGCTCTGGCCAGTTCTCGATTTCAGAAGGATTGGGCCCGACGGGCTGGGTGCTGGTCTTCACGCTGGACTGGAGCAGCATCGTCAATGCCATCAGCGCACAGCTGACCACGCCCGCGACCATGACCGCAACCACGCTGGCGTTGATATGGGCGCTGCTGCTCTACTTCGAGCTGCGCGTGGTCCGGCCCTTAATGAACCGTTCCAGGCTGGCGCTGGAGAGCGAGCATCTCAACCGCACGCTCATCGAGACGGCTCCCGTGGGCCTGGGTCTGATCGACGCTGCCAGCGGCAGTCCGCTGTTGCACAGCCCGGCCATGGAGAAGATGACCGCGCGCGTGGGCGTGGGAAAATTCAGCCTTTCGGCAGAGCTGGCCAATCGTTATCGGCGGCGCGCCGGCACGGCCGCAGGCAGGCGCGATACGGATGTGGTGGAGGAAGACCTCTCGTTCGTTGCCTGCGATGGCACTCCCGTCACCTTGTCGGTCAGCATGGCAGGCGCGCGCTACCGCGGATCTAACGTGGTCGTGGCTGCGTTCATCGACGTCACCGAAAAATATCAGCTGGCCCACCGCCTGCGTGAAGCCAAGGCCGCCGCGGACCGCGGCAATGCCGCCAAGTCGGCCTTCCTGGCGGCGATGAGCCATGAAATACGCACGCCGCTGCACGCCATCCTGGGACACCTTGAGCTGCTCTCGCGCTCGCGCCTGGCGCCAATCCAGCGCAATCATCTCGAAACCGTGCGGGTGTCGTCGGGACTGCTGCTGGCCACGATCAGCGACGTGCTGGACTTCTCCAAGATCGAGGCCGGCGAACTGAGCCTGGAGCAGACGGAGTTCGACCTGCTCGAAGTCGCCTCGCACGCCCTATCCATGTTCGCGCCCCAGGCCCAGGCCAAAGGACTGGCCTTGCTCGGCGATCTGGGCGTTGCGCTCAGGCAGCCCATGCGAGGGGATGCCACCCGACTTGGACAAGTGATCCACAACCTGCTCTCCAATGCCATCAAGTTCACCGACCACGGCAAGGTGGTGCTGCGTACCCGCACCGACGCGGCCCGCATCGCCGTCGAGGTGGAGGACACCGGCATGGGCATGACGGAAGAACAGACTCGGAGTGTCTTTCGCGCTTTCAGCCAGGCCGACGCGACCATAGGCCGGCGCTATGGCGGCACGGGCCTGGGGCTGACCCTGTGTTGCCGGTTGGTCGAGGCAATGGGCGGCTCCCTGTCCGTGCGCAGCGAACCTGGAAGCGGCAGCCTGTTCGCGTTCTCCTTGCCGCTGGGCATCGAAAACGCCGAGGCCGACAGGCCATGGTTCGCCGGCGAGCAGGTGTTGCTGCTGGCCGCGCGCGACAACTGCCGTCACAGCCTGGAAGCCGTCCTGCGAACCTGGGGACTGCGCGTCAACGCCCGCCGCCATCCATCCGAACTGGACGAGGACACGCTGGACGAAGCGACGGTCCTCATCATCTGGGGCGACAAGACGGACTGGCAGCCGGAGGACGAAGACAGGTTGCTGGACCAATCTTCATGGGTGATCGATTGCGGCATGCTCGGACCCGCCACGCCGCAGGACACGGGACGCAAGCTCAGCGTTTCGATGTACGGACTGCATGGCCTGGCCTCGGCCTTGCGGCATGTGCTGCAGGACGCGCCCCTGTCCACCGCGGCTCCCGCGCCTGCGCCGCGGCATTCGACCCGCTCGTTGCGGGTGCTGGTGGCCGAAGACAATGCCGCCAACCGCGGCCTGTTCGAAGAACAGTTCAAGCTGCTGGGCTGTGAAGTCGATCTGGCGGAGGGAGGTGCGCAGGCTGGCGCACTGCTGGCAGCGCACCGCTATGACGTGCTGGTCACCGATCTCGCGATGCCTGGCGTGGACGGCTACGCGCTGGCCCGACAGGCCCGATCCATGCGGCCGGACATGCCCGTCATCGCCGCCACGGCCTGCGTGACGAAACACGAGCGGCAGCGCTGCAATGAAGCCGGCATCGCGCGGGTGTTGACCAAGCCCCTGCCGCTGGCCGAACTCGAACACGCCTTGCTGGACGTATGCGGGCAAGCCGGCCGCGGCCCGCAACAAGCACCGGCTGCGGCCGATAACGGTCCGCAAGCCTTGACCGGTGGACGCGCCTTCCCCCCGGCGCTGCTGCGCACGCTGGAGCAATCTTGCGCGCAGTCCCTGGACACCATCAAACGCGCTGCCATCGACGAAGACAGCGGCAGCCTGCGCGGCGAACTGCACGCCTTGCGTGGCATGCTGGCCATTTTCCGCCTGCCCGCGCTGGCCGAACAGTGCGCTCAGCTCGATACCCGCCTGAACCAGCCAGGCGTGCGCGGGTCGGCGGACGCGGTGGCGCTCATCTGCGACGACGTGCTCGCCGCGGTGAAAAGCGCCCTGGCCAAGCCTGCTGGCCAGCCGACCACCGAACAGGCTTGACCGTCCGGTTTGCGCCGCAGGTTCAAGCGATACCCGATGCCGGCACGCGCGCCGGCAACTGGTCCGCAGGCCGGGTTGCGAGCATGGCGGCCAGTTCCCGCCGTTTCGCAGCATGACCCGGATCGTCGAAGAGATTGTCCATCTCGTCCGGATCTTCGGCCAGGCAATACATCTCGCCCGCGCCGCTGCCCAGTTCGACGGTCAGCTTCCAGTCGCGCGTGCGCACAGTGCGCAGCTTCAGCTCCACGCCGCAGCGCGATGCCGCCACGTCCCATTCGCTCAAGGCGAACTCGCGGGTGGCATCCCCGCCTTCCAGCAACGGACGCAAGCTGCGGCCGTGTTGCGGCCCCAGGGCCGATGCGCCGGCGTAGTCGCAGAAGGTCGCAGCAAGGTCCAGCGTGGAAACCGGGTCTTCCACCTTTCTCCCGGCCGCGATGCCGGGGCCGCTGGCCACCATGGCCACGCGCAGCAGGCCTTCATACGGCATGGGACCCTTGAGCATCAGTCCGTGGTCGCCCAGCCATTCGCCATGATCCGAGGTGAAGATGACGATGGTGTCCTGGTCCAGCCCGTATTCGCTCAGCGCCTTCATGATGCGCCCCACCTGATGGTCCACCAGCGAGATCATGCCGTAGTAGTTGGCGATGATCCGGCGCAGCGCCTCGTCTGATTGGGTCGGCATGCGCGAAAAATTCTGCCGTACCGCCTGCACTTCGGCATTGCCCATGGGCTTGCTTTCCATGCTGGCCCTGTGCCACCAGGGCCGGCGATCGTAGTCGGTGACGCGATGGCGCGGCAGATCGACCTCGTCGGGATGATGCAGGCGCGACCAGGGCTCGGGGCAATCGAAAGGGTGATGGGGATCGGGAAACGATGCCCACAGGCAGAACGGCTGATTGCGATGCTCGCGCAAATAATCGATGGTGCGATCGCCGATCCAGGCGGAGTTGTGCCAGGCCGCCGGCAAAGCGGAATGGAAGGTCTGCGGCGCGCCGCTGGCCGGGCCCAGGTCGGTCTCATACAGCTGGTTGCGCAGTTCGCCCAACCCGTCGCCGTAGTGCCAGCGCGAATGATTCAGGCCGCCGGGCAAAGGCGTGGGCAGCCAATAGTTGTGGCCTTCCACCACCAGCTCCACATGCTTGAAGCCCATGTAGGGCCCCGCCCAGCCCGGTCCCATGCCAGCCTCGCTGTACTGGCATTCGGGCCGTCCCGTGGCCTGGAAGGTGTGGTGCGTGGAGAAATGCGCCTTGCCGATGAAGCCCGTGTCGTAGCCGGCAGCGGCCAGGCTGCCGGCAAAGCCCGCCTCGCCGGTACGCAGGTCCAGGTCTATGCCGTTGTCGCAGACGCCATGCGTCAGCGGCAGCAGGCCGGTCAGCATGGAGGCGCGCGAAGGCTGGCAGACGACGTTGGGCGTGATGCAGGCCGCGAAATGCGTGCCAGTGCGCGCCAGCAGATCAATGTGCGGCGTCTTGACCCGGCGTCCCGCAAAGCCCAGGCAGTCGCCGCGATGCTGGTCGGTCGTGATGAGAAGAATGTTGGGGCGTTTCATTGCTGCTTGCTGGTGGCGGTCTTGATGTCGGAAAGCACGGGCGCGAGCACACGGATGTCATGGGCGATGCGTTCGCTCAAGCCCAGCCCGTCCTGGTCGCCCACGATCATGCCCTGGGCCTGCATCTTGTCCCGGACCTCGGGACTCTTCAGGACAGCGGCGACGGCGCGCTGCAAATCGGCCAGCACCGGAGCGGGCGTCTGCGCCGGCGCGAACAGGCCGAACCAGCTGTAGAACGTGAAGTCCTTCACTGCGTCCTTCACCATCGGCAGGTCGGGCGCGCCCGCGATGGGCGCGGCTCCCGCGTTGGCCAGCCCCTGCACCTTGCCGGCCTTGATCTGCGGCACGGCCGTGCTGGCGACGATGAACATCAGGTCGACCTGGCTGCCCATCACGCCGACAAAGCCCTGGGGCGCGGCCTTGTACGGCACGTGCTTGAGCGAGATGCCAGCGGCATGCTCGAACAACGCCATCGCCAGATGATGGGTGGAACCCGGACCGCCGCTGGCGTAGGTAATGGAGTCGGGCCGGGCGCGCGCCTGCTCCAGCAGTTCACGCAAGGACTTGAACGGCGCCGTGGGCGCCGCCACCAACACGTACTGCAGGGTCGCCAGCGTCGCGACGGGCGCGAAGTCCTCGGCACGATACGGCACGTCCTGCATCAGGTAAGGCACCGCCGTGAACGAGGCGTCCGGCCCCAGCAGCAGCGTGTAGCCGTCGGGCTTGGCGCGTGCCACCGCCTGGGAACCGATGACGCCGGCGCCACCGGCGCGGTTTTCCACGATGACCGGAACGTTCCATTGTTTGGACATTTCCGCAGCGACCAGACGCCCGACCACATCGGCCGCGCCGCCGGGCACCGAGGGCACGACCAGCGTGACGGGGCGGTCCGGATAAGCCGCGACGGCCGCCTGGGGAACGGCCAGAGGTACGGCCAGACTCAGGGCGGCCAGGGCGCCGCGCACAAGTTTCAGCATGATTGTCTCCATCCCGCGGCTCGCCTCATTCGCGGGCGGCTCGCTGGCAATCATCATCGGCCAGCCCATCATTCCAGTCCAATGATATATTTTTCACTTTCCATATCAGAGTTGATATGTAGAGATGAACCCTCCCGACACCGTCGCTCCCCTGCAGCAAGACTGGTATCTGCGTGGCCGGCTGCGCCTGCGCCACCTGCAACTCATGCTATTGCTGGACGAAGTCCACAACGTCGGCGTGGCGGCGCAACGCATGGCCACCACCCAGCCTGCGGTGTCGCGCATGCTCGCGGAACTGGAGGACATGCTGGGCGCCCGGCTGTTCGACCGGACCCCGAAGGGCACCTTCCCCACGCCCCATGGCGACTCCCTGATCCGTCACGCCCGCTGGGTGCTGGGTGACCTGGAACGCATGAGCGGCGAATGGTCCGCCGCGCCCGGCCTCGACGCGGAAACCATCCATGTCGGCGTCAACTCGGCGGCGGCGGCCTACCTGGTGCCGCGCGCGCTGCTGCGTTTCGAGCAACAGGCGGCCAATGTCAATGTGCTGGTGCGCGAGGGTTCACTGGAAGCGCTGATGCCAGACCTGCACACCCGCAAGCTGGACCTGCTGGTGGCGCGCATGGGCGCCGCCGTGCGCACGCCCGATACCCTGACGCAAGTGCTGTACGAAGAGCCGATGTGCGTATGCGCGCGCAGCGGACATCCGCTGGCGGACGTGGCCCAGGTCTCCTGGGCGCAACTGGCGGCCTATCCGTGGATCATGCCGCCGCGCGGCAGCCCGGCGCGCATCGGCCTGGACATGCTGCTGCAGCGTCACGGCCAGTACCCGCCGTCGCGCATCGAATCGGCCTCGGCCCTGAACAATATGATGCTGATGGCCAATAGCGACCTGCTGTCGCTGCTGCCCCGTTGCGTCGCACGCCACCCGGCCGGCAGCGGCGGCGTTGCCGTTCTGGATATCGAGCTGCCTCCCGTATTCGGCCCGCTGGGCATCGTGCGGCACCACAGCCTGGATTTGTCGCCGCGGATGCGGGATTTGATCGAGTGCCTGCGGGCCGAGGCGGCTGACGCGGCGGCGCCACGCTGAACACCTGCGGGACGCGTCGCGCGCGTCCCGCATGACGCGCTAGCTCGCGCGGCGCGCGGTCAGCCATTGCGCGGGCTTGAGCGCCTTATCCACGATGCGTATCTCGCCGATGCTGCCGAAGAAGCCGTCGGCGCGTTCGCCGTCCCACGAACCCGCTCCGATCACCCAGGGCATGTCGGCGGCCAGCGTCGCCAGGCCCGGCGCATTGCTGACGTTGCGCAATACCGGCGCGCCCTCGATGTACAGAATGGTCTCGTGCGTGTCGGCGTCGTTGACCACCGCGACGTGGAACCATTTGTCCGCGATGATCTCGCCCGACCAGTTGGTCTTGCCGCCGCGCTCACCCGCCACGACCGGCACGATTTCCCACTGGATCTCGCGCAAGCTGGACACGGCGAAGATCAAGGGCGGGGATTCCGGGTCGCCGCCATTGAACCCGGCCAGATCGCCGCGCTTGCCGTCGCGCGTCATCACGTTCATCCAGGCGTGCTTCTGCGCGCTCCAGTCCCGGTCGATCTTCAGGAACGCCTCGACCGTGTAGCCGTTGGGCATCGTGGCGCCGTTGATCGCCGCAGTGGCTTCGGTGGTGAAGTAACTCATGCGCGCGGTGTTCTTATCGGTGTTCAGGAACCGCACTGAACCGGGCGCGGCGGACAGGTAATGGTGATCGTCCGACCACAGCAGGTCGCCTTCCTGCGCGCCCGCCACGCCGTCTATGTTGAGCGCCGCGCGGCGGATCGGATTCAGGCCGGTCAGATCCGCGACGGTCTCGCCCACCTTGACGGACAGGCCGGCCTGCCCGCCGAAGAAGCGCCAGTGCGCCAGCGTCCCCGCCACCAGCGGGTAGTCGTTGACGTCCGCGGCCGGCTTCTGTTCGACGGTCGTGGGATCCGTGTAGTTGGCCAGGATCAGCGCCGAAGCCTGTTCCACCAGCGAGGTATGCGAGGGCGCCGCCGCCTTGAACGTCTTGTTGAAGCCGGAGAAGCGGCTGGCGAAGTCCATCTTGATGGTGAATTGCTCGTTGGGCGCGGTCAGCACCGCCTGATCAAATGCGTTGAGCGTATCCTTGGGCTTCTGCGGCACCCAGGGCGAGAAAGACAGCACGCGGATCTCGTTGTTGCCCAGATCGAATTCGTACAGACGCATCAGGCCGTTGCCGCCCTGGTAGGCCATCTGGTAATCCACCACCATCTCCTCCACCGCGTTGCCATAGGCATTGGTCTTGGTCAGGCGGGTGGCGCCGTGGTAGTGGCCGTTGAGCGTCATGAAGATCTGATCGTTGTCGCGGATCAGCTTGTCCCACAGCATCTTGCCGTAGGGCACTTCCAGTGGGCTGACGCCATCCTTGTCGATGTTCAGCAGCTGGTGGTTGATCAGAATGGCGGGCAGCGTGGGATTGGCGCGCAGCACCTGGTTGGCCCAGGCCAGCGCGTCATTCGATGCGCGCCAGGACAGCGACAGCACCAGGAACTTCTGCCCTTCGGCCTCGAACACGTGGTACTCGTGAAAGCCGCTGGCATCGCGGCCGCCGAAGGTGGCCTGCTGCTTGGCGCGCGTGACGCTGAAATGCTGCAGGTAGGGTTCCTTGGCCAGGTCGCGCTGCGCGTCGGTATTGGCCGACTGGCTGCTCTCGTCGACATAGTCGCGGTCGACGATCACGTCGTGGTTGCCCGCCAGGATCGAGTACGGCACCTTGGCGTCTTCCAGCACCTTCATCGCGGCGCTGGCCACCTTCCACTGGTCGGGCTTGCCCTGCTGGTCAACCACGTCGCCCAGATGGACCAGGAAGGGAATGTTGAGCGCCTTGGCGTGCTCGGCCACCCAGCGCGTCTGCGCCTGGTAGGGCTCGCTGCCGTACTTGCGCATGAACTGCTGGTTCTCGGCATCGGTCGCGTAGCGAGAATAGAACTGCGTATCCGGCAGCACCGCCAGCGCAAAGCTCGACACCAGGGCCGGCTGAGGCTTGCCCGTGCCGCCATCGCCGTCATCATCATCGTCATCGTCGCCGCCGCCATTGCAGCCGCTGAGCAGGAAACTTCCGCCCATGGGCAACAGCGTCACGCCCAAGCCGGCGCGCAGCAGGCTGCGCCGCCGGTTGTCGGGCGCCTGCGGCAAGGCATCCGCCGCCTGCTCCACGATCTGCGTATCACCCTGGCCGTGCTTGCTGTCCTTCGTCATCTCTGCTGCCTGTTCGAAAAAGGCGGGAGTCTAGAGACGCGGAATGACGGCGGGATGACTGAATCCGACACGCAAATGCAAAAAAGCCGGCAACGCTTGCGCGATACCGGCTTTCAGCCAAAGGCGTCGGGAAACACCTTCATGAATTCGACCACATGAGTGGTCGGGGCGAGAGGATTCGAACCTCCGACTCCTGCGTCCCGAACGCAGTACTCTACCAGGCTGAGCTACGCCCCGAGTCTTACTACTACTACTACTGACTTCGCTGCGCTCAGTGCAACCAAATCATCTTTCGCTTTCACTATCAACCGCCACGTTTCAGGCCACCGGGCTTTCCCATCCGGGTTTTCCCAACACCTGGGTTGCCCCAGATTTTTCGCCTAATTCGCTTAGCGATCTCTGTTCACCGCGAAAGCGCAGAATTCTAACAGAGATTTCTGAAAAGGGGAAATGGGGTAAGCAGAAAGTGCTTTTCGGGCCAGATCCGCTTCGGCCACGGCGGCCTGGCGGGCGTGTTCCAGGGCATCGGTAGCCTGGATGGCGGCGGCCACGGCGGCGAAGTCGGCGTCGCCGGTCTTGATGGCGTCGCGGATCAATTGCTGCTGTTCCGGCGTGCCCACTTCCATCACGCGGATCAGCGGCAGCGTGGGCTTGCCCTCGCGCAGGTCGTCGCCCACGTTCTTGCCCAGGGCGGCGGCGTCGCCGCTGTAGTCCAGCACGTCATCCACCAACTGGAAGGCGGTGCCCACGTGGCGGCCATAGGCGGCCGCGGCGGCTTCCTGCTCGGGGGTGGCGCCCGCCAGCACGGCGCCCACCTGGGCGGCGGCCTCGAACAGCTTGGCGGTCTTGTAGCGCACCACTTGCAGATAGCGCTCCTGCGAGACGTCCGGATCATGCACGTTCAGCAGCTGCAGCACCTCGCCCTCGGCGATCACCGTGGTGGCTTCGGACAGGATGCTCATGACGCGCATCGAGTTCGCTTCCACCATCATCTCGAAGGAGCGCGAATACAGGTAGTCGCCCACCAGCACGCTGGCGGCGTTACCGAAGACCGCGTTGGCGGTTTCACGCCCGCGGCGCAGGTCGGATTCGTCGACCACGTCGTCGTGCAGCAGGGTCGCGGTGTGGATGAACTCAACCACGGCGGCCAGCAGCTGGTGGTGCGTGCCCTCGTAGCCCAGCGCGCGCGCCACCATCAGTACCATGGCCGGGCGCATGCGCTTGCCGCCCGCGCCTATGATGTAGTCGCCGATCGTGCGGATCAGGACCACCTCGGAATTCAGCCGCTCGCGGATGACCGCGTCGACGGCTTTCATATCGTCTGCAATGGGGGCAACAAGCTCGGGGAGATTCAAGACGTATCCGGGAGAGTGAAACGAGCCGCGGCGTGAACGCGCGCCGGCTCTTACCGCTGGGCCCGCCGCAGACGGCGGGAGGATTCGACCAAGGATTATACGGGGAGTGACGGACGCGAGCCGTCATCCTGGCGGAATCGCCGGCAGGGGTGGCGCCCCGGAGCGCGCCCCCGCCCGGCGCCGTCCTGCGGTGGATCAGGCGCCTTGCCGCGGCAGGCCGCGCGCGGCCAGGCTGGCGTAAAGTGCGCGCACCCCGAAGGTCCAGGGCTCGATCTCGGTGGCCAGACGCACTTCGTTGACCAGCGCGCCCAGGCGCTCGGACGCGATCACGACGCGGTCGCCCAGCTTGTGGGTGAAGCCGGTGCCCGGGCCCATGCGGTCCTGGGTGGGCGAGAACATGGTGCCCAGGAACAGCATGAAGCCGTCCGGGTACTGATGATGCTTGCCGCAAGCCTGGCGCGCCAGGTCCAGCGGATCGCGGCTGATCTCGCGCATGTGGCTCACGCCGTCCAGCACGAAGCCGTCCAGGCCCTCGATGCGCAAGGACACATCGGCCTGGCGCACGCTGTCCAGGCTGAAGTCCCCGTCGAACAGGCGAATGAAGGGACCGATGGCGCAAGAGCCGTTGTTGTCCTTGGCCTTGGTCAGCAACAAGGCGCTGCGGCCTTCGATGTCGCGCAGGTTGACGTCGTTGCCCAACGTGGCGCCGACGACCTCGCCGCGACTGTCCACCGCCAGCACGATCTCGGGTTCGGGATTGTTCCAGCGGGATTCGGGCAGCACGCCGATATGCGCACCCGTCCCCACCGACGCCATGGGCGGCGCCTTGGAGAAAATCTCGGCGTCCGGACCTATGCCCACCTCCAGGTATTGCGACCACTGGCCGCGCTCGGTCAGCTCGGCCTTCAGTTTGGCAGCTTCGGGCGAGCCCGGCCGCAGGCGGGACAAGTCCGAGCCGATCAGCGCCTGCATGCGGACGCGGATTTCCTCGGCGCGGCTGGCATCGCCGCCGGCCTCTTCCTCGATCATGCGTTCCAGCAGGCTGATGGCGAAGGTGACGCCCGCCGCCTTGACGGGCTGCAAGTCGCAAGGCGCCAGCAGGCGCAAGCCCTCCCGGCCTGCCAGGCTGGCTGCCATCAGGGCATGCACATCGCCCAGCGACTCGCCGGCGGCGCTGGCGGCGAGCGCCACGCGGTCGGGACGGTCCAGCAGGTCCGCCATGGTGGACGCGGCCGCCGTGATGTCGATCACCTCGCCGCGGCGCACCGCCACGACGCTGGGACCATGCCCCGGCCTCCACACCCGCCCCACCAGCAACGCCTGTTCCAGATCGACGGGCAGCGCCTTTGCTTGGTCCATGAGTCTCCTCGCCTTGTTCGAATGATGTGCGGGGCAGTCTAGGAGACTTCCATTATCATGTCCAACATCATGAATTTATGTCCAATATGTTGGACAAATAGAGCATGGCAACCGTACACGACGTCCCCGCCATCCGCCGCACGCACGACATCCTGCAAGTGCTGGCCAGCCGCAACACGCCGGTCAAGGCATCCGAGCTGGCTGAATCCTGCCAGCTCGCCCGCAGCACCCTCTATCTGCTGCTGGATTGCCTGGAACAGCGCCGCTGGATCGAGCGCCGTGATGGCGGCTACGTCATCGGCATCGAACTGATGGCGCTGGGCCATGCCTATCTGCGCCAGGACGGACTGCAGGCGGCGTTCCAGGCGGCCGCGGGCGCTTTCGTGGCGCGGCACAACGAAGTGGTGCAATTGGCGACGCTGGATGGCTTCGACGTGGTCTACCTGGCCCGCGAAGACGCGCGCCGCCCGGTGCGACTGGTGTCGGACCTGGGCCTGCGCCTGCCGGCGCACGCCTGCGCGCTGGGCAAGGCGTTGCTGGCCAGCCTGCCGCCCGAAGACCTGGCCGCCCGCGTGCCGGATGCGCTGCCGCGCGTCACCGAGCGCAGCCTCGCCACCCGCGCCGCGCTCGATCAGGAACTGGCCCAAGTGCGCAGCACAGGCCTCGCGCAGGATCTGGAGGAAGTGGCGACAGGCCTGGTCTGCTATGCCACCTACGTGGGCATGACGCCGCAGGGCAAGCGGGTGGCCGTCAGCACGTCGATCCCCACCGACCGGCTGGACGAGACGCACCGCCATGACGTCATTGCGGGCATCCGCCTCGTGGCGCGGGACATCGCCCTGCGGGTGATCCCCGGCGCTTGAAGCGCGCATGCGACACCTAAGCCCTTAGCCTGCAACGGCTTTTTGACTTTCTGAAAGTCCCGGGCTAATATTCCGGATTCGGTCAGCAATGCCCGAATTACGTCGGTTGCATTTGCGTCACCCCTCTGGGTGCCAAGGAAGGTTCTACTTTCCCAGGCATCAAGGCCTTTCCCTCTCTTGCCAGGCTCTGGCGCCAGGAGAAGAAAGCGCCCGCCAGAGCGGCAATCCCGCCCAGCAGGGCAGGCAGCGCGGATGAACCCATTTACCTATTTAAGGAATCCCCCATGTACGCGGTCGTAAAAACCGGTGGCAAGCAGTATCGCGTTGCCGCTGGCGAAAAACTCAAGATAGAACAGATACCGGCAGACATTGGGCAAGAAATCACCCTGGACCAAGTGCTGTCCGTGGGCGAAGGCGACCAACTGAAAGTTGGCACGCCCCTCGTCTCCGGCGCCGTGGTCAAGGCAACGGTTCTTGCGCAAGGCCGCCACGACAAGGTCAAGATCTTCAAGATGCGCCGTCGCAAGCACTACCAGAAGCGTCAGGGCCACCGTCAGAACTACACCGAAATCCGCATCGAAGCCATCACGGCTTAAGAAGCGACTCGGTACCACTTAGCAGGAGCTAAACATGGCACAGAAAAAGGGCGGCGGCTCTACGCGGAACGGACGCGACTCAGAATCGAAGCGTCTGGGCGTCAAGGCATTCGGCGGCGAATTGATTCCCGCTGGTTCGATCATCGTGCGTCAGCGCGGCACGCGCTTCCACGCTGGCGTGAACGTCGGCATGGGCAAGGATCACACCCTGTTCGCGCTGATCGACGGCAAGGTTCAATTCGGCTTCAAGGGCGCGTTGAACAAGCAGACCGTTTCGATCGTCGCTGCCGAGTAATCGGACCAGCACGGTCAGCAACGCGGTTCGCCGCGTTCCAGAACGGCAAAAGCCCTGTCGCATGCGGCAGGGCTTTTTTGTTTTAAGCTTTTCCAGATTTCGGGCAGCAGCCGGACGGTTCCGGCCCCTGCCTCCCGGCGGCGCCGAATGACGGCCCCGCCCCACTCCTTACCACTACACGCGCGGACATCATGAAATTCGTAGACGAAGCCACCATCGAAGTCGTCGCCGGCAAAGGCGGCAATGGCGTGGCGAGCTTTCGCCGCGAAAAATTCATTCCCAGAGGCGGCCCGGACGGCGGCGACGGCGGACGCGGCGGCACCATCTACGCCGTGGCAGACCGCAACATCAACACGCTGATCGACTACCGCTATGCGCGCCTGCACCGCGCCAAGAACGGCGAAAACGGCCGCGGCTCGGACCAGTACGGCGCGGCCGCTCCGGACATCACGCTGCGCGTGCCGGTGGGCACCATCATCCATGACGCCGACACCGGCGAAATCCTGTTCGACCTCAACCAGCACGACCAGAAGGTGGTGCTGGCCGCAGGCGGCCAGGGCGGCATGGGCAATATCCATTTCAAGTCGAGCGTGAACCGCGCGCCCCGCCAGTGGACGCCCGGCAAGGAAGGCGAACACCGCTACCTGCGCATGGAACTGAAGGTGCTGGCGGACGTGGGCCTCCTGGGCCTGCCCAACGCCGGCAAGTCCACGCTGATCACGCGCATCTCCAATGCCAAGCCGAAGATCGCGGACTACCCCTTCACCACGCTGCACCCCAACCTGGGCGTGGTGCGCACCTCGCCGTCGCGCAGCTTCGTCGTGGCCGACATTCCCGGCCTGATCGAAGGAGCCTCCGAAGGCGCCGGCCTGGGCCACCTGTTCCTGCGCCACCTGGCGCGCACCCGCGTGCTGCTGCATCTGGTGGACGTCTCCACGCCCGACCCGGACGCGGATCCGGTCGAGCAGGCCGTGGTCGACGCGCGCGCCATCGTCGAGGAACTGCGCCGCTACGATCCGGAACTGGCCGCCAAGCCGCGCTGGCTGGTCCTGAACAAGCTGGACATGGTGCCCGATCCCGAGGACACCAAGCGCCGCTTCCTTGAACTCTACGACTGGAAGAGCCCGGTGTTCGGCATTTCCGGCCTGTCGGGCGAAGGCACGCAAGACCTGATCTATGCGCTGCAGGACTACCTGGACGCCGAACGCGAAAAGGAACACCTGTCGCAAGACCAGGCCGAAGAGAACTATGTCGCGCCGGACCCGCGCTTCGACGACAAGCGCTCGACCGCCGACCAGCGCCCCGCGCCGCGCGGCGACGACGAATAAGCCATAATCGCAGTCCTTACGATTACGCCTTTTTCTCGCCGCAGCCGGCCGCCATCATGTCTGCTGAAACACCCGCCGTTTCCGTCGTCACCAACGCCCAGCGTCTCGTCGCCAAAGTCGGCTCGTCGCTGGTCACCAACGAAGGCCGAGGCCTGGACCGCGCCGCCGTGGCGCACTGGGCCGCGCAGATCGCCGCCCTGCACAAGCAGGGCAAGCAGATCGTGCTGGTCTCCAGCGGCGCCATCGCCGAAGGCATGGCGCGCCTGGGCTGGCGCAAACGCCCGTCGGTCATGCACGAACTGCAGGCGGCCGCGGCCGTGGGCCAGATGGGCCTGTGCCAGGCCTACGAAGCGGCCTTCGCCGAATACGGCCTGCGCACCGCGCAAATCCTGCTGACGCACGAAGACCTGGCCGACCGCCACCGCTACCTGAACGCGCGCAGCACGCTGTTCGCGCTGCTGCGCCTGGGCGTGGTGCCGATCGTGAACGAAAACGACACGGTCGTCACCGACGAAATCCGGCTGGGCGACAACGACACCCTGGGCGCGCTGGTCACCAATCTGATCGAAGCCGACACGCTGATCATCCTGACCGATCAACGCGGCCTGTACGACTCCGATCCGCGCAAGAATCCCGACGCCAAGTTCATGTCGCATGCCCAGGCAGGCGACCCCGCGCTGGAAGCCATGGCCGGCGGCGCGGGCAGCGGCATCGGCACCGGCGGCATGCTGACCAAGGTGCTGGCGGCCAAGCGCGCGGCGCATAGCGGCGCGCATACCGTCATCGCATCGGGCCGCGAGCGCAATGTGCTTACGCGCCTGGCCCAAGGCGAGTGCATCGGCAGCGAATTGCGCGCCGTGCTGCCCGTGTGGTCCGCGCGCAAGCAATGGCTGGCCGATCACCTGCGCCTGCGCGGACGCGTGGTGCTGGATGACGGCGCCGTGCAGGCGCTGCTGCGCGAAGGAAAGAGCCTGCTGCCCATCGGCGTGACCGAGGTGGAAGGCGAGTTCGGCCGTGGCGACGTGGTCGCCTGCGTGGACGGCCAGGGCCGCGAATGCGCCCGTGGCCTGATCAACTATTCATCGGCCGACACCCGCCGCATCCTGCGACAGCCTTCGTCGCAGATCGCGCGCATCCTGGGCAGCATGACCGAACCCGAACTCATGCATCGGGATAACCTGGTAGTGCTCTGAGACCCTGCCCTCTTGCGGCGCCTTCGGGCAGCAGGATGTAGCCCCATCCCCGCACCGCAAGCACGGGCAAGTCGATATTGAGGCGGCGCGCCTTGCTGCGCAGCCGCGACAAGAGCACATCCACCCGCCGCGCCCCTTCCATGGACTTGCGCGTACCGGCAGGGAAAAAACATTCCCGGCGCAGGCAGTAGCCCGGCGCGCTCAACAAGCGGACAAAAAAAGCGCGCTCGGTGACCGTCAACGGCAGGAACTCGCCAGCCGGTCCCGCCAGTGCGCCCACGTGCGGGTCTAGTCGCCAAGGCAAGGCGGTGGACGGCGCGCGCCGATACAGATTGCGCAGCAGAGCATCCCATTCCAGCGCGTCCATGCCCGCAGGGGTACAGACGTCCGCCCCCGCATCCAGCGCAGCAATGCGATCCGACGCACTGGCATCCGCGGCCTGCCACAGCACCGCCGCAGCGGGCGCCGCCCGGCGCAGCAGGGCGATGAGGCCAGGCACGCCCTTAATACCTCCCAAAAGTACCAGGGCATCAGCACCCTGCGCCTGCAAGTGTTCCAATACGGCAGCGGACGAATCGAACACGCGGACCTGCCAACGCATCAGACGCAAAGCCTCGGCGAAATCCTCGCGCGCCGTTGCGTCGAGCCGTACGACGAAGACGCTGCCTCGTTGCTCCATGCGCTCACCTTTGATAAATATCACTTAAGTAATATTTATAACCACCAAAGCGCGTGACCAGCAAGCTTCAATCGCCGGTGTGAAAACATTCTCAGACCGACTGAAGCATGCGCGCCTGCTGCGTGGCCACACGCAGAAAGACCTCGCTCGTCTTGCGCGCATTTCGCAAAGCGCCATCGGCAGCTACGAAAGCGGCCTGCGGCACTCAAGCCGCTCGGCCCGCAAGCTGGCGCAGGTCTTGAAGGTCGAGGTCGAATGGCTGGAAACCGGCAAGGGCCCGCTGGAACTTCCCGTGGAAGGCTACGACCTCAGCAACACGCTGCCCGCGCCTGGCGTGGCCGAACCCGTGCCGCGTCCCGGCGGCCGGCCGCGTCCGATGGCGCCCTGGCCCTTCCCCAACATTTCGCCTTCGCAGTTCGAATCGCTCACGGCCGACGACCGCCTGATCCTTGAATCGATCACGCAGGCCTACATCGAAAAAACCATCCTCGTCCGTCGCGGCGCCAAGACGCGCGGCCGCAAGCTGGGCTGATCGCAAACTATCTTTGCCGGCCTCGCGCAAGCGCGCGCCCGCCAAGCGCATCCCAGTGACAGATATCGCGCAGTAGCTCCCCTGCCTCCCGGTAAAGCACGTACAGTCGTCGGCGATTTTCCGCGCCGCGCGCTTGCGGTATTACGTGCAACTTCGACTACGCCATTGGCGTACAATCCAATCATGGTTTTCATAGAAACCAGCGTCTTTGCCAGGCAAATCACGTCCCTGCTGCCAGATGATGGTTATCGTGAATTGCAGCAAATGCTGCTGGAGGATCCCGCCTGCGGCCATGTGATTCCTGGCGGAGGCGGCATACGAAAGGTGCGCCACGCGCGGCCGGGAATCGGCAAGAGCGGGGGGATACGGGTGATCTATTACTGGCTCACCGATGACGACCAGATTCTGATGCTGTTGGCCTACCCAAAGAACGTGCGGGACAACTTGAGCTCAGCGGAACTTTCTGAACTGCGGGCGTTGGTAAAGGACTTGTGAAATGGACAGGCAGTTATTCGCCGATTTGAAGGCGAGTCTCAAAGAAGCGGCAGCGATACGCAAGGGAGAGACGCGTCCTTCGAGAATATCCACGCTTGATCCTCTGGACGTGAAGCGGGTGCGCGAACAGACCAAGCTGTCTCAAGCTGAGTTTGCGGCGGCGTTGCAGGTCAGCGTTCGTACCTTGCAAAACTGGGAGCAAAAGCGCCGGTCTCCTACCGGACCAGCTGCTGCTCTGCTGAAAGTCGTGGCCAACGAGCCTGAGATCGCGCTACGCGCCCTGCACCGTTAGGCGCATGGGACCGCGCAAAAGACGCCAAGCCCTCATCAACCTTCCCCCGCGCATTATGCGCGGCCATGAAAAAGCCCGGCATGCCGGGCTTTTTTGTCGCTTGCTGTGCTGTTCAGGGCTTGGCAGCAGGAGCCGGAGCGGCGCCGCCAGCCGGCGGCACGGCAGCGTCGCCGCGGATCTTGGCGGCGATTTCCGAGGCGGCCTGGGCCGAGGCCACGCCAAAGGCCAGCACGCCGCGGTTCAGCGGTTCGCCGATCAGCGGAGCGGCGACCAGTTCCTGGTCGATCACGAGCGCCAGCATGTTGCCGACGTTCTTGGTGCTGACGTCATTGAGCTTGCGGGCGCCGGCTTCCGAGAAGCGCAGGCCGACGAAGTTCTGACCCTGGCGGTCCACCAGCGCGGCGGCGTCGGTAAGGTCGGCGCGCGTCAGGACAGGCACGGTCTGCATGTAGAGCTTGCCGTCAGGCAGCGCGATTTCGCGCATGCCTGCGCCAGGCTGCTTCTGCGCCAGGTAGAAGTCCACCGAGGCCGCGGCTGCCGGCTTGGCGGCCTCTTGGCCTGCTTGCGGCGTGGCGGTGTCGCCAGACGTCTTAGTCGGGGCGGTCTTGCAACCCGCTAGCGCCAACGTCACGACTACCAGGGCGGGCGCCAATTTGCGTAGGGTCAGTTGCATGCTCGTTTCCTTCTTAATGTGGACTAAGACCAGGCGATGCACTTCATCCCCGGCACTGGGAAAAGTGTACCGAACCTGAATGACGGTGTCGCCATAGTCTGAATCCAATTGTAAAGCGGTAATACCAGCTCCCGCCTGCTCCGGCCGACGCGGCGCAGCAGCCGCGCGATTCGTCGGAACGCGCGCCAGCCTCTATACTTCGCTTTCGCGCAGGGGTACTCGTCCCGCCTACATGGCCGGACGTGTTGAGAGAGTCCCTTCGTACCAGTACGGATAATGCCGATGCTGGGAGCCGTATTCCCGCCATGCGTCTTTGCGCGCGCGGCGGGAATTCCTTCCCGATCGGCTCCAACCACTCGCTTGGAGCTTTCCATGAACGCCAATCCCAAATTCCTGGCCGCTACCGCCGAAGTCGACGCGGCGGCCGTCGCACCGCTGCCCAAATCCCGCCGCGTGTATGAAGTGGGCTCGCGCCCCGACATCCGCGTGCCGTTCCGCGAGATCGAGCAGGACGATACGCCGACGATGTTCGGTGGCGAGAAGAACCCGCCGCTGACGGTCTATGACTGCAGCGGCCCCTACACCGACCCCGAAGCCAAGATCGACATCCGCCGCGGCCTGCCCGAACTGCGCCGCGGCTGGATCGAAGAGCGCGGCGACACGGAAGTGCTGTCGGGCCCGACCAGCGACTACGGCAAGGAACGCCTGACCGATCCCAAGCTGACGGCCATGCGCTTTGACCTGCAGCGTCCGCCGCGCCGCGCCAAGTCGGGCGCCAACGTGTCGCAGATGCATTACGCGCGCCGCGGCATCATCACGCCGGAAATGGAATACGTGGCGATCCGCGAAAGCCTGCGCCGCGAACACTACCTGCAGACGTTGCGCGACAGCGGCCCCGATGGCGAAAAGATGGTCAAGCGCCTGCTGCGCCAGCATCCCGGCCAGTCCTTCGGCGCCTCGATTCCCGCGGCCATCACGCCCGAGTTCGTGCGCGACGAGATCGCGCGCGGCCGTGCCATCATCCCCGCCAACATCAACCACCCTGAAGTGGAGCCGATGGCCATCGGCCGCAACTTCCTGGTGAAGATCAACGCCAACATCGGCAACTCCGCCGTCAGCTCCGGCATCGGCGAGGAAGTGGAAAAGATGACCTGGGCGATCCGCTGGGGCGGCGACACGGTCATGGATCTGTCCACCGGCAAGCACATCCACGAAACGCGCGAATGGATCATCCGCAACTCGCCCGTGCCGATCGGCACCGTGCCGATCTACCAGGCGCTGGAGAAGGTCGACGGCAAGGCCGAGGACCTGACCTGGGAGATTTTCCGCGACACGCTGATCGAGCAGGCGGAACAGGGCGTGGACTACTTCACCATCCACGCGGGCGTGCGTCTGCCGTTCATCCCGATGACGGCCGACCGCATGACCGGCATCGTCTCGCGCGGCGGTTCGATCATGGCCAAGTGGTGCCTGGCGCACCACAAGGAAAGTTTCCTGTACGAGCGTTTCGAGGAAATCTGCGAAATCATGAAGGCCTACGACGTCAGCTTCTCGCTGGGCGACGGCCTGCGCCCGGGTTCGGGATACGACGCCAACGACGAGGCTCAATTCGCCGAGCTGAAGACGCTGGGCGAACTGACGCAGGTGGCGTGGAAGCATGACGTGCAGGTCATGATCGAAGGGCCGGGCCACGTACCGATGCAGATGATCAAGGAAAACATGGAGCTGCAGCTGGAACACTGCCACGAGGCGCCGTTCTACACGCTGGGCCCCCTGACCACCGACATCGCTCCGGGCTACGACCACATCACCTCGGGCATCGGCGCGGCGCTGATCGGCTGGTACGGCACGGCGATGCTCTGTTATGTGACGCCCAAGGAGCACCTGGGCCTGCCGAACAAGAAGGACGTGAAGGACGGCATCATCACGTACAAGATCGCGGCCCACGCGGCGGACCTGGCCAAGGGCCATCCGGGCGCGGCGATCCGCGACAACGCGCTGTCCAAGGCGCGCTTCGAGTTCCGCTGGGACGACCAGTTCAACCTGGGGCTGGATCCGGACACGGCCAAGGAATTCCACGACGAAACGCTGCCGAAGGATTCGATGAAGGTGGCGCACTTCTGCTCGATGTGCGGACCGCATTTCTGCTCCATGAAAATCACCCAGGACGTGCGGGATTATGCGGCGGCTCAGGGGGTTAGCGAGAAGGATGCGTTGCAGAAAGGGATGCAGGAGAAGTCTGTGGAGTTCGTTAAGAAGGGAGCCGAGGTTTATCATCGGCAGTGATGTTTTTGCTGCTGCGTGTGCGTTGAGTTCTTAAGACGCACGGCGCGGCAGTGGCCTGCCGGGCGCGGGGCAACGATTGCGGTCCGGAGCCTTCGCTCCGGACTGCCCCGTCGTCATCGTCGTCCAGGCCTACGGCCTTCCCTTCCGATTCCCTCGGGCTTATCGACGCCCCGCACCCGGCAGGCCACTGCCGCGCCGTGCTCTGTCTGTTGAATTTTCACGATCGCCGAGACGAGCTGTTTGCTTGGCGTTTTCGCCACCGGCGGGGGTGGGCGAGGATCTTGCGGGGCCCGCCCCCGGCCGGCCGCGCGGGCGGCCTTTGGGGGCTTACGCGGTGTCTCGCGTCGGATGATGACGCTGCGCGCTGGTGGTGAGTGCGTGAAATTGGGCAGGATGAGTGAAGTACGTACGGATCTGCCTGCGGGCTACGTGCGCTGGACGCTTGGGGTTTTCGCTTCACCCATCCTACTGAAGCGTCATGAGGCGCCAAACGTTCGTCATTTCAACTCCGCCGCCGGATGGGCGGCGCGCGCGAGAGGATCCGCGTGCGCAAGCTTCTGTCCAACGCGCGCCGCCCATCACCGCCCCCCCCAAAAAACGGCGACAACCACTAGCAAACCGCTCGTCGCATTCGCGCCAGCGCTCCCATCACGACGCAAGCAAGCGCGCATGCTCATTGCGGCCGCCCGGGCGGCCGCAATGAGCGGGCCCCGCAAGACTCGCCACTGAACACGGCTCTAGCAACGCAACAAGCCAAGACGCAGATAGCACGGCGGTGCGGGCGGCATGGCGGCGAGCAACCTCGATGCGCCCGAGGGAATCTGAAGGAACCGCCGAAGGCGGTGACGAAGATGACGAAGGGGCAGTCCGGAGCGAACGCTCCGGACCGCAATCGTGGGCGCTCGCCGCCATGCCGCCCGCACCGCCGTGCGGCCTACGAAGCTTCGCTCATGCACACCGCCGATGCCCCGCTCAAAAACACCCCAAAAAAACTACAGCAACTTCCCCGGATTCATAATCCCCGCAGGATCCAATACAGCCTTGATTTCCCGCATCAACCGCAACTCCAGCGCGTCCTTGCTATGCAGGAAATGATCCCGCTTCAGCTGCCCGATCCCGTGTTCTGCCGAAATGCTCCCGCCATAGCGATTGACCTCGTCCAGCACCGCATCAGTGATCGCCGCCCCATGCACCGCCACCCAGTCGCGATCGGCTCCGGCCGGGCGCGACAGGTTGTAGTGCAGGTTGCCGTCGCCGAAGTGGCCGAAGATGAAGGGGCGGATGTCCGGGTACAGCGCGCGCACGCGGGCCTCGGCGGATTCCATGAAGTCGGGAATGCGTTCGATCGGCAGCGACACGTCGTGCTTCAGGTGCGGGCCGTCGGCGCGTTGGGCTTCGGAGATTTCCTCGCGCAGCTTCCACAGCGCCTGCAATTGCGCCAGCGACGCCGACACGGCTGCGTCCAGGCACAGGCCACGTTCCAGCGCCGTGCCGATCACGTTTTCAACAAGGCCATTGAGCGCGGCCTCATCGGCCGTGTCCGCCAGCTCCACCAGCACATAGGCCGGATAGCGCTGGTCAAAAGGTTCCTGCACACCCGCGGCGTGCGCCAGCACCAGATCCAGGCAGTCGCCCGAGAAGTACTCGAACGCCTGCAGCCGCGCACCGCATTGTTCGAACAGGATCTCGAACAGTTGCAGGGCCTGCGCCGGCGACTCGACGGCGGCCAGCACCACCGAGCGCACATCAGTGCGCGGGAACAGCCGCAAGGCGACGGCGGTAATGACACCCAACGTGCCTTCGGAGCCGATCAGCAATTGCTTGAGGTCATAGCCGGTGTTGTCCTTGCGCAGCGTGCGCAGGCCGTGGAAGATCTCGCCCGTGGGCAGCACCGCTTCCAGGCCCAGCACCAGTTCGCGCGCCATGCCGTAACGCACCACGTTCACGCCGCCGGCGTTGGTGGCGACGTTGCCGCCGATCTGGCTGGAGTCTTCCGCGGCCAGGCTCAGCGGCAGCAGGCGGCCGGCGTCCTGCGCGGCGCGGCGCAAATTGCCCAGGATCGCGCCCGCCTCGGCCACCATGGTGTTGGCAATGGTGTCGATGGAGCGCACGGCGTTCATGCGGTCCAGGCTCAGCACCACGTTGCCCGCGGCTGCATCCGGCGTGGCCCCGCCGCACAGGCCGGTGTTGCCGCCGCGCGGCACTACCGGCACGCCTGCCTCCTGGCACAGCGCCAGGCAAGTGGCGACCTCGGCGGTCGTGCGCGGGCGCACCACCGCCTGCGCGTTGCCCTTGTACAGGCCGCGCCAGTCGGACAGCCAGGGCGCAATGTCGGCCTCGGCGGTGATGACGGTATCGGGGCCCAGGGCCTGGACCAGGCGTTGCGTAAAGTCGGATGCGGTCATGATGTCTGCCTTGCGGCGGGAGAGAGGAGATCGAGTTGCAGGCGGCTGGCCGCCTGTTGCAGATGGCGGGCGGCGGCGTGCCGCGCCCGTTCGGGATCGCGCGCGCGGATGGCCTCGAACACGGCCACGTGCTCCTGGTGCACGGCGGCCGTCAAACCGGCCTGCAGGCGGCTGTTGCTGCGCGCAGTGCTGACCGCCAGCCTGAGCTGCAGGTTCAGGTACTGCAACAGGTCCTGGTAGCAGCTGTTGTGCGTGGCGGCGGCAATGGCGCGGTGAAAGGCGATGTCGTGCTCCACGCCCTGCTCCGGGTCTTCCAGATGCGATCCCAGGTCAGCCAGGGCGCGCGCCATGGCGGCCAGGTCAGCATCGTCGCGCCGCAGCGCAGCCAGCGCGGCCGCGCCGCCTTCCAGCTCCATGCGCAATTCGTAGACCCCGGCCAACTGCTTGCGGTCCACGGCGATGCCGGCGGAAAGCTGGAAGCCCTGCGCGCCCGTGCGCGACAACACGGTGCTGCCGGAACCCTGCCGGCTCTGGATCAGACCCTGGGCTCGCAGGCGTTCGGTGGCCTCGCGGATGACCGCGGCGCTGACGCCGTATTGCTCGGCCAGCACGCGACCCGCCGGCAGCTTGGCGCCGACGGGATAGGCGCCCCCGGCGATGTCGGCGGCGATCTGGCGGGCGACCTGTTCGGTCAGGGTGAGGCTCTTGGTCAGCATCCGGGCATTATAGGCACACTTCTCAGGTTATCTGATAACTTTTGAGAAAGAAGCCGCTTCCAGATCGGGCTCAGGCTTGATGGATTACGCGAACCGGGCGGATCAGGCGACGGCGGGTTCGTCGTCCCGGACGGTCTTTTCGGCCTCTTCCGCCCCCGCCACGGCGCAACAGCGGCCGCCCTGCGCCTTGGCCCGGTAGAGGGCGGCATCGGCGGAATGCAAGGCAGCTTCCGGACTGCGGTTGGCGCCGGACACAATGGAAATGCCGATGGACAGGCCGACACTGACCCGCGTGCCATCCGCCAGCGTGATCGGCTGGGAAGCGTCATGCAGCAGGTGCTCGCCCAGCCGTAGCGCGGCCGTGGCATCAATGCCGGTCACCAGCACGATGAACTCGTCGCCACCAATCCGCGCGGCCACGTCGTCCACCCGCAACATGGAGCGCATGCGCTGGGCGATGGTCATCAGCACCTGGTCGCCGGCAGCATGGCCGTAGGTGTCGTTGATGAGCTTGAAGTCGTCCATGTCCATGTACAACAGCGCCGCAGAACTGTCCTGGCCGCGCGCGCTGGCGCAGACGCGCTCCAGCGCGGCCTGCAGGCCGGCGCGGTTGGCCAGGCCGGTCAGCGCGTCTTCGCTGGCGCGACGTTCGCTGTCGCGCTCGGCCAGCATGGTCGACACCAGGATGCGGTTGAGCCGGTGCGAGGCGACACTCATGCTGACCAGGTAGAACGGAATCTGGATGAAGACGATGGCTGTGACGTATTCGCCGGTGAAGGCCGCGCCCAGGCACATCGGCCCCAGGCTCAGGAAGATCATGGCGCCGACCAGCCTCGGCGCGCCGTAGTTCCGGAAGCAGATGCCGCCGGCCATGGCCCCGCAGGACACGCCGGCCAGGGTGGCGGCCAGCCAGTCGCCGTTGATGAAGGTGACGAAGACGCCGTAGCCCACGCTGAACGCCCACAGCAGCGCCAGCAGGATGTAGATATCGGTATGGGTATTGCCGCCCTTGGGCGCGGCGCGCAAGGCGGACCGCAGGATCAGCACGCGGACCAGGGCCAGTATCACCTCCATCGCCAGCCAGGACAGGTACAGCGGCTCGGGGCGGCGCCAGGCGACCACGCCGGAAATCATGAGGGTGTTGATGACGCCGCCGGCAAAAATGGGCAGCGTGCCGAACAAGCTGGCGATCAGGGCCGAACGGATGTCCGCAGGGGTGTCGTGCCCGGAATGCGTCAGCCAACGCGTCAGGCGCCATTTGGGCAAACTGAACTTCAGTGCTGTATCCACGCGGTCACGTCCCTGGCCATCTACCCGCTTTCGGGTAGGCTGGCTGGCGTTATAGCAGGTATTTCAAGCCTTTAATATTGTCCGCGGGGCCAATCCCGGGCAGGAAATCAGTGCCCGCGATGGCCGCAGACGGCGCATTCCGGGTCGCGCTGGACGTTGACGCTGCGCCATTGCATGGTGCGCACGTCCAGCCACAGCAGGCGGCCGGACAGGCTTTCGCCCACCCCGGACAGCAGTTTCAGGGCCTCTGCGGCCTGCATGCTGCCGATGATGCCGACGACCGGGGCGAACACGCCCATCGTGGCGCAATTGGCTTGCTCGACGTCGTCCGCTTCCGGGAACAGGCAGTGGTAACAGGGCGCGTTGTCGTCGCGCAGGTCATAGACGCTGACCTGGCCGTCGAAGCGTATGGCCGCGCCCGATACCAGTGGCTTGCGGTGCTGCACGCAGGCGCGGTTGATGGCGTGGCGGGTGGTGAAGTTGTCGGTGCAGTCCAGCACCAGGTCCGCCTGGGCGACGGCGTCGGACAGGGCCTGGCCTTCCAGGCGCTCGACGCGGGCATGGACCCGGGTCTGCGGATTGAAGGCCGCCAGCATGTCCCGCCCCGACTCGGCCTTGTGGCGGCCGACGCTGGCGGTGGTGTGCAGGATCTGGCGTTGCAGGTTGCTCAGCTCGACGACATCGTCATCGGCCAGGGTGATGTCGCCCACGCCGGCAGTGGCCAGATAGAGGGCGGCGGGGGAACCCAGTCCGCCCGCCCCCACGATGAGCACACGCGCCGCCAGCAGTTTTTCCTGCCCTTCGATTCCCAGCTCGTCGAGCAGGATGTGGCGGGCGTAGCGCAGCAGTTGCTCGTCGTTCATTTGTCCTTGCTGGGCTCGACTCCGGTCGGCGTGATCTTCATGCGCTGGGGCGTACCGCCGCCGGCCTTGGCATCAGCCTTGGCCTGGGCGCGGGCCGAACCCTTCTGCACCGGCTTGCCGGCCAGCACGTTCAGGGCCTGTTGCAGCTGGAAGTCGTCCTTGCCGCCGAATTCGAACACCTTGGCCGGCACATCGGCGTTGTCTTCGCCGGCGCTGGACTTCACTTCGTTGGCCGTCTGCTGGTTAGACAGGTGGCGCTGCAGGTCGGCTTCGCGCGGCAGGCGGAACAGGTCGCCTTCGGCGGTGTCGGCCACGACGTAGTCGGGTTCGATGCCGGTGGCCTGGATCGAGCGGCCGCTCGGGGTGAAGTAGCGCGAGGTGGTCAGCTTGACCGCAGTGGTTTCGGACAGCGGCAGGATCACCTGCACCGAGCCCTTGCCGAAGGTGCGGTTGCCCAGGACCTTGGCGCGCTTGTGGTCCTGCAGCGCGCCGGCCACGATCTCGGACGCCGAGGCGGAGCCCACGTTCACCAGCACCACCATCGGCACGGTCTTGGTCCAGGCCGGCAGGCCGGCCAGGTAGTTGCTTTCGCCGCGGGCGTATTCCGAAGGCGTGGCCAGGTACTTGTGGCGGGCGTCCGGAGTACGGCCGTCGGTGGTCACCACCACCGAGTCGGGCGGCAGGAACGCGCCGGACACGCCGATGGCGCTGGTCAGCAGGCCGCCCGGGTCGTTGCGCAGGTCCAGCACCAGGCCCTTGGGGGCTTCCTTGGCGCCGAGGTCCTTCAATTGCTTGGCCAGGTCGGCGCCGGTCTTTTCCTGGAACTGGGCGACGCGGACGTAGCCGATGCCGTTGTCCAGCATCTTGCTGCGCACGCTGCGCACCTTGATGATGTCGCGCACGATCTTCAGCACGATGGGCTGCGGACGGTCGGCGCGCATGATGGTCAGCGTGATCGGCGACTTGGGCGCGCCACGCATCAGCTTGACGGCATCGTTGAGCGTCATGCCCTTGGTGGGCGTGTCGTCGATCTTGATGATGAGGTCGCCAGCCATCACGCCGGCACGGGCCGCGGGCGTGTCTTCGATGGGCGAGATGACCTTCACGAAGCCGTCTTCCGCGCCGACCTCGATGCCCAGGCCGCCGAACTCGCCTTGCGTGGCCGTCTGCATTTCGCGGAAGGCATCGGCGTCCAGGTAGGCCGAGTGCGGGTCGAGGTTCGACACCATGCCGGAGATGGCATTGTCGATCAGGGTCTTGTCGTCGACGGCCTCGACGTAGTTGTTCTTGATGGCGGCGAACACATTGCTCAGCTGCCTGAGTTCGTCCAGTGGCAGAGGGCTGCCGCGCTGGGCGACCGCGGTCACGCCTACGCTGAGCAACACACCAGCCACCGCACCGATGGCAATCAGACCGAAACCGCGAAACTTACGAGTGCCCATGCACACTTCCCGAATTTTGTTTTCGCCGATGGGGTTTGGTAATTACCAACGACATCAATCTACTGCGCCAGCCATTGTGCCGGATCCACAGGAGCGCCACGATGGCGAATTTCAAAGTATAGGCCGGATTCCACTTGGCCGCCGGTCGCCCCGACCGTGGCGATGGTATCGCCACCCGTCACCGAATCTCCCACCCGTTTGAGCAGACTTTGGTTGTAAGCATAGACGGTCAGGTATTGCTGCCCATGATCCACAATGATGAGGTTGCCAAAACCCCGCAGCCAATCGGCGTAGACCACCGTGCCGGGGGCCACCACCTTGACCGGCGTGCCTTCGGCCGCGCGCAGCACCACGCCGCGCCATACGCCGCCATCCGGACGGTCGACCCCGAAGCGCCCCTGCACCTGGCCGCGCACCGGCATGGACAGCCCGTGGCGCAAGCCGTTGCCGCCGCCCACCGCCGGCGCGGCACGCGCGGTCTGGGTTTGCTGCGCAGGCTCGCTACGGCTTGGAGCGGGTTTTTCCTCTATAGGTTCCGCCTTCCGGGGCGGTTCCGCGGGCTTGGCCTGAGGCGGCGGTTCGGGCGTGGTCAGCCGGGATTGCTTCTGCTCGGCCGGGCGCAGTCCGGCGGCATCCGGGTCGGCCACGGCCACGGGACCGCGGTTCTGGCGCGAGGCGGCTTCGACCTGTTCGCGCGCCTGGGCGGCATCGCGGGCGTCACGGGCGTCGCGCTCGCGCTTGGCGTTGTCGGCGGCCTGCTTGGCATTGTCTGCGGCCAGCTTGCGGTCAGCCTCGGCCTTCTTGCGGGCCTCGTCGGCGGCGCGGCGCTCGGCGTCGGCGCGTTTCTTGGCTTCTTCGGCAGCGCGGCGCGCTTCTTCCGCGCGGCGCACTTCCTCGGCCCGCTTGCGCGCTTCCTCGGCGCGGCGGGCGTCCTCGATCTGCTTGGCGATGGCCGCATCCAGATCGGTGATGAGCCGCGACAGGCGCTGGTCGTCGCGGCCCAGTTTGTTGGCTTCGGCGCGCTGGGCGGCGATCTGCCCTTCCAGCTGGGCCAGCAGCGTGGCACGCTCCTTCTGCTGACCGACCAGCGCGGTCTTCTGCTCGGAGGTCTCGGCCACGACTTTTTCGATTTCCGCGCGGCGGGCGTCGGCGCGTCCCTGCAGGGCGGCCAGGCGCTCGATGTCCTCGCGCAGGGCCTGCACGGCCTGGGCGCGGGCCTGCGACACATAATCCAGATAGCCCAGGTTGCGCCCCAGCACCTGGGGATCGTCGCCCGACAACAGGGCGGTCCAGGGCGACAGGCCGCTGGTGTACTGGGTGCGCAGCTGTTCGGCCAGTTCGGTGCGGCGCTTGGCCAGCACCGCCTGCTGGGCGCCGATCTGCTTTTCCAGGCCGGTCAGGTCGGTCTGCGCCTGGCGGTTGGCCTCGGCCAGCTCCCGCAGGCGCAGGTTGATCTTGGAAATCGCCGACTCGGACTGCTTGAGCGAGTCGGCGGCTTCCTTGCGGGCAGCCTCGCGGTCATCGATATCCTTTTGCAGGTTCTCGATGCGGTCGCGCAAGGCGGCCTGCTGCTTTTCCGCGTCGGACTGGCGGCCGGCAAGGTCGTTGGGCGCGGCGCGAGCCGACAGCGCCCCACCGGTCAACATGACCGCCAACAACAACCCTGCCGCGCGACGCATAGGAATATCAGTCCTTCTTAGCCTTGCCCTGGGCTGCCACCGCAGCCATGGCCGCCTCGATCTCGGCGGCATCGCCCAGATAATAGTGGCGGATCGGGCGCAGGTCATCATCCAATTCGTACACCAGCGGCTGGCCGGTGGGAATGTTCAGGTTGACGATGTCTTCGTCCGACACGTTGTCCAGGTGCTTGATCAGGGCGCGCAGGCTGTTGCCATGGGCGGCGATCAGGACATTGCGGCCGGCGCGGATGGCCGGAGCGATGGATTCGTTCCAGAACGGCAGCACGCGGGCCACGGTGTCCTTCAGGCATTCGGTGGCGGGCAGCTGGTCGGCCGGCACCTTGGCATAGCGCTTGTCGAAACGCGGGTGGCGTTCGTCGTCCAGCGCCAGCGGTTCCGGGGCGATGGCGTAGGCGCGGCGCCAGATCAGCACTTGCTCGTCGCCGTACTTGGCGGCGGTTTCGGCCTTGTTCAAGCCTTGCAGCGCGCCGTAGTGACGTTCGTTCAGGCGCCAGGTCACGCCGACCGGGGTGTACATGGCGTCCATGGCGTCCAGGGCGATCCACAGGGTGCGGATGGCGCGCTTGAGCAGCGACGAGTAGGCCAGATCGAAGGTGAAGCCTTCTTTCTTGAGCAGTTCGCCGGCCTTGCGGGCCTGTTCGCGGCCGGTCTCGGTGAGGTCGACGTCGGTCCAACCGGTGAAGCGGTTTTCCAGATTCCACTGGCTTTCGCCGTGGCGCATCAGAACGAGTTTGTGCATGATTTGGGACGCTTGTAACGCGGGTTAAAGTGAAGGAATGCGCTCATTTTATAATTGAGCGATTTTGCCCTTGATTTTGCCCCGGCGCACCCGCCCATTTCTGCGGCGCGGCGCATCAGGGTTCGCCTATACCAGGCTAGTCGCCGCACTTCAGGATGCCCCGTGGACCTTTTGCAATTCTTGATCGATAAAAACAACGTCTTCATCGTCGCCGTTGCCGTGATCTCCGGCATCATGCTGGCCATCCCCGCCCTGCGCAAAGGCCGCACCGGTTCGGCCGTGAGCACGACCGAGGCCATCCAGATGGTCAACCAGCGCCAGGCCGTATGGGTCGACGTCCGTCCCGCCGAACAGTTCCAGGCCGGCCACATCGCCCAGGCCCGCAACGTGCCGGCGGCCGATCTGGAGCAAAAGGCCGCCTCGCTGCCCAAGAACAAGCCGCTGGTCGTGGTTTGCGACAATGGCCGCGATTCGGCCCGCGCCGCCGCCAAGCTGCGCGCCCAGGGTTTCGCCGACGTCGTGCCGTTGGACGGCGGCATGCGCGCCTGGTCGGCCGCCAGCCTGCCGGTGACCCAGAAGGGTTGAAGCCAGGGGCCCCGCCCCCATCTACCTATTCTTGTACCCACAGGAGCGCCCATGAATAAAGTCGTCATGTACAGCAAGGACTATTGTCCCTATTGCGCCCGCGCCAAGAGCTTGCTCGAGCAGCGCGGCGTGACCGACCTGGAAATCATCCAGATCGACCGGGACCCGTCCCAGCGCGAGGTCATGATCGAACGCACCGGCCGGCGCACCGTCCCGCAGATCTTCATCGGCGATACCCATGTCGGCGGTTGCGACGACCTGATGGCCCTGGACCGCTCGGGTGGCCTTGCCCCCATGCTGGCCAGCTAATCGCCCCCTTTTTGCCCCTCCCACCAACGGAAACACTCATGGCTGATCAAGACCAAAACACCCAGCAAGAAGGCGGCAACGCGCCCTCGTTCAATCTGCAGCGCGTCTACCTGAAAGACCTTTCGCTGGAAATGCCGAATGCGCCCCACGTCTTCCTGGAGCAGGAAGCGCCCCAGGTCGAGGTGAGCATCACCGTGGGCGGCCAGCGCCTGGCTGAAACCGTGTTCGAAACCACGGTCACCGTCACCGTCACCACCCGCATCAACGAAAAGGTCGTGTACCTGGTCGAAGGCACGCAAGCCGGCATCTTCGAGGCCGCCAACATCCCCGAAGAACAGCTCGATCCGCTGCTGGGCATCGTCTGCCCGACCATGCTGTACCCCTACCTGCGCGCCAACATCGCCGACGCGATCACCCGCACCTCGATGCCGCCGCTGCACCTGACCGAAGTGAACTTCCAGGCCCTGTACGAGCAGCGCCTGGCCGAGCTGCAACAGCAGCAAAGCGCCGCCAACGGCAACGGCAGCGACTCGGGCATCATCCTGCCCCCCGGCGCGACCCGCCAGTAAAGCAGCCGCGGCGTCCAATGAAAAGAGCCCCCACGCTGCGCCTTCGGCTTGCTGCCCCCCGTGGGGGCGCTTTTCATCTTGAGGCGGCTCGGCGATGAAAAATCCCATCGAGCCACGCCTGCGCGTCGCCGTCCTGGGTGCGGGAAGTTGGGGCACCGCGCTGGCGGCGGCTGCCAGCCGCCGCCACGCCACCGTACTCTGGGCGCGCGATGCCGCGCAGGCCGCCGACATGGCCGCCTCGCACGAAAACGCGCGCTACCTGCCGGGCATCGCCCTGCCGCAGGCACTGAATATCTCCTCCGATCTCGACGCCACGCTGCGCAGCCTGCAAGAAGACGGCGCGCGCCGGCTGATCGTGCTGGGCGTGCCCGTGGCCGGCTTGACCGCCATCTGCGGCGAGCTGTCCCGCCGGCTGCCCGCGCTGGGATTGCAGGACACTCCCATCGTCTGGACGTGCAAGGGCTTTGAAGCCGACACGGCTAGGCTGCCCCATGAAATCATGCGCGAGGCCCTGCCTGGCGCCACCGGCGGCGCATTGTCGGGCCCCTCGTTCGCGCGCGAAGTCGCGCAGGGCCTGCCGGTCGCGCTGACCGTGGCCAGCGACAGCCCCGCCTTGCGCGATGCCACCACTGCCGCCTTCCACGGCGCGGCGCTGCGCGTCTACGCCAGCACCGACCTGGTGGGCGTGGAAGTGGGCGGCGCGCTGAAAAACGTGATCGCGGTCGCCTGCGGCATTGGCGACGGCCTGGCCCTGGGCACCAATGCCCGCGCCGCGCTGATCACCCGCGGCCTGGCCGAGATGACCCGCTTCGGCGTGGCGCTGGGCGCGCAGGCCGAGACCTTCGCCGGGCTGACCGGCCTGGGCGACCTGGTCCTGACCGCGACAGGCGAGCTGTCGCGCAACCGCCGCGTGGGCCTGGAGATCGGCGCCGGGCGCAAGCTGGCCGACATCCTGGCCAGCGGCATCACGGCCGAAGGCGTGCGCTGCGCGCGCGCCGCGCTGGACCGCGCCCGCGCCATCGGGGTCGAACTGCCCATCACCGAAGCCGTCTGCGCCGTGCTGTTCGACGGCGTGGCCCCAATGACGGCCGTGTCCGCCCTGTTGGCGCGCGACGCCCGCTACGAAAGCGGGATAGCCAGCCAGCCGGACGCGTCGCCGGACAACCGGCCCCGCTGAGCCGCCCCAAAAACAAATACCACGCACAACCCCGAGGAGACATCCTTCATGACGCAAACCCGCAAGTTCCGGGTCGGCCCGCTGCTACGCGGCCTGTGCCTGAGCCTGGCCGCCATCCTGCCCGCCGCCGCCCATGCCGACTGGCCCGACCGTCCGATCCACATGGTCGTGCCCTTCCCGCCCGGCTCGTCGCCCGACATCCTGGCACGCACCATCTCGGAACCGCTGTCGCAGGCGCTGGGCCAGCCCATCGTGATCGACAACAAGCCGGGCGCCGGCGGCAACATCGGCACGCGCATCGTGTCGCAGGCCAAGCCGGACGGCTACACGCTGCTCTACACGATCAACGGCCCGCTGGTCACCGCCCCCACGCTGTACAAAAAGACGCTGGGCTACGACCCGCTGCGCGATCTGCAGCCGGTATCGCTGGTGGGCACCAGCCCCAACGTGCTGGTCGTGCCCAGCAGCCTGAAGGTCGATAACGTCAAGGACTTCGTCGCGCTGGTGAAGGGCCGCGGCAATTCGCTGAACTACGGTTCCGTGGGCCCGGGCAGCTCGGCCCATCTGGCGATGGAAATGTTCAAGGAAAGCGCCGGCGTAGACCTGGCGCACATCCCCTATTCCGGCTTCCCGCAGGTCATCTCGGCCATCATCGGCGGCGATGTCCAGGCCGGCTTCATGGTGCCCGCCATCGCCGTGCCCCAGGCCCGCGACGGCAAGGTGAAGCTGCTGGCCGTGACCAGCCTGCAGCCCAGCGAGGCGCTGCCGGGCGTGCCGACGATGGCATCCCAGGGCTATCCGGACTTTGAAGCCATTTCCTGGAATGCCGTGCTGGTTCCCGCCGGTACGCCCACGCCCATCGTCGAACGGCTCAACAGCGAGCTGGCGCGCATCATCGGCAGCGAAGCGGTGCGCAAGCAGCTGGCGCTGCAGTACTTCACCCCCGCGCCGTCCACGCCGGAAGCCCTGACCGCCCGCATCAAGAATGAAAAGGCGCGCTGGGACCAGGTGATCGAGAAGCTGAATCTGTCGCTGGATTGATTGCAGCCCAGCCGTGACGGGCCAGGCGCGCCGGCTTCAGCGCGCCGCCGTCACACTCCCCCTTCATACCCCTGTTGACGCCAGGCCTCGAACACCGTCACGGCGACGGCATTCGACAGGTTCAGGCTGCGTTGGCCAGCGCGCATCGGCAGGCGCAGGCGCTGTTGGGGCGGGAACATCGCCTGATGTTCTTCCGACAGGCCCGAAGTTTCGCGGCCGAATACGAACACGTCGCCCGGCTTGAAGCCGATATCCGCCACGCTGCGTTGCGCATGCGTGGTCAGCGCGTAGATGCTGGACGGCGCGGCGCCGGTATCGGCCAAAGCCTCCTCCAGCGTGTCGTGCACGCGGACGGGCTGCCATTCGTGGTAATCCAAGCCGGCGCGGCGCATGCGGGCGTCGTCGAGCTCGAAGCCCAAGGGACGAACCAAGTGCAATTGCGCGCCCGTATTGGCGCACAGGCGGATGGCGTTGCCGGTATTGGGCGGGATTTCAGGACAAACAAGGATGACGTGGAACATGGCGCTAGGGACTCGGGACGGCTTGCGGCGGAAACGTCGCCGCGCACCGGGAATTGTCGCCGATTTACCTGGAGGCCGGCTCAGGGCGTGCGCGCCGCCACCAGCACCGTGACATCCGCAGCTCCTGCTGCCAGCAGCGCAGCGGCGGCCGCGTTGGCGGTGCTGCCGGTGGTCATGACGTCGTCCACCAATAGCAGCTGCCGGCCGCTTACGTCGCCCACGCAATAAAACAGGTTTTGCGCCCCGAGCCGGCGGGCCTGGCGGCCCTGCGCGGTCTGCCGGGGCGTCTCGCGCCGGCGCCGCAGCAGCCCGCGCGCCAGCGGCAGCCCCAGCTCCGCCGCCAGGCTGCGCGCAATTTCACCGGCCGGATTCATGCCGCGCTGGCGCAGCGATGCGCGGCTGGCGGGAACGGGCACCAGCAAGGCGCCGTCCGGCGCAGGCCCGTCTCGGGCCACGGCAGCCGCGATCATCCGGGCCAGCACCGGCGCCATGCTGAGGCGCAGCCGGGTCTTCAGCATCAGGATCAAGGTGTCGGCGGGCGGCGCGTAGTCAAAGGCGGCAATCGTGCGCGAAAACGTCCGGGGCGCGCCCAGGCAGGCGGCGCAGTGCGGCGCATCCGGGCGCAACCGCAGGGCGCAACGAGGACAGCGTGGCGCTGCAGGGCGACGCGCGACCACCCCACTATCGGCCCGGCGGAGAGCATCGCCGCAGATATCCGCCTCGCAGCCCGCGCAAAGCCTAGCACCCGCCACCCGGGCGCCGCACAAGGGGCAGTCGCAACCGACGCGCGACAGCAGCCACCGCCCCATGACCCGTAGGGGCAATCGGAAGCCGCGGCCGGGATGCGCAATAATGGATGCCATCCCTCATGAAACCATGATCCGCCCGCGTTGCAGACGCGGGTGCGACCGAAATGTCCCTGCCAGAATCCGCAACGCTCCCCTCCCTGCCCATCGTCAGCGCCGACGTGCCCCGGCAATTCGCCCGCCGCGGCGACCTGGCCGAGGCCCAGTTCCTGTACGGGGAAATCGCCCGCCGCATGCTGGGCCGCCTGCAATACATCCGGGTCCAGCCGCAAGCCATGCTGGACGCGGGCTGCGGCGCGGGCGACAACCTGCCGCTGCTGCGTGAACGCTATCCCGACGCCGCCTATACCGGGCTGGACAACTGCGAACCGCTGCTGGAACAGGCGCGCAAGCGCCATGCCCCTGCCGGCCTGTCGGCCTGGATCGGCAAGCTGGCGCGCCGCGGCCCGGCCGCCCCTGCCTTCGTCAACGCCGACCTGGCGGCGACGGGCCTGGCGCCCGAATCGCTGGAACTGGTGTGGTCCAACCTGGCCATGCACTGGCACCGCGCTCCGCACGCCGTGCTGGCGGAATGGCGGCGCATCCTGAAAGTGGGCGGACTGGCGATGTTCTCCTGTCTTGGGCCGGCCACGCTGCGGGAACTGCGCCAGGCCCTGGACGACGCCGGGCTGCGCACGGCTACGCCGTCCTTCGTGGACATGCATGATTTCGGCGACCTGCTGGTGGAAAACGGCTTCGCGGATCCGGTCATGGACCAGGAGATCCTGACCCTGACCTACCGCAGCCCGGAAAAGCTGCTGCAGGACGTACGCGCGCTGGGCGGCAACCCGGCCGAAGGCCGGCGCGGCGGCCTGGTGGGCCGCGACTGGCGCGACCGTCTCTGCGCCGCGCTGGAAGCGCAGCGCCGGCCCGACGGTCTGATCGTGCTGAGTATCGAAGTCGCCTACGGCCACGCCTGGCGCGCCGCGGCGCATCGCACCGTGGCCGGTGAAACCCGGCTGTCGGTCAGCGCGATTGGCGGCCGGCACCGCGCGCCCTGACCTGGGCCGCAGGCTGACCGGCAGAGCCGGCGCTTTGCGGGCGCCGGCCTCCCCGTCTAGTGCAGGCGTTCCGGCATCGGCACGCTGACCCCGGGCTCGGAAGCCGGCAACGCCGACATAGGCTCGGAGGTTGCGCGAATGCGGCGCCTCAGGACCGCCGTCGGTTCTGCGGGCCCTACGCCGGGCGAAGCCACGCCGCGCCAGGCGTTCGACATGGCCTCCACCACCAACGGCAGGTCGCGCAAGCGGTGGAACTGGCTGCGCAGCCAGCGGGAATCGTTGCCGCTGCGCATGGATTCATCGCGCAGGGCGGCGATCATGTCGCCCGTGCCCAGTTCTTCAGCCACCGGCATCAGGCGCTGGAACAGGTTGCGCAGGTGGTCCATCAGCCGCAGGCGCTGGCCGTCCGGCGTCACGTAGCTGCCCTGCAGGCCGAAGCGGCAAGCCTGGAAGTGATTGCTGCGGTAGGACAGCCAGGCGCCGTCGCCGGGGTCGCCCTCGCGCATCAGCAGCACCGCCAGGGCCTGGGCAAAAGCCGCCAGCTGGCAAGCCCGTTCGACCGTCAGCGGCGTGTCGCACACGCGGATTTCGACCGTGCCGAATTCCGGCTTGGGGCGGATGTCCCAGTACAGGTCCTTGATGCTTTCCGCCAGGCCATAGGCGCGCAGCTGCGCCAGATGGGCCTCGAACTGGTACCAGTCCTTCACTTCGGGCGGCATGTGCCCGGCCAGCGGGAAGCTGTTCACCGCGTTCAGGCGCGAGCACGAGAACAAGGTGTCCACCCCCTCGCAATAGGGCGACGAGGCCGACAGGGCGATAAAGTGCGGCACATAGGGCGACAGGCGGCGCAACAGTTTGATGGAATCGTCGCCGCTCTTGACGCCCAGGTGGATGTGCTGGCCGAAGACCGTAAATTGACGCGCCAGGTAACCGTACATTTCGGCCAGGTACTGGAAGCGCGGGGTGTCCGAAATGGACCGTTCCTGCCAACGCATGAAGGGGTGGGCGCCCCCGCCAGCGACCGATACGCCCACGGCGTCCGCCGCTTCGATCAGGGCGTCGCGCATTTCGCGCATCTCGGCCAAGAGGCCCATGGGGTGCTCGTGCACCGAGGAATTCAGTTCAATCATGGACCGCGTGATTTCCGGTTTAACGCGGTCGGCGATGGGGTGGTTGGCCATTTGGGCCAGCAGCTCGTCCGAGGCTGCGGTCAGGTCAAAACTGCGCGGGTCTATCAGTTGCAGCTCGAGCTCGATGCCCAGGGTGTTGGGGGCCGACGAAATGAACGGGATCTGTTCCATCTCGGACTCCTTTCTGAATGTTTGATGAGGGTGTGCGCCGTTCGACCTTGAAGCCCGGAAACAGCCCGGGGGGCACTAGACGGCAGCTTGTGCACGCATGATAGCCGCTGTTTTGTGGCAAGAAGATGGAAAATCGTGACATTTATGTGCAACATCACGAAGCAATCGGTTTTTCCCTGTGAAGGAAAGTGAGCGAGCGCTCACGGCATAGAAATGGCGCGGCCTCCCGGGCTGCGGCAGCCGGAAAGCAAGCGCTCAAGGGGCTTTCAAGAGGGGGTGGGACAACCCTTATAAGGGTTATCCCTTATCTATTTCCGCCAGAAAATAGGGGTGAACAACACCAGCACCGTCAGCAGTTCCAGGCGCCCGATCAGCATCGCGAAGGTGCAGACCCAGATCTGGAAATCGGACAGGACGGCGAAGTTGCCCATGGGTCCGACGGGCCCCAGGCCTGGTCCGGTGTTGTTGACGCTGGCGAAGACGGCCGAGAAGGCGGTGATCGGATCCAGGCCGGACAGGAGCAGCAGGCTGGTGAAAACGGCGATGGAAAGGCCGTAGAACAGCATAAAGGCCAGCACCGACGACATGGTGCGGGTCTCGACCGCGCGGCCATTGATGCGCACCGGGCTGACCGCGTGCGGGTGCAACATTGTGACCAGCTCATTGCGCGCCTGCTTGACCAGCAGGATCGCCCGGATCATCTTGATGCCGCCCCCGGTCGACCCGGCCGACGTGGCGAAGCCCGACAGCAGCAGCATGGTCAGCGGAGCGAACAGCGGCCACTGCGCGAAGTCGGTATTGGCGTAGCCCGTGGTGGTCGCCATGGAAATCGTGTTGAACATGCCGTAGCGCAGCGCCTGCAGCGGGTCTTCATAGACCCCTTTCAGGAACAGGAACACCGAGATGACCAGCCCGACTCCCAATACCACCACCAGGTAGGGGATCGCCTCCGGACACCGCACGTAGGCGCGCGCGCTGCGCTGGCGGAAGGCATTGAAGTGGGTGGCGAAGTTGATGCCCGCGATCAGCATGAACACCATCGCCACCATTTCCACCGCGACCGAATCGAAATGGGCGAAGCCGTCATCCCAGGTCGAAAAGCCGCCCAGACCCATGGTGGTGGCCATGTGGCACCAGGCCTCGAACCACGACAGGCCGACCGCCCGGTAGGCCAGGAAGCACAGGATGGAGAACACGAAATACACCGCGTACAGCGCCTTGGCGGTGCTGGCGATGCGCGGCGTGAGCCGCTCGTCCTTCATCGGTCCGGGGGTTTCCGCCCGCACCACCTGGTGCCCGCCGACCCCGAGCAGGGGCAGAATGGCCACGGCCAGCACCAGGATGCCCATGCCGCCGATCCAGATCAGCGTGGCCCGCCACAGGTTGATCGACGCGGGCAAGGTGTCCAGATTGGTCAGGACGGTGGCGCCGGTGGTGGTCAGGCCCGACATGGCCTCGAAATAGGCGCCGGTAAACGACAGCGGCAAGCCGGCGCCATGGAAGTAGAGCAGCAGCGGAATGGCCGCCAGCAGGGGCAGGCCCGCCCACACGGCCGACACCAGCACGAAGCCGTCGCGCGCCCGCAACTCGCAGCGGGCGCGGCGCGTTATCGCGGCCAGGCCGCCGCCTATGCCCACCGAGATCAGGAACCCGTCCAGGAAGGCCTCGCGCGCGCCGTCGCCGCCCACGTAGGCGACGGTCAGCGGGATCAGCATGGTGAGCGCGAACATCACCATCGTCAGGCCCAGGATGTAGAGAGTGCCCAGGACGCGCTTCATGGAGCTATCCGGCCGCGCGCGGCCCGCGCAGAAGGAAGGAGGCGGCGCGCATCAGAAGAACGACGCCGAGACTTGGAACAGCTTTTCCACGCGCGGCATCTGCCGGCGCGAGGGTACGAAGACGATGACGTGGTCGTCGGATTCGATCACGGTGTCGGCGTCCGGCAGGATGATTTCGTCCTCCCGCACCAGCGCGCCGATGCTGGCGCCCTTGGGCAGGCTGATCTGCCCGACCGCGCGCCCCACCACCTTGGAGGTGGAGCGGTCGCCGTGGGCGATGGCCTCCAGCGCTTCCGCCACGCCCTGGCGCAGCCGGTGCACGGCGGCCACGTCGCCACGGCGCACATGCCGCAGGAGTTCGCTCATGGTGGCCTGGGATGGCGACACGGCGATGTCGATATGGCTGCCCTGCATCAGCTCGCCGTAGGCTTGGCGGTTGATCAGCGCGATCACCTTGCGCGCGCCCAGGCGCTTGGCCAGCAGCGAGGACATGATGTTGTCCTCGTCGTCGCTGGTCAGCGCCAGCCAGGTGTCCATGTCCTCGATGTTCTCGCGTTCCAGCAGCGCCTCGTCGGTGCCGCTGCCGTGCAGCACCAGCACGCTGTCGGGCAACTGGGTCGCCAGGTATTCGCAGCGCTTCTGGTCGCGCTCGATGATGCGGACGCTGTATTTTTCCTCGGCCAGTTGGCGCGCCAGGCGCAGGCCGATGTTGCCGCCGCCCGCGATCATCACGCGGCGCACGGCACGCTCGGCCTCACGCAGCTGCCGAACGGCGCGGCGCGCATCGCGCGAGTCCACCACCAGCACCACTTCGTCGCCCGGGGCGACGACGGTACCGCTGCCGGCCCGCAGCGGCCTGCCGCCGCGCAGCACGTCGATCACTCGCGCCTTCACGTCGGGCCAGACGTCGCGCAGCTTGTCGACCGGCGAATGGGCCATCGGGCTGCCCGCCCCGACCCGCACGGTCACGACGCTGACCCGGCCTTCGGCGAACTCCACCACCTGCAGGGCCTCGGGAAATTCGATCAGGCTGTGCAGATAGGTGGTGACGCTGCGCTCGGGGCTGATCAGGGCGTCGATGCAGAAGCCCTCTTCGCTCATGAGTTCCGGGTGTTCGGCGAACTCCACCGAACGGATGCGGGCAATGCGGCGGGGAATGTTGAACAGCTGGCGCGCGATCTTGCAGGCCACCATATTGGCCGAATCCGAGGCCGCACAGGCGATCAGCAGGTCGGTGTCGGCGGCGCCAGCGGCCTCCAGCACCGAAACCTGCGAGCCGTCGCCATGGACGACGCGCAGGTCGAAGTGTTCTTGCAGGTATTGGAGCTGGACAGGATCCGAATCGATCACCGTGATGTCGTTCTCTTCGGACACCAGGTTCTCGGCCACGCTGGTGCCTACGCGACCAGCGCCCATGATCAGGATCTTCATGAGCTCCGCTTGCGGGCGGACTCGATGCCCAATTGCTTGAGCTTGCGGTACAGGTGGGTGCGTTCCAGCCCCGTGCGTTCCGACACGCGGGTCATGCTGTGGCTTTCGCGGACCAGGTGGTATTCAAAATAGATGCGCTCGAATTCGTCGCGCGCCTCGCGCAGCGGTTGATCCAGCGAAATGCTGCCCAGTTGGCCGTTGGACGTGACGGGGACTTCATTGGACGGCGCGGCGGCCTGGACCGGGGGATCGAGTTCGTCTTCCAGCGCCACCGCGGGGCTGGCCACGGCCGAATGCGCGGCGGCAGGCGCCGGATGCGGCGCGCGGCCGCGCGCCAGGCCGGCGGCGACCGTCTTCAGGAGGCGCTGCAGCGTGATCGGCTTTTCAAGGAAGTCCATGGCGCCGATGCGCGTGGCTTCGACTGCCGTGTCGATGGTGGCATGGCCGCTCATCATGATCACGGGCATGTCCAGCAGGCCTTGCGAGCCCCATTCCTTGAGCAGGCTGACGCCGTCCGTGTCCGGCATCCAGATGTCCAGCAACACCAGGTCAGGACGCATGCGCAAGCGTGCGGCGCGCGCTTGCGCCGCGTTTTCAGCCAGCTCGACCGTGTGTCCTTCGTCGTATAGGATTTCCGACAAAAGCTCGCGTATACCGACTTCGTCGTCAACCACCAGAATTCTGGCCATAAAGCATCCACCTATTGCGTAGCCGCATTATCCTTTTCTTGCGCGGTCGCGTCCATAGTATCGGCCTCGGAAGCCAGCCGGGTCAACAATATGGAGATCCGCGCGCCCCCTTCCTTGCGGTTCGCAAGGTCTATACGCCCGCCGTGTTCTTCCACGATCTTGCGTACGATTGCCAATCCTAACCCAGTCCCGTGGGACTTGGTGGTGACGTAGGGCTCGAACGCGCGCTGCATGACCTGGGGAGGAAAGCCCGGGCCCGTGTCGGCGACCGTGAACCTGAGCGCCTGATGGGCCGCCCGGTCGGGCTGCTCGCTGCGCATGAGCTGCGTGGTCACGCTGACCCGCCCTTGCCCGCCCTGCTCGGCGATCGCGTCGCGGGCATTGGACATCAGGTTATGGATCACCTGCCGCAACTGGGTGGGATCGCCCTCGATGGGCGGCAGGTCCGGCGCCAGCGTCACGTCCAGATTCAGGGCCTTTTCGGCCAGGCGCGACGAACCGCCTTCGGGCTCCCAGCCGTACAGCGACAGCACGTCCGCCACCAGGGCGTTGAAGTCGATGCGTTGCATCACGGCCGGCGGCGTGCGGGCATATTCGCGGAAGTCGTCCACCATCTGCTTGAGCGATGCCACCTGGTTGACGATGGTATTGGTAGACCGTGCCACGATCTGGGCCTCGGCGGGAGGCAGCTTGCCCTCCAGCTTCATCGCCAGCCGCTCGGCCGATAGCTGGATCGGCGTAAGCGGGTTCTTGATCTCGTGCGCCAGCCTGCGGGCGACTTCGCCCCAGGCCACGGTCCGGTTGGCCGAGATCACTTCGGTGATATCGTCAAACACCACCAGATAGCCGTTGCCGCGCCCGTCCACGCGCAGATGCGTGCCGCGCGCCAGCAGGGTCAGGGGCTGCGAGCCAGCGGGCGCGTCGTCCTGGCCCGGGGCGATCTCGAATTGCTGCTGCCAGTGCTGGCGCTCGGACCCCACCGCGGCGTGGGCGGAAAAAGCCTGCCGCACGATGTTGGCGAACTCCAGCATGCCGGCCACGGTTTCCAGCGGCCGTCCGATCACCGAGCGCAGGTCCGCGCCCAGGATGGTCTGGGCGCCCTGGTTGACGGTGGTGACGCGGAACGATTCGTCGAACACCAGCACCCCGGAGGACAGGTTCGACAGCACGCTTTCCAGATAGACATTGGAGCGTTCCAGCTGCTGCCGGTTGCTCTCGACCATGCGGCGGGCCTCGTCGAGCTGGCGTGTCATGGCGTTGAACGAACGCGTGAGCTGGCCGACTTCGTCGCGCTCGGGCGGCTCGGGCAAGGGCCGGTAGTCGCCCACGCCCACGGCCTGCGTGCCGCCCGCCAGGCTGAGCAGCGGGCGCACCAGCCGCTTGGACAATGAGAGCGCCACCGCGATGGCGCCGAAGGCCGCCAGCAGCAAGGCCAGGGTCAGGGTGATGCCGTACAGCTTGCGCAAGCCCAGCCGCGACAGCGCCAGCTCCTGGTAGTCGCGAAAACCCTGCTGCACCAGATTGGCGTTGTGGGCGATCTGCTCGGGTACCGGCTGCAGCAGCTGCAGCCAACGCGGTTCGGATGCCGGTCCCAACAGGTTGTCGTAGCGGTCGGGGCCGGTCAGCGGAATCACCACCCGCAGGTGCAGCCCGCCTTCAGCGCCGGGGGTCACCGGGTCATCGGCCTCGGCGGCGGAGTAGCCGCGCGCCAGCCGCAGCTGGTTCATGACGGTGGACGGCGGCATCGCGGGCAGCAATTGCCCGTACTGGCTGGTGGAGAACGCGATCATGCGCCCGCTGCCGGTAAAGACCATGGCTTCCTGCACGCCGTTGGCCTCGCGCAGCCGCGTCAAGGCGAGCGTCACGCCGCTGTCGGAACTGCGGTTCAGTTCCATCGCCATGGAGCGCGCACGCGCGTCCAGGTCGGCCAGCAGCGAATCCAGCGCGGCGCGGCCCAGGTTCAGGCCCGCCTCCAGCGCCGTGTCCACGCGCACGTTGAACCAGGATTCGATCGAGCGCGACATGAACTGCACCGACACGGTGTAGATCAGGGCGCCGGGCACCACGCCGATCAGCGCAAACGCCAGGGAAAAACGGGCCGTCAGCCGCGCGCCGAACTGGCGTCGACGGATCTGCCGCGCCAGCCTCACGGTCAGCGCCACCACCCAGATGAAGAGCGCCAGCGCAAAAATGCCATTCAGCACCAGCAGCGTGTCGTAGTAGCGCGCAAAGCGCGAGGCATTGCCGGTGGACCACGCCAACAGCCCCAGCAATGCCAGGCCGCTTGCAGCGCCAACCATCAGGGCCAGCCGAAGCACAAGCCTCATGACGGGTCTTTCTCCTTGTCGCTGAGCACGAACGTGAAGTCCATCCACGGCGTCGACTGTACCCAGGAGCTGCTGTTCAGGGCGTTGACCTGGAAGGGCCGCGGCAGCAGCGACGTATCCAGGCGCAGGCGCAACTGGCCGCCGTACAGCACGCCCGCATCGAAGTCGGCGGCGTCCGCCACCGGCCAGTTGCGGATATGCCGGATGACCCCCATGGCGTCATCCAGCGAGGCGACTGGAAAGGTCAGTTCGCCCACGCCCACCCGCCATTGCCGGGTCAGGGCGTTGTAGATGATGCGCCAGGTGCGGGACGTGTCGACCAGGGACTTGTCGAACCACCACCAGCGTTCGCGCGTGACGGTGAGGTCGGCGGTGAGATACAGCGGCACTCCGCGCTGGGCGGCTTCGCGCAGCTGCGAGTTCAGTTCGAACTCGATGTCCGCGTCGATCTGGAGCTGGCCGTCTCGAACCGCCGGGCGAACTTCGGTGACCTTGGGTTCCGCCCCATGCGCCTGCCCGCCCGGCACGAAGGAAAGCAAGGCAGATGCGAGCAACAACCCGAGAAATAAGCGCGGAATAATGGACATACGGCACCGGAACTACGTCATGCCCCCTATTCTTGGCGATTCAGGACTGCTTGGCAAACAAGGCGTAGAAAAACCCGTCGCGCTGCGCCGCAGGTGTTGCATCGACCGCAACTGGCAGCAATTGGCCGGGCGCGTCCAGGCGCTGCGCCTCCGGATGGCGCTGCATGAACTCCAGCGCCTGGCGCGTACCCTCGATCGGGAAGATCGAGCAGGTCACGTAAAGCAGCCGCCCGCCGGGCGCCACGGTGCGCCAGAGCGCGTCCAGGATGCTGGCCTGCAGGGTGGCCGTGCGACGCACGTCGTTCTCGCGCCGCAGCCAGCGGATGTCGGGATGGCGGCGCACGATGCCCGAGGCCGTGCAGGGGACGTCGGCCAGCACGGCGTCGAACGGCTTGCCGTCCCACCAGGCGTCCAGGTCGGCCGCATCCGCCGCTTTCAACTGGACACGATCGCTTGCCAGACCCAGTCGGTCCAGGTTCTGCCCGACGCGGGCCAGCCGGTCGGCGTCGGCATCCAGCGCCAGCAGGTCGATATCGGCCAGCTCCAGCAGGTGGGCGGTCTTGCCGCCAGGGGCCGAGCAGGCGTCCAGCACCCGCATGCCGTCGGCAGGCGCCAGCAGTTCGGCCGCCAGTTGCGCGCCGGCGTCCTGCACCGACCACCAGCCCTCGGCAAAGCCGGGCAGTTGCGTGACCGGCTTGGGCGTGGCCAGTACCAGGCCGGACTGGCCCACAGGTTCGGCCGCCAGGCCGGCGGCCTGGAAGGCGGCCAACACCTGCTCGCGGCTGGCGCGGCGACGATTGACCCGCAGGGTCAGCGGCGCGGGCACATTGGCCGCAGCCAGGATCTCGCGCCATTCCCGCGGATAGGCCACGCTCAGCTGCTTGACCCACCAGCCGGGGTGGTTCCATTGGGCCTCGGGGCTGTCCGCCACGGCAGCCTCGAGCGCCGCGCGCTCGCGCAGGAAACGACGCAGGCAGGCGTTGAGCATGCCCTTATAGGAAGCCAGGGCGCGGCTGCGGGAGGCCGCCGTCACGGCCTGGTCCACCACCGTGTGCGCCGCGTAGACCGGCATGCCCGGCAGGGCGGCGGCGGCATCGCCTTCTTCCTTCAGCAGGGTCAGCGACACCAGCAACAAAGATTCGAACAACACGCTGGGATAGCGCTGCACCATCTCGCGGCCCACGGCGTCGGCCCAGCCCAGGTAACGCATGGCATGGAACGACACGGCCTGCGTGGCGGGCCGCAGGGCCGATTCCACGTCGGCCAACGCGTCCGTCAGGGAGCGGCCGTCCAGCACGCCCTCGACCACCTCCGCGCTGGAAAGCAGGACGGAGGACAGCGGAGGGGCCAGATTGGGGGAGTCGGAACGCGTGGACATGATGCAAATTCAGGAGATAAGACCGCTATGGTAGCCGGACCTGGACGAATGGCGGCCGTCGCGGCACACTGGCCCCAGCCACGGAGCCCCTCATGACCCTCGCCACCCTGCTGCTCTTCATCCTGGCCTCGGCCGTCACCATCATCACGCCGGGCCCCACCGTCCTGCTCGCCATGAGCAACGGTTCGCGCCACGGCGTGCGCGCTGCCTGCTGGGGCATGGCCGGCGCGGTGCTGGCCGACCTGGTCCTGATCGGCGCGGTGGCGTCGGGCCTGGGCGTGGTGCTGGCGGCGTCCGAAATCGCCTTCCAGCTCATCAAATGGGTGGGCGCGGCCTATCTGGCGTACCTGGGCTGGAAGATGCTGCGCTCGGACGCGGCGCTGGTCATGCCCGCCGCCCAGGCGGATGCCCGGCGTCCGGCCGGCCTGGCGCTGGGCCTGCGCAGCTTCGCGGTGGCGCTGACCAACCCCAAGGCGCTGCTGTTCATGTCCGCCTTCCTGCCCCAGTTCATCAATCCCGCCGCCCCTCTGCTGGCGCAGTACGCCGTACTGGCCGGGGTCATGGCGCTGATGAACATCGCCGTGATGCTGGCCTACGCCGCGCTGGGCGCGCAGATGGTGCGCGCCTTCCAGGGCGCTGGCCTGCGCTGGCTGAACCGCGTCTGCGGGGGACTGCTGATCGGCCTGGCGGGGACGCTGGCGCTGTATCGGCGCAGCGCGCCTTGATGCAACCTCGATTCCAAATCCCGCGCGGATACACGTTGGGCAGCACCCAACAACGTGGATGCATCGATCCGCCTCGCGACCGCACTACGCGCGGGGATGATTCCTGATAGCAGGCACATCGCGCTATTGGAGCGCCCCGCGCTCGACCTACGGCAATGCCGTATAATTAAAAATTCGCCTTCGCCGCCCATCCTGGTGCGATGGCCTGAACCCTGGGACGCCACACAGGCGCCCGACTTTTGAAGAGCCATGAAGAATGCTGCCCCGACGGCGCGCAGCGTACCGTGGCAGGCGTCGCATATCAGCGAAGCACGCAGCCGCGTGGGCCTGCCTCAAACGGATTTCGCTGAACTGCTGGGCGTGAGCGTACGCACTCTGCAAGATTGGGAGCAAGGACGGCGCACCCCCTCGGGCGCGGCGAAGACCCTGCTGCAGGTAGCAATGATGCACCCCGAGACCCTGCGAGAGCTGCCCCCGTGGCCCGCCAACGAACACGCTGAATCCTGAGGCCAGCCGCCCCGGCCTCGCCCGACACGAACAACACATCCGCCGCGCGACACGTTTGCCGCGCGATTTTTTGGTGAACGACATTGGAAATCCTCGAAACCTCCCGGCCTGGCAAGGGCCCCGGCAAGGCCAACGACGCTGACGCGAACGCGTCCGCCACCTCCGCCCTGGCCGACACCATCGCCGCCGCCAACGCCGACGGCCGGACCCCGCGCGTGGGATTCGTTTCCCTGGGCTGTCCCAAGGCCCTGGTCGACTCCGAGCGCATCCTGACCCAACTGCGCACCGAAGGGTACGTAGTCACGCCCGAGTACAACGATGCCGACGTGGTCGTCGTCAATACCTGCGGCTTCATCGACAGCGCCAAGGCGGAATCGCTGGAGGCCATTGGCGAAGCCCTGGCCGAGAACGGCAAGGTCATCGTGACCGGCTGCATGGGCGTCGAGGAATCGGTGATCCGCGACGTGCACCCCAGCGTGCTGGCCGTAACCGGCCCGCAGCAATACGAAGAGGTGGTGCGCGCGGTGCACGAGGCAGCGCCGCCCAAGAAGGACCACAACCCCTACCTGGACCTGGTGCCGCCGCAAGGCATCAAGCTCACGCCGCGGCACTACGCCTATCTGAAGATTTCGGAAGGCTGTAATCACCGCTGCAGCTTCTGCATCATCCCGTCGATGCGCGGCGACCTGGTCAGCCGGCCGGTGGGCGACGTGCTCAGCGAAGCCGAGCGCCTGGTCAAGGCGGGCGTGAAGGAATTGCTGGTGATCTCGCAGGACACCAGCGCCTATGGCGTGGACGTGAAGTACCGCAGCGGCTTCTGGAACGGCCGTCCGGTGAAGACCCGCATGACCGAGCTCTGTACGGCCTTGTCCGAGATGGGCGTGTGGACGCGCCTGCACTACGTGTATCCGTACCCGCACGTGGACGAAGTGATCCCGCTGATGGCCGAGGGCAAGATCCTGCCCTACCTGGACATCCCGTTCCAGCACGCCAGCCCGCGCATCCTGAAGGCCATGAAGCGCCCGGCCTTCGAGGACAAGACCCTGGCCCGCATCAAGCGCTGGCGCGAGATCTGTCCGGACCTGACGATCCGTTCGACCTTCATCGTCGGCTTCCCCGGAGAAACCGAGGAAGACTTCCAGTACCTGCTGGACTGGATGCAGGAAGCGCAGCTGGACCGCGTGGGCTGTTTCCAGTATTCGCCGGTGGAAGGCGCGCCCGCGAACCTGCTGGACAATCCGGTGCCGGACGAGGTCAAGCAGGAACGCTGGGAACGCTTCATGGAGCTGCAGCAATCGATCTCCGCCGCCCGCCTGGCCAGGAAGGTGGGCCGCGAGATCGACGTGCTGATCGACGAAGTGGACGAAGACGGCGCCGTGGGCCGCAGCAGCGCCGATGCGCCTGAAATCGACGGCTGCGTCTACGTCAGCTCGGACAAGCCCCTGAAGGCGGGCGATCTGGTGCGCGCCCGCGTCACCGATTCCGACGAATACGACCTCTGGGCCGACGCGATCTGAATCCGCTCCTGCGCGCGGCGCCCGCCGCGCGCAGCTCAGGCTTCCAGCAGCTTGAGCCCCGCCACGCCGCCCACGATCATCGCGATGCACAGCAGGCGCGCGGCAGACGGCGAATCTCCGAACAGCATAATTCCCAGCACGGTAATGCCCACGGACCCGATACCGGTCCAGATGGCGTAGGCCGTGCCAGCAGGCAGCTGCTTCATGGCCAGCGTCAGCAGGAACACGCTGCCCAGGGCGGCCGCAATGCCGATCACGCTGGGCCAGAATCGCGTCCAGCCATCCGCATACTTCAAGGCCAGGGCCATCACGATTTCCACCGCGCTCGCGGCGACCAGAATCAACCAGGCCATTGCGGCCTCCTGCCAGAACCAGGGAACGGCTAGCTTAGAGACTATAGTTACCACAAGACAAGTACGCACCTTTTGGTAACTATGAAAAAGCCATCCGCCTCCGTGCCCTCGGGCGACGTGTTCGACGCTGCCTGCCCGTCGCGCCGAGCGCTGGAACTGATTGCCGGCAAATGGGTGCCGCTGATCCTGCCTGCGCTGGAACATGGCCCCATGCGCAACAACGAGCTGCTGCGCAGGCTGGACGGGATTTCACAGAAGGTCATGACCCAGACGCTCAAGGAACTGGAGCGTCACGGCCTGGTGCTGCGCGAGGATCTGGGCACCGTGCCGCCGCACGTGAACTACCGGCTGAGCGAACTGGGCCAATCCCTGAACGTGGCCCTGATCGCGCTGGACCGCTGGGCCGAGAACCATCATGCGGCGCTGGACGCCGCCGCGCGCCGCCATGACGCCCGGGCGGCGCGCCGCGTCCGCTAGCGCTTGGCCAGGAAGTCCGACATGTCGTCGGCGTGCTCTTCCTCCACCGCGAGGATCTCTTCCAGCAGGCGGCGCGTGGTGGTGTCCTGTTCGCCGATGTACTCGATCATCTGGCGGTAGCTGTCGATGGCGATGCGCTCGGCGATCAGGTTCTCCTTGATCATGTCCTCCAGCGACGTGCCTTCGACGTACTCGGAATGGCTGCGCTCCAACAGCCCCTTGGGCGACAGGTTGGGCTCGCCGCCCAGCTGCACGATGCGTTCCGAGAGCCGGTCGGCATGGTCCTGTTCCTGCGTGGCGTGTTCGGCGAATTCCGCGGCCACGGGCTCGGCGTTCAGCCCGCGGGCCATGAAGTAGTGGCGCTTGTAGCGCAGCACACAGACGATCTCGGTGGCCAGCGCTTCATTCAGCAGCTTCAGCACGGTCTGGCGGTCGGCGCGATAGGTGTCGGTCACGGCGCCGGACTCGATGTCCTGGCGCGCCTTGGCGCGTATGGCCTTCACGTCCATGTCGAACGGGCGGTTCGCCTGCGTTTGGGTACGGGTTGCTTGTTCCATATCGTGGCTCCTCTTGGTTAAGTGAAAGCACTGCGACACTGGGCTTCCAGTCTCTCCGTACAACCCAGTCTACCGATCGTGGCGGAACATGCTGTGTCCAAACATTGCCTGCGCCCCCCCAAATTGCCCGGCGAAAACGGTTTTCGATCCTTGCGTAAACTATGGGCTTCCCGAAAACCCGTGACGCAATCTGTAACGGGATGGGCATCACCCGAAGATCTATGACTTTGAAGAACATTTGCGTGTATTGCGGCTCGAACCCCGGCGCCCGGCCGGATTACATCGAGCAGGCCCGCGTGCTGGCCCGCGAACTGGTGCGGCGCGATCTGGGGCTGGTGTATGGCGGCTCGGTCGTGGGCATCATGGGCGTGGTCGCCAATGAGGTGCTGGCCGCCGGCGGCCGCGTGATCGGCGTGATCCCCGAACTGCTGATGAAGAAGGAGCAGGCGCACCGCGGCCTGACCGAGCTGCACCTGGTGCAGAACATGCACGAGCGCAAGGCCATGATGATGGAGAAGGCCGACGGCTTCATCGCGCTGCCCGGCGGCGCGGGCACGCTGGAAGAGTTCTTCGAGGTCTGGACCTGGGCGCAGCTGAACATGCACCAGAAGCCCTGCGGCCTGTTGAACATTGCCGGCTACTACGACGCGCTGGTCCAGTTCGTGGACCATGCGGTCGAGGAAGAATTCATCCGCCCCCAGCATCGCGACATGCTGGTGGTGGAAGAGGACCCTGCTTTGCTGCTGGACCGCTACGCCATGTACGAACCGCCCAATGTCTCGAAGTGGTTCGAACAGATCAAGGCCTGAGGCCATCCATCCACCCGACCACAACGGAAGCCCCGCAATGCCCACCCATGCGTTGACTCCCGCCAGCACCGAGTCCGTCCTGCGCGACTACTTTCATGCCAAGGACGAGAACCGCCCGCACTACATGGCGCGCGCGTTCGCGCCGGACGCCGTGCTGAAGATGGCCTTGCGCACGCAGGCCATCGCCTTCCCGCCCGAGTCGCACGGCCTGGCCGCCATCACCGATACGCTGGTGCGCAAGTTCGGCCAGACCTACGACAACGTCTACACGTTCTATCTGGCGCGACCCGAGGCCGGGGCGCGCCTGCCCGCCTACCAGTGCGACTGGATCGTGGGCATGACGGAAAAGGCCACGGGCAACGTCCGTGTGGGCTGTGGCCGCTATGACTGGGAATTCCAGCCCGAGCCCTATCGCGCGAGCAACCTCGTCATCACCATCGAAACCATGGTGACGCTGCCCGCGCACGACACCGAAGCCGTGTTCGGCTGGCTGCTGGGTCTGGACTATCCCTGGACCAGCGCCGCCCGCGTCGTGGCCGGCGCGCCGCCGCTCGAGGGCCTGGCTCCCGTCGTGCACTATCTGCTGCATCCGAACGGCGCCTAGGGCCGGCACAAGACTATTTTCAGCATCAACAGGCTCAGAGACCCGCGACTTGAAATACGACATCGCCGCTTTTGATTTTGATGGAACCCTGGCGGACACCATGCCATGGTTCAACTCCATCCTGAATACGGTGGCCGACAAATATGGCTTCCGCAAGATCGACGCCTCCGAACGCGACCAGCTGCGCCATCGCAATGCCGCCGAGATCCTCAAGTTTCTGGGCATCCCGCTGTGGAAGCTGCCCGCCATCATGGCCCACGTGCGCACGCTGATGCAGGAAATCGACCCCAGCGTGCACCTGTTCGACGGCATTCCCGACGCGCTGGCGCGCCTGAAGGCGGGCGGGCTGCGGCTGGCGGTGGTCAGCTCCAACTCCATCGAGAACGTGCAGCGCGTGCTGGGCGCTGAAACCGCCGCCCTGTTCGACGACTACGAATGCGGCACCGACCTGTTCGGCAAGTCCGCCAAGATCGACCGCCTGCTCAAGCAGCATGGCACCGCCCCCGAGCGCTTCCTGCTGGTGGGCGACGAAATGCGCGACATCGACGCCGCCCGCAAGGCCGGCGTGCGTATCGGTTCCGTCGCCTGGGGTTATAACCATGTCGAGGCCCTGCGCGAACGCGACCCCGACGAGCTGTTCCTGACCGTTGCCGACCTGCCAGCCGCGCTGGCCTGAACCTGGAACCCGCAGCCATGCATATCGATCCCGCCCATCTGGTCACCGACGCAAACGCCCTGCAGGCGCTGTATGGCGCGTCCGGCGAAGCCTCCATCAAGAAGGAGGTGGATCATGTGCATCCGCACTACCGCGCCTTCATCGAAGCGGCGCCTTTCGCGGTGCTGGCCACTGCGGGCCCCGATGGCCTGGACGCTTCGCCGCGCGGCGATCCCGCCGGTTTCGTGGTGGTGGAAGACGACAAGACGCTGCTGCTGCCGGACCGCCGCGGCAACAACCGCATCGACAGCCTGCGCAACATCCTGGCCGATCCTCGGGTCGCGCTGCTGTTTCTGGTGCCGGGCGTGGGCGAGACCCTGCGGGTCAACGGCGCGGCGCGCATCAGCGTGGACCCGGCGCTGCTGGCGCGCTTCGAGATGGACGGCAAGCTCCCGCGCTCGGTGCTGGTCGTGGACGTGCACACCGTGTACTTCCAGTGTTCGCGCGCCTTGCTGCGCTCCAAGCTATGGGATCCGGCGACACAGGTGCCGCGCACCGCGCTGCCCAGCGTGGGCCGCATCCTGTCGGACCTGACGGCGGGCACCTTCGACGGCGTCACCTACGACCGCGAATTGCCTGCCCGCGTGGCCAGCACCTTGTATTGAAGAAAGATCCCGGGGCCGCCTGGCCCCGGCGGGTTCAGGCCGGCTGCCAGCCGCGCGCGAACACGTCCACGGGCTGGCGCTTGCCGCCCGCTTTCTGCAGTTCCAACAGACGCAGCACGCCGTTGCCGGTGGCGATGTCGATGCCCGCGGCATCGGCGCGCAGCACGCTGCCGGGCGCAGCCGTCGTGGCCTGATCCAGCGCCTGCGCGCGCCACACCTTCACCGGATCTGCCAGGCCGGGCAGGCGGATGCTGGCGCCCGGCACGGGATTGAAGGCGCGCACGCGGCGCGCCAGCAGTGCGGCTGGCTGCGAGCAATCCAGCGCACCTTCGGCCTTGTCTAGCTTGGCGGCGTAGGTCACGCCGGCCTCGGGCTGCTTGCGCGGCGTCAGTCCGCCTTGAGCCAGCGCGTCCAACGCCGCAACGATCGCCTCCCCGCCCGCCAGCGCCAACGCATCGTGCAGTTCGGCCGCCGTGGTGTCGCCGCCGATGGGCACGCTGCGTTCCAGCAGCATGTCACCCGTATCCAGGCCCTGATCCATTTGCATGATGGTCACGCCGGTCTGCGCGTCGCCGGCTTCGATGGCGCGCTGGATGGGCGCGGCGCCGCGCCAGCGCGGCAGCAGGCTGGCATGGATGTTCAGGCAGCCCAGGCGCGGCAGGTCCAGCACCCACTGCGGCAGGATCAGGCCATAGGCCGCCACCACCATCACGTCGGGCGCCACACGCTCAAGCAGGGCCCGGGCCTCGCCGGCCTCTTCGGGATAGCGGCCGTCCAGGCGCAGGCTGCGCGGCTGGGCGACCTCGATGCCGGCGTCCAGCGCCGCCTGCTTCACGGGGCTGGGCGTCAGCTTCAGCCCGCGCCCGGCCGGGCGGTCGGGCTGGGTCATGACCAGCGGGATCTCGTGGCCTGCGGCGCGCAGGGCGTCAAAGGCGATACGGGCGAATTCCGGCGTGCCGGCAAAGACTAGGCGCATGGGACGAGAAAAGAAGAATGAAATGGAACGGACGTTCAAAGAATCGCGTTGCCCGCAGCCAGGAGGCCTGGCCGATCCGGGGCGCCGCGGATCCGGCTTTGCCGGTTCGCCTGCGCCACCCCCTGGACGGCGGCCCGCCTGAGGGCCCAGCGGGTAGGGGGTGAGCCCTTTACGCTCGCAACGCTTCGCGCTCGGCCTTCTTGAGCCTGGTCTTGATGCGGTTCTGCTTCAGGCTGGACAGGTATTCCACGAACACCTTGCCTTCCAGATGGTCGAGCTCGTGCTGCACGCACACGGCCAGCAGGCCGTCGGCCTCGAACTCGAAGGGCTTGCCGTCGATATCCAGCGCCTTGCAACGGATGCGGGAGGCCCGCTCGACGTCGTCATAGACGCCGGGCACGGACAGGCAACCCTCTTCGTAGATCTTGTAGTCGTCGCTGCGCCAGGTGATCTCGGGATTGATCAGCACCAGCAGCTGGTTGCTTTCCTCGGACACGTCGATCACGACGACGCGCTCATGCACGTCGACCTGGGTCGCGGCCAGCCCTACGCCCGGCGCGTCGTACATGGTTTCGGCCATGTCGCGCACCAGTTGGCGGATGCGGTCGTCGACCTCGGCGACCGGCTTGGCCTTTTTGTGCAGGCGCGGGTCCGGGTAGCGAAGAATAGGAAGTAAAGCCATTGCGGGGGAAATGCCAGTAGTCAGGTTTACATAAGAGTTTAATTCATTAGACTCTTGATTTCTAATAGTTTTCGGCTAATCCCGGGATTGGCCGGATTGCCATGTCCGCGGCGTTTCCTGGCCGCTCCGCGCCGCAAATCAATCCGCCTCGGGCCCGCGGTCCAGCGCCCCGCATGCGACACTCTCGCACCACCGACGCCCTTACGCGCCCGCACGATGCCGCTTACGCAATCCCCTTCCGAACTGGCCGCCTGGCTGCGCCTGTCCCTGGAACCGAACATAGGCTCCGCCACCGCCTGCACCCTGCTCGGCGCGCTCGGCCTGCCGGAACAGATCTACGCCCAGCGCGCCACCGCCTTGTCGCGCCATCTGCCCGAGGCGCTGGCGCGGCAACTGGCCGCCCCGATGCCGCCAGAAATGGCAGCGCAGGTCGAAGGCGCGCTGGAATGGGTAGCCGCGCCGGGCCGGCACATCCTGACGCTGGCCGATCCGACTTATCCGCAAAGCCTGCTGACCATCGCCGACCCGCCCATCCTGCTCTACGTAGCGGGCGATCCCGCTTTCCTGCAGGGACCGTCGCTGGCCGTGGTGGGCGCGCGCAACGCCACGCCCGGCGGCCAGGAGAACGCCCGCGCCTTTGCGCGGCATCTGGCTGGGCATGGCTGGCGCGTCATCAGCGGGCTGGCGCTGGGCATCGACGGCGCCGCCCATGAAGGCGCGCTGGACGCCGGCCCCGATGGCGCCGGCACCGTGGCCGTCATGGGCACCGGCATAGACCGCATCTACCCCGCCAAGCATCGCGACCTGGCGCACCGCATCGCGGCGCACGGCGCACTGGTGTCGGAACTGCCACTGGGCACGGGCGCGCTGCCGCAGCACTTCCCCAAGCGCAACCGCATCGTGGCCGGGCTGGCGCGCGGGGTGCTGGTAGTGGAAGCCGCCCGCCAGAGCGGATCGCTGATCACGGCCAGGCTGGCGGCTGAAGGCGGGCGCGAGGTCTTCGCCATTCCCGGATCCATCCATTCACCGCTTTCGCGCGGCTGCCATGCGCTGATCCGCCAGGGCGCCAAGCTCGTGGAGACCGCCCGCGACATCACCGACGAATTGGGCGGCGACCCCACGCCGGCCGTGCGCGCCCAGCCTGCCGCCGCGGAGGCCTTGCCTGACCACCCGGTGCTGGACGCGCTGGGCTACGATCCGCTGCACCTGGATGCGATCCAGGCCCGCAGTGGAATGGACACCGCCGACCTGCAGACGCAACTGGTGCAACTGGAACTGCAAGGCCGCGTCGTCCAGCTGGACGACGGCCGTTACCAACGCATGAAATAGGGTTGTTCCCCCTGGACCTCCCTGCAAAACAGGGTCGGCGCTATGGCGCTAATATTGAGCAGATAGCGCCGCCCTGCCGCGCCGCCTACCCCATCCCGAGACAGGAATAGACATGGCTTTGCCCTCCCGCGTGAAGATCGTCGAGGTGTCGCCCCGCGATGGCCTGCAGAACGAAAAGGAATTCGTGCCCACCGACATCAAGGTGGAACTGGTCAACCGCTTATCCGCCGCAGGCTTCCCCAACGTGGAGGCCGCCTCGTTCGTGTCGCCCAAATGGGTGCCGCAAATGGCCGACGGCGCGGAAGTCATGGCCCGCATCGAGCGCCGTCCCGGCACCATCTATTCCGTGCTGACGCCCAACATGAAGGGCTTCGAGGGTGCGCTGGCCGCCGGGGCCGACGAAATCGTGATCTTCGGCGCGGCCAGCGAAGCCTTCTCGCAGAAGAACATCAACTGTTCCATCGCCGAATCGATCGCGCGCTTCGAGCCCGTGGTGCAGGCCGCGCGCGCCGCCGGCATCCGCGTGCGCGGCAGTATCAGCTGCGCGCTGGGCTGCCCCTATCAGGGCGAAGTACCGGTGGAAGCGGTGGTGGACGTGGCGCAGCGCTACCTGGCAATGCAGGTCGACGAGATCGACGTGGCCGACACCATAGGCGTGGGCACGCCCCGGCGCGTACGCGAAGTGATGACCGCGGTGACGCGCGTGGCCGACCCGGCCCGCATCTCCGGCCACTTCCATGACACCTACGGGCAGGCGTTGGCCAACATCCTGGCGGCGCTGGAAACCGGCATCTCGATTTTCCACACGTCGGTGGCCGGCCTGGGCGGCTGCCCCTACGCCAAGGGCGCCACCGGCAACGTCGCCACCGAAGACGTGCTGTACATGCTGCGCGGACTGGACATCGACACCGGCGTGGATTTCGACGCCGTGGTCGATATCGGCCAGTGGATGTCGGCCCACCTGAACCGCAAGGGCTCGAGCCGCGCCGGCAACGCCATCGCCGCCAAACGGGCGGCATGACGGATCGCATGAATACTCCGGCCAGCACGCCCTCCGCCGAGGAGCACGCGGCGCTGCTGCGGACCATCGGTCCCCTGCCCTTGTCCGGCCAGGCCTGGCCCGACTGGGTCCGCATCCTGACCTGGGTCATCCTGGCAGTGCTGGGCGTGCAGGTGGTCACCACCGCCATCCGCGCGCCCTCGCAGCCCTTCGACACTTTGCTGGCCGTCGTGGTGGGACTGTGCTTCCTGGGGCTGCTGTTCGTTTCCTGGCACATGCAGACATCCATCACCACCATCGATGAACGCGGCCTGCGCCAGACCTGGTTCACGCGCCGCGAAGTCGCCTGGGAAGACGTGCGCTACGCGCGCTTCGTGCCGATGCTGTTTTCCAAGCGGCTGGTGGTGTTCACGCACCGCGGCCGGCCAATGATCTTCCAGGGCGGCACGCGGGAATTGCGCGCCGCGTTCGTGAAGATCGCGGAGTTGTACCGGCGCGGATAAAGCCATCGGGCTTCGCGCACGGGCAATCGAGTACCCAACGCGCGAAACCCGCCGTCATCACCGTATTGGCAACGCGTACATCAGGCCGCCCTGCGTCCATTGCGCATTCAGCCCGCGCTTGATCTTCAGCGGGCTGCCCTGGCCCACGTTGCGCTCGAAGCTTTCGCCGTAATTGCCCACCTGCTTGACGATGTTGTAGGCCCATTTCTCGTCCAGCCCCAGGTTGGCGCCGCTGCCGGGCGTGACGCCCAGAATGCGCTTGATATTAGGGTTGGCGCTCTTGGCCTGCTCGTCCACGTTGGCGGACGACACGCCGTATTCCTCGGCTTCGATCATGGCCGACAACGACCAGCGCACGATGTTCAGCCAGGCATCATCGCCCTGGCGCACGAAGGGGCCGAGCGGTTCCTTGGAGATGATCTCGGGCAGCACCACGTAGTCGTCGGGGTTCTGCAGCTTGGAAATGCGAATCGAGGCCAGGCCCGAGGCGTCGGTGCTGAAGACGTCGCAACGGCCCGCGGCGAAGGCGTTGACCACCTCGTTGAAGGTCTCGATCACGACCGGCTTGTAGCTCACGTTGTTGGCGCGGGCCCAGTCGGCCAGCGTGTTTTCGTTGGACGTGCCGGTCTGCAGGCAGATGGTGGCCCCGTTGATCTCCTTGGCGCTCTTAACGCCCAGGGACTTCGGCACCAGGAAGCCCTGGCCGTCATAGAAGTTGATGCCGGCGTGGATGATGCCCAGTGCGGTATCGCGCTGCTGCGTCACCGTGGTGTTGCGCGTCAGCACGTCCACCTCGCCGGATTGCAGGGCGGTGAAGCGCTGCTGCGAATTCAGCGGCACCACCTTGATCTTGCTGGCGTCGCCGAAGACCGCTGCGGCAATCGCGCGGCACAGGTCGACGTCCAGCCCCTGCCACTTGCCTTGCGCGTCAGGCGCGGAGAAGCCCGCGAAGCCTGTGGTCGTACCGCAAGCCACGGCGCCGCGCTGGCGCACCACGTCCAGCGTGGCCGCTTGCGCGCCCTGCGCCGCTGCCGCCAGCAACGCTGCGCCGATCAACCCTTTTGCAATGTTCATGACCTCGTTTCCTGTTCTGCTTTGCGGGCGCGGGAACGCGCCGAGGCAAGAAGCTTATAGACATGAAGCGCCCAAACCAAATAACCAGCGCTTATTTAGGTATGCGCGCCCCGGCACGCAAGCGCCGGCGCGGACAGGCAGAAGAGCATAGCAACAGGCCGCACAGCGGCGCATGCGCGCCGTCAAGCCGACATCAGGCGGCCAGCGAGATCGACACTGGTTCGTTGGCCTCGCACGCGTCCAGCGCGCGGCCCAGCCGCACCATGCCCTGGGCGATCTGGCTTTCATTCATGGTGGCGAACGACATGCGCATGGCATGCAGGTCGGCCTGCGCAGCATCCGCGTAGAACGCCTTGCCCGGCACGTAGACGACCTCATGCTCGATGGCGTAGGGCAAGAGGCGCGTGGCGTCGATCTCGCCCGTCAGCCGGGCCCAGAAGAACATGCCGCCCTCGGGCTTGCTGAAGGTGACGCGGCCGTTGAGTTCGCGGGCCAGCGATTCCGCCATGGCGTCACAGCGCAGGCCGTAGGCTGCGCGGATGCGCGGCACGTGTTCGCCGTAGCGGCCATTGGCCAGGTATTGGGCCACGACTTCCTGGATCCAGGCGGACGAGGCCATGTCGTCGGCTGCCTTGGCGCTGACGCAGCGGCGGCGGACTTCGGGCGGCGCCACCAGCCAGCCGATGCGCAGCGCCGGCGCCATGGTCTTGGACATACTGGCCAGGTACACGGCCCAGTGGCGCGCTTCGCCCTCGGCCAGCGCGGCGATGGGCGGCACTGCTTCGCCGGCAAAGCGCAGTTCGCTGTAGGGATCGTCTTCAACGATCAGGAAGCGGTGCTTGACCGCCAGTTCCAGCAGCCGCAGGCGGCGCTCGCGCGTCAGGGTCGCGCCGCAGGGGTTGGAGAACGATGCGACCACGCAGACCATCTTGGGCTTGATGCGGCCGGCCAGTTCGTCCAGCGCGTCCACGTCGATGCCTTCGGGACCCGACTGCACCGTATGCACCGTTGCGCCGGTGTAACGCAGCGCCTGCACGGAATTCGGAAACGCGGGCGATTCGATGATGGCATGGTCGCCGGGCTGCAGCATGACGCGGGTCAGCAAAGCCAGGGCCTGCTGCGAGCCGCCGGTCACGACCAGCTCGGTATCCGCGTTGCAGATAAGGCCGCGCTCGGCCGACAGACGCGCCAGCTCGTGGCGCAGGCTGGCCTGGCCGTCGATGTTGGAATACTGCAGGCAGGCGCCCAGGCGGGCCAGGACCTGGGTCGACGCGATCGACAGGCCTTCCACGTCGAACAGTTCCTGCGCGGGATAGCCGCCCGCCAGCGAAATGGTGCCCGGCCGCATGGCATACGGCATGAGCGATCGGATGGGGGAAGCTGGGGGATTCAGGAAAGGCGTGGCGAAAGCGTATTCAGGCGCTGCGGTGGACATGGCGGGAGACTGTGTAGGTTGGATACCGTGTCGCCCGCTGGGGCGGCGCCGGATGGCATAGAACATTGAAATATAAACAAATATCTTCAAATTCTAAGCCTGCCGATCAGACAGGGTCAACGACGCGCACGGGCGCTGTGGCGAAACGATCGGGCGCAGTCCTACACTATGGGACATCCCGTTCCTACCAGAGAGCTGAATGACCGCCGTAGACACCATGGCCGGGCGCCTTGCCCAGATCCAGCAACGCATCGCCGACGCCTGCGCGCGCGCCGGCCGCAGCCCGGACAGCGTGACGCTGCTGCCCGTCAGCAAGACCTTCGGCGTGGACGCCATCCGCGAGGGCATGGCGCTGGGGCTGACCCGCTACGGCGAAAACAAGACGCAGGAAATCCGCCAGAAAGCCGCGGCGCTGGACGGCCTGGGCCTGCAATGGGTGCTGATCGGCCATCTGCAGACCAATAAGGCCCGCGACGCGGCGCGCGACGCCGCCGAAGTCCAGTCGCTGGACCGGGTGGAGCTGGCCGAAGCCCTGCACCGCCGCCTGGCCAACGAAGGCCGGACGCTGGACGTGCTGGTGCAGGTCAAGACTTCGTCCGAGCCCACCAAGTACGGCATGGACCCCGCCGACGTGCCCGCCTTCCTGAGCCGCATCACCGCCGACTTTCCGACGCTACGCGTGCAAGGCCTGATGACGCTGGCCGTGAATTCGCCGGATCCCGCCGAGGTGCGCGCCTGCTTCCGCACCCTGCGCGAGCTGCGCGACCGCCTGCGCCAGGAAAACCTGCCAGGCGTATCGCTGGACCGTCTCTCGATGGGCATGAGCGGAGACTTCGAGCTGGCGATCGAGGAAGGCTCGACCGAGGTGCGTATCGGCTCGGCGATCTTCGGCGCCCGCAGCTATCCCGATCCGCAATAAGCCGCTGAAAGCAGGGCACAAAACATCTGCCGATTGCCGGGGACGCAAGGCATAATAACGGCGCATAACAGGCCCCCCGCATACCCTGCGGCGGCGGCCCATACTCAATTCCGCACTTGGAGACACCCCATGCATAAGCACGCGAAGCGCCTGTTGGCGCTGGCCGCCCTGTCCCTGGCCGCCGGCGCGGCCTCGGCCCAATCCTGGCCCACCCAGCCGATCCGCTGGATCGTGCCCTACCCGGCCGGCGGCGGCACCGACGTCGTGGCGCGCACGGTGGCAAGCGGCCTGGAAAAGCCGCTGGGCCAGACCATCGTGGTCGAAAACCGCCCCGGCGCCGCCACCATCATCGGCGCCACCGCCATCGCCCAGGCCGAGGCCAACGGCTACATGGTCGGCACGGCCGACTCGGGCACGCTGGCCTTCAACCCGTCGCTGTACGCCAAGCTGTCCTACGATCCGTCCAAGTTCACCTACATCGGCGGCATCGCCAAGTTCCCGCTGCTGCTGGCCGTGAACGTCAATTCGCCGTTCAAGACCGTGGACGACGTGATCCAGGCCGCCAAGAAAGAGCCGGGTAAGCTGTCGGCGGCGTCCGCCGGCGCGGGTTCGCCGCATCACCTGGCGCTGGAACTCTTCAAGCAGCGTACCAACGCCAACGTGCTGCACGTGCCCTACAAGGGCGCCGCGCCCGCCGTGCAGGATCTGCTGGGCGGACAGGTGGACCTGATGTTCATCGACCTGGCCTCGGGCTTGCCCAACGTCAAGGCCGGCAAGCTGCGCGTGTTGGCCGCGGCCACTCCGGAACGCGTCGCCGCGCTGCCGGACGTGCCCACCATGGCCGAACAAGGCGTGCCCAACTTCACCGCCTATGCCTGGCAAGGCCTGGTCGGCCCGGCCGGCCTGCCGGAGCCCGTCGTCAAGAAGCTGGCCGCCGACCTGGAAGCCACGCTGAAGTCGCCCGCCGTATCGCAGAAGATCCTGGACATGGGCGTCATCCCGATGCCGATGTCCTCGCAGGAGTTCAAGGCCTACGCCGAACAGGAACGCAGCGCCTGGGCGGACGTGATCAAGAAGGCCGGCATCAAGCTGGAGTAAACCTCCGGCTCACTGCCACAGCTGAAAAAAAACCGCGGCCAGCAATGGCCGCGGTTTTTTCTTGCGCGTATCTTGCGCGGACTGCCGGCCTAGACCAGCACCCGCTCGATGCCGCCCGCGTTGGCGCGGCGCACGTACTCTTCCATCCAGCCTTCGCCCAGGATATGGCGCGCCATCTCGACCACGATGTAGTCCGCGTCCATGCCGGTGTCGCCTTCATAGCGCGACAGACCCTGCAGGCACGACGGGCAGGAGGTCAGCACCTTCACGTCGCCGGTAAAACCGTCGCTGCGCAAGGCGGCATCGCCCTTGAGCAGCTCTTCCTGCTTGCGGAAGCGCACCTGCGTGGAGATGTCCGGACGGCTCACGGCCAGCGTGCCCGATTCGCCGCAGCAGCGGTCGCTCTTGACGGCGTCGTCGCCAACCAGGGCGCGCACGGTCTTCATAGGTTCCTGCAGCTTCATGGGCGTGTGGCAGGGGTCGTGGTACATGTAGCGCACGCCCTTGGCCCCTTCCAGCTTGATGCCCTTTTCCAGCAGGTACTCGTGGATGTCGATCAGGCGGCAGCCCGGGAAGATCTTGTCGAACTCGTAGCCCGCCAACTGGTCGTAGCAGGTGCCGCAGCTGACCACCACCGTCTTGATGTCCAGGTAGTTCAGCGTGTTGGCAACGCGGTGGAACAGCACCCGGTTGTCGGTGATGATCTGCTCAGCCTTGTCCGTCATGCCGTTGCCGCGCTGGGGATAGCCGCAGCACAGGTAGCCCGGCGGCAGCACGGTCTGCACGCCCGCGTGCCACAGCATGGCCTGCGTGGCCAGGCCCACCTGCGAGAACAGGCGTTCGGAGCCGCAGCCCGGGAAGTAGAACACCGCTTCCGTGTCGGCCGTGGTGGCCTTGGGATCGCGGATGATGGGCACGTAGTTCGCGTCTTCGATGTCCAGCAGCTTGCGCGCCGCCTGCTTGGGCAGCCCGCCGGGCATCTTCTTGTTCACGAAGTGGACCACCTGCTCGCGCAGCGGCGGCTTGCCCACCGTGGCCGGAGGCGCGGCGGTCTGCTTCTTCACCAGGCCCGACAGCAGGTCATGCGCGGCGCGCTGGACCTTGTAGCCCACGCCCACCATCGCCTTGCGGGTGGCGTTGATGGTCGCCGGATCCTTGGCGTTCAGGAAGAACATGGCGCTGGCCGTGCCCGGATTGAACGACTTGCGGCCCATGCGGCGCAGCACGGCGCGCATGTTCATCGACACGTCGCCGAAGTCGATGTCGACCGGACAGGGGTTGTAGCACTTGTGGCAGACCGTGCAATGGTCGGCCACGTCCTCGAACTCTTCCCAGTGCTTGAGGCTGACGCCGCGCCGAGTCTGCTCTTCGTACAGGAAGGCTTCCACCAGCAACGAGGTGGCCAGGATCTTGTTGCGCGGCGAATACAGCAGGTTGGCGCGCGGCACGTGGGTGGCGCATACCGGCTTGCACTTGCCGCAACGTAGGCAGTCCTTGATGGATTCGGAGATGGCGCCGATGTCGCTTTGCTGCATGATCAGCGACTCGTGGCCCATCAGGTTGAAGCTGGGCGTCCAGGCGTGGCGCAGGTCCGCGCCCGGCATCAGCTTGCCGGCGTTGAAGTGGCCGTTGGGGTCGACGCGGCGCTTGTAGTCCTGGAACGGGGCCAGTTCGGCCTCGGTCAGGAATTCGTACTTGGTCAGGCCGATACCGTGCTCGCCCGAGATCACGCCGTCCAGGTCGCGGGCGATCTGCATGATGCGCTCGACGGCCTGGTGGGCCTCCTGCAGCATGCCGTAGTCGTCCGAGTTGACCGGGATATTGGTGTGCACGTTGCCGTCGCCGGCGTGCATGTGCAGCGCCACGAACACGCGGCTCTTCAACACGCGGCCATGGATGGCGATCATCTCGTCGATGATCTTCTTGTAGGCTGCGCCCGAGAACGTGCGCTGCAGGCCCGCCAGCACTTCCGTCTTCCAGGACAGGCGGATGGTGCGATCCTGCACCACGTCGAAGACGCGCGCGCCGGGCTGCGCCGCGAGGCGGTCCGACAAGGCGGGTTGCAATTCACCCAGGCCCAGGCCGTGCAGCTCGGGCAGCGCCTGCAGGAGCGGCAGGTCCAGGTTGTCCAGCAGCCACTGCCAGCGCTGCCGGACGGCGGCCACCAGTTCCAGCGCCTGGCGCGTGCGCTCGGCCAGCATTTCGGCGCGGGTCGTCTCGACGTCCGTGTCGTCGATCTTGCCGACCGGCAACGGCGTGCACAGATAGGCGTCCAGCTCGCCCAGCAGCTTGAGCTTGTTGCTGGTCGAGAGTTCGATGTTGATGCGTTCGATGTGATCGGTGTACTCGCCCATGCGCGGCAGCGGGATCACCACGTCTTCGTTGATCTTGAAGGCGTTGGTGTGGCGCGCGATGGCGGCGGTGCGCGAACGGTCCAGCCAGAACTTCTTGCGCGCTTCGGGACTGACGGCCACAAAGCCTTCGCCGTGGCGCGTGTTGGCCAGGCGCACGACTTCGCTGGATGCCGCGGCCACGGCGTCTTCGTCGTCGCCGACGATGTCGCCGATCAGGACCATCTTGGGCAGCACGCCGCGCTTGCTCTTGGTGGCGTAGCCCACCGCGCGCAGATAGCGTTCGTCCAGGTGCTCAAGACCTGCCAGGATGGCGCCGCGGGCGCGGCCTTCGCCGTCCAGGTAGCCCTTGACCTCGACGATCGACGGGATCGCGTCGCGCGCCTGGCCGAAGAACTCCATACAGACGGTGCGCGTGTAGCGCGGCATGCGGTGCAGCACCCAGCGCGCCGACGTGATCAGGCCGTCGCAGCCTTCCTTCTGGATGCCGGGCAGGCCAGCCAGGAACTTGTCGGTGACGTCCTTGCCCAGGCCTTCCTTGCGGAACACGCGGCCCTGGATTTCCAGGGTTTCGGTCTTCAGCAGGCGCTCGCCCGGCTTGCCGCGGCCGTCGAACCACTTGAGCTCGAAGCGCGCCACGTCCACGTCATGGATCTTGCCCATGTTGTGGTCGAGGCGGCTGACTTCCAGCCAGTTGCCGTTCGGGTCGACCATGCGCCACCACGCCAGGTTGTCCAGCGCGGTGCCCCACAGCACGGCCTTCTTGCCGCCCGCGTTCATGGCGATGTTGCCGCCCACGCAGGAAGCCTCGGCCGAGGTCGGGTCGACGGCGAACACGAAGCCCGCGGCCTCGGCGGCCTCGGAAACGCGCTTGGTCACCACACCCGCGCCGGCATGGATGACCGCCACGGGCTCGGTCAGCCCGGGCAGCAGACAGGACTCGACCTTGCCCAGCTTGTCGAACTTTTCGGTGTTGATCACCGCCGACTTCCAGGTCAGCGGAATGGCGCCGCCGGTATAACCGGTGCCGCCGCCTCGCGGGATGATGGTCAGCCCCAGTTCAATACAGGCTGTGACCAGCGCGGCGATCTCGTCTTCCGAGTCCGGCGTCAGCACCACGAAGGGGTATTCCACGCGCCAGTCGGTGGCGTCGGTCACGTGCGAGACGCGCGACAGGCCGTCGAACTTGATGTTGTCGCGGGCGGTGATGCGGCCCAGCACCTTCTGCGCCTGCTTGCGCATCATGGCGGTCTGGTCGAATTCGCCCTCGAATGCGGCAATGGCGGAGCGCGCCCGCGCCAGCAGTCCGACGACCTTCTCGTCGCGGTGCGGATCATGGCCGGCCTCGGCGGGCACGTCCGGTTCGCGGCGACGGTCGATTTCGCCCAGGCGGTGATGCAGGGCTTCGATGAGCTGCTTGCGGCGCTTGGGGTTGTCGAGCAGGTCGTCCTGCAGATAAGGGTTGCGGCGCACCACCCAGATGTCGCCCAGCACCTCGTACAGCATGCGCGCGGAACGGCCGGTGCGGCGTTCGCCGCGCAGGTCGCTCAGCAGACTCCAGGCGTCGTCGCCCAGCAAGCGGCCGACAATCTCGCGGTCGGAAAACGACGTGTAGTTGTACGGGATTTCGCGCAAGCGCGCGGGTGCTGCGGGCGGCATCGCCCCGTTCAAGATGTGGCTAGCGAGTGGGGCGTTCATGGCTGCAAGAAGGGGGCCCTTAAAAAATTATTTTATGCCATAGGCCGAGTCTGGCCCCTAATACCCCTAGGGAAGCGCTCGAAACTCGGAAATGAGAGGGGCGGTGCGTCCCCAATTAAGTGCAATCCTGGCGCTAGATCTGCCCGGGGAAAAACCACAGCAGTCCGGCCGTCATGACCAGATAGCGCAGGAATTTGCCGATGGCCATGTAGACCACGCAAGGCCAGAACGACAGCCGCAGCCACCCTGCCACGGCGCACAGCGGATCGCCCACTGCGGGCAGCCAGGACAGCAGCAGCGCCGGCGGCCCCATGCGGTGGATCCAGTCATGGGCCCGCTCGTTCCAGCGTCCGCGCATGCGTCCGCCTTCGGTCGCGTCAGGATGCGGATGGGGGTGGTGTTCCTTCCAGCGCTGCACGGCGCGCTCGGCGCCCAGGCCCATGGCATAGCTGATGGCGCCGCCCACGGTATTGCCCGCGGTCGCCACCAGGATGGCCGGCCAGAACATGTCCGGCGCCAACTTGATGTAGCCGAACACGGCGGGTTCCGAACCCAAGGGCAGCAGGGTCGCGGACACCAGCGAGACCGTGAAGATCGCGGACAGGCCGACCGAGGGCAGCGACAGCACCCCCAGCATCCAATGCACAGCGGATAACAGACTTTCTTCCATAGTGGGGCGAGTGTAGCCGCGCGCGGGTGCATAATCTGCCCCACCTTCCTACTTCTTGCCCCGCCCGCTGTCCATGTCCACTGACTATCTGAAACGCATCCTGACCTCCAAGGTTTACGACGTGGCGGTCGAATCGCCGCTGGAGACGGCGCCGCTGCTGTCGCAGCGGATCTCGAACACGGTGCTGCTCAAGCGCGAAGATACCCAGGCGGTGTTCAGCTTCAAGCTGCGCGGGGCCTACAACAAGATGGCCAACCTGAGCCCGGCCGCGCGCAACCGCGGCGTCATCGCGGCCTCGGCGGGCAACCACGCCCAGGGTGTGGCGCTGGCCGCCAGCCGGCTGGGCTGCCGCGCCGTCATCGTCATGCCCACCACCAGCCCGCAAGTGAAGATCGACGCGGTGCGCCGCCTGGGCGGCGAAGTCGTGCTGGCCGGCGAGAGCTTTTCCGACGCCTACGCGCACGCGCAGATCCTGGAAAAGAAAGAGAAGCTGACCTTCGTCCACCCCTTCGACGACCCTGACGTGATCGCCGGCCAGGGCACCGTGGGCATGGAGATCCTGCGCCAGCATCCCGGCCCGATCGACGCCATCTTCGTGGCCATCGGCGGCGGCGGGCTGATCGCGGGCGTGGCCGCCTACATCAAGCAGCTGCGTCCGGAAATCAAGATCATCGGCGTGCAGACGGAAGATTCCGACGCCATGCTGCGCAGCGTGCGCGCGGGCCGCCGCGTGCAGTTGAACGATGTGGGGCTGTTCTCGGACGGCACGGCGGTCAAGATGGTGGGCGCGGAGACCTTCAAGCTCACGCGCCAGTATGTGGACGACTTCGTGGTGGTCAACACCGATGCGATTTGCGCAGCCATCAAGGACGTGTTCCAGGACACGCGCAGCGTGCTGGAGCCGGCTGGCGCGATGGCGGTCGCGGGCGCCAAGCAGTACGCGGCCGAACACAATCTGAAGGGCAAGACGCTGGTGGCGATCGCCTGCGGCGCCAACATGAATTTTGACCGGCTGCGCTTCGTATCCGAACGCGCCGAGGTCGGCGAAATGCGGGAAGCCGTGTTCGCCGTCACCATGCCGGAGCAGCGCGGCAGCTTCCGCCGTTTCTGTGAACTGGTGGGCGAGCGCAGCGTGACCGAGTTCAACTACCGCATCTCCGACGCGGACCGCGCACACGTCTTCGTCGGCATCCAGGTGTCCTCGGCGTCCGAACCCGACAAGATCGCCGCAAACTTCCGCCGCCACGGCTTTGACACGCTGGACCTGACCCACGACGAAATGGCCAAGACCCACCTGCGCCACATGGTGGGCGGGCGCTCGGCGTTGGCGCGCAACGAACTGCTGTACCGCTTTGAATTCCCGGAACGCCCGGGCGCGCTGATGCGCTTTCTGAACGCCATGAATCCGGACTGGAACATCAGCCTGTTCCATTACCGCAACCAGGGCGCGGATTATGGCCGCATCCTGATCGGTATCCAGGTGCCGCCCGCCGACAAGAAGCAGTTCCGCAGCTTCGTCGCGGAACTGGGCTATCCCCACTGGAACGAGACCGACAATCCGGCCTACAAGCTGTTCCTGTAGAGCCGCGCCCGTCACGCGGACGCACAAAAACGAGAGGGCCTCCATACGGAGGCCCTTCCCTTCCCTGCTCTACAAACGTCCGGCGGCAACCAGTGGGGGGGTTCGCTGTCACTCGGCGGCCCACGGAGATGAGCCGCGCATTCAGCAAGGTCTTGCCGGACGTCCTAGCGCTTAGAAACGGTGACGCACACCCACGGCGACTGCCGTGTCGGTCGCATCGCGCTGGAACGCGTAGTTGTCGCCGTAGGAGGCGTACGCGTACAGGTTGGTGCGCTTGGTGAAGTCGTAGGTGTAGCCCAAGCTGTAGACGTTGAACGTTGCGTCGTCGCCCGTCAGCTTGTCGTTGCTGGCGGTCGCGCGCTGCCACGAACCGAAGACCGCGTGGCGGCCCAGCGGCACGGTCGCGCCGATCATGTACGAATTGGCGCGGAAGCCATCGGCCAGCTTGAACGTGCCCAGGTTCTGCATGCCAGCGGGCGTGGTGCCCATGTTCTGGCCGACGAACCAGCCGTCGCGAGTCTGACCGAATGCCGCCGCAACCTTCACGACTTCGAAGTCGTACGAACCGCCCAGGATGTATTCCTGGATGCGGGCTTCGGACTTGCCGCCGGTCTGGCCGTTGGACGGATTGAAGCGGTCATACGCCGCAGCCAGGTTCAACGGGCCGTTGACGTATTGCACGCCCGCGGTCAGCACGCGGTTGTTGTTGCCAGTCTGGAAGCCGGTCTGCGAGGTGTCGCTGACGGCGTCATCGGCGCTGAAGGAGTAACCCACGCCCACCTTGAAGCCGCCCATGCTGGGGGTCTGGTACAGGACCATGTTGTCCAGGCGCATCGTGTTGGCGCTACCGAACGTGGTACCCATGTTGGCGGTGTTGTAGCTGATCGAGAACGGGTCGATCGAACCGAAGTACTTGGAAGCCAGGTTGGTCTGGCGGCCGAATTCCAGGCGGCCCCAGGTATCGCTGTCCAGGCCCACGGTGGCCTGGCGGCCCCACAGGCGACCGTTCTGCAGCGACTTGCCGTTCATGGGGCCGAAGCCGCCTTCCAGCGTGAACACCGCGCGCAGGCCGTCGCCCAGATCTTCGGTACCGCGCAGGCCAAAACGCGAGCCGCTGCTCACGCCCTGCACGCCGCCGAAACGGCTTTGCGAATTGCCGTCGAACTTGACCTTCTCGTAGCCAATACCGGCGTCGATCAAGCCGTACAGCGTCACGGAGTCTGCGGCTTGCGCAACGCCGGCAAAACCAGCCAGCAGCGCGACAGCCAATAGCGTCTTCTTCATATAAGTCCCCAAAATGGCGAGATGAAAGGCAAACCGCAAACCCACCGCGCACAGAGCTGGGAGTCTGCGTGCCGCTGCGAACAAGTTAGCGGCGCATGCACTGAAGCCAGTGTCCAGCCTGCGCCAATTCGAAGTAACCCGGATTTCGAAGAACTACTTTCCATGGTTGGGATAATCACGGCCCTCTTACTAGCTACCCTCTTTGGAAACCTGCGTTAACGTGTTGATATCAAATGCGAATTAAGGCTCGCAAAAAATCAAACAAGCCTCGGACATTCTCCTGCCGCGCCTGACCGGCCAACAAGACTTGTTGGCTGATTCGCACAATTCTGATGCGCAAACGCGACACTATTTGGCAAGCGCGGCCGAGCGCACCGCGCAGAAAAAAGCCCCTCGGCGTCCGTAGGGGCTTTTTCCTTGGTAGCGGGGCGACTTAACGGCCTTGGGGCGGATAGTCCAGTTCACCAAAGCTGTACTCGCCGCGCGCCTTGGCTTCAGCCAGTTCCTGGCGCACTTGTTCGCGGCTCTTGCCCGCGGTTTGCGACACGGCGGCCTTGGGCGGGTAGTCCAGTTCAGCAGAGGTCACCTGGCCAGCGGCCTTGGCGCTTTGCAGTTCCTGCTGGACTTGTTCACGCGACAGGCTGGTGCGCTCGACGGTGGCGGGCGGGTAGTCCAGTTCACCAAACGTGACCTGGCCGGCGGCCTTGGCGGCTTGCAGTTCCTGCTGGACCTGTTCACGCGTCTTGCCATCGGCGTGAGCGGCGGACATACCCACCAACGTTGCGGTAACCATGAGTGCGGTAGCTAGGGCTTTCATTGAGATGACTCCATCCTAAACCTTGCACATCGTCTTCTGCCAGGCTGGCAGGTGCGATATGACAATTTGATTGCTGGGACGAAGTATCTGGCGATTGCGGCCTAGTAAAAACCCTTATTTTGGGGAACATATTTGCACAGATGGGACAATTACGGGATGTTATCGCCAGAATCTGCGCATTTTCTGCACGGTTCCCCATACCATCCAGCGACGGCAAGACTTGCCAGCATTCAGCGGGAAGCAAGCTAGGTAAGAGAACATATGCAGCTGATCGGGTGGATGCGCCGTTCAGCGTGGGGAAATAGACATTTCTACTGGCGGGACAATTATTCCATTTATCATATGAATCCACCCAGAAATGGAATTAAATCGTGAGAGCCCCCATGGATATCCAGCTTAACGACATCGCTCTGTTTGTCGAAGTCGCCAAGCGCAAGAACTTCAGCCACGCGGCCGAAGCCTTGAATATTCCCACGTCCACGCTCTCGCGCCGCGTCAGCGAACTGGAGCGCAGCATCGGCATGCGGCTGCTCAACCGCAGCACGCGCAAGATCGACCTGACCGAGGCCGGCGCCATCTACTTCGAACGCTGCCGTCATATCGTGGAAGAAGCGCGCATTGCGCACGATCAGTTGCTGGACATGGCGGTGCAACCCAAGGGACGCCTGCGCATCTCGCTGCCCACCAGCCTGGCGCAGCTGTTCCTGCCCGCCGTCATCAGCGAATTCCGCGAGCAGCATCCGGATATCGAATGCGACTTCGATCTGAGCATGCGCCCGATCGACCCCATCAGCAATCCGTTCGACCTGATCCTGCGCTTTGGCCAGCAGCCGGACTCCAGCCTGATCTCGCGCAAGATCGTGCTGATGGCCCATCAGCTATATGCCTCTCCCGAGTACCTGGCCCGCCACGGCGAGCCTCGGGTGCCCGCGGATCTCAGCCATCACGAATGTCTGCGCCCCACCATGCGCGAGGAGTCATCCTTCTGGATGCTGCATTCGGGCGACAAGGTGGAACGCGTACAAGTGTCGGGACGCCTGTCGGCCAACAACGTCGGCATGCTCGGACGGCTGGCCGGACAGGGCCTGGGCATCACGCCGCTGCTGGTCTTTGACGCGATGGAACGCGCCATCAAGCAAGCGGGCCTGGTGCGGGTGCTGCCGGAGTGGAGCCTGACGCCCCTGCCGCTCTTCGCGCTGCTGCCTTCGCGCATGCTGCCGGCGAAGACCAAGGCTTTCCTGGATTTCATACAACCCAGGTTGTCGGACGCTTGAGCGGCGGTTGTTGATGAGTTACGCGGGCGTGTCGGCGCTGTACTGACAGACGGTGTAGAGCGGCGTGCCGGTGGCGGCGACCTTGGCGGAACCGCCCAGGTCGGGCAGATCGATGATGGCGGCCGCCTCGACCACGTTGGCGCCCAGGCGCTGCAGCAGCTTGATGGCGGCCAGCATGGTGCCGCCGGTGGCGATCAGGTCGTCCACCAGCAGGACGCGCTGGCCGGTGCGCACGGAGTCCGTGTGCATTTCAACCGACGCGTTGCCGTACTCGAGCGAGTACTCCTCGGCCACGGTGCGGAACGGCAGCTTGCCCTTCTTGCGCACCGGCACAAAGCCCAGATTGAGTTCGTAAGCCAGCACGCTGCCCACGATGAAGCCGCGCGCATCCACGCCAGCCACCAGGTCCAGGCGCTGGCGCATATAGCGATAGACGAAGAGATCGATAAGCACCCGGAACGCGCGCGGATCCTGCAGCACGGGCGTGATGTCGCGAAAAATGACACCGGGTTGGGGCCAGTCTGGAACGCTGCGGATGGTGCGCCGGATGTACTCGGCGTTGTCGGTCTGCATGGAAGACGGCCCTGAAGAATTGAAGCAAGGCGAACTATAACCTCGCAACAGCGCTTAAGCCAGGGTTGCCGTCCGCGATGACAATTCACATTGCTGTAGCCGGCCGCCCTGCAGTGCGTAGCGGCGATCGACCGCCCCTGCGGGCAACGCAGCGTGGGTGGCCAGCACCACGGCGCGTCCCCGCAAGGCGCCCGCCAGATCGCTGAAGAATGCCGCTTCGGCCTCGACGTCCAGACCGGCAGTGGGTTCGTCCAGCACGATGACCGCAGCTGGCGACAACAGCGCACGCGCCAGGCACAAGCGGCGCGCCTGTCCCGCCGACAGCTGCGACCCAGTCTCCCCCGCCCAGGTGTCCAGGCCATCGGGCAGGCCACGCACGAAGTCGCCCAGCCGCGCAGCGTCCAGCGCGCGCCACAAGGCGGCGTCGTCCGCCTCGGGATCGCCGATGAGCAGATTGGTGCGCAGGGTTCCCAGGAACACGGGAGCGTCCTGCGACAGCAGCGCGATGCGCCGGTGCCAATCCGCCTGCGTACAGGCGCGCGCGTCGCAGCCGCCGAAACGCACCTGTCCCGCCTGCGGGTCTTCCAGACGAAGGAGCAGGTGCAACAGTGTCGACTTGCCCGCGCCGCTGGGTCCCACGATGGCGATCCGTTCGCCAGGCGCCACGCGCAGGCTTACGCCGGCCAGCACGGGCGGACTCGCGGCCGCTCCCCGGGCGGGATAGGCAAAGCGCACGCCGTCCAGCTCCAGCGCGCCGCTCTCGGGCAAGGCCCGGGGCGTCGTCGGATCCTGCATGTCCGGCTCGCTTTGCGTGACTTCACGGATGCGTCCGGCCGCCGAGATGGCCGAGCCCATGCGCGATGCGCCCCGCATGATCGGGCCGGCCACTTCGAAAATGCCGATGACCGCCAGCAACAATCCGGCCAGCGTGGGACCTTCCATGCGCCCCATCTCCAGCGTGTCCAGGCCGAACCAGAGCAAGGCCAGCACCGATGCGCCGGCGGCGGCCTGCAGGAAAAACTGTCCCCGCGCCGCCACCCGCGCCTGGCTGCGGCGGGCGAGCGCACTGGCGTCGCACAGACGTTCGAAATGCGCGGCCGTCTGCGCCTGCGCGTGCAAGGCCACCATGTCGGCATGCCCATCCACCGCGTCCAGCGTCGCGGCGCGCAGTCCCGCCGCGCTCTCCTGGGCCGCCGCGCCAGGTTTGCGCGCGGCGCGCAGCAGCCACAAGGGCACCAGCACGCATGCGACCAGCAAGGCCAGGGCCAGCGCCAGTGCGGCGGCGGGCACCCACGATCCCAACACCGCGGTCAACACCGCTCCCGCCAGGATGGCGGTGATCAAGGGCGCCAGCACAAACAGGAAGACCGTATCGAGCGCGTCGACGTCGCCCGTCATGCGCGCCACCAGATCGCCGTCGCGATAGCGCGCCAATTGCCGCGGCGTAAGCCGGATCAAGGCCGAGAACACTTTGGCGCGCAGGTCCGCCAGCAGGCGCAGCGTGGCGGAATGGCCCACTACGCGGTCGGCGTAACGCGCCACGATGCGCAGGAACGACAAACCCCGCACCAGCGCCGAAGGCGCAAACAGATTGAACGCGCCGCCCGCCCCCGCCAGCGCCGCGCCGGTCAGGAACCAGCCCGACACGCCCAGCAGGCCCACGCCGGCCGCCACGGTGGCCAGCGCGCAGAACAATGCGAGTAAAAGCCCGCTTTTACGGCGCACATAGAGCGGCAGGAGCAACAACAGATTCTTCATGCGTCTTCCACTTTTCCGCCAACCACCTGCAACGTCCTGCCCAGCCGGGCCGCCACCGCGGGCGCGTGCGTTGCCAGCAACAAGGTGCGGCCGGCGGAGAATTCCAGGATCGCGTCCAGCACGCGCGCCTGCGTGCCTTCGTCCAGATGCGCCGTGGGTTCGTCCAGCAGGATCAAGCCCGGATCGCGCAGGAATAGACGCGCCAGCGCGACGCGCTGCGCCTGGCCGCCGGACAGGCCGTGCCCGCGACCGCCCAGTTGCGTCGCCAGCCCTTGCGGCAGGGCTTCGGCGAACTCCAGCACGCAGGCGCGGCGCGCGGCCGTCTGCACTTCGGCATCGGAAGCCTCCGGACGCCCCAGGCGAATGTTGTCGGCGATGGATCCCGTCAGCAGCTGCGGCTTCTGCCCAATCAGCGCCACGCGCTGGCGCAGTGCCGCCTCGCCCCAATCCGGCAAGGGCACGCCGTCGATGCGGATATCGCCTTGAAACGGCCGCAGGCGCGCAATCGCCTCGATCAGGGAGGATTTGCCGATGCCGCTGGGCCCCATCAGCGCGGCATGCTCGCCGGGCGCCAAGGTCAGGCCAGCGTCCGCCAGTACCGCCTGGCTGCGGCCTGGCGCGTCAAGGTTCAAACCCGCAATAGCCAGGGCGGCGCCGGCGCCGCGGCTTTCGGAAACGCGTCCCGGGCCTGCGGCGGCCTTGCCTGCGCCAGGCGCTCCATCGGTTGCAGCATCGCCAGCCTGCGGCAAGCCATCGAACAGCAGGGAGATCTGCGAAACTGCCGCAAGCGCGGCCGCGCGATCGTGATAGTGCGCCGCGAACTGGCGCAACGGTGCATAGACCTCCGGCGCCATCAGCAGACAGAAGAGCCCTGCCTGCAGAGTGAGCGGCGACCAGCGCAGATCCAGGAATCCCAGATAGGTCAATCCGATATAGACCGCCACCCCGGCCACGCCCAGCGCCGCGAAGAACTCCAGCACCGCCGATGAAAGAAACGCGATGCGCAGCACCGACATCGTGCGTTGGCGCAGCGCGTCGCTGGCCGCCACGACGGACTCGGCTTCAGCCTCGGCGCGGCCATAGAGCTTCAGGGTGGACAGACCGCGCAGCCGATCGGCAAAGAAGCCCGACAAGCGCGCAAAGGCGCGCAGGTGCCGGCGGCTTGCGCCCTGGGCGCCCCAGCCCACCAGGGCCATGAACAAGGGAATCAACGGCGCCGTGATCAGCAGGACCAGTCCGGCAATCACGTCCATCGGCAGCAGCACCACCGAAAAAGCGACCGGCAGCATGGCGGCCGCGGCCATGGCGGGCAGGTACTTGGCAAAGAACCCGTCCAGGGCCTCGACCTGGTCCACCACTGCGCTCGCCAGTTCTCCCGACGCCTGCCCCCGGCTCCAGTACGGCCCCTTCTGCACCAAACGCCCGAAAAGCGACAGCCTCACGTGGCGCTTGATGCGCTCGGCCGCATCCGCGCCCGCGCGCTCGCCCGCCCAGGTGATGCAGGCGCGCACCAGCATGAGCCCTGCGATAGCCAGGATGTCGCCCAGCAGCTCCTGCCGGGGCGCCTGCCTGACGATGGCCGCGTCGAGCACGCTGGCCAGCAACCAGGCCTGCACCACCAGCAAGACGCCGCTGACCAGAGGCGCGGCGCCCGCCAGCATCAGCGGCAGCCTGGCCGTCTTGGCGAGCGCCATCAACCACCGCGACTGTTCGCGCGGCGGTTTGTTGAGGGTGGCCGAGGGATCGTGCTCGAGGCTGCTGGCGCCGCCGCTCACTCGTCGTCGCGGCTGGCGCGCGGATCATGGGTATGACCCTCGCGCAGCTCGAACCACATTGCATTGAGGATGGCGAAGGCGCACGCCAGGCCCAGACCGAGTATCCACGAGAAATACCACATGGTGGAGGCTCCTTTATCAGTATGAGTTGGGCGTGTCGCCGACCGACTCATGGGTGACCTTGCCGCGCATGACGCGGTAGACCCAGGCGGTGTAGACGGTCACGATGGGCAGGAAGATGGCGACCGCGATCACCATGATCCATAGCGTCAAGTGGCTGGAGGATCCGTCCCAAATGGTCAGGCCGGCCTGCGGCTTGGTCGACGAGGGCATGATGAACGGGAAGAGCGAAAAGCCCACCGTCAGGATCACGCCAGCGATCGACACCGACGACGCCAGGAACGCCAGCACGTTGGCGCGCACGCTAAGCAGCAGCGCCACCAGGACGGCGCCGCCCACGCCCAGCGCGGGCGCGATCCACATCAGCGGCCATTTCGCGTAGTTGGCCATCCAGGCGCCGTTTTGCACCGTCACGGCCTTGAGCATCGGGTCCGACGGACCGGCCATGTCCACCGCGCTGGTGATCACGTGGCCAGGCAAGCCGCTTGCCACCCAGAAGCCGCCCGCCGCGAACAGCGCCGCGGTCAGCAAGGCGCACAGCCTGCCCCAGTTGCGGGCGCGCGACGAGATCGGGTCTTCCGTGCGCCAGGCCAGCAACACGGCGCCGTGCATGGCCAGCATCACCACGCTGAGCACGCCGGCCAACAACGCGAACGGCATGAACAATTGGTAGAAGTGGCCTTCATAGATCGGACGCAAGGTCACCGGATCGAACGTGAACGGCACGCCCAGGATGATGTTGCCCATGGCCACGCCGAACACCAGCGAAGCCACCACGCCCGAGAAACAGAGCACGCCGTCCCAGCGGTTGCGCCAGCTGGTGCCTTCCATCTTGCTGCGGTACTTGAAGCCGACCGGCCGCAGGATCAGCGCGATCAGCACCAGCATCATCGCCAGATAGAACCCGGAGAACGACGCGGCGTACAGCAAGGGCCATGCCGCGAAAATGGCGCCGCCCGCGGTGATGAGCCAGACCTGGTTGCCTTCCCAGACCGGTCCCACCACGTTGATCACCACCCGGCGCTCGGCGTCGGTCTTGGCCACCACCGGCAGCAGCGCGGCCACGCCCAGGTCAAAGCCGTCCATGACGGCGAAGCCGATGAGCAACGCGCCCAGCAGCACCCACCAGACCACGCGCAGCGTGCCGTAGTCGAAAGGAATAAGAGTATCCATCGCTGTCTCTCCTTCAGGCCCGCACGGCAGCGTGCACAGGATCGGCGGCGGCAGCGCCGGGCGCCGGCCCATCGGATTTCGGTCCCTTCCTCACGGCGTGCAGCATCACCTTCACGCCGATGATCAGCAGCACCGTGTACAGCACCAGGAATATCGTCAGGCTGATCGCCAGGTCGACGATGGTCAGGCCGGAAGCCGCGTAGTAGGTCGGCAGCACGCCTTCGATCACCCAGGGCTGGCGGCCGTATTCGGCAACGAACCAACCGCTTTCGATGGCGACCCAGGGCAGCGGCAGGCTCCACAACGCCACCTTGAGCAGACCGCGCCGGCTGTCCAGCCGCCCGCGCGAGGCCAGCCAGAAGGCCACGCCGAAGAACAGGATCAGGTACATGCCCACCGCTACCATGATGCGGAACGCCCAGAACAGCGGCGCCACGTTGGGCACGGTATCGACGGCGGCCTTTTTGATGTCGTCTTCGGTGACCTTGCTCATGTCGGGCTGATAGCGCTTGACCAGCAGCGCATAGCCCAGGTCGGGCCAGGTCTTGTCAAACACCATGCGCGCGTCCACGTCCTTGGGATTGGCGCGGATCTTCTGCAAGGCGTCATAGGCCACCATGCCATCGCGGATGCGGTTTTCGGCGCGGCGGATCAGGTCGTCGATGCCCAGCAGCGGCGTGGTGAGCGAACGCGTGCCGATGATGCCCATGACGTAGGGAATCTCGATGGCGAAGTCGTTCTTGCGCTCGGCCTGGTTGGGGATGGCGATCAGGTTGAAGGACGCGGGGGCCGGCTCGGTGTGCCACATGGACTCGATGGCCGCGATCTTCATCTTCTGGTGTTCGGTGGTGAGGTAGCCACTTTCGTCTCCCAGCACCACGACCGACAGCGCCGAGGCCAGACCGAAGCTGGCGGCGACCGCCATCGAGCGCTTGGCCAGGTCGATGTGGCGGCCCTTCAGGAGGTACCAGGCGCTGATCGACATGACGAACATGGCGCCCGCGACGTAGCCTGCGCTGACCGTGTGCACGAACTTGGCCTGCGCCACGGGGTTGAAGATCACCGCGGCGAAGTCGGTCATCTCCATGCGCATGGTGTCGGGATTGAAGATCGAACCGACCGGATTCTGCATCCAGCCGTTGGCGATCAGGATCCACAGCGCCGAAAAATTGGTGCCGAACGCCACCAGCCAGGTCACGATCAGGTGGCTGACCTTGGACATGCGGTTCCAGCCGAAGAAGAACAGGCCGACGAAGGTCGCTTCCAGGAAGAAGGCCATCAGCCCTTCGAGCGCCAGCGGCGCGCCGAAGATGTCGCCTACGTAATGGCTGTAGTAGGACCAGTTCATGCCGAACTGGAACTCCATCACGACGCCGGTGGCGACGCCCAATGCGAAGTTGATGCCGAAGAGCGTGCCCCAGAACATCGTCATCCGCTTCCAGATGGCGCGGCCGGTCATGACGTACACGCTTTCCATGATGGCCAGGATGAACGACAGGCCTAGCGTGAGGGGGACGAAGAGGAAGTGGTAGAGCGCGGTCGCGGCAAACTGGAATCGCGACAGATTTACGACGTCGAGATCAATCATTGGGTCGCTCCCAAGCAGTTGAGGTGCCGCGGCAACCGGCATGGTTCCCAGGCCGTCTCTCGCGCCATGTTACGGGCGTTGCATACAACTTCATAGAGGTTTCCTGAAAAATCGGGGCGGATCAGGCTTAGCCCTTGCCCCGCAATTTGCCGGCGAAACCCAGCACCTTCTGCACTTTCGAACCGAGCTTCATCAGGTTCTGCAGGGTTTCTGGCGGCAGTCGTTGAACCTCATCGAACCATCCGGTGGACAGTTCGATGAGCTCCAGCATGTCGTTCATGCGTTGTTGCGCGTATGCCTCATCCGGACCCGACGGGGGTTCCAGCAAGGTGTCCCGCAGCAGGGTCAGCGTGGGATCGATTTCGCGCTTGCGCTTTTCTTCCATCAGGATGCGGAAGATCTCCCAGACGTCCTTGGGAGTTTCGAAGTAGTCGCGGCGGTCGCCGACCTGATGCATGAGCTTGACCAGCCGCCAGGACTGCAGCTCCTTCAGCCCCAGGCTGACGTTGGAGCGCGAGAAGCCGAGGGTTTCGGCAATGTCATCGGCGTTCAGCGGCTTGGGCGACAGGAACAGGAGGGCGTAGATCTGGCCGACCGTGCGGTTCACGCCCCACCGGCTGCCCATTTCGCCGAAATGCAGGACGAATCGTTCGTTTTGGGGAGACAGGGCCATGGGTTGCGCTACGCCGGCAAGGCCAGGACGCGTCGCCCTGGCCGATAAAAACAGTTACACCGATTTCAGAAAATTCTGGAATTTCCGAAATTATCAAACAATCCATGCGAAAGCGCAAACCACACCGGCGGCAGGGGGATGATCGCAAGACATGATGTCGCGGCAGTGACAGACGGCTTCCGCGGGCTTGGCAAAAGCCGCGGACAAGCGCAAGCGGCCACCAGCCGGTGAGCTGGTGGCCGCTGGAAAAGGGGAAAAAGAAGCGTTAGCCGGCCTTGACGGACACCGCCGCCGACACCCGCTTGGCCTTGGCGCGAGCCGCCGCCACGTCCTCGGCCACGGCCAGGCCCACGCCCATGCGGCGCTTGACGAAGGATTCGGGCTTGCCGAAGAGACGGAGGTCGGTGCCGGGTTCGGCCAGCGCTTCGGCCACGTTGTGGAACGAGACCGCCGCGGCCTCGACCCCGCCGTAGATGACGCTGCTGGCGCCGGGCTGGCGCAGGCTGGTATCCACCGGCAGTCCCAGGAACGCCCGGGCGTGGAGTTCGAATTCGTTCTGGACCTGGGTGATCATGGTGACCATGCCGGTGTCGTGGGGACGCGGGCTGACTTCCGAGAACCAGACCTGGTCGCCGGCCACGAACAGCTCCACGCCGAAGATGCCCAGGCCTCCCAGGTTGGAGGTGACCGCCAGTGCGATGTCCCGCGAACGTTGCAGCGCGGCGGGAGACATCGGGTGCGGCTGCCAGCTTTCCACGTAATCGCCGTCGACCTGCTTGTGGCCGATGGGTTCGCAGTAGCGGGTCTCGACCTGGCCGTCGGCGCCGCGGGCGCGCACGGTCAGCAGGGTGATTTCGTAGTCGAAGCGGATGAAGCCCTCGACAATGGCGCGCCCGCCGCCCACCCGGCCGCCCTCCTGGGCGTAGCGCCAGGCGGATTCGACGTCGTCAGCGCTCTTGATGACGGATTGGCCCTTGCCCGAGGAGGACATGACCGGCTTGATGACGCAGGGATAGCCGATGCCGCCGTCGATGGCCGCGCGCAGTTCTTCTTCGGTGTCGACAAATCGGTACGGCGAGGTCGGCAGCCCCAGGGTTTCAGCCGCCAGCCGGCGGATGCCCTCGCGGTTCATGGTCAGCTGGGCCGCGCGCGCGGTCGGCGTCACCCGGGCCACGCCCGCCTCTTCCAGCTCCACCAGCAAATTGGTGGCAATGGCTTCGATTTCGGGGACAATAACGTGGGGCCGTTCCTGTTCGATGACCTTGCGCAGGGCCTGCGGGTCCGTCATCGAGACCACATGCGCCCGGTGCGCCACCTGGTGGCCCGGGGCGTCGGCATACCGATCCACGGCAATGACTTCCACGCCCAGCCGCTGCAGGGCAATGATGACCTCTTTGCCCAATTCGCCGGACCCGAGCAGCATGACGCGGGTGGCCAAGGGGGACAAAGGCGTGCCAAGGACGGGGCTGGAAATGCTGGACATGGAGCGGGCCTGGAAAAAAGTTGGAAAGCCGTTGAAATGACCCGCCAGCATGCCATACGCCCTTTCCGGGGGCAAACCCGCATACTGATATTAAAATCCACGTATGACTGACCATCCCACAACATCGTCCGAGACCGCGCTGGCATCTGCGCGCAGAACGCTGCAGATCGAATGCCAGGGCCTGATGGACCTGTCCGCCCGGCTGGACGACAGCTTCACGCAGACCGTCGCGATGCTGCTGGCCTGCCGCGGCCGGGTGGTCGTCAGCGGCATCGGCAAGACCGGCCACGTGGCCCGCAAGATCGCGGCGACCCTCGCCTCGACCGGCACGCCGGCCTTTTTCGTGCACGCCGCCGAGGCCGTCCACGGCGATCTGGGCATGATCACCCAGGATGACGTCCTCATCGCGATTTCCTATTCCGGCTCCGGTCAGGAACTGCTGACGATCCTGCCTGTCGCCCGCCGCATGGGCGCCAAGCTGGTCGCCATCACCGGCAATCCGCAGTCCGAACTGGCCCGGCTGGCCGACATCCACCTGGACGCCAGCGTGGCGCAGGAAGCCTGCCCGCTGAATCTGGCGCCCACGGCCAGCACCACCGCTGCGCTGGCCCTGGGCGATGCCCTGGCCGTCGCCTGCCTGGAGGCCCGCGGCTTCGGCCCGCAGGATTTCGCCCGTTCGCACCCGGGCGGCGCGCTCGGCCGCCGCCTGCTGACCCATGTGCGCGACGTCATGCGCCAGGGCGACGCCCTGCCCATCGTCATGGCCGGCACCCCGGTATCCCAGGCGCTGGAAGTCATGTCCGCCAAGGGCATGGGCATGACCGTCGTAACCGACGCGCAGCGTCGCCCCCTAGGCATCTTCACCGACGGCGACCTGCGCCGCCTGATCGCCCGGCAGGGCGACATCCGCAGCCTGACCGTCGAATCCGGCATGACGCGCTCGCCCCGCAGCATCACTCCCGACGCGCTGGCCGTCGAGGCGGCCCAGCAAATGGACAAACTACGGCTCAACCACATGCTCGTGCTGGACAGCGACGGCGTTCTGCTCGGCGCCCTGCACATGCATGATCTGATGGCCGCCAAAGTGGTATGAATATGACTCTTTCTGTACCCGTGACGCATCCGGCCGAAGCGCTGGTCCTGGCCCGCATCCCCGCCGGCGTGCGCGAACGCGCCGCCGCAGTGCGCCTGATGGTGTTCGACGTGGACGGCGTGCTGACCGACGGCAGCCTCTATTACGGCGACAACGGCGAACTCCAGAAGCGCTTCAACGCGCTGGACGGCCACGGACTGCGCCTGCTGATGGAAGGCGGCCTGAAGGTTGCGCTGATGACCGGGCGCTCCGGCCCCATCGTGGCGCGCCGCGCCGCCGAGCTGGGTATCGCCGAGGTCATCCAGGGCGTACGGGACAAAGGCGGCGCCCTGGCCGAACTTGCGCAGCGCAGCGGTGTCCAACTGAACCAGACCGGCTACATGGGCGATGACGTCATCGACCTGCCGGCCCTGCAGCGCGCCGGCTTCGCCGCCAGCGTGCCGAACGCGCCGGGCTACGTCAGCCAGGCCGCCCACTGGGTCTCCACGCACACCGGCGGCAACGGCGCCGTGCGCGAATGCTGCGACCTGCTGCTGGCGGCCCAGGGACGCCTGGGCGCCTTCCTGGCGGCGCCTGGCCTGCTTGGCCCGGGCGCCATCCAATGACCGCCAGGACAACCCATACGCCCTTGCGGCAGACCCGATGAAAGAACGTTTTCCCTCCCTGATCGCGCTGTTCCTGCTGCTGGTGCTGGTCGCCAGCTCGTGGTGGGCGGCGGATTACGCGCAGCGGGCCATCCAGACGGATCCGCCGCGCCGCGTCACCCATGAAATGGACGCCTGGTCGCGCGACTTCGTCATGCTGCGCACCGACCCGAACGGCAAGCCCATCAACCGGCTGGAAGGCGACTACGCCGAACATTTCCCAGATGACGATTCCTACCATGTGACCTCGCCGCGCGCCGTGGGCCAGCGCGAGGACAACCCCATCACCGTGGCCGTCTCCAAGACCGCCGTGATGGAGCAAGGCGGCAAGCGCATCGTCATGAACGGCGACGCCCACGTGCGCCGCCAGCCGGACGCCAATAACGACCTGCTGGACGTGCGCAGCCAGCAATTGATCATCCTGCCCGACGACGACGTGGTCTACACCGACCTGCCGGCGGAAGTCATCAAAGGCCGTTCGCGCATGAACGGCACGGGCATGCACTACAACAACAAAACGCGCCAACTGCAGGTTTCGGCATCGACCGATGTGGAAATTGCCGGTTCCGAAGGCAGGCAGCAACGCCGGACCGAAATTCCCGCCAACAACACTGACCAGAAAAAACCATGACCGACCTCCGGATTCTCCTTGCCCCGACGACCCGCTTGCTCGGCGCCATCCTGCTGACGGCCTCGGCACTGGCCCCGGCCCATGCCGCGGATCCGGCGCCCAAGGCAGCGACGCCGGCGGAAGAGCCCAGCACGCTGATCCTGTCGGACACCCTGCACTACGACGACGTGAAGAAGAAGAGCGTCTTCACCGGCAACGTCAACATGACGCGCGGCCTCATGACCCTGACGTCCGACGTGCTGGAAATGAACGAAGACGCGCAAGGCAACCAGTACGGCACGGCCACCGCCAACAAGGGCAAGATCGTGACCATCCGCCAGGAACGCCCGGAAACCTTCGAGCTCATCGAAGGCACCGGCCTGCGCGCCGAATACGACGGCACCAAGAGCACCTTCGACCTGATCGGCCAGGCGGTCGTGATCCGCTACGTCTGTGGGAAACCGTTCGATACCATTCGCGGCGAGCGGGTACGCTACAACGAGAAGACCGGCACCTACGAAGCCCATGGCGGCCCCAACTCCGCCGCGGCCGGCGGCCGGGTCCGTTCGGTGGCTGAACCGCGCGCCAAGTCGGACGCAGCCATCGCCGAATGCCGCAAGCAGCAGGCAGCCAAGAAGGGGCGTTGAACGCCTCCCATGCAACACCACTCGCAGCCACGATGAACCAACCTTCAGTGCCGACTCCGGTAACCTCCGCGCCCTCGGGCGTCAAGCAGGGCAGCCTGCGCGCAACTGGTTTGCGCAAGACCTATAACGGCCGGACCGTGGTGCAGGACGTATCCCTGTCCGTGGTCAGCGGCGAAGTGGTGGGCCTGCTCGGCCCCAACGGGGCTGGCAAAACCACCAGCTTCTACATGATCGTGGGCCTGGTGCCCGCGGATGCGGGCCGCATCGAGATCGACGGCTCCGTCATCACTTCGATGCCGATCCACAAGCGCGCGCACATGGGCCTGTCGTACCTGCCCCAGGATGCTTCCGTGTTCCGCCGCCTGACGGTGGAACAGAACATCCGCGCCGTGCTGGAACTGCAATTGGGGCCGGATGGACGTCCGCTGTCCACGCCCAAGATCAACGAGCAGATGGAATCGCTGCTGGAAGAACTGCAGATCGGCCACATCCGCAGCAACGCCGCGATCTCCCTGTCGGGCGGCGAACGCCGCCGCGTGGAAATCGCGCGCGCGCTGGCCACCAGCCCGCGCTTCATCCTGCTGGACGAGCCCTTCGCCGGCGTGGACCCCATCGCCGTGATCGAGATTCAGCGTATCGTGCGCTTCCTGAAGGGCCGCGGCATCGGCGTGCTGATCACCGACCACAACGTGCGCGAAACCCTGGGCATCTGCGACCGCGCCTACATCATCAGCGAAGGCAAGGTTCTGACTGACGGCCATCCCGATGAAATCGTGGGCGATCCCGCCGTGCGCCGGGTCTATCTGGGAGAGCATTTCCGCATGTAATGCGGCCCTGGGGAAGACCCCTAGGCGCCGCCTGCGCAAAGCCGCATGCACCCTGGGGCCTCAGCCATAAAAATGCCATGAACTTGCGCTAGGTCAGCTTGTTTTATCGGCCCGAGTCTATACACTAGTACTAAACGAACCCGCTCAATCAAGGAGAACGCCTAACGAATCAGCCGCGCTTTTTGCGCACCCTTTTTTCCTCTTTTAGAAGGAGAGCACACTATGAACCTGAGCATCTGCGGTCGTCACCTCGACGTCACCCCGGCCATCCGGGAATATGTCATGAACAAACTGGCGCGAGTGCTGCGGCATTTCGATCACGTCATCGATACCCAGGTCATGCTCTCGGTAGAGCCCCTGCGGCATAGAGCCGAAATCACCATGCGTCTAAGCGGTAAGGACATTCATTGTGAAGCAACCGATGAAAACCTCTATGCAGCCATAGACCTTCTTGCTGACAAAGTCGACCGTCAGGTCATCAAGCACAAGGACAAGGTACGAAGTCACACGGCGGAGTCCGTGAAGCGGCAAGCGGCAAATCTAACGCCACCCCAGCAGTAACGCGCTTCATGAGCACTCGCACTGCGAGACTAGCTAAACAGCGATTCTAGAAATCCTGCCTGAGTCCCGGTGTCCCGCTAGACGCAACGTCCAGCTGGGGCATCGGCAAACTTCCCCTCCTTGTAGTACCTCCCGCAGTACCCCCCCTTATTTGTCCCCCATTCCCGGTTCCGCCGGCGATTCCGTTTTTCCAGGTTTCCGACGCTTTCCCCAGGGCCAGCCCCGCCGCCGGGCGCAAGAATGCCCACAATCCGCCGCTATCGGTCTATGCTGTCGCTCTTGCCGCCCCATGATGCGACCGAGCCGAGGACGCATCTCAGAGGCCGATTATTGCAGTGCGTCATATAACCATATAATGACCCGATGAATCATTTGTCGCGCATCCTACCCGCCGGCAACGTCGTGCTCGATATGCTCGCAACGAGCAAGAAACGTGCGTTCGAACAGGCCGGCCTTCTCTTTGAAAACAACCATGGCCTGGCGCGCGCGCTCGTCTTCGACAGCCTGTTCGCCCGGGAACGCCTGGGCTCCACCGCGCTCGGGCAGGGCGTGGCGGTGCCGCATGGCCGGGTGAAGGGCCTGGAACAGGCCCTGGCGGCCTTCATCCGCCTGGCCCAGCCCATCACTTTCGATGCGCCTGACGGGCAGCCCGTGTCGATGCTGCTTTGCCTGCTGGTGCCGGAAACGGCCACGCAGCAGCACCTGGACATCCTGGCCGAACTGGCGCAGCTCATGTCGAACAAGGCCTTGCGCGAGGCCCTGGCCACAGAGCCCGATCCCGCTGTCGTCCACAAGATGCTCACGACCGGCCAACTCTGAACTCCACGCGGAAGCGCAGCCATGCTCACGGTGCAGGAACTCGTCGACGACAACGCCGACAAAATCCCCTTTAACTGGATTTCCGGCCAAGGCGCCGCGGACCGCGCAATTCCCGACGACGGCATGTCGGCCGCGGACCTCGTCGGCCACTTGAACCTGATCCATCCGTCCCGCATCCAGGTGTTCGGACAGGAAGAGCTGGCGTACTACACCCGCTTCGACCTGCGCCGCCGCATGCATCACATGGACGAGCTGCTGATCGGCGGCGTGCCCGCGATCCTGCTGGCCGACGGCCTGACCCCGCCGCAAGACCTCATCGACCAGTGCGACCAGCATCAGGTGCCGCTGCTCTCCACGCCGGTGGCGGCGGCGCAGTTGATTGACCTGCTGCGCATCTACCTGGGCAAGAAGCTGGCGCCCACCACCACCGTGCACGGCGTGTTCCTGGACGTGCTGGGACTGGGCGTGCTGATCACCGGCGAATCCGGCCTGGGCAAGAGCGAACTGGCGCTGGAACTGATCTCGCGCGGACACGGCCTGGTGGCCGACGATGCCGTGGAGTTCTCGCGCACGGCCCCCAACATGATCGAAGGCCACTGTCCGCAGCTGCTGCAGAACCTGCTGGAAGTGCGCGGCCTGGGCTTGCTCGACATCCGCACCATCTTCGGCGAGACCTCCGTGCGCCGCAAGATGCGCCTCAAGCTCATCGTGCACCTGGTGCGCGCCACCGCACAGGACAAGTTCGAGCGCCTGCCGCTGCAGGACATCACGCAGGACATGCTGGGCCTGCCAGTGCGCAAGGTCATGCTGCAAGTGGCCGCGGGCCGCAACCTGGCGGTGCTGGTCGAGGCCGCCGTGCGCAACACCATCCTGAAGCTGCGCGGCATCGACACGCTGGGCGAATTCATGGAACGCCAGGCCATGGCGATCCTGCAAAGCAGCAAGTAGGCGCACATCGGCCGGCGGCACCTTGAGCCTGTATGAAACTCTGGCCGCCGAGATCGCCAAGTCGATCCGCGACGGCGTATTGCGCGCGGGCGACAAGCTGCCCTCCGTGCGGGACGCGTGCGCGGCGCGCGGCCTCAGTCCGTCGACGGTGTTCCAGGCCTACTATCTGCTGGAAGCGCGCGGCCTGATCCGGGCGCAGCCGCGCTCCGGCTATTACGTCAACGCCCCTGCCGCATCCCTGCCGCCCGAACCCGGCGCCTCCAGTCCGGACGGAGAATCGACGGAGCTCGCGATCAGCGAACGCATCTTCGACATCCTCGGCTCGGTGCGCAACCGCGACGTGACACCGCTGGGCTCCGCCTTCCCTTCCCCGCTGCTGTTTCCGCTGCCGCGGCTGGCCCAGGCCATGGCCGTGCACCTCAAGCGCCAGGATCCGCTGGACACGGTGGAAGACCTGGCGCCGGGCAATCCCGGCCTGCGCCGCCAGATCGCGCTGCGCTACCTGATCGGCGGCATCAACGTGCCGGCCAGCGACATCGTCGTCACCAACGGCGCGCTGGAAGCGCTGAATCTCTGCCTGCAGGCGGTCACGCAGCCCGGCGACACGGTCATGGTCGAGGCCCCCACGTTCTATGGAGCCTTGCAGGCGCTTGAGCGCCATGGACTGAAGGCGCTGGAAATACCGACGCATCCGCGCACCGGCATCGACCTGGACGCGATGCAGGCCGCCATCGAGCGTCATGCGCCGCGCGCCTGCTGGCTGATGACGCAATTCCAGAACCCGCTGGGCAGCCTGATGCCCGATGAGAAAAAGCGGCAACTGGTCCAGCTGCTTGCACGCCACGACATTCCGTTGATCGAAGACGATGTATACGGCGAGCTGTATTTCGGATCGGTGCGCCCGGTACCCGCCAAGGCCTATGACACCCAGGGGCTGGTGCTGCATTGCTCGTCGTTTTCGAAGTGCCTGGCGCCGGGCTACCGCATCGGCTGGACCTCGGCCGGCCGCTACACGCAACGCGTGCAGCGCCTGAAACTGTCGTCGACGCTATCGGCGTCCGGCCCCGCCCAGGGCGCCATCGCCGAATACCTGGAGCAGGGCGGCTATGACCGCCACCTGCGCCGCCTGCGCGAAACGCTGCAGACACAGCAGCAGCGCATGGCCGAGGCGATCGCCCAGGAATTCCCGGCCGGTACGCGCGTGACGCGTCCGCAAGGCGGGTTCTTCCTGTGGCTGGAACTGCCGGCCGCGGTGGATGCGCTGACGCTCCATCGCCAGGCGCTGGCGCGCGGCATCAGCGTGGCGCCGGGACCGATCTTTTCGGCCAGCGGCCAGTTCGGCAGCGCGCTGCGCCTGAACTACGGGCATCCTTGGGACGCCGCTGCGCAGGCCGCCATCCGCGTGCTGGGGGAGTTGGCGCGCGAGGCCTGCGCACAGGCCGTCAAAGCGCGCTGATTCCGCGTCAGTTCAGCGTCGATGCGGCGCGCGCCCGCTTGACTTCCAGCGGTGTCACGCCGCCCGCCTCATTGCCCCAGCTATTGCGGATGTACGTCACCAGCATCGCGATGTCGCCGTCGTTGAGCAGTTGTCCGAAGGGCGGCATGCCGTGCGGCCGCGGATTCGCCGCCGTGGCCGGCGCGTAGCCGCCATCCAGCACCATGCGGATCGCGTTGACGGGCGACGGCGCCGTCACGGTCGGATTGCCGGCCAGCGCGGGCCACGCCGTGCCGCTGCCTTCGCCCGCGGATTGATGGCATTGGACACATTGCTGGCGGTAGATCTTGCCGCCCAGCTCCATGGCCGCCGGCGCGACAGCCGTCCGCGTGCGTTCCGTTGAGGCCGCCGTGGCGGGCAGGGATTTGATGTAGACGCCGATGGCCAGCGCGTCAGCGTCGGTCAGGTGCTGTGTGCTGCCCAGCACCACTTCGGCCATGGGCCCGCTGGCGCTGGAATGCTTCGAAATGCCAGTCTTGAGCAAGGCCGCGATGTCTTCGGCGGACCACCTGCCCATGCCGGTTTCCATGTCGTTGGTGAGCGGCGGAGCGTACCAATCCAGCACCGGAATCACACCGCCGGCCAACGGGTCGGCCGAACGCAACGCCCCCAGGCTATTGCGCGGCGTATGGCAGGCGGCGCAATGCCCCAGCCCTTCGACCAGATAGCGGCCGCGGTTCCACTGCACCGATTGCCCCGCGTCGGCCTCCTGCACGCCCGGCTTGAAGTACAGCGCGCGCCAGGCGGCCAGCAGCGCCCGCTGGTCATAGGGGAATTCCATCTCGGGCGGCCGGTTGGGCTGGTCCACGGGCGCCACGGTACGCAGATAGGCGTACAACGCGTCGGAATCGGCGCGCGTCACGCGCGTGTATTCGGTGTAGGGGAAAGCGGGATACAGCAACGTGCCGTCGCGCGATTTGCCGTTGTGCAGCGCCTGCCAGAAATCATCCGCGGTCCACGCGCCTATGCCGGTTTTTTCGTCGGGCGTGAGGTTCGGGCCGTAGACCGTGCCGAACGGCGTGGGGATGGGCGTGCCGCCCGCCAGCGCCTTGCCGCCGCGGCTGGTGTGGCAGGCCATGCAATTGCCGGCAAGCGCAAGGTAGCGGCCGCGCTCCACCAGCGTCGCGGTATCGGCCGCGGCCGCGGCGGGACCGGTGCTGGCGTCGTCGCGCGTACCGAACCAGTAGAGGCCGCCGAGGGCGACGACCGCGAGCAGCAACAGGAGGGACAGGACTTTCTTCATGATCGACATCCGGCCTCTCCCTTACCGTTGCGCCTGGCTGCCGCATTCCGCGGGCAGGCGTATCGAACCCGCGGCCTCTGGCGCGTAGGGTTCCACGACGGGTTGCGAGGACAGCCACGCGGCCAGCGCGCCGATGTCCTGGGGAGTGAGTTTGTTGGAGATGTCGGCCATGCAGTCCGGCTCGGCCGCGCGGCGCAGGCCGTTCTTCCAGCTGCCGATCTGCGAACCGATGTAGTCGCGCGGCAGCCCAAGCAAGCCGGGAATGGCGGGCAGCACGCCGCCCAGGGCGGCGCCGTGACAGGCGGCACAGGCGGGCAGGCCGCGCGCAGCATCGCCGCTCAAGGCCAGCTTGCGCCCGGCTTCCAGCGTGGCGGCGGAGACCTCGGCGCGCGTCGGCGCCGGATACGGCACATGTTGCGAAGAGAAATACGCGGCGATCTCGCGCAGGTAGTCGTCGGGCAGCCCGGTCAGCAGGTGCGTCATGGGTCGGTACTGACGCCGGTCGTCGCGGAAATTGAGCAACTGGTGGTACAGGTATTCCTGCGGCTTGCCGGCCAGGCGCGGATAGTAGCCATCGGCGCCGGCCTTGCCCTGCGCGCCATGACAGGCCGTACAGGCGGCAACCCGGGCGTCCATGGTGTCCGGACGCAGGATTTCCTGGGGCGCGGGCTGGGCCGGCGCGGGCGCTGCGAGGAAGGCGGCAGCCACCCCAAATAGGGAAATTGCCCAAAAACGCGGCAGTGAAACACTACGAAAGGAAATGAAGGCTAACATCTAGGTCGAATTCCATTCCCCCGAAACGCATGACGGCGGGGCGCGTATGTGAATCTGTCGAGTATCCGGCCCCCAGCTTACGCCAGGGGGACCAAAGCGGTACAGGCGCAGATTGGCAGTTTACGGCCATATCAGATGTCATCCCGCCGGCATCGTCCTCGAAAAGCGTGCCACAATCATGTCCATGTTGAAAGTCGTCCTCGTCACCGGCATCTCAGGCTCAGGCAAGTCCGTCGCCCTGCGCATGCTTGAGGACGCAAGCTATACCTGCGTCGACAACCTGCCGGTGCGGTTCCTGACCGAGTTCATTGCCAACGCCCGGGATGACGGCATGGAGCGCGTAGCCGTCGCCATCGACGTCCGCTCCCCCGGCGAACTGGCCGAATTGCCCGACGTAGTCACCGCGCTGCGCGCCATGGGCACCAGCCTGCGCGTGGTCTTCCTGGACGCCAGCACGGAAACGCTGGTGCAGCGCTATTCCGAATCGCGCCGCCGCCACCCGCTGACCGACCGTCTGCAGCATGGCGGCAAGACCCCGACGCTGTCCGAGTGCATCGCCCTGGAACGCGAACTGCTCGCGCCGCTGCGCGAGCAGGAACACGTCATCGACACCTCGGACCTGACGCCGGGCCAGTTGCGAGTCTGGATCCGCGACCTGATCAAGGCCGACCGCGCGCCGCTGGTGCTGACCTTCGAATCCTTTGCCTACAAGCGCGGCGTGCCGCGCGACGCGGACCTGGTGTTCGACGTGCGCTGCCTGCCCAATCCCTACTACGACCGCGACCTGCGGCCGCTGACCGGCCGCGACGAGCCCGTGGCCGCCTGGCTGGCGGGCTTTGACCTGGTGGGGCAGATGATCGACGACATCGCCGGTTTCCTGAACCGCTGGCTGCCGCAATACACGCAAGACACCCGCAATTACCTCACGGTCGCCATCGGCTGCACCGGCGGCCAGCACCGTTCGGTCTATGTGGTCGAACAGCTGGCGCTGCGCTTTGCCGACCACGACCCGCTGCTGGTGCGCCATCGCACCCAACTGCCTGACGAATCCGCATGACCCTGTCCCGCCCGACCCGCCTGTTCGTGATGCTGCTGCTGGCCATTGCCGTGGCTGGCTGTTCTTCCACCGGCGGACGCAAGAAGGGCGGCGGGTATTACAAGGACGACGGGCCGGACGCGAATCCGCCCTCGAACCTGGACCAGGTGCCCGACGCGGTGCCCAGGATCGAACCCTACGCCAGCGGCGCGAACCGGCCGTATGTGGTGTTCGGCCAGCGCTACGTGCCGGACACCAGCGGCCAGCCCTACAAAAAGCGCGGCACCGCCTCGTGGTATGGCAAGAAGTTCCACGGCAATTCCACGTCCATCGGCGAGTCCTACGACATGTACGCCATGACGGCCGCCCACACCACGCTGCCGCTGCCCAGCTACGCCCGCGTCACCAGCATGGTCAACGGCAAGACCATCATCGTGCGGGTGAACGACCGCGGCCCGTTCCACAGCGACCGTATCATGGACCTGTCCTATGTCGCGGCGTACAAGCTGGGCATCATCGGCCCCGGCAGCGGCCAGGTGATCGTGGAAGCCATCCCCCAGGACGAGATCCGGCGGCTGGCCTCGCAAGGCGCGCCCGCCACGGCCGCACCCGAACCCGCATCGGCGACGGGCTCCTCGCCCGTGGCCGCGCCCATCGCCGCCGTGCCGGTGGCGCTGGCGGCAGAACCCCTGCCCGGGCCCGCACCCGGTTCAGCGCCGGTGCGCCAGCCGGCCGCAGGCGGCATCGGCAGCGTCTACCTGCAAGTGGGCGCGTTCAGCCAGCCGGCCAACGCGCAATCGCTGGTCAGCCGCATCAACACGCAGCTGGGCGCCGCAGGCGCGCCGCCCGCGTCGGTCGAGCAGTCAAATAACCTCTATCGGGTCAAGATCGGCCCCTACCCCGACCGGCAGAGCGCCTTGGACGCCGTGCAGATCGTGTCGGACCGCATCGGCATCCTGCCCAGCATCGCCTCGCAGTAGCAAGCCTTGGCAGTAGCAAGCCTCAAAAGTCAGCCTCAAGACCTATCGAGGCTGCCCGCCTACCAAGGCAGTTCGGCCTGCCCGTCGCACACGCGGCGCGCGCTAGCGCTGCGGCTGCGGTAGCGATTGCCTTCATGCGCCAGCAAGGCCTGCTTGCGCGGCAGGCCGCCGCCGAAGCCGGTCAGCGAGGTGTCGGCCCCAATCACACGATGGCAGGGAATGATGATGCTGATCGGATTGCGCCCGACGGCGCCGCCGACCGCCTGCGCGCCCTTGGGCCGCCCCACGGTGCGCGCCAGATCGCCGTAGCTGGCCAGCACCCCGAACTCCAGATCGCACAGGGCGTGCCAGACCTGGTGCTGGAAAGTGGTGCCGACGGGGTCCAGCGCCACGTCGAAGACGCGGCGCTGGCCCGCGAACCATTCTTCCAGTTCGCGGCGCGCCTGCTCCAGGATGGGATCCGAGTCCGTGAGAATCCAGCCATCCGCCGCGGGCAGCAGTTCCTGGTCGGTGAACCAGGCGCCGCGCAGGCCCTTGGGACTGGCGACCAGGCGCATGTCGCCCAGCGGCGTAGGAATGTCGCGATAGACCAGGCGTTCGTCGGGATCCGCGGGCTTGTTGGACACGATAGTCGAATACACCATGTCTTACTCCGCCGATTTCTTGCGGGCCAGCGCCCGGTTGTACAGCACGTCCCGCGGCAGGCCGGAAACCTTGGCGGCCACGCGCGCGGCATCGCGCAGCGACAGCGACTCCAGCAAGGCGTCCAGCAGCGCATCGGTGCGCGGATCGGCTTCTTCATCCGCTTCCTGTTCAGCGGGCGCGTGCGCGATCAGCACGAATTCACCCTGCTCGCGGTGCGTATCCGCGGCCAGCCAGGCTGCGCCCTCGCCCATCGGGAAGGTCGCGATCTCTTCGAAGCGCTTGGTCAGTTCGCGCGCCACGGTCAGGAGCCGGTCCGGACCGCACACTTCCAGCAGGTCGGCCAGCGTAGCCGCGAGCCGATGCGGCGATTCGAACATGACGACCGGCGCGGGCAAGGCGCACCAGGTGCGCAGCCAGCGCTGGCGCGCTGCCGCCTTGGGCGGCGTAAATCCGGCAAAGGCATAGCCCGGGTTTTCGTCGGTGGTGACGCCGCTACCCATCAGCGCGGCGATGACCGCGCTGGGACCCGGCACTGGCACCACGCCGAAGCCGGCTTCACGCACGGCACGCACGATGCGTGCGCCCGGATCGCTGACGGCGGGTGCGCCGGCGTCCGATACCAGCGCCACGCGCTGGCCCTGGGCCAACCGTTCGCAGATGGCCTGGGCCGCGGCGGCTTCATTGTGGCGGTGGGCGGCCATGAGCGGCGTGCCCACGCCCCAGGCGTCCAGCAGGGCGCGGCTGGCGCGCGTGTCTTCGGCGGCGATCACGTCGGCCCGCTGCAAAGCGTGCCAGGCGCGCAGCCCCAGGTCGCCCAGGTTGCCGATCGGCGTGGCCACGACATACAGCGTCGAGGCAGGCCAATGCTGCCCCGCCACGCGTTCAGAAACGCGGGACCAGGCATCTCCGGCAGGGGGAGGTGAGACATTTTGATTCATTGCAGCCTACAGACACGGGAAACCATGTCAGTGTAGCCGCCTATGCCCGCCACTTCCGGAGCACCCATGACGGACGACACCTTGCGACTGGCCTGCGAACTGGCCCTGGCGGCCCGCCGCCGCGCCGCCAGGCGCCGGCGCCGTTCCTCCCGCGCAGCGCCCGCGGATCGTCCGCCGCCACGGCGCTCGCCCGCCCAGCGCAAGGGCGACCACCACGAGGACGCCGCCTTGCGCCTGCTACAGTCGCGCGGCCTGGTCCTGCTGGCGCGCAATCTGCAGACCCGCGCCGGCGAGATCGACCTGGCCATGCGCGACGGCGACACGCTGGTGTTCGTCGAGGTCCGATCGCGTGGGCCCAGCCGCTACGGTGGCGCCGCGGCCAGCATCGGGCCGGACAAGCAGGCCCGGCTGGCCCGCGCCGCGGCCCACTGGCTGCCGGAGCTGGCCCGGCGCCACTGGCGCGGCAGACTGCCGGCGGCGCGCTTTGACGCGGTGGTCTTCGACGCCGGCGATCCCCAGTGGCTGCGCGGCGCATTCTGGCAGGCCTGAAGTCCGCCCCTCCCCCGGTAACGACCTGCCTAACAGTCGTTACGCCTGGACAGAACCACGCCTCGGCCCCGTGAGATAATCGCGCCCATGGATATGACCTCTCGTATGACGTCGCACTTTCGCGACGCCATGGCTGCGTGCGAACAAAGCATGAACGTCCTGGCCGAGCCGCTGGCAGTGGCGGTGGACGTGCTGTTCGGCGCCCTGGCAAACAACGGCAAGATTCTGGCTTGCGGCAATGGCGGCTCGGCCGCCGATGCGCAACATTTCATCGCCGAACTGGTGGGCCGCTTTGAACGCGAACGCCTGCCCCTGGCCGGCATCGCCCTCAACACCGACACCTCGATCCTCACCGCGGTGGGCAACGATTACGGCTTCGACGAGATCTTCGAACGCCAGGTCAACGCCTTCGGCCAGGCCGGCGACGTGCTGGTAGCCATATCCACCAGCGGCAATTCCCCCAACGTGGTGCGCGCCATGGAAGCCGCCAGCGCCCGCGAAATGCACGTGCTTGCCCTGACGGGCAAGGGCGGTGGCGTGATGGGGGAACTCATTACGCCGATGGACGTCCATCTATGTGTTCCCAGCGATCGCACGATGCGCATCCAGGAAGTCCATATTCTGCTGCTGCACGCGCTGTGCGACGGCATTGACGCTCTTCTGCTTGGAGACACCGAATGATTTCTGACGTCCGTACCGCAGTCCGCCCGTTGATGCTCGCCGCGGCGCTCTCCACCGCCGCGCTCTCGCTGTCGGCCTGCGCGCCCCTGATCGTGGGCGGCGCGGCCGCCACCACCGCGGTCGTCGTGACGGACCGCCGCACCTCCGGCATCCAGCTCGAAGACCAGAACATGGCGTTCAAGGCGCAGAGCCAGATCTCGCAGAAGCTGGGCGACACCGCCCGCGTCAATGCCATGGCCTACGGCGGCCACCTGCTGCTGACCGGTGACGTGCCCACCGAAGAAGCCAAGAACCAGGCCACCGCAATCGCCCAGGGCGTGGAAAACGTCAAACAGGTCATCAACCAGTTGAACGTCGGCCCCATCGCCTCGTTCGGCACGCGCTCCAACGACACCTGGCTGACCTCCAAGGTCAAGACCGCCCTGCTCAACACCAAGTACGTGCCGTCCGGCACCATCGCGGTCACCACCGACCACAGCGTGGTCTACCTGATGGGCAAGGTGACGCAGGCCGAAGGCGAATATGCCGCCAACGCCACCGCCGACGTCGGCGGCGTGGCCAAGGTGGTTAAACTGTTCGAGACGATCAGCCGCGAGGAAGCCATCCGGCTGTCGAATACCGGTTCCAAGTCCAACACTTCCACGGAAACCAAAGCGCCCATCGAAAGCGGCGCCGGCGCAAGCAGCGATAACGCGGCCGGCACCAGCAGCGGCGTAGAGGCCATGCCCATCAAATGAAGAAAGCCATCATCGCGTTGGCCGTCCTGGTGGCGGTCGGCATCGGCGCCTGGTTCGTCATGCGCCCCGCCCAGACCGCGCCCGACGTCACCTTCACCACGCTGGAAGGCAAGACCTTCTCGATGCAGGACCTGCGCGGCAAGGTCGTGCTGGTCAAGTTCTGGGCCACCAGTTGCGTGACCTGTGTGAAGCAGATGCCGGAAACCATCTCGGCCTACAACGAGTACGCCGCCAAAGGCTACCAGGCGGTCGCGGTCGCCATGAACTACGACCCGCCCAACTTCGTGCTGAACTTCGCCGAAACGCGCAAGCTGCCCTTCCCGGTGGCCCTGGACACCAAGGGCGACATTGCCCGGGCCTTCGGCGACATCCGCCTCACGCCCACGGCCTTCCTGATCGACAAGCAAGGCCGCATCATCAAGCGCTACCTGGGCGAATACGACGTGGCGGAATTCCATGCCACCGTGGAAAAGGCCCTGGCGGCGGGCTGAGCGCCGCAGCCCCACAAAGGACCGCCCCGACAGGGCGGTTTTTTTTCGCCCGGCAACCGGCCCCTTCGCGACGGCGCCCAAAAGAAAAACCGCCCGATGGGCGGTTTCCAGATCAGGCCACGGCGGGCCGGAATCAGAACGCCGGAACCACGGCGCCCTTGTACTTGTCCTGGATGAACTTCTTCACCTCGGGCGTGTGCAGGGCCTGCACCAGCTTCTTGATGCCGGGCGCGTCCTTGTTGTCCGCGCGGGTCACCAGGATGTTGGCGTAGGGCGAATCCGAGCCTTCGATGAAGAGGGCGTCCTTGGTCGGGACCAGGCCGGCCTCCAGCGCGTAGTTGGTGTTGATCAGCGCCAGGTCCACGTCGTCCAGCGAGCGCGGCAGCATGGCGGCTTCCAGTTCGCGGAACTTCAGCTTCTTGGGGTTCTCGACCACGTCCGCGGCCGTCGCCAGGATGTTGGACGGATCCTTCAGCTTGATCACGCCCTGCTTCTGCAGCAACACCAGCGCGCGGCCGCCGTTGGAGGGATCGTTCGGGATCGCGACGGTCGCGCCGTCCTTGAGCTCGGACAGGCTCTTGATCTTCTTGGAATAGCCGCCGAAGGGCTCGACGTGCACCAGCGCCACCGGCACCAGCGTGGCCTTGCGGTCCTTGTTGAAGGAATCCAGATAGGGCTTGTGCTGGAAGAAGTTGGCATCCAGCTGCTTATCCGCCAGTTGCAGGTTGGGCTGCACGTAGTCGCTGAACACCTTGATGTCGAGCTCCACGCCTTCCTTGGCCAGTTGCGGCTTCACCACTTCCAGGATCTCGGCATGGGGGACCTGGGTCGCGCCCACCACCACTTTTTCGGCATGGGCGGCGTTCGCCGCCACCAGGAACACCGACGCCGCCAGAGCGGACCGGACAAAGTTCAAACGCATGTGTTGCCTCTTTTATGGGTAAAAAATCGGGGCCGATGCCCCTGCCGGTGTGGCCCGGCCCCCTTTTGCGGGGCCGGCCGTTGCGAAATCGCCCCCAATTTACCTGAATGCCGGTTATTTGTCGGGCATATGAACATGGGTTTAAAGCATAAGAAACCTGTGGGTACTACAATCCGTCGTATGCTTGCGCTACCGCGTCCCGAACGCGTTTTTGTGCAGGCATTTTTTCTAACCACTCATACGTATATTTGCCGACTTAGCTGCCATGACCGACACCCCCGACCCTGCTGCCGTTTCGTCTCCTGCTGTCAAAGCCGCTGTGCTGTCTGAAGCACTGCCGTATATCCGACGATTTCACGGCAAGACCATCGTGGTCAAGTACGGCGGCAACGCCATGACGGAAGAACGTCTGCAGCGCAGCTTCGCGCATGATGTCGTGCTGCTGAAGCTGGTGGGTCTGAATCCGGTGGTGGTGCACGGCGGCGGTCCGCAGATCGACGACGCGCTGCGCCGCATCGGCAAGCAAGGCACCTTCATCCAGGGCATGCGCGTCACCGACGCCGAGACCATGGAAGTGGTCGAATGGGTGCTGGGCGGCCAGGTCCAGCAGGACATCGTCATGATGATCAACGAGGTCGGCGGCAAGGCCGTGGGCCTGACCGGCAAGGACGGCGGACTGATCCAGGCCCAGAAGAAGCTGATGGCCAACAAGGACAATCCGTCCGAACCCATCGACATCGGTTTCGTCGGCGACATCACCATGGTCGAGCCGGCCGTGGTCAAGGCGCTGCAGGACGACCAGTTCATCCCCGTCATCTCGCCCATCGGCTATGGCGAGGACGGCACGGCCTACAACATCAACGCCGACGTCGTCGCCGGCAAGATGGCGGAAGTGCTGGGCGCTGAAAAGCTGCTGATGCTGACCAACACCCCGGGGGTGCTGGACAAGGGCGGCAAGCTCTTGCGCAGCCTGTCGGCCCAGACCATCGACGAACTTTTCGCCGACGGCACGATCTCCGGCGGCATGCTGCCCAAGATCTCGTCCGCGCTGGACGCCGCCAAGAACGGCGTGAACTCCGTGCACATCGTCGACGGCCGCGTGCCGCACTGCCTGCTGCTGGAAATCCTGACCGACCAGGGCGTGGGCACGATGATCAGCTCGCACTGATGCGGGCACAGCGTTACCTGTTGCGGCCGGCGGTGCGCGTGCGCCGCTCGCGCCGCGCGGCCACGGGCGATTCCGAACGCCTGTGGCTGTTCGACCTGGACAACACGCTCCACGACACCTCGCACGCCATCTTCCCGAAGATCGACCACGGCATGACCATGGCCGTGGTCGAGGCGCTGAACGTCGACATCGACACTGCCAACCACCTGCGCTCGCAGTACTGGAAACGCTACGGCGCCACCATGATAGGCATGGTGCGCCATCACGGCGTGGACCCCCATGATTTCCTGCACCGCAGCCATGACTTCGACGTCGGCCCCCTGGTGCGCGCGGAAAAGGCGCTGGCCTACAAGCTGAGCCGACTGCCGGGCCGCAAGGTGCTGCTGACCAACGCGCCGCTGCACTATGCGCGTGCGGTGCTCGCGCGCCTGGGCATCCTGCGCCAGTTCGACAGCCTCTGGGCCATCGAGCACATGCGGCTGCACGGCGAGTTCCGGCCCAAGCCTTCGCCCACCCTGCTGCGCCACGTGCTGGCCCGCGAAGGCGTGCAGGCGCGCAACGCGGTGCTGGTGGAAGACACCTTGGCCAATCTGCGCGGCGCGCGCCAGGCAGGGCTGCGCACGGTGCACGTGTATCACCCCGGCACGCCGTTCGCCCGCGGCCGTTCGCAGCGGCCGGCCTATGTCGACTTGCGGGTAAACTCCGTCAGTGATTTGCTGTTACGCCGACGCCCCTTGCGGGGATAGCGGCGCGCTCCTCCCCTCCCCTTCACCGTCAAGCCTGCGCGAGAGCAGACCCTTCCATGGCGAGCAAACCCGGCGAGCGCAAGACCCAGATTCTGCAAACCCTGGCCGAGATGCTGGAGCAGCCGCACGCCTCCCGCATCACCACGGCGGCCCTCGCCGCGCGCCTGGAAGTCTCTGAAGCCGCGTTGTACCGGCACTTCGCCAGCAAGGCGCAGATGTTCGAAGGGCTGATCGAATTCATCGAAACCAGCATCTTCACGCTGGTGAACCAGATCGCCATCGCCGAGCCCCAAGGCCTGACCCAGGCCCACCAGACCGTCTCCATGCTGCTGACCTTCTCGGAACGCAACAAGGGCATGACGCGCGTGCTGACCGGCGATGCGCTGGTCACGGAAGACAACCGCCTGCAGGAACGCATCAACCACATCAACGACCGCATCGAGGCGTCGTTGAAGCAATCGCTGCGCATCGCGGTCACCGATGGCGGCCTGCCGCCGCAGGCCAATGTGGCGGCGCACGCCAGCCTGCTGACGCATCTGGTGCTGGGCCGCTGGCTGCGTTACGCGCAGAGCGGCTGGCGCATCGCGCCCACGCTGCATCTGGACGAGCAGCTGCGCCTGGCGCTGGGCTGAGCGGCCGGGGCTGCCTGCCGGCTCTGGCGCGAATTAGTATCGTGAAACGATCTAATTAATTTTCCATCCGTCTCTATTTCTGCCCATTTGCATTGTTCCATGCAACAATCTCCGCTTGCCGGCGGCGCGGGGCGACGAGCATAATGCCCGTCAGAGGTTTTCCACAAGCCCAAATCTCCACAGGCTTGATCAGTATCAATACGGGTTTTCCGCAATGCCGTCACGATCATGCTGTAGCGTCGACACACCGATTTGACCTATCCCGTTGCTCGCGGGGCGGTGTGTCGGCAGTTTGACCTCAACCGGAGATGGATATGACCGCGCAAGCCGCCGTCCCTGCCTCGCAAGCCCCAAAGAAAACCAAAATTCCAATCGGACTCATCGCCGGCGTCCTAGTGATGATCGGCGTGCTGATGATGCCTTTGCCCGCCGACCTGCCCGTCGCGGGTCACCGGATGCTCGCCATCCTGGCATTCGCAGTGGTGGTCTGGATTACCGAAGCCGTGTCCTACGAAGCCAGCGCGATCATGATCACGACGCTGATGGCCTTCCTGCTGGGCACGGCTCCGACAATCAAAGACCCGCAAGTGGTTTATGGCACCTCGGCCGCGATCAGCATGGCGCTGACCGGCTTCGCGAACTCGGCGCTGGCGCTGGTCACCGGCGCCTTGTTCATTGCGGCCGCCATGACCTTCACCGGGCTGGACCGGCGCATCGCCCTGGTGACGCTGGCCAAGGTGGGCACCAGCACGCGCCGCATCCTGATCGGATGTATCGCCGTGACCATCGTGCTGAGCCTCGTGGTGCCCAGCGCCACCGCGCGCAGCGCGGCCGTGGTGCCCATCATGATGGGCGTCATCGCAGCCTTCGGCGTGGACAAGCGTTCCAACATCGCCGCCGGCATCATGATCATCGTGGCGCAGGCCACCAGCATCTGGAACGTCGGCATCCAGACCGCCGCCGCGCAGAACCTGCTGACCGTCGGCTTCATGGAAAAGATGCTGGGCGAACGCGTGGCATGGTCGGACTGGCTGATCGCTGGCGCCCCCTGGTCGCTGATCATGTCGGCCGTGCTGATCATCATCGTGCTCAAGCTGCTGCCGCCGGAAAGCGACAGCATCGCGGGAGGCAAGGAAGCCGTCGAGAAGTCGCTGCTTGAACTGGGCCCCATGACCGGCGCGCAAAAACGCCTGATGGCCGTGTCGCTGATGCTGCTGCTGTTCTGGTCGACCGAAGGCAAGCTGCACAAGTTCGACACCACTTCCACCACCTACTTCGGCCTGGTCCTGCTGCTGCTGCCGCGCTTTGGCGTGATGACGTGGAAAGACGTGCAATCGCGCATCCCATGGGGCACCGTGATCGTGTTCGGCGTCGGTATCAGCCTGGGCACCGCCCTGCTGACGACCCAGGCTGGCCAATGGCTGGGCAACCAGGTCGTGGCGCACACCGGACTGGACCACCTCGGACCGCTGGCGATCTTCGCGATCCTGGCCGCCTTCCTCATTGTCATCCACCTGGGTTTCGCCAGCGCCACCGCGCTGACCTCGGCCATGCTGCCGATCCTGATCTCGGTGCTGGCCACGCTGCCGGGCGAATTCAGCCGCCTGGGCATGACCATGCTGCTGGGCTTTGTCGTCAGCTACGGTTTCATCCTGCCCATCAACGCGCCGCAGAACATGGTGTGCCTGGGAACGGAGACCTTCAACGCCAAGCAGTTCGCCAAGGTCGGCATCATCGTCACCATCGTCGGCTACCTGCTGATGCTGCTGATGGGCATGACCTACTGGCGCTGGCTGGGCTGGCTGTAAGGAGGGCGCGTCATGAAGATTTCGATCGCCCAAGCCAATGAATACGGCCGCCGCGTGCTGATGGCCCAAGGCGTGCCCGAGGACATCGCCCGCGACGTGGCCGAGCACCTGGTCGAGTCCGACCGGGTGGGCTACACCAGCCACGGCCTGTCCATCCTGACGAACTACCGGCGCGTGCTGTCCGAGGGCCTGGCCCAGGCCGACGGCCGGCCCGAACTGGTCAACGACCGCGGCGCAATGCTGGCCTACGACGGCCACCACGGGCTGGGCCAGTATGTCGGCAAGGTCGTCATCGAGAAGGCCATCGAGCGCACGCAGGAGCACGGCCAGTGCATCCTGACCCTGCGTCACAGCCATCACCTGGGCCGCATGGGCCACTACGGGGAAATGGTGGCGGGCAAGGGCCTGATCCTGCTGGCTTTCACCAACGTGATCAACCGCTCGCCGACCGTGGCGCCTTTCGGCGGCGCGCAGGCCTGCCTGACCACCAACCCGCTGTGCTTCGCCGGCCCGCTGCCGGGCGGCCGTCCGCCGTTCCTGGTGGACATGGCCACCAGCTCGATCGCCGTCAACAAGGCGCGGGTGCTGGCCGCCAAGGGCGAGGAAGCGCCCGCGGGCTCGCTGATCGACGCCCAGGGCAATCCGACCACGGATCCCAACGCGCTGTTCACCGACCCGCCCGGCGCGCTGCTGCCGTTCGGCGGCCACAAGGGCTATGCCCTGGGTCTGGTGGCCGAACTGCTGGCCGGCGTGCTGTCTGGCGGCGGCACGATCCAGCCGCAGCATCCACGCACCGGCGTGGCCACGAACAACATGTTCGCGCTGCTGCTGGATCCGCAGGTGGACTTCAATACGGATTGGCGGTCGATGGAGGTGGGTGCGTTCATCGACTACCTGCACGCCTGCAAGCCGCAACCGGGCGTCGAAGGCGTGCAGTATCCGGGCGAGTACGAAGCTCGCAACCGGGCGCTTAACGAGGATACGCTGACGTTCGATAGCCGGATTTGGGATGGTCTTACCAAGCTGGCGGTCGACCTTGGGGTGCCTGAGGCGTTGCCTGCTTGAGGTTGTAGGCGGTTCTTGCGGGTAACGTTTATTTGCTTGCTTTCGGGCGTTTTGGGTTCTTAAGACGCCCGTCGCATCGGCGGCCCGCCATGCGCGGGGCAACGATTGCGGTCCGGAGCCTTCGCTCCGGACTGCCCCATCCTCATCCTCGTCACCGCCTGCGGCGGTTCCTTCGGATTCCGTCGGGCTTATCGACGCCCCGCGCATGGCGGGCCGCCGACGCGACGGGCTCGTTCAACTGCAATTCGGCCTCAGCTGGGGCGAGCTGTGTGCTTGGCTTTCTAGCAACGGGTGGGGTATGGCGGTGGATCTTGCGGGGCTCGCCTCGGGCCGGCCGCCCGGGCGGCCTTCCGAGGCTTCCGCGGTGTCTTACGGTTGAGAATGACGCTGCGCGCGTGTGAGACACCCATCAGCGTTAACGCCTCAAGGGTGCTGCTCATCACCGAACGTCACCAGGCCGTTGATCATCACCGACCGCTAAGCCACGGTGCCGGATGGGTGGTGCGCGCGAGAAAATCCTCAAGCGCAAGCCGCTGCCTGCCGCGCACCACCCATCACCGCCCCACCCCAATGATGAGCGGCCACTAGCAAACCACGCTCCGCAAACGCGCAAGCGACCATCGCCACGACGCCCAAAACCACGTATGTAGCTTACGGCCGCCCGCGCGGCCGTAAGCTACGGGCAACGCAAGACTCGTCACCGATCACGGATCTAGCAGCGCAGCGACCCAAGACGTACGTAGCCCGTAGGCGCGGGCGGCGTGGCGGCTCGCAACCTCGATGCGCCCGACGGAATCCGAAGGAACCGCCGCAGGCGGTGACGAGGATGAGGATGGGGAAGTCCGGAGCGAACGCTCCGGACCGCAATCGTGGGCGCGAGCCGCCACGCCGCCCGCGCCTACGGGCGACCTACGAAGAACGCGCAGCCGCCAAAAAGATCAAGTCTTAACCGACCGATGCCGACTAACACTCATCATGATCCCAAACGCAATCCCCATGGTGAACAAAGCCGTCCCCCCATAGCTCATGAACGGCAACGGCACCCCCACCACAGGCAGAATCCCCGTCACCATCCCCACGTTCACGAATACATAGATGAACAGCATCATCGTCAGCGCCCCGACCAGCAACCTGCCGAACTGCGACGATGCCCGTGACGCGATCGTCAGTCCTCGCGCCATCATCAGGCCATACAGCACCAGCATGGCGATGCCGCCGTAGAGTCCGAATTCTTCCGCGTACACCGCGAAGATGAAGTCGGTGGTGCGTTCGGGGATGAAGTCCAGGTGCGTCTGCGTGCCCTTCATGTAGCCCTTGCCGTACACCCCGCCCGAGCCCACCGCGATCATCGACTGGATCGTATGGAAGCCCTTGCCCAGCGGATCGGAACTGGGGTTGAGCAGCGTGCACACCCGGTGCTTCTGGTAGTCGTGCAGCACCACCCAGTCCACGTCGGGCTCGCATAACTGGTCTTCGTAGTAGATCAGCGTGCCTATGCCGATGATGCCCGCCAGCATTACCGGCACCAGCAGCTTGAAAGACAGGCCCGCGAAATAGATCACGAAGAAGCCGGCGCCAAACACCAGCAGCGCCGTCCCCAGGTCGGGCTGCAGCACGATCAGGGCGAAAGGCGCGGCCAGCATGGCGGCGGCGGCCAGGAAGTCGCGGATGCGGACGGCGCCTTCGTGGCGCTGGAAGTACCAGGCCAGCATCATGGGCACGGCGATCTTCATCATCTCGGAAGGCTGGATGCGGGTCACGCCCAGGTTCAGCCAGCGGGTCGCGCCCTTGCTGGTTTCGCCGAAGAACTCCACGCCCAGCAGCAGCACCACCCCCACCACGTAGAAGGGCAAGGCCAGCTTCATCAGCCACTTCGGCGGAATCAGGGCCATGGTCCACATGGCAAAGAAGGCGATGATGAAATTGCGCGACTGTTCGGCGAAGCGCCAGTCCGTGCCGCCCACCGCGGAATGCATGACCGTCATGCCCAGCGCGGCGAACATCAACAGGATCGCCAGCAGCGGCCAATCGAAGGCCGTGAACACACGTAGCAGGATAAGGCCCAGGCGTTTCATTATCGGCGCACCACGTCGGAAGCGATTTCCTCGACCGAGGCCAGGGGGTCGGCGCGCTCGGGCCGCACGATCTTGTCCTGACGGTCCTTGGCCAGCCAATAGTCGAACACCTTGCGCGCGACCGGAGCGGCGACGCTCGCGCCCCAGCCGGCGTTCTCGACGATGAGCGCCACCGCGATGCGCGGATGCTCAAGCGGTGCAAAGCCCATGAACAAGGCGTGGTCGCGCAGGCGTTCGTCGATGGCGCTGGCGCGGTAATGGCCGCCGCGCAGGCTGAACACCTGCGCGGTGCCGGTCTTGCCGGCCGCCTGGTAGGCTGTATTGGCGAACGCGCGCCGCGCCGTACCGGCGCGCACCACATCCGCCATGGCGTTCTTGATCACATCCACATTGGCCTGCTTGAGGGGAATGCGGTAGTCGGGCGCGGACTCGGTGGCCTTGGCCACGCCGCTGCGCGGATCGCGCACCGCGTGCACCAGGTGCGGGCGGCGGTACAGGCCGTTGTTGGCCAGGGTGGACGTGCCCTGCGCCAGCTGCAACAGCGTGAATGCGTTGTAGCCCTGACCCACCGCCACCGAAATCGTTTCGCCCGCGTACCAGCGCTGGCGGTCCTTGTCCTTGTAGGCCGAGCGTTTCCAGTCGGTCGAAGGCAGCACGCCGCGCTTTTCGCCTTCCAGGTCGATGCCGGTGATCTGGCCGAAGCCGAACTGCTTGGCGAAATCATGCAGCGCGTTCACGCCGATTTCCGGACCCAGCGAATAGAAATAGGTGTCGGACGACACCACGATCGCCTTGTGCATGTCGGTCATGCCATAGGCCGCGCCGCCGGCGTTGCGGAATTTCTGGCCGCCGAATTCGTAATAGCCGGGGTCGGAGATGCGATCGGTGGCGCGGCGCTTGCCCAGTTCCAGCGCTGCCAGGCCCACAAAGGGCTTGTAGGTGGAACCGATGGGATAGGTGCCGTACAGCGGCCGGTTGATAAGGGGATGGTCCGGCGATTCGTTCAGCATGCGCCAATTGTCCACGTCGATGCCGTCCACGAACAGGTTCGGGTCGTAGGAAGGCTGCGAGACAAAGGCCAGTACCTCGCCGGTATCGGGGTCGATGGCGACCAGCGCCCCGCGCTGCCCCTCGAATGCGGCTTCGGCCACCTTCTGCAGCCCCAGGTCGATGGACAGCATGATATCGGAGCCCGGCACCGGGTCGATCCGGCGCAGCGTGCGCATGGGGCGTCCGCCTGCGGTGACTTCGACTTCTTCCAGCCCGGTGCGGCCGTGCAGCTGCTCCTCCCAGGTCTTTTCGATGCCCTTCTTGCCGATGACGTCGGTGCCGCGATAGTTGCCCAGCTGGCCGGCGCGGTCCAGTTCTTCGATATCGCCTTCGGCGATGCGGCCGATGTAGCCGACCACGTGGGCCGCCGACACGCCCTGCGGATACTCGCGCACCCAGCGCGCGCGCAGCTCCACGCCCGGGAACTGGAACGAATGCGCGGCGAACCAGGCGGCTTCGGTTTCGTTGAGGTTATTGCGCAGCTGCAGGCTGGCGTAGCGGCTGGACTCGGCGGCGCGGCGCTTGAAGCGGCGCTGGTCGGCCGGGCTGATGTACACGACTTCGGTCAGGCGTTCGAACAGCGCGCTGAGGTTCCCTGCCTGTGCCGGCACGACCTCCAGCGTATAGGTGCGGTAGTTGCGCGCCAGCACCTCGCCATTGCGGTCCAGAATCTCGCCGCGTCGCGGCGGGATGGGCACGACCGCGATGCGGTTGCGGTCGGCGCGCTCGGACAGGCCCTCGTAGCGGTCGACCTGCAGGTACCAGAAGCGGCCGATGAGCACGCCGAAGCAGGCCAACGCGAACAGCCCGCCCACCCAGGCGCGCAGGCGGAAACGCTGCTTCTGCTGCTGGCCGGTTTTCTTGAATTCGAACATGACGCGGCGCCGCCGTCAGGCGGAGGAGGATTCAGCGTCGTCGACACCGCGCTGCGGCAAGTGCAGAACCCAGCCCGCCAGCGGCCACAAGGCGGTGGTCAGGAGCACGCTGATGCCCCAGTCCCAACCCGGCCATTTGCCGGCCAGCCACGCATGGATGATCTGGGTCACGAAGCGGGCAATGAAGAACACAGGCAGCATGTGCATGGCCTGGCTCCAGAGGTCGAAGCGCTGCAGCCGGCGGTGCAACACCACCGCGCCGTAGGCGACCAGCGTGTACGACAGCGCGTGCTCGCCCAAGAGGCCGGCGTCGTGCACGTCCATCAGCAGCCCAAAGAAGAAGGCGGTGAACAAGCCGACGCGGCGCGGCTCATGCACGCACCAGAAGGCGATGATCAGCAGCAGGATGTCGGGCGCGCCCTGCCACAGGCGCCAGGGCAGCAGCGACACCAGCCACGCCACCAGCACCGTGGCCCAGACGAACAAGCCGTGCGCCGGGCCGGAGAGCCGGTCGGGCTGCACGTTGCTGGGGGTGCCGAGGCGGCGCGCGGCCTGCCCCGAGGATTGATTAGTCCGATCCACCGGAATCGACCTCCTGACGGTTGGACTCGGCGCGCTCCACATCGACCTGCAAGACCAGGAAGTGGCGGTAGCGTTCGGGATGGGCCAGCGGTTCGCATACGGCGCGCGCGAAGCCGGAGGCAGTGTCGCGTTCGACCGAGGTCACCTTGGCCACCGGCAGGCCTGCCGGGAACAGCCCGCCGACGCCGCTGGTGACGATGGTATCGCCTTCCTTGATGTCGGCGTTGGCGGCAAGGTAACGAACTTCCATCTTGCCGGGCGAGTTGCCGCCGAACGCAATCAGGCGCAGGCCGTTGCGCAGCAGCTGCACGGGGATGGAGACCTGTTCGTCGGTGACCAGCGCCGCCTCGGCGGTCATGGGCGTGACGCGCACGATCTGCCCGACCACGCCGCCTTCGTCGATCACCGGCATGCCCGGGGCCAGCCCCGCCTTGCTGCCCTTGTTGAACACCAGGCGCTGCGTGAATGCGTTGGTGGGTTCATACATGACCTCGACCACCACCGCGGATTGCGCCACGGTATCGGTTACCCCGAGCAGCCGGCGCAACTGCGAGTTCTCGGCAGCCAGCTGGGCGCCATGCGTGGTCACCTGGGCCAGCTCGATGCGCTGGCGCTGCAAGGCTTCGTTTTCGCTACGGATGAGATTGGCCGCGTTGACCCATTCGTTCACTTGCTGGACGAGGTCGCGCGGCGCCATGACGGCGCGTTGGAAGGGATATAGCGCGACGGACATTGCGCGGCGCGCCGGTTCCAGCATGCGCCATTGCGAATCCATGACGATCAGGGCCAACGCAAGGACGACCAGAACGACCAGCCGCACCTCCGCAGGTGGGCCGCGCCTGAATAGGGGAGGAGTCCCTTGTCGTTGCATGAATATCAGCCCGGACGCCCGCGTCCGTCGCTCCGGCAGCGGCCGGAGCCGTGAAAAAGCGGGGCTCCGGGCTGGCGGGCAAAATTAGTCGTTGATGAAGATGGCGCCCAGTTTCTCAAGGTGTTCCAGCGCCTCGCCGCAACCGCGCACGACGCAGGTCAGCGGATCGTCCGCGACCACGACGGGCAGGCCGGTCTCTTCCTGCAGCAGGCGGTCCAGGTCGCGCAGCAGCGCGCCGCCGCCGGTCAGGGCGATGCCCTTGTCGGTGATGTCGGCGCCCAGTTCGGGCGGGGTCTGTTCCAGCGCGATCTTCACGGCCGAGACGATCTGGTTCAGCGGGTCGGTCAGCGATTCCAGGATCTCGTTGGACGAGACCGTGAAGCTGCGCGGCACGCCTTCGGCCAGGTTGCGGCCCTTGACCTCGATCTCGCGGACTTCGGATCCCGGGAACGCCGAGCCGATTTCCTTCTTGATCAGTTCGGCGGTGGGTTCGCCGATCAGCATGCCGTAGTTGCGGCGGATGTAGTTGACGATGGCTTCGTCGAACTTGTCGCCGCCCACGCGCACGGAACCCTTGTAGACCATGCCTCCCAGCGAGATGACCGCCACTTCCGTGGTGCCGCCGCCGATGTCGACCACCATGGAGCCGCTGGCGTCGGACACGGCCAGGCCGGCGCCGATGGCCGCGGCCATGGGTTCTTCGATCAGGAAGACGTGGGACGCGCCCGCGCCCAGGGCCGATTCACGGATGGCGCGGCGTTCGACCTGGGTGGAGCCGCAGGGCACGCAAACGATGATGCGCGGGCTGGGCGCCAGCATGTTGCGGGGGTGCACCATGCGGATGAACTGCTTGAGCATCTGCTCGGTGACCGTGAAGTCGGCAATGACGCCGTCCTTCATGGGCCGGATGGCTTCTATATTGCCGGGAACGCGGCCAAGCATCTGCTTGGCTTCATGGCCGACGGCTTGAATGATCTTCTTGCCGTGGGGACCGCCTTCATGACGGATTGCGACCACGGACGGTTCATCGAGCACGATGCCCTTGCCGCGGACGTAGATCAGCGTGTTGGCGGTACCGAGGTCGATCGCCATATCGCTGGAAAAATAACTGCGCAGGAATCCGAACATGGGAGCTCAGCTAAATTCTGGGGGGAATGAGGTACATGCCGCGGGGCGTAGGGCCCGTAAAACAACGGGTCCGCCTGTCATCACGGCGATTAAACCGTGAATCATAACTTATAATTTCCCCGGAAATAGCGCATAAATGCAGGCTATTCAAGCTTTGTAACGGGTTCGGCGTATGCATACTGCCCTGTCCCGCCCCTCGGCCTTCGCTTATCGATTTGCAATCCCCCATGGCGCTCAATGACACAGATGTGGCCCGCATTGCCCGGCTGGCCAGAATCGAACTGACCCCCGACCAGCGCACCGTCGCGCAGGCCGAACTCAACGGCATCCTCCACCTGATCGAACGGCTCCAGTCCGTCGATACCCAGGGGGTCGAACCCCTGGCTCACCCGCTGTCCGCCCATGAGGACATCGTGCTGCGCCTACGTGAAGATGTCGTGACCGAACCCAGCTCGGAGGCCCGCCGCGAGGAGCTGCTGGCCAACGCCCCCGACGCCCAGGAAGGCCTGTTCCTGGTTCCCAAGGTCCTGGATTAAGTCATGACGAAACCCGCTCTGCACACCCAATTCAAGGGGATCGCCGCCCTGCGCGCGGCCCTTGCGCAACGCCAGATCAGCGCCGTCGAGCTCGCCCAAAGCGGCCTGGCGGCCGCTGAAGCGGCCAGCGGCCTGAATTGCTTTTTACATATTGACGCCGAATTGACGCTGGCCCAGGCTCGCGCCGCCGACGCCGCGCTGGCGTCCGGCTCGGCCGGCCCGCTGGCGGGCATCCCGATCGCCCACAAGGACGCCTTCGTCACCCGCGGCTGGCGCACCACCGCCGGCAGCAAGATGCTCGAAGGCTACGTCAGCCCGTTCGACGCCACTGTCGTCGAACGCCTGGGCGAAGCGGGCGCCGTGTCGCTCGGCAAGCTGAACTGCGACGAATTCGCCATGGGTTCCGGCAACGAGAACTCCGCCTACGGCGCGGTCAAGAACCCCTGGGACCACGCTGCCGTGCCCGGCGGCTCCTCGGGCGGCTCGGCCGCCGCCGTGGCCGCCCGCCTGGTGGCGGCCGCTACCGGCACCGACACCGGCGGCTCGGTGCGCCAGCCCGCCGCCCTGTGCGGCGTCAGCGGCATCAAGCCCACCTACGGCACCGTATCCCGCTTTGGCATGGTGGCCTTCGGCTCCAGCCTGGACCAGGCCGGCCCGCTGGCCGAAAGCGCCCGGGACCTGCTCGAACTGCTGGACGTCATCAGCGGCTTCGATCCGCGCGACGCCACCAGCCTGGAAAAATGCGACGCCGCCGCCAACGCGCCCGGCCGCGTCCGGCGCGACTTCGAGGCGGCCCAGGGCCGTTTCGACGCCGCCGGCAGCCAGCCGTTGAAGGGCCTGCGCATCGGCGTGCCCGCCGAGTACTTCGGCGCCGGCCTGGCGCCCGACGTGGCCGCCGCGGTCGAGGCCGCGCTGGTCCAATTCGAAGCCCTGGGCGCCGTGCGCGTGCCGGTGTCGCTGCCGCGCACCGAACTCGCCATTCCCGCCTACTACGTCATCGCCCCCGCGGAAGCGTCCAGCAACCTCGCGCGCTACGACGGCGTGCGCTACGGCCACCGCGCCGCCCAGTACGGCGACCTGAACGAAATGATCAGCCGCTCGCGCGCCGAAGGCTTCGGCGACGAGGTCAAGCGCCGCATCCTGATCGGCACCTACGTGCTGTCCCACGGCTACTACGACGCCTACTACCTGCAGGCGCAGCGCCTGCGCCGCATGATCGCGCAAGACTTCCAGCGCGCCTACGCCGACCAGTGCGACGTGATCATGGGGCCGGTGACGCCCACGGTGGCCAAGAACATCGGCGACAACCGCGACGATCCCACGGCCGACTGGCTGGCCGACGTCTACACGCTGGGCGTGAGCCTGGCCGGCCTGCCTGCGATGTCGATCCCCTGCGGCTTCGGTGGCGCTGGCAACCAGCGCCCGGTGGGTCTCCAGATCATCGGCAACTATTTCGACGAAGGCCGCCTGCTGGCCATCGCCGACCGCTACCAACAAGTGACGGACTGGCACACGCGTGCCCCGGTCCAGCAAGGCTGAGAACATGAACTGGGAAATCGTCATCGGCCTGGAAACGCACACCCAGCTTTCCACGGACTCCAAGATTTTTTCGGGTAGCAGCACCGAATTCGGCGCCGCGCCCAACACCCACGCCAACGTGGTCGACCTGGCGCTGCCGGGCAGCCTGCCGGTCATGAACCGCGGCGCCGCCGAACGCGCCATCCGCTTCGGTCTGGCCGTGGGCGCCACCATCGCGCCGCGCTCGGTGTTCGCGCGCAAGAACTACTTCTACCCCGACCTGCCCAAGGGCTACCAGATCAGCCAATACGAGCTGCCGGTGGTGGTGGGCGGCTCGCTGTCCTTCTTCGTCGGCGAGGAAGAGAAAACCGTCAATCTGACGCGCGCCCACCTGGAAGAAGACGCGGGCAAGTCCCTGCACGACGACTTCAGCCTGGCCAACGGCGCCCCCGGCAGCGGCATCGACCTGAACCGCGCCGGCACGCCGCTCCTGGAAATCGTGACGGAACCCGAAATGCGCTCGGCCGCCGAGGCCGTGGCCTACGCCCGCGCCCTGCACAGCCTGGTCGTGTGGCTGGGCATTTGCGACGGCAACATGCAGGAAGGTTCGTTCCGCTGCGACGCCAACGTGTCCGTGCGTCCCGTGGGCCAGAAGGAATTCGGCACCCGCACCGAGATCAAGAACGTCAACTCGTTCCGCTTCCTGGAACGCGCCATCGTCTATGAAGCGCGGCGCCAGATCGAGCTGATCGAGGATGGCGGCACGGTGGTCCAGGAAACCCGCCTGTACGATGCCGACCGCGACGAAACGCGCAGCATGCGCAGCAAGGAAGACGCGCACGACTACCGCTACTTCCCCGACCCCGACCTGCCCACGCTGGTGATCTCCAGCGCCTGGGTCGACGAGGTCCGCGGCGCCATGCCCGAACTGCCGGCCGCCCAGCGCGCCCGTTTCGAATCCGAGTACGGCCTGCCCGCCTACGACGCCGCCCAGCTGACCGTCAGCCGCGACCTGGCCGCCTACTTCCAGGCGGTGGCGAACGCGCTGCCGGCCGGCCAGGCCAAGCTGGCCGCCAACTGGGTCATGGGCGAAGTCTCCGCCGCCCTGAACAAGGACGAAAAGAGCATCGCCGACTCTCCGGTCCAGGCGCCGGCGCTGGCCGCCCTGATCGGCCGCATCATCGACGGCACCATCTCCAACAAGATCGCCCGCGAAGTCTTCGGCGCCATGTGGGCCGGCGAGAACGGCGGTCAGCCTGACGCCATCATCGAGGCGCGCGGGCTCAAGCAGATCAGCGACACCGGCGCCATCGGCGCCATGATCGACGAGGTGCTGGCCGCCAACCCGGCCATCGTGGAAGAGTACCGGGCCGGCAAGCAGAAGGCGTTCAATTCGCTGGTGGGCCAGATCATGAAGGCCGCCCGCGGCAAGGCGAATCCGCAGCAGGTGAATGATCTGTTGAAGCAGAAGCTGGATAGCTGACCGCGCAGGACGCCCCGGCAACGGGCGCATTCCTGACGTATCAGACGAAACGAAGGGCCGCGGCATATTGCCGTGGCCCTTCGTTTATCCAAGAATGATCCGGTCGACTTTTGCCCGGAGGCTTGGACATGAACTACCTGGAAATCAGCACCAGCGAACTACTGCACAGCTTTTCCGACCACCTGCAGGCGGTCCGCGAAGGCCAGCATTTCATCATTTCACTGGACGGCGTGTTCTGCGCCAGGTTGACCCCGGTCCTACCCAGCACGTCGCTGGATGCCCATGATGCGCTTGAGGCAATGAAAAGCTTCAAGCCAGCACCGGCCGTCCCCCACGAAGTCATCCGTTCCTGGGTCGAAGAGGGCCGGGAATGAATCCGATCCACTTGATACCGGACGCCTCGCTTGCGCTGGCGTGGCTGGTCGACCGCGCGGACGCCCACGAAGCGCTGATGGCCCGGCATCTGCTGGAAACGGCCCACGAATCTGAAAACACGGTGCCCCTCATCTGGCACACGGAAGTCGCGAACGGCATGTTGCGCGCCGAACGTAGCCAACGGGCCTCGGCGGGTCAGCTGTTCTCGTTCAGACAGCTACTCGAACGCCTGCCCATACATCCGGATCCGGCCGCCCCATCTTCCAGCGTGGCCCGCAGCTATCTGCTGGCTCGAACGCACGGCTTGACCGTCTACGATGCCAGCTATCTCGAACTGGCCCAAAGAACCAACGGCTATCTGGCCACCTTTGACCGCAAGCTGGCGGATGCCGCCCGGGCGAGCGGTGTTGCCGTCTTTGGCCAACCCCACGGCGTCGCCGAGCCAGCGGCAAGCTACGGTTAAAAAAAGGGCAGCACCTGGCCGCCCCTTTCTACTCGCCAAGGACGAGGTTTACTTCACTCCGTACTTCGTCCGATAAGCCAACACCGCCTCACGGTGTTCGGCGAACGACGCATCATCCTGCAGCAAGGCCAGAATGTCCGCCAGCGACGCAATCGACACCACCGGCATGCCGTAAGTCTTGGCCACGTCCTGCACGGCAGAATGCGCCGACAGCGCGTCGTCCGGACCCGCGCGTTCCATGCGGTCCATGGCGATCAGCACGGCGGCAGGCTCGGCGCCGGCCGCGCGGATGATCTCGACCGATTCGCGCACCGAGGTGCCCGCGGTGATCACGTCGTCAATGATGACGACTTTGCCCTTGAGCGGCGCGCCGACCAGGGTGCCGCCCTCGCCGTGGTCCTTGGCTTCCTTGCGGTTGTACGCGAAAGGCACGTCGCCGCCCTTCATGTCCGGGTGGCCGGCCAGCGCCACGGCGGTTGCCGTGGACAGCGGGATGCCCTTGTAGGCCGGACCGAACAGCATGTCGAATTCCACGCCCGAATCCAGCAGCGCCTGGGCGTAGAACTGCGCCAGCTTGCCGACCGAGCGTCCGCTATTGAACAGGCCCGCATTGAAGAAATAGGGACTGATCCGACCCGATTTGACCTTGAAGCTGCCGAAACGCAGCACGCCCTCGTTCAGGGCGAAGCGGACGAAATCCAGGGCGGTGGCGGAAGATTGGGCGGCGGGCATGCGTAAAGGTCCGGTAGATGGCAAACGCCAGCATTTTATCCGCTGTCGGGGCTATTCCCGGGCGGCGGCGCGGAGTCGGTTAAATTGCTGCCATTGCCCCGGCCCTGGCGGCCGCTCAACAGGAGTTTCGCTTTGCTGCGCATCACGTCGATCAATCTCAACGGTATCCGGTCCGCCTTCCGCAAGGGCCTGCAACCCTGGATGGAAAAGCACGCCGCCGACGTGCTGTGCCTTCAGGAAATCAAGATATCCGACGAAGACCTGACCGACGACCTGCGCCACCCGCCCGGCTATACCGGCCACTTCCACCATGCCGTGAAGAAGGGCTATAGCGGCGTGGGCATCTATCTGCGCGACGCGGCCGAGCGGGTGAACGCCGGCCTGGAATGCGAGGAATTCGATCCCGAAGGCCGCATCATCCGCGCTGACTGGAAGAACCTGTCGGTCATCAGCGCCTACCTGCCCTCGGGCTCCAGCGGCGACGAGCGCCAGCAGGCCAAGTACCGCTTCCTGGACCGCTTCGGCCCCTGGATCGACGCCCTGATGCACGAACACAAAACCACGGGCCGCGAGTTCATCATCTGCGGCGACTGGAACATCGCGCACAAGGAAATCGACCTGAAGAACTGGAAGGGCAACATGAAGAACTCGGGCTTCCTGCCCGAAGAGCGCGCCTGGCTGACCGACGTGTTCGACAAGCGCGGCTTCGTCGACGTGTTCCGCACCATCGATGACCGCCCGGACCAATACACCTGGTGGAGCAACCGCGGCCAGGCCTGGGCCAAGAACGTGGGGTGGCGCATCGACTACCAGATCGCCACGCCGGGCATCGCCGCCCGCGCCCGCAATGTGGCCATCTACAAGGACGAGCGTTTCTCGGACCACGCTCCCCTGACGATCGACTACGACGCCACGCTCTGACCCGCCGCTTCCCCTAGCGTTGCGGCGGCTTCCCGGCGCAACCATTCCAGAAACGCTGCCGCCCGCGGATCTTCTGAACAAGACCGCGGCGACAGCAGTACATAGGCCGAACCGTCACGGGCAAAGCCGCAAGGCGCCTGCAGCCGGCGGTCGCGCAAGGCGTCGCACGCCATCAGCGCCGAACCTATCGCCACCCCCAAACCGGCGGCGGCGGCCTGCAAACTCAGATAGAAATGCTCGTAGGCCGGCCCGGTCCGGCGCGGGGGTTTCATACCCGCTGCCCGCGACCATTGCCGCCAGGCTAGCGGACGCGTCGCGCTGCTGAGCGCTGGCGCCCCGCCCCAATCCGCTTCAGCCGGATCCGCGCCCGCGGCACCGGCCAATCCCGGCCGGCACACCGGTCCCGTCCACTCCTCGCAAACATGCTCGGCATACAGGGCCGGGTCCCAATCGAAGTCATTGCGGCGCAGGGCTACGTCCACACCCTGGGCGCCGAAATCGACCGGTCCGCCCGCAGCGTACAGATGCACCTGCACGCCGGGATGGGCGTGCTGGAAGTCCGGCAGCCGCGGGATCAACCACATCATGGCGATGGTGGGCTCGCAGGACAGCACCAGCGGCGCGTCCGCCGCCGGCTGGCGCAGCTTGGCCAAGCCAGTTGTCAGCTGCTCGAACAGCGCGCTCGTCACCTCGAACAGCTGCCTGCCGGCATCGGTCAGGAAAACAGCTCGATTGCGGCGCTCGAACAGCGCCACGCCCAGCGCATCCTCGAGCAGCCGGATCTGCCGGCTGACGGCGCCATGCGTCACGTGCAACGCTTCGGCCGCCTTGCCGAAAGCCTGATGACGGGCCGCGGCATCGAACACCCGCAACGTATTGAGCGGTGGCAGTTTCATGGCGAAAGGTGATTTTTTCTCACGGATAAGCGGCATTAGAAATCGTTTTTCCGGCGCACGCCAGCGTCCCACAATGCCGGCTCCATTTCGCAACCTGCCGCCCTATTGCCATGACCGAATTGATCGCCGTCGCCCTCATCACCATTCTTGCCGTCATCAGCCCCGGGCCGGACTTCGCCATGGTCACGCGCAACAGTTATCTGTTCGGCCGCCGCACCGGCCTGATCTGCGCGCTGGGCATCGCGCTGGGCGTGCAAGTGCACGTGTTCTATACGATGTTCGGTGTCAGCCTGCTGGCGCATTACGCGCAGCCCGTGCTGCAGGGCATCAAACTCGCGGGCGCCTGCTACCTGGTCTACATGGGCTGGAAGACTTTCTTCAACCGCACCCAGGTCAGCCGCGACCTGTCGGCCCGCCCGCCGATCTCGGGCTGGCAGGCGCTATACAGCGGCTTTCTGACCAACGCGCTCAATCCCAAGACCACGTTGTTCGTGGTCAGCACCTATACCCAGATCGTGTCGCCCGGCACGCCGCTGTCGTGGCAGTTCGGCTATGGCCTGTTCATGTCGCTGGCGCACTGGATCTGGTTCGGCGTGGTGGCGTGGTCGGTGTCCTCGCCTTTCCTGCGGCGGATGCTGCTGGATCATCAGCTTGCGGCCGATCGGGTGGTGGGAGCGGTCCTGATGGCCTTGGGCGCGGCGCTGGCAACCGTGCAGTTGTAATCCAGCCCCGGGGGAATGATTTCGCTCAAATAAATAATGGGGACACATAAAAAGGGCAACGACCTTCATGCGAGCTCAAACATGCCTGAAACCAGCCTTCCTTCCCTCTGTGGAAGTCGTATGGGCTCAATATTTCCTGCGGGAAATAAATGGGGACATATATATTTCCCTAGGGAATTCAAGCATTTCTGCTCAAACCTCTCTCACGAAGGCTTCCTTCACCTGATTCCATCCAATAATACGTCCCTATTAAATTAGAAGAAAAAGTGCTTTGATATCAAGGTGATGGCACTATTTTTGGGCTTTGCGCAGGGCAACATTTTGCCCCTACAATTCCCGCACCATACAGGTGCAGCCGTGCACCAAAAAGAATTTTCGCGCCCCAATCCGGCGCAGTCCGCACCTATTCGAAGCACCCCCAAGGAGATCATGTTGAAAGTGCAGAGTCTGGACGACTTCCTGCGTGGCGTCGCCGCGCGCGACCCGCAGCAGCCTGAGTTCATGCAAGCCGTCCAGGAGGTGATGCTGAGTCTCTGGCCTTTCATCGAGAAGCACCCCCACTACGCCGAGCATGCCGTGCTCGAGCGTCTAGTGGAGCCGGAACGCGTGATCCAGTTCCGCGTGTGCTGGACCGATGACCGCGGCCAGGCCCAGGTCAACCGCGCTTTCCGCATCCAGCACAGCTCGGCCATCGGCCCCTTCAAGGGCGGCATGCGCTTTCACCCCTCGGTGAACCTGTCGATCCTCAAGTTCCTGGCCTTCGAGCAGACCCTGAAGAACTCGCTCACCACGCTGCCCATGGGCGGCGGCAAGGGCGGCTCCGACTTCGATCCCAAGGGCAAGTCCGACGCCGAAGTCATGCGCTTCTGCCAGGCCCTGATGATCGAGCTGTACCGCCACCTGGGCCCGGATACCGACGTGCCGGCTGGCGACATCGGCGTGGGCGCGCGCGAAGTCGGCTTCATGGCCGGCATGATGAAAAAGCTGTCCAACTCGACGGCCAGCGTGTTCACCGGCAAGGGCCTGACCTTCGGCGGCAGCCTGATCCGCCCCGAAGCCACCGGCTACGGCACCGTGTACTTCGCTGAAGAAATGCTCAAGCGCGTGGGCAAGTCCTTCGACGGCCTGCGCGTGTCCGTGTCGGGCTCGGGCAACGTCGCCCAGTACGCGATCGAAAAAGCCATGGCGCTCGGCGCCAAGGTCGTGACCGTTTCGGATTCGAACGGCACCGTGGTGGACGAAGCCGGCTTCACGCACGAGAAGCTGGTGGCGCTGATGCACATCAAGAACGACCTGCGCGGCCGCCTGGACACCTACGCCCGCCAGTTCGGCCTGACCTATGAATCCGGCAAGCGTCCGTGGCATGTGCCGGTGGACGTGGCCCTGCCCTGCGCCACCCAGAACGAACTGGAACTGGCCGATGCGCAAACGCTGATCAAGAACGGCGTGCTGTGCGTCGCCGAAGGCGCCAACATGCCGGCCACGCTGGAAGCCGCCAAGGCCTTCATCGCCGCCCGCGTGCTGTACGCCCCGGGCAAGGCCAGCAACGCCGGCGGCGTGGCTGTGTCCGGCCTGGAAATGGCCCAGAACTCGGCCCGCCTGTCCTGGACGCGCGAGGAAGTCGACGCGCGCCTGCACGCCATCATGCGCGACATCCATGAAAACTGCGTGCGCCACGGCCACAGCGAGCGCGAATATGTGAACTACCTGGACGGCGCCAACATTGCCGGCTTCGTGAAGGTGGCTGACGCGATGCGTCAGCAAGGCTTGTATTAATCCCCCCCCCGAAGCGCTGCGCGCTTCCCCCCAGGGGGGCGCCGCTGCGGACCGGCGGAGAGGGCCCACCCCCGAAGCGCTACGCGCTTCCCCCTCAAGGGGGCGCCGCTGCGGACCGGCAAAGCCGGCTCCGCGCGGCCGCGATTGGGGCAGATCTGCTTTATCAAGACGGACCCGCCTCGTTGGCGGGGATTCGCCCGAGCCAGGCTGGCTGACTAACTGACTTCTTGGGTCTTTCAGGTGAACCACACCCGCGCCATCAGGCGCGGGCGACGCCTGGCGCTTAATGCTTCATCGCGCCGTGGTTCATGCTGCCGTGGTTCATGCCGGGGTTGTGCGAGGCCGGCTTGACCTTGAATTGCACGGCGACTTCGCCGGCTTTTTCGAACTTCAGCGTGGCCGGGACCGTGCCGCCTTCGGCGAACGGGGCCTTCAGCTTGATGAACATGACGTGGTAGCCGCCCGGGCTGAGCTTGACCTCGGTGTCCGCCGGCAACGCGATGCCGCCTTCCACCTGACGCATCTTCGAGACGCCGTTCTCGGTTTGCACCGTGTGCAGTTCGACGCGTTCCGCCGCGTCGGACGACACCGACAGCAGGCGGTCAGCAGCCTTGGCGTCGTTATCGATGTCCATATACCCCGCGCCATTGGACTGGCCAGGCGCCGACGCACGCACCCAGAGGTCGTCGACCTCGATCTGGCCAACCTTGTAGTCCTTCGCCCAGGCCGAGCCGGCCGTGCACAGGCCCAGTGCGGCAATGACAGCGAACTTGCGGATGTTCATGGGTTGTTCTCCTAGTGGGTTAACGCCGCCTGACCAGGCTGCGGGCAGCTGACAGGACCGAATCCGTCAGGGCTTCCATCGCTTCGGAGTTTACCCGCCAATGCTGCCAATACAGCGGTACATCCTCCCAGGCGCGGCCTCGAAGCAGCATCAGCTGACCTGCATCAAGGTGTTCCTGCACCAAGGGCAGCGGATTCATGGTCCAGCCCAGGCCGCCCAGCGTGGCCTGCACGAACGCGCGTGTCGACGGCACCCACCAGACCGGCGGCTGCCAGGGTGCGGGATCGGCGATCTTGTGCGCGAAGCGCGCCTGCAGCGCGTCCTTGCGGTTGAACACCAGCACCGGCGCCTGCGCCAGCGTCTGGGCGTTGACGCCCTGCGAAAAGTAGCGCTTGTGGAATTCCGGCGTGCAGGTGGCCACGTAGCGCATGCTTCCCAGCGCATGGATGCGGCAGCCCTGGACCGGCTCGGCCAGGGCGGTCACCGCGCCCAGCACCGAACCGTTGCGCAGCAGCGCCGCGGTGTGGTCCTGGTCTTCGGACTGCATGTCCAGCGTGGCGCGCGTGCGCGCCGAAAACTCTACGGCAGCGTTGACGAACCAGGTCTCCAGGCTGTCATGATTGACCGCGACCGGGATGCTGGCATACGGCACATCGTCGTCCGCCACGCCCAGGCGGTCGAGCGCGTCATGCTCCAGCAGCGCCGTCTGCTCGGCCAGCCGCACCAGCACCTGGCCGTCCGCCGTCGCCACCGCCGGCACGGTGCGCTGGACCAGCAGGCGGCCCATGCGGTCCTCCAGCGCCTTGATCCGCTGCGACACCGCGGATGGCGTGACGCTCAGCGACAGCGCCGCCCGCTCGAAACTGCCTTCCCGCACTACCGCGGCCAGGGCGCGCAGGTTGCCGTGATCGATTTTCATGAGATTAGATTTACTTAAGATAGTGAAGGAAAATTAGCTTTATTTCATATTCACCGCAAGCGAAAATGCCTTATTACCGGAGCGCCGATAGCGCCCCGCGTTGTCATCCAAACGCCGCCACAGGCGTAGCAGCACAGGTGCAGGTCATGTTCGCCACGTTGTCATCCCCCCTCTTCTTCACTGCCTGGGCCAGCGGTACGGCCACCGGGCTGGGCCTCTTCGCGGTCGTGGGCGCGCAAAGCGCGTTCATCCTGCGACAGGGGCTGATGCGCGCCCACCTCTTGAGCGTGGTCGCCATCTGCGCGCTGATAGACGCCGTCTTCATCTTCGCCAGCGTGTCCGGCCTGCAGGCGCTCACCGCCTGGTTCCCCTGGCTGACAACCGCCGTGCTGTGGTTCGGCGTGGCCTTCCTGTCCTGGTACGCACTGCAATCTGCGCGCCGCGCCTGGACCGCCACCGGCGGCCTGGCCGCCGCCCGCGACGTGGTGCCATCGCGCCGCGCCGCCATGCTGGGCGCGCTGGGCTTTTCGTTGCTGAATCCGCACTTCTGGCTCGACATGGTGGTGGTCGGCTCGCTGGCGCACGGCTTCGAGGAAGCGCGCATGGCATTCGCCGCCGGCGCCTTCACCGCCAGCCTGCTGTGGCTCGCCGTGCTCGGCATCGGCTCCCGCCTGTTCGCCCCGTTCTTCGCCAGCGCGTCGGCCTGGCGCGTGCTGGACGGCATCATCGCCGTGGTCATGGCCGCGCTGGCGGTCAGCCTGGCGCTGAAGGGCGTGTAGACGCGTTTAAGCTACGCTTCCAGCAGTTCCCCCGATCGGCCGCCCGGACCTCCCGGCGGCCGGTTTTCCTGCTTGCCGCACCCGCCGCGTCCGGAGTCCCACATGTACAGCTCCACCTTCATCTTCGCCACCAAGCAGTTCGACGATGATTTTCACCGCCTGGATCAAGCCATCGCCGCTGCCGCGCGCGCCATTCCGGGCTATCTGGGCGAAGAGAGCTGGGCAGACACCGCGCGCGGCCTGATCTCCAACGTCTACTACTGGGAATCGCTGGAAGCGTTGGAACAACTCATCCGCCACCCTGCGCACCAGCAGGCCAAGGCCGCACAAGCGCGCTGGCTGGACGGCTATCGCGTGGAAATCTCCCAGGTGCTCCGGCGCTACGGAGCAGGGCTGGCGCCGCCGTCCTTATAATCGCCCGGTAGCCAATCTTTCGTCGGGCGCAACACCGGCCCGCCAGACGATCATGCGCGGTCCCAGCCCTTCCAAAGATGTGCGCCTGCCCCCCCTGGCAGCCATCCAGGCCTTCGAGGCAGCCGCCCGCCTGGGCTCCTTCGAACGCGCCAGCGAGGAACTCTTCGTCACTGCCAGCGCCATCGGCAAGCGCATCGCCGCGCTCGAGGCCATGCTGGACGTCACACTCTTCATCCGCAGCAGCCGCGGCGCCACGCTGAGCTCGGCCGGACGCGAGTACCTGGACCAGGTCCGCACCGCGCTGGACCTGCTGTCCGACGCCTCCCTGCACAAGCGCGGCGAACCCAAGCTCGAACCGCTGCGCGTCGTCTCCACCCCCACGTTCGCCCGCCAGGTGCTGATCCCCGCCCTGCCCGGCTTCACCGCCGCGCATCCCGAGGTGGAGCTGGAAATCATGCTGTCCATCCCCTACCTGGACATCATGCCGCCCAATGCCGACGTCTGGGTGCGCTTCGGCAGCGGAAAATATCCCGGCCTGAACGCGCACCAGTTGACGGCGGATCCGGTGTTCGCGGTCTGCGCGCCCGAATACCGCGACCGGCACGGCCCCTTCGAGCGGCCCGCCGACCTGGCCCGGGCGCAACTGCTGCGCTGCCCGATGGAACCGTGGCGGCCCTGGCTGGCCGCCGCCGGGCTAGACTGGCCCGAGCCCGCGCGCGGGGTGTGGCTGGTGGACCTGGGCATCATGTTGGCAGCCGCGCGCGCCGGCCAGGGCCTGGCGCTCACGCGGCGCGCGCTGGCGGCCGAATGGCTGGACGAGGGCAAGCTGGTGCGCGTCCTGGACATCGAAATTCCCGGCGAATGCCAGTATTACCTGTGCACCGAAACCTCGCGCCCGCCGGGCAGAGCGGTCCAAGCGTTTTCCCTATGGCTGGATGACGTGTGCAAACAGGTTTCTCAATGGCCGCAAGGCCTGCGGGCCGGTAAGGAATAAATTTCCAGGCCGGGGCGGAATGAAATTCCGCGCAGCCCGCCGCCGCGCTGGCTAGGATGCCGCCAATGCAATGTCCCGCCCATGCCCGCCACGGCACGCCGCCTTCCATTCCCTTCCCCACAGCAGGCAGCGCCATGGCGCATGACAGGAACCCTCGTGCGTCCGTACTAGGTATTTACGCGGAAAAACCCCGCCGGGTCAGTTTCGCGTAAGTGATTAGGCAGACAGTCACGACACGCCACACAGGAGAGCGCCGCAGCAACGATTTTCGCCGTCTGGCGCCGGCACACGGTTTTCCACGCAGTTCTACCAATTACAACGGAGACATCAATGGATTTTCGTTTGAAGCTGCTAGCAGGAACCCTTGCACTTGCCGCAACGGCCGCGTCCCACGCCGCCGACCCCATCAAGATCGGCGTGGCCGGCCCCTACACCGGCGGCTCGTCCTCCATGGGCGTCAGCATGCGCGACGGCGTGCGCCTGGCCATTGAAGAAATCAACAAGAACGGCGGCGTCATGGGACGCCAGCTGGTCGCCGTCGAACGCGACGACGAAGCCAAGAACGAGCGCGGCGTACAGATCGCCCAAGAGCTGATCAACAAGGAACAGGTCGCCGCCACCGTCGGCTACATCAACACGGGCGTGGCCCTGGCCTCCCAGCGCTTCTACCAGGACGCCAAGATCCCCGTGTTCAACAACGTGGCCACGGGCAGCGTGATCACGCACCAGTTCAAGGCGCCGGAATACCCGAACAACTACGTGTTCCGCAACGCGGCGCATGACAGCATCCAGGCCCCGATGATCGTCGAAGAGGCGGTGACCCGCCGCGGCTTCAAGAAGGTCGCGATCCTGGCCGACTCCACCAACTACGGCCAGCTCGGCCGCGAGGACCTGGAAAAGGCCCTGGACGCCAAGGGCATCAAGCCCGTGGCCGTGGAGAAGTTCAACATCAAGGACGTCGACATGACGGCCCAGCTGCTGAAGGCCAAGGCCGCCGGCGCCGAAGCCGTGCTGACCTACGGCATCGGCCCCGAACTGGCCCAGGTCGCCAACGGCATGACCAAGCTGGGCTGGAAGGTGCCGATCATCGGCAGCTGGACCCTGTCCATGGCCAACTACATCGACAACTCCGGCGCCAACGGCGAAGGCGCGCGCATGCCGCAGACCTTCATCCAGGACCCGGACACGCCCAAGCGCAAGGCCTTCATCGACGCCTACCTGGCCAAGTTCAAGCCCAAGAACAACCGCATCGATTCCCCAGTGTCGGCCGCCCAGGGCTATGACTCCATCTATCTGCTGGCCGCGGCCTTCAAGCAGGCCAACTCCACCGACGGCCCGAAGGTCCGCGAGGCCCTCGAAAACCTGCAGACGCCCGTCGAGGGCGTGGTCATGACCTACAACAAGCCCTTCAGCGCAGACAACCACGACGCGATCACCGTCAAGGAAGTGGTCATCGGCGAGGTCAAGGGCGGCCGCGTCGTCAAGGCCAACTAAGGTCCCGCAGCGCATCCCGGCGGCGGCTGCCCGGCCGCCGCCAGCCGCGCCCTGTCGCCCAGGGCGCGGGCTTGCCGCCGCCTGAAAACCGCGTTCTGCCCAAGGGGGTTGGGACGGAACCACAGCGCTACACGACACACACCATGATTCTTCTACAGCTCATCTATAGCGGTATCGCGCTGGGCATGATCTATGCCGTCATCGCGTTCGGATACCAGCTCACGTTCGCCACGTCGGGCACCCTGAACTTCGGCCAGGGCGAAGCCCTGATGCTGGGCGCGCTGGTCGGCCTGACACTGGTCGGCCTGGGCGTGAACTACTGGGTGATGATACCCATCGTCTGCATCTTCGGATTCGCGCAAGGCGCGCTGGTCGAGCGCGTGGGCGTCAGGCCCGCCATCAAGACCCGCTCGGAGTTCGGCTGGATCATGGCCACCATCGCGCTGGGCATCATCTTCAAGAACGTCGCCGAGAACATCTGGGGCCGCGACGACCTGCGCTTCCCCTCGCCGCTGCCGGAAGCGCCCATCCAGGTGCTGGGCGCCAACGTGCTGCCCATGGAGCTGCTGGTGGTGTTCGGCGCCCTGGCGATGATGCTGCTGGTGGAAGTCTTCAACCGCAAATCCATCTACGGCAAGGCCTTCGTCGCCACGTCCAACGACCGCGACGCCGCTGGCCTGATGGGGATCAACACGGGCATGGTGATCACCTTTTCCTACGCGCTGTCCTCGCTGACTGCCGCGTTCGCGGGCGTGCTGGTCGCGCCCCTGACCCTGACCGGCGCCACCATGGGCGCGGTGCTGGGCCTCAAAGCCTTCGCGGTCGCCATCATCGGCGGCCTGTCCAGCGGCATGGGCGTGGTGGTGGGCGGGCTGATCCTGGGGATCGCCGAAACGACCACCGGTTTCTATCTTTCGACGGGGTACAAAGACGTGCCGGGATTGGTGTTGCTGCTGCTCGTACTGACCTTCAAGCCCGCCGGCCTGTTCGGCAAGACCGCGATCAAGAAGGTGTAAGCGATGAAACCCTTGCACCTTTTGCTATCCATCGTGGCCGTGGCCTGCCTGGCCGCCGTGCCGCTGGGCGTGACCAACACGTACTACCTGCACCTCATCGAAACCATCATGATCTATTCGATCCTGCTGTTCGGGCTCGATATCGTGGTGGGCTATACCGGCCAGGTGTCGCTGGGCCACGCCGGCCTGTTCGGCATCGGCTCGTATGTGGCGGGCGTGCTGTTCTTCCATCTGCAGATGCCCATCTGGGTGATCCTGCCCGCGGCCATCCTGATCGCGGCCGCCTTCGGCGCGGTGCTGGCGCTGCCGGCGCTGCGCGTCACGGGGCCGTACCTGGCCATGGTGACGCTGGCGTTTGGCACCATCATCCAGATCCTGATCAACGAAATGACCTTCCTCACCGAAGGCCCCCTGGGCATCAAGATCTCCAAGCCCGCCATCGCCGGACATGTGCTGACCAAGAGCGAGTACTTCTGGCTGGTCGCGGCGCTGCTGGTGCTGTCGCTGATCGTGGTGCACCGCATCCTGAAGTCTCACCTGGGCCGCTCGTTCGAGGCCCTGCGGGACAGCCCCATCGCGTCCGACTGCATGGGCGTGTCGGTCTACCGGCACAAGGTGTTCGCCTTCGTCATCAGCGCCGGCTTCGCCGGCCTGGCCGGCGCGCTGTACTCGTATTCCGAACAGTACATCTCGCCCAACACCTACAACTTCGAACTGACCATCCTGTTCCTGCTGGCCATCATCATGGGCGGGCGCAAGAGCCGCACGGGCGCGCTGCTGGGCGCGTCCATCATCGTGCTGCTGCCCAAGATGCTGGATGACATCTCGACCTTCAGGCTGATCGCGCTGGCCGTGGCCATCCTGGTCACCGTCGGCAGCGCCATCGCAATATCCAAGGGCCGCACCGAACCGCGCCGCGTCGTCGTGCCGGTCGTCGGCACCATCCTGCTGGCGGTGTTCTCGTACTGGCTGGAAGCGGTCACCGACTGGCGCCTGACGATCTTCGGCGCCATGATCCTGTTCGTCGTGTACTACCTGCCCGACGGCATCGTGGGCTTCGTGCGCAACCTGTTCTTCTCCAACCGCCGCGCCGCGCTCTCGGTCAAGTCGGATCTGGTGAAGGCCCAGGACGCCGTGCCCGATGCGGCCAAGGGCAAGGGCGACACGCTGCTGGCAGCCAAGGGCGTGCTGATGCAGTTCGGCGGCCTGAAGGCGCTGAACCAGGTCGACCTGACCGTCAAGCGCGGCACCATCCATGGCCTGATCGGTCCCAACGGCTCCGGCAAGAGCACCATGATGAACGTGCTGACGGGCATCTACGTGCCGACTTCCGGCGCCGTGGAGTTCTCGGGCAAGTCGCTGGTTGGCATGACACCGGCCGACATTGCCGAAACCGGCATCGCGCGCACCTTCCAGAACGTGCAACTCTTCGGCGAGATGACCGCGCTGGAGAACGTGCTGGTCGGCCTGCACCACACCTTCACCACTGGGCTGGCCGGCATCGCGCTGCGCACGTCCAAGTGGAAAGGCGAGGAACAGGGCGCCCGCGCCCGCGCCATGGCGCTGCTGGAATTCGTGGGCCTGGAATCCCTGGCCAGCGAGGAAGCGCGCAACCTGCCCTACGGCAAGCAACGCCTGCTGGAAATCGCCCGCGCGCTGGCCCTGGATCCGCAACTCCTGCTGCTGGACGAACCCGCGGCCGGCCTGACCGCGCCCGACATCGTCGAACTGCTGGCCATCATCCGCAAGGTGCGCGACCACGGCATCACGCTGATCCTCATCGAACACCACATGGACGTGGTGATGGGGGTGTGCGACACCGTGTCGGTGCTGGACTTCGGCCAGAAGATCGCCGAGGGCCTGCCCAACGAAGTGCAAAGCAACGCCAAGGTCATCGAGGCGTATCTGGGCGGCGCGCCCGCCTGACGCCAAGGGGACAACAAGATGCTATCGATCAAGAATCTGGAAGCGGGCTACGGCAAGGTGAAGGTGCTGCACGGCATCAGCATGGAAGTGCCTAAGGCCAAGGTGGTGACGCTGATCGGCTCCAACGGCGCCGGCAAGACCACCACGATGCGGGCGCTGTCCGGCATGATCCGCCCCACCGCGGGCGAGGTCACGCTGAGCGGCAAGCGCATCGACGGCCTGGAGTCTCACCGCATCGCGCGGCTGGGCCTGGCGCATTCGCCCGAGGGCCGGCGAGTATTTCCAACGCTGTCGGTCACCGACAACCTGCTGCTGGGCGCTTTCCCGCGCCTGACAGGCAGCCGTCCCAAGGGCGACGTGCAGTCCGACCTGGGCCGGGCCATGGATCTGTTTCCGCGCCTGAAGGAACGGCGCGATCAGCTGGCCGGCACCTTGTCGGGCGGCGAACAGCAGATGCTGGCCATGGCTAGAGCGGTGATGCTGAATCCGGAACTGGTGTTGCTGGACGAGCCTTCAATGGGGCTGGCGCCGATCCTGGTGGAAGAAGTGTTCCGGATCATTGCGCGGCTCAAGGATGAAGGGGTGACGATGCTGCTGGTGGAGCAGTTTGCTGCTGCTGCATTGAATGTGGCGGATTATGGGTATGTGTTGGAGAACGGGCGGATCTCGGTGCATGGGAGTGCGGATAAGTTGAAGCATGATCCGGCTGTTGTGGCGGCTTACTTGGGTGGGTCGCATTAGAGGGATGGCGTTGTTGGCGTTCTTTTGACGCCTGCCACGTCGGGGACTCGCGCTGCGCGGGGCAACGATTGCGGCCCGGAGCCTTCGCTCCGGACCGCAATCGTGGGCGCGAGCCGCCACGCCGCACGCGACGACGGGCGGCCTAAGAACAAGGCCGCCCGCCAACAGAACATCAACAACCCATCAACGATCAAACAATCGTCAACGTCACATCAATATTGCCACGCGTAGCATTCGAGTAAGGGCAAACGATATGCGCCGCAGCCACCAGCTTCTCCGCCTCAGCCCGCTCCATCCCCGGCAACGAAATCTTCAGTTCGACTTCAATCCCAAACCCCGTAGGAATAGGACCGATGCCGACAGCACCGTCGATCGTCGCATTCGCCGGCATGGCGATCTTGTCGCGGCCGGCGACGAATTTCATGGCGCCCATGAAGCAGGCCGAGTAGCCCACGGCGAACAGTTGTTCCGGATTGGTGCCGGCCGCGCCCGCGCCGCCCAGTTCCTTCGGCGTGGTCAGCTTGACGTTCAGGTTGCCGTCGTCCGTGGCGCCCGTGCCTTCACGGCCGCCGGTGACGTGCGCATGGGCGCGGTACAGCACTTTTTCGATAGACATGATGCGTTTCCTTGTAGGGAAGTGGAGGTTGGACTGCCAGGCCTGGCGGGAACATCCCGCCGCGACCCTTACTATTTAAATAGTGCAATATTAAATAGCGCACTATTTATTTGATCTAACGATAGCGGGCCTGGCCCGCCGCTTCAAAGACTTGCGCTGAGCTTCTCCCGCAGCGCATGCAGCGTTTTCATCATACCTTGCGCCTCTTCCAGCGAACACTGCGCGGCGCCCGCGATCGAGTGCGGCACGGCCTCGGCTTGCGCGCGCAGTTCGCGGCCCTGGCGGGTCAGTTCGACGATCACCTGGCGCTCGTCTTCCACGGCGCGCTTGCGCGTTACCAGGCCTGCCGCTTCCAGGCGCTTCAGCAGCGGCGTCAGCGTGGCCGAATCCAGGAACAGGCGCTCGCCGATATCCGTCACTGTAATCTCGTCGCCTTCCCACAGCACCAGCATCACCAGGTACTGCGGATAGGTCAGGTCCAGACCGCGCAGCAGCTTGCGGTACACCTTGTTCATCGCCAGCGAGGTCGAGTACAGGGCGAAGCACAGCTGGCTGTCCAGCAGCAGCGGGTTGAATGCGGCCTTGGCTTTGGATCTGGATTTCATTGCGCAATATTAAATAGCGCGCGATCTATCGTCAACAACTATTTTGAACAGGAGCGGCCAGCGCCTAGGCCGGCTCGCCCTCGGCCGCGGCGCGGTCCGACCCGTATTGTTTCAAGCCGTCCAGGTCCAGCACCCTGACCGCGCCGTATTCCACATTCAGCAAGCCCGCCTCTTCCAGCTTGCGCAGCGCCTGGTTGGCGCGCTGGCGCGACACCCGGGCCAGATAGCCGACTTCTTCCTGGGTAATCGCCAGGCGCATGCCCATGCCGGGATACAGCAAAGGGTTGAAGAGTTCGGCCAGGCAGCGGGCCACGCGCGCATCCGGATCCAGCAAACGGTCGTACTCCGCCTTGCCGATGAACTGCGCCACGCGCTCGTTCAATTGGTGGAGCAGATAGCGGTTGAACGGGATGCTGTTATCCAGCAACCAATCGAAGGTAGCGGCCGGCAGGCGCGCCACCACCGAATCCCGCAGTGCAACGATGTCGTACTTGCGGATCTCGCGCTTGAGCAGCGAGCCCTCGCCGATCCAGCCGCCGGCAGGCACGCCGGTCAGCGACGCCACCTTGCCTTCGGCGTTGCCCACCGAAACCTTCACCAGCCCCGCCAGCACCCCTATCCAAGCCTGGGCGAGTTCACCTTTGCGCTCTATGATCGACCCGGCAACCACCTGCTGCACGGTAAGGTCCCTCTCGACGCGCTCTTGCTGATCGCGGCTGAGCACGCGAAACCAGGCGGCGGCGAGTTGCAGGGAGTCGGATAGCTGCATCGGGAATACCCTAAAAGTTCCTTGAATGTCGCGATGGTGACAGTTGGTAGCAACCCAACCTTATACCTTAACTCCTGCCGTAAATCTAAAACCAACTGGTCAAGCGCCTCATCGCCGCCACCGCTATCGCGGACTCCCGGCCCGATGCGCCCAAACCGGAGGAGACATCGTGGCACATACACCGCCCGCATCTGCACAGATGCCGGCGGCGCTGGATACCTTTCCGGCGCTGCTGTTCACGCATGCCAGCGTTCGCGGGTCGCGGCCCGCCATACGCGAAAAAGATCTGGGGATCTGGCAAACCCTAACGTGGTCCGACGTGGCGGAGCATGTCCGGCACGTTGCGCATGGCTTGGCTGCATTGGGCATCAAACCCGGCATGCACGTGGCCGTGATCGGTGAAAACCGTCCGCGCCTGTACATGGCCATGATGGCTGCGCAGTCGCTGGGCGCCATTCCCGTACCGCTATATCAGGACGCGGTCGCCCAGGAAATGGTCTACGTGCTGCAGGATGCCGAGATCAGCGTGGCCATCGTCGAAGACCAGGAACAGGTCGACAAGATGCTCGAAGTCCACGAGCAATGTCCCGCGCTCAAGCATGTGGTGTACGACGATCCGCGCGGCCTGCGGCATTACACCGACCCGATGCTGCGCTCGTATGAACAGCTGGAGGAGCTGGGCCGCGAATACGCCAAGCAGCATCCCGGCTTCTTCGAGCAGGCCGTCGCCGCCGTGCAGCCGCATGACCCGGCCGCCATGTTCTATACCTCCGGCACCACGGGCAAGCCCAAGGGCGTGGTGCTAACGCACCATGCGCTGATCGACCGTGCGCGCGCCGTGTCCGATATGGAAAAGCTGACCGACCAGGAAGACGTGCTGGCCTATCTGCCGCCCGCCTGGATCGGCCAGAACATGTTCTCGTACACGCAACTGCTGGTCACGGGCTTTACCGTGAACCATCCTGAATCGCCCGACACCGTGTCAATCGACATGCGCGACATCGGCCCCACCTATTACTTCGCGCCGCCGCGCGTGCTGGAAGGCCTGCTGACGCATGTGATGATCCGCATGGAAGACGCGGGGCTGATCAAGCGCAAGCTGTTCGCGGCCTGCATGAAGCTCGCCCGCCGCGTGGGCGCCAGGATCCTGGACGGCGAGCAGGTCGGCGCCTGGGACCGCCTGCGCTACGCGCTGGGCAACATGATGATCTACGGTCCGCTGCGCAATGCGCTGGGCATGAGCCGCGTGCGCGTGGCCTACACCGCGGGCGAGGCCATCGGCCCCGACCTGTTCGTGTTCTACCGCTCCATCGGCATCAACCTCAAGCAGCTCTACGGCTCCACCGAAACCTCGGTCTTCGTCTGCGTGCAGCCCGACGGCCAGGTGCGCGACGACACGGTAGGCCCGCCCGTCGAGGGCGTGGAGATCCGCGTGGCCGACAACGGCGAGATCCTGGTCAAGAGCCCCGGGCTCTTCAAGGAGTACTACCGCAACCCCGAAGCCACCGCCGAAGCGCGCAGCGCCGACGGCTGGTTCCATACGGGCGACGCGGGCTATCTGGACACCGACGGCCAGCTGAAGATCATCGACCGCGCCAAGGACGTGGGCAAGCTTGCCAATGGCGCCCTGTTCGCGCCCAAGTACATCGAGAACAAGCTCAAGTTCTTCCAGCACATCAAGGAAGCGGTCGCCTTCGGCGCCAACCGCGACGACGTGTGCGCCTTCATCAACATCGACCTGGAAGCCGTGGGCAACTGGGCCGAACGCCGCGGCATGCCCTATGCCGGCTACACCGATCTGGCGTCCAAGGACGAGGTCTACCAGCTGATCGCCGAATGCGTGGAGCAGGTCAACGCCGACCTGGCCACCGATCCCAAGCTGTCGGCCTCGCAGATCAGCCGCTTCCTCATCCTGCACAAGGAACTGGATCCGGACGACGACGAACTGACCCGCACGCGCAAGGTGCGCCGCGCCTTCATCGCGCAGAAGTATGGCGTGCTGATTGACGCGCTCTTTGGCGGCAAGCAATCGCAGTTCATCGAGACCGAAGTGAAATTCGAAGACGGACGCACCGGCAAGATCTCGGCGGACCTGAAGATCCGCCCGGTCAAGACCTTCCCCGCCATCACCGCCAAGGCCGCGTAGAGATCATGAGCAACAACGACCGCGACCAGCGTATTGGCGACGTCATGCTGGACATGCAGAACATCTCGCTGTCCTTCGGCGGCGTGAAAGCGCTGACGGACATTTCGTTCAACGTGCGCGAACACGAGATCCGCGCCATCATCGGCCCCAACGGCGCCGGCAAGAGCTCGATGCTCAACGTCATCAACGGCGTCTACACACCGCAGCAAGGCGGCATCGAATTCCGCGGCGAGCGCTTCTCGCGCATGAATCCGCGCCGCGCCGCTGAAATGGGCATCGCGCGCACGTTCCAGAACCTGGCCCTGTTCAAGGGCATGAGCGTGCTGGACAACATCATGACCGGCCGCAACCTGCGCATGAAGTGCGGACTGCTGGCCCAGGCCTTCCGCCTGGGCCCGGCCGAGCGCGAAGAAATCAAACACCGCGAGTTCGTCGAAAACATCGTCGACTTCCTGGAAATCCAGGCCTACCGCAAGACGCCCGTGGGCCGCCTGCCCTACGGCCTGCAAAAGCGCGTGGACCTGGGCCGCGCGCTGGCAATGGAGCCGCGCCTGCTGCTGTTGGACGAACCCATGGCCGGCATGAACATCGAAGAGAAGCAGGACATGAGCCGCTTCATCCTGGATGTGAACGACGAGTTCGGCACCACCATCGTGCTGATCGAGCACGACATGGGCGTGGTCATGGATATTTCGGACCGCGTCGTGGTGCTGGACTATGGCAAGAAGATCGGCGACGGCAAGCCGGACGAGGTCCGTGCCAACGAAGACGTGATCCGAGCTTACCTCGGCGTATCGCACTAAGGCGGACAGACATGGGATTTTTTCTAGAGACCTTACTCGGCGGCCTGATGAGCGGCATGCTGTACGCGCTGATCGGCCTGGGCTTCGTGCTGATCTTCAAGGCATCCGGCGTCTTCAACTTCGCGCAGGGCGCGATGGTGCTGGTCGCCGCGCTGTCCATGGCCCGCTTCTCGGAGTGGCTGCCGCGCTGGTTCGGCTTTGACAACATGATCCTGGCCAATGTGCTGGCCTTCATCGTCAGCGCCATCGTGATGTTCCTGCTGGCGGTCGCCATCGAACGCTTCGTGCTGCGCCACCTGGTCAACCAGGAGGCCACCACCTTGCTGATGGCCACGCTGGGCATCAGCTACTTCCTGGACGGCCTGGGCCAGATCACCTTCGGCAGCTCGGTGTACTCCATCAACGTCGGCATGCCCAAGGATCCGCTGATGATCCTGGACTCGGTCTTCGAGGGAGGGTTGCTGATCAACCTGGAAGACCTGACGGCAGCGGTGATCGCCGCCCTGCTGGTGGCCGCGCTGGCCCTGTTCTTCCAGTACACCTCGACCGGCCGCGCCCTGCGCGCGGTGGCCGACGACCACCAGGCCGCGCAGTCCATCGGCATTCCGCTGAACCGCATCTGGGTGATCGTCTGGAGCGTGGCGGGGCTGGTGGCGCTGGTGGCCGGGATCATCTGGGGCTCGAAATTCGGCGTGCAGTTCACGCTGTCCACCGCGGCGCTGCGGGCGCTGCCGGTGGTGATCCTGGGCGGCCTGACTTCGGTGCCGGGCGCCATCCTGGGCGGCCTGATCATCGGCGTGGGCGAAAAGCTGTCCGAGGTCTATCTGGGGTCGCTGGTAGGCGGCGGTATCGAAATCTGGTTCGCCTATGTGCTGGCGCTGGTGTTCCTGCTGTTCCGTCCGCAAGGGCTGTTCGGCGAGAAGATCATCGACCGTGTCTGAGCCCACAGGCCCTCTAGGATAAAAACATGTTCTATCGCGAAAACGGCCAATTCAAGACCAGCTATCGCGCTGACCAGCAGATCTTTCCGATCCGCCAGGACCGCATCTTCATCTGGCTGCTGCTGGCGGTGGTGTTCATCGCCATCCCGGCCATGGCCAGCGACTACCTGCTGCGCGCCATCCTGATCCCGTTCCTGATCCTGGCGCTGGCCGCCGTGGGCTTGAACATCCTGGTGGGCTATTGCGGCCAGATCTCGCTGGGCACGGGCGCCTTCATGGCGGTGGGCGCCTATGCAGCCTGGAACTTCGGCGTGCGCTTTCCCGGCATGCCGCTGGTCATCCAGATCCTGCTGGGCGGCTTCTTCGCCACCATCGTGGGCGTGATCTTCGGCATACCCAGCCTGCGCATCCGCGGCCTGTACCTGGCGGTGGCGACGCTGGCCGCGCAATTCTTCGTGGACTGGGCGTTCCTGCGCATCCCCTTCTTCACCAACTACTCGTCGTCCGGCAACGTCTCGGTGCCGCCGCTGACCGCCTTCGGCCTGCCGGTGCAGAGCGCGCTGGAGAAGTACCTGTTCGTGCTGATCCTGGTCGTCATCTTCAGCCTGCTTGCCAAGAACCTGGTACGCGGCGCCATCGGCCGGCAGTGGATGGCGATCCGCGACATGGACGTGGCGGCCTCCGTCATCGGCATCCGCCCGATGTACGCCAAGCTCACGGCCTTCGCGGTCAGCTCGTTCATCGTCGGCGTGGCCGGGGCCTTGTGGGGCTACATCCACCTGGGGTCCTGGGAACCGCTGGCGTTCGACCTGACGCGTTCGTTCCAGCTGCTGTTCATGGTCATCATCGGCGGGCTGGGTTCGATCATCGGCAGCTTCTTCGGCGCGGCCTTCATCGTGCTGGTGCCGGTGGCGCTGTCCAACATCCCGCATGCGCTGGGCATCCCGCTGTCGGTGGACACGGCCGCGCACATCGAACACATGGTGTTCGGCGCGCTGATCGTGTTCTTCCTGATCGCCGAACCGCACGGGCTGGCCAGGCTGTGGAGCATCGGCAAGGAGAAGTTGCGCATCTGGCCCTTCCCGCATTAAGGATAAGACCCACCCCCGAAGCGCCTTCGGCGCTTCCCCCTCAAGGGGGCGCCGCTGGGGACCGGCAAAGCCGGATCCGCCGCGGCCCGGATGGAGTGGCCTAAGTTTTGATCACCGTCGGCAGTAGCGGCATGAGCGCTGCAACCGGCATCCTGAATACCCGGCTCAAGACCGGGCCAATCCCGGTGTCCCAGGGTTTACTGACCCAAACACCACGCAGGAGGTAAATGGAGATGAAGCGTCTTAACCTGAAGTTGGCGGCAGCTTTGATGGCCGCAGCCGGCGCCGCAGGCGCCGTGGCCACGCCGGCAATGGCGGCGGAAGAGCAGTTCGTTCCGTTGCTGGTGTATCGCACCGGGTCCTTCGCGCCCCTGGGCATTCCCTGGGCCGACGGCAAGCTGGACTATCTGAAGCTGGTCAACGAACGCGATGGCGGCGTCAACGGCGTCAAGATCACGTACGAGGAATGCGAAACCGCCTATGCCACCGACCGCGGCGTGGAATGCTACGAGCGCCTGAAGGGCAAGGGCACCGGCGCATCGGGCTTCGACACCCAGTCCACCGGCATCACCTTCGCCGTCAGCGACAAGGCCATGGTCGACAAGGTCCCGGTCGAAACGATGGGCTACGGCCTGTCGCAGTCGGTCGATGGCAGCGTGTTCGAGTGGAACTTCCCGCTGCTGGGCACCTACTGGACCGCGGCCGACGTGATGATCCAGGACATCGCCAAGAAAGAAGGCGGCATGGACAAGCTCAAGGGCAAGAAGATCGCCCTGGTCTACCACGACTCGCCGTATGGCAAGGAGCCGATCCCCCTGCTGCAGAAGCGCGCGGCCAAGGAAGGCTTCGAGCTGGTGCTCTATCCCGTGACCGCCCCCGGCGTGGAACAGAAGTCCACCTGGCTGCAGATCCGCCAGGCGCGCCCCAACTACGTGCTGCTGTGGAGCGCCGGCATCATGACGCCGACCGCCATCCGCGAAGCCCAGGCCAGCGGCTATCCGCGCGACAAGATGTACGCCATCTGGTGGGCCGGCTCTGAAGGCGACGTGAAGGACCTGGGCGATGTCGCCAAGGGCTACAACGCCATCACCATCCACAACAGCGGCGCCGAGCACGACAAGGTCTACGACGACCTGAAGAAGTTCGTCTACGACAAGGGCCAGGGTTCGGACAAGACCGGCAAGACCACGCTGGGCACCATCGCCCACACCCGCGGCATGATGATCTCGATGCTGCAGGTGGAAGCGATCCGCACCGCGCAGGAAAAGTTCGGCAAGGGCAAGGCGCTGACGCCAGAGCAGGTCCGCTGGGGCTTCGAGAACCTGAACCTGACGCAGGAAAAGCTGGACAAGCTGGGCTTCGGCCAGATCATGCGTCCGGTCAAGACCTCGTGCAGCAACCACAAGGGCGACGACTGGGCCCGCATCGTGCAGTGGGACGGCGCGAAGTTCAAGGTGGTCTCCGACTGGTATCAGGCCGACAAGACCATCCTGGATCCGATGGTTAAGGAAAGCGCAGCGAAATACGCGAAAGAAAAGAACATCACGCCCCGCACTTGCGAGAACTGATGTGAACCGGCCGCCGGTCCCGCATAAGGGGCCGGCGGCCACCAAGCCGCAGGAACAGCCATGACCGCTGCAACGACTTCCGCAGTACCCGCAGACACCCCCAAGGTGCTGCTCGACGTGAACGGCATCGAGGTGATCTACAACCACGTGATCCTGGTGCTCAAGGGCGTTTCCCTGCAAGTGCCGGAAGGCAAGATCGTGGCCTTGCTGGGCGCTAACGGCGCGGGCAAGACCACCACCTTGCGCGCCATTTCGAACCTGCTCAAGGGCGAGCGCGGCGACGTCACCAAGGGCCATATCCAGTACCGCAACCAGCGCATCGAAAAGCTGTCGCCGGCGGAATTGGTCAAGCGCGGAGTGGTGCAGGTGATGGAAGGCCGGCATTGCTTTGCCCACCTGACCATCGAGGAAAACCTGCTGACCGGCGCCTACACGCGCAGCATGAGCCGCGCCGATACCGCGGCGGCGCTGGACCGCGTCTACCAGTATTTCCCCCGCCTGAAGCAGCGCCGCGCCAGCCAGTCCGGCTACACCTCGGGCGGCGAACAGCAGATGACTGCCATCGGCCGCGCGCTGATGGCCAACCCGAACATGATCTTGCTGGACGAGCCCTCCATGGGGCTGGCGCCGCAGATCGTCGAGGAGATCTTCGAGATCGTGCGCGACCTGAACCAGCGCGAGCGCGTCAGCTTCCTCTTGGCCGAGCAGAACACCAACATTGCGCTGCGCTACGCCGACTACGGCTACATCCTGGAAAACGGCCGCGTGATGATGGATGGCGCGGCGGCCGACCTGGCCCAGAACGAGGACGTGAAAGAGTTCTATCTGGGCATCTCCAGCGGCGAACGCAAGAGTTTCCGCGACAACAAGTTCTACCGCCGGCGCAAGCGCTGGCTGGCGTGATTCCTGGCATACGAGAGGGTGTGATCCCATGTCCCAGTTTTTCGATGTTCTCGAAACCAGAGCGCCCGAGCAACGCGAGCGCGAGCTGATGGCCGCCCTGCCCGGCGCGATCGCGCGGGCCATTGCGCGTGCGCCCGCCATCGCCGAGCAGCTGCGCGGCATCGACCCCGCCACCATCACGTCGCGCGCGGCGCTGGCGACCCTGCCGGTGCTGCGCAAGCACGAACTGCTGGAACGCCAGCAGCACAGCCGCGCCGACGCGGCCGCGCCTGCCGGACCGCAGAAAGCCTTCGGCGGCTTCTCCGCCATCGGTTGGGGCGAGGCGATGCGGGTGTTCGCGTCTCCCGGCCCCATCTATGAGCCGGAGAGCGCGCGCAGCGATTATTGGCGCTTTGCCCGCGCCCTGCACGCGGCCGGGTTTCGCGCCGGCGAGCTGGCCTACAACTGCTTTTCCTATCACTTCACACCCGCGGGCTCCATGATGGAAACCGCGGCGCATGCCGTGGGCTGCACCGTGTTTCCCGGCGGCACCGGCCAGACGGAACAGCAGGTGCGCGCGATCCAGGATCTGGCGCCCACCGGCTATACCGGCACGCCCAGCTTCCTCAAGATCATTCTTGAAAAGGCCGACGAACTGGGTGTGAAGCTGGATTCGCTGCGCCGCGCGCTGGTGTCCGGCGAAGCATTCCCCCCATCCCTGCGCGACTGGCTGGCCGCGCGCGGCATCGACGGCTACCAGGCCTACGGCAGCGCCGACCTGGGTATGGTCGCGTTTGAAACGCCGGCGCGTGAAGGCCTGGTGCTGGGCGAGGACATCATCGTCGAGATCGTGCGCCCCGGCACCGGCGAACCCGTGCCCGACGGCGAAGTCGGCGAGGTCGTGGTCACCACCTTGAACCCGGACTATCCGCTGGTGCGCTTCGGCACCGGCGACCTGTCCGCCGTCATGCCCGGCATCTCGCCCTGCGGACGCACCAACACCCGCATCAAAGGCTGGATGGGACGCGCGGACCAGACCACCAAGGTGCGCGGCATGTTCGTGCATCCGTCGCAGGTAGCCGACGTGGCGCGCCGCCATCCCGAGATCCTGCGCGCGCGGCTGGTGATCAGCGGCAGCACGGGTTCCGACCGCATGGTGCTCAAAGTGGAATCGCGGGTGCGCAGCGAAGAGCTCGGCAAGCGCATCGCCGAATCGGTGCGCGACGTGACCAAGCTGCGCAGCGACGTGGAGTGGGTGGATGCGGATGGCCTGCCGAACGACGGCAAGGTCATCGACGATATCCGCACCTACGAGTAAACCGCGCTGCTCACGGCCTCATGCGGCCGCGAGCAGCGCCAGCACACCCTTCATCAGCATCGCCACGGCCACCAGGCCCGCGAACAGCGCGAAACTCTGCTGCAGACGGCGCGGGGGAAACCGGTCGGCCACCTTGCGCCCTCCCAGCATGCCCAGCACCGCCGCCGCGGTAAAAGGCGCGGCGATGCGCCAGTCCAGATGCCCGCCCGCCGCCGCGGCCACGACGCCGCTGGCCGACACCAACGCGATCACTGCCAGCGAGGTGCCGACGATGGCCTGCATGCTGAGGTCCGTGGCGCGCCGCAGCGCGGGCACGATGACGAAGCCGCCCCCCACGCCCAGGAGACCGGAGAGAAAACCGGCGACCAACCCCGCCCCCGTCAAGGCGCGCGCGCAGGGCGCGGTCCAGCGCAGTCGGCCGGTGCTGGCGTTGAGCTGGCAGGGCGGCGTGCGCGGCGCGGCCTGCGCCGTCGCGGGCTTGTTGCCCTGGTTCCACATGCGCCAGGCCACCATGCCCAGCACGCCGGCAAAGATGATGGCCAACGGCGCATTGGGCAGACGCCGCGCCGCCCACAAGCCCAACGGCGACACCAGGATGCCGGTGGCCGCCATGAAGCCCGCTGCGCGATAGCGCACCTGCCCTTTGCGCAAGCCCAGCACCGCGCCCAGCGCAGCCGACAACCCCACCGCCAGCAAGGCGATGGGCGCGGCCTGCGACACCTGCAAGTGCAGGCCGAAGACCAGCAGAGGCACCGCCATGATGGCGCCGCCCGCGCCGGTCAGCCCGAGTATCAGGCCGACGCACGCCCCCAGCGCCGCACTGACGGCCAATACCGTATCGATCATGAGACGCTCAGTTGCCCAACGGGCGGGCCAGCCATTCGCGGCCCTTGAGCATGCCGTTCCAGTAGATCCAGGGCAGCAGCGTCGCCTTGAGGAACCAGGCGCTCTTGCGCGGCACGGTCGGGTCCAGCGGGAACGTGGGCAGCAGCTTGCCGCCGTAACCGAACTCGGCCAGCACGATGCGTCCGCGCTCCACCGTCAGCGGGCAGGAGCCATAGCCGTCGTACTTGACGGGCATGGCATGGCCTTCGCGCAGCGCCAGCAAGTTTTCCGCCACCGTGACGATCTGCTTGCGCGCGGCCGCGGCGGTCTTGGCGTTGCTGGTGCAGATGCCGTCGCCCAGCCCGAACACGTTGCCATGGCGCACGTGCAACAGCGTGGACGGGTCCACTTCGCACCAGCCGGCGGCGTCCGCCAGCGGGCTGTTCTTCAGGAAGTCATGCGGCACCTGCGGCGGCACCGCATGCAGCATGTCGAAGGATTTTTCCACGCGCGTCACCGCGCCGTCGGCGTTCTTGAGATCGAACCAGGCCTTGCGCGCCGCGCCGTCCACCGCCACCAGCGCAGAGTTGAAGGCCAGGGCGATGCCGTAGCTTTCGACATAGCGCATCAGCGGCGGAACGAACGTCGGCACGCCAAACAGCGCCGCGCCAGCCAGGTCGAACTCCACGTCGATGCGGTCCAGCACGCCGGTGCGCTTCCAGTGGTCGCAGGCCAGGTACATGGCCTTTTGCGGCGCGCCGGCGCATTTGATGGGCATGGCCGGCTGCGTGAACAGCGCCCGCCCGCCCTTCAACCCGCGCACCAGTTCCCAGGTATAGGGCGCCAGGTCATAGCGGTAGTTGGAGCTGACGCCGTTCTTGCCCAGCGTGTCGGCCAGGCCCTCGACCTTGTCCCACGCCAGGCGCAGGCCGGGGCAGACGATCAGTTGCTGGTAGCTCACCGCCCGGCCGTCGGACAGCAGCACGCGGTTGGCCTCGGGTTCGAAGCCCGCCGCTGCCGCCTGCAGCCAAGTGGCGCGCCTGGGCATGACGTCGCGGGTCGGGCGCACGGTCTTGGCGATGTCGAAAGCGCCGCCGCCCACCAGCGTCCAGGCCGGCTGGTAGTAGTGCTTGTCGCTGGGTTCGATGACGCCGATGCGCAGGTCCGGGCGGCGACGCAGCAGACTGGCGGTGACGCCTATGCCCGCCGATCCGCCGCCCACCACCACCACATCGAAATCGCGCTGCGCCTCTGCTGTCGGCATGCTTGTCTCCTTGCCGGTTTACCGGCTTTTGAATTTTTCCAGGACTGAAAATATCGCCATGCCGGCAACCATGGCAGCCACGAAGATCAGCGCTTCGGACACGCCGGCGGATGCGGCCACCAGCGCGGGCCCTGGGCAGAAGCCCGCCAGGCCCCAGCCCGCGCCGAACGCCAGGCTGCCCACGGCCAGTCGCACGTCCACGCGCGTAGCCGTGGGCCAGCGCAGCGGCTCGCCCGACAAGCTGGCACGACGCCGCCGCAAGAGCGCGAAGCCCGCCGCCGTGACCAGCACGGCGCCACCCATCACGAAGGCCAGTGAAGGATCCCAGGCGCCGGCCAGGTCCAGAAAACCCAGCACCTTGGCCGGATTGGCCATGCCGGAAATGATGAGGCCCAGCCCGAACACCAGGCCCGACCCGAATGCGATCAATGCCACCATGTCAAAGTCCCCCCAGATGGCGGGTGACGTAGACCACGGCAAAACCCGCGGCCATGAACAAGGCGGTGGCGGTGAGCGACCGGCGCGATCCGCGCGACACGCCGCAGACGCCGTGGCCGCTGGTGCAGCCCGAGGCATAGCGGGTGCCGATCCCCACCAGCAGACCCGCCACAATCAGGCGCGTCGTGCCGGCTTCGACCACGATGGGCGGCAAGGCGCTGCCCAGGCGATACAGCCAGGGCGCAGCGAACACGCCCAACAGAAAGGCCAGCCGCCACATGCCGCCGCGCTCGGGCGGCAGCAGGCCGCCCAGGATGCCGCTGATGCCCGCGATCCGCCCCGCCCCGGCCATCAGCAGCACGGCTGCGGCGCCGATGAGCAGGCCGCCCGCGCCAGCGGACCAAGGCGTGAAGGCGGACCAGTCCATGTTCATTTGAGCGACTCCAGTGACTCCATGGTCCGGCCGCAGTACAAACTGGAAAGCGTCTTCATCACCTGGCTGACCTCGAAACTGGCCATCTGGTAGTAGACGTACTTGCCCTCGCGCCGGGTCGCGACCAGGCCTTCGTCGCGCAGCACGCCCAGTTGCTGGGACAAGGTGGGCTGGCGGATGCCGGTGAGCGATTCGAGTTCGCTCACATTGCGTTCGTTCTGGACCAGCTGGCACAGCAGCAGCAGGCGGTCTTCGTTGGCCAGCGCCTTGAGGAGCGCGCAGGCCTGGGAGGCGGATTCGCGCAAGGCGGCGACCTCGCACTCGGTCAGGGCGTCATTCATTTGATGCGTATCAATCGGCTAGATGGAGTTTGATCATTATATTGACCAATATAATATCCAACAATATTATTGAAATACATATAGTGTTTCATCGTGCAGCGACTCGCTGCGATGCGAGCGTCCATGTCTCCCCAGATCCAGGCCTTTTTCGATCCCGTCACCGCCACCGTCACCTACGTCGTGCATGAGCCCGCGCCGGGCGGCGCCTGCGCCATCATTGACTCGGTGCTGGATTACGACCCCAAGTCCGGCCGCAGCAGCACCGCCAGCGCCGACCGGGTAGCGGATTACGTGCGCCAGCATGACCTGAAGACCGAATGGCTGCTGGAAACCCATGCCCATGCCGACCATCTGTCGGCCGCGCCCTACCTGCAGCGGCAACTTGGCGGCGTCATTGCCATCGGCCAAAGCATCCAGACCGTGCAGGGCGTGTTCAAAAAGATCTTCAACCTGGAGCCGGAGTTCCAGCTGGACGGCTCGCAATTCGGCCATCTGTTCAAGGACGGCGAAACCTTCTGCATCGGCGCGCTGACGGCGCAGGCCATCCACGTGCCTGGCCACACGCCGGCTGACATGGCCTACCTGATCGGCGACGCGGCCTTCGTCGGCGACACGCTGTTCATGCCGGACGTGGGCACGGCGCGCTGTGACTTCCCGGGCGGCGACGCCCATCAGCTGTACCGTTCCATCCAGCGCCTGCTGGGCCTGCCCGCCGAGACGCGGCTGTACATGTGCCACGACTACCCGCCCGCCGGGCGCGAAGCCTCCTGGCAGACCACGGTGGCCGAACAGCGCCGCGCCAATATCCACGTGCGCGACGGCGTCGCCGAAGAGGACTTCGTCGCCATGCGCACGCGGCGCGACGCCACGCTCTCCATGCCCACCCTGATCCTGCCCGCCATCCAGGTGAACATCCGCGCCGGCCATTTCCCGCCGCCCGAGGACAACGGCGTGCGCTACCTGAAGATCCCCGTCGACGCGCTCTGACCGAGCCGCGCGCCGGGCTTGCGCGCCCGGGGCTTATCCCGCAAGATCGTCCGATCGCAGAATTGCCGATCAGACGGATCCCCCATGTTTGCAGAAGCCGAAGCCGACCCCAGCCTGTCCAAGGAAGAGTTCAAGCCATTGGAGGCGAAGCTGCGCGTCGCGCTGCTGAACGCGCAGTACCAGCGCCTGCAGAAAGCGGACAAGACGCTGCTGGTGGTCATCGCGGGCATAGACGGCGCCGGCAAGGGCGCCACCGTCAACCTGCTGAACGAATGGATGGATCCGCGCCACATCAAGACGCTGGCCTACGGCCCGCGCGAAGGCGCCGCGCTGGAGCGTCCGCCCTTCTGGCGCTACTGGCATGACCTGCCGCCCAAGGGCAGCACCGGCATCGTGTTCGGCTCCTGGTATGCATCGCTGTTGTATGAGGCGACGCGCAAGAAGCCCGACCAGAACAGCATCGAGGCGCAGGCCGCCGCGATCCGCCACTTCGAGGCCATGCTCGCCGCCGAGGGAGTGCAGATCGTCAAGCTCTGGTTCCATTTGTCGGCCAAGGCACAGAAAGAGCGGGCCGAGCGCCTGCTGGCCAGCCCGGAAACCTCCTGGCAGGTCAGCCCGATAGACCTGAAGGTCTACAAAAAGTACGACCGCATCCGCAACGCCGGCCAGTTGGTGCTGAACCGCACGGACTGCGGCCACGCCCCCTGGGTCGTGATCCCCAGCGCGGACGAAGACATGCGCGCCGCGCGCACCGCCGAAGCCGTGTTGGCCGCCATGCGCCAGCGCGGCGTGCCGCGCATTCCGGCCGCCTTCGTGGCGCATGCCAGGACCACGCGCGTCGTCGACCGCCTGGGCGAACTGGACTACGACGCCAAGACCGACAAGGACGACTACGAATCCGAACTGGGCCTGCTGCAAGGCCGGCTGGCGCGCGCCGCGCGTTCAAAGAAATTCCAGGAGCGTTCGCTGGTGCTGGTGTTCGAAGGGCAGGACGCGGCCGGCAAGGGCGGCGCGATCCGGCGCGTCACGCATGCGCTGGATGCGCGCCAGTTCGACATCACGCCCATATCCGCCCCCACCAGCGAAGAGCTGGCCCGGCCCTATCTGTGGCGCTTCTGGCGCCACGTGCCGCGCCATGGCCGCATCGCCATCTTCGACCGCTCCTGGTACGGCCGCGTGCTGGTCGAGCGCGTCGAAAAACTGACCGCGCCCGCCTGCTGGCGCCGCGCCTACGCCGAGATCAACGACTTCGAGGGACAACTGGCCGCCAGCGGCGCGCTGGTGCTGAAGTTCTGGCTGGCGGTGACGCCGGACGTGCAGCTGGAGCGCTTCAAGGAGCGCGAGAACTCGCCCTTCAAGAACTTCAAGATCACACCCGACGACTGGCGCAATCGCGACAAATGGAAGGACTACGCGGATGCCGCCAACGAGATGCTGGCGCGCACCGACCTCGCGCATGCGCCGTGGCATCTGGTGTCCGCCAACGACAAGCGCTACGCTCGATTGCAAGTGCTGCGACACATCGTCGAAGCCATGGAAGACCAACTCTGAATCCCGCCTGGAGGCCGCAAGCCATGAGTACCGCAGAAATCCGTCCCATCGTCGCCGCCGACTTCGAAGCCTGGCTGCCGCTATGGAAGGGCTACCAGGAGTTCTATCGCGTCAACATCGACGACGCCGTCACGCGCAACACCTGGGCGCGCTTCCTGGACCCCGCCGAACCCATGCACGCGGCGCTGGCGTACGAAAGCGGCCGGGCCATCGGCATGGTGCACTGGATCTTCCACCGCTCCACCTGGACCGCGGGCGACTACTGCTATCTGCAGGACCTGTATGTGGACCCGGACGTGCGCGGCACCGGCGCCGGCCGCAAGCTGATCGAACACGTGTACGCGCAGGCTGCCGCCGCCAACTGCTCGCGCGTGTACTGGCTGACGCATGAAACCAACGCCACCGCCATCCAGCTCTACGACCGCATCGCCGACCGCTCGGGCTTCATCCAGTACCGCAAGGTGATGCCGTGAGCGCACGCGACCCCAACTGTCCGCTGTGCCAGGAAGACGGCGGCACGCTGCTGTGGCGCGGCCCGCACCTGCGCATCATCGAGGTCGACGACGCCGACTATCCGGGCTTCACGCGGGTAATCTGGAACGGCCATCTGGCCGAGATGACCAGCCTGTCCACGCACGGCCGCGACCTGCTGATGCGCGCCGTGTACGTGGTCGAAGAAGCGCAGCAATCGGTCCTGGGACCGGACAAGATCAACCTGGCCTCGCTGGGCAACATGGTGCCGCACCTGCACTGGCACGTGATCCCGCGCTGGCGCGGCGACCGCCATTTCCCCGACCCGATATGGGCGCCGCCGCGCATCGCCGCTGGCGCGGAACCCGCGGAATGGAAGGAACGTCAGGCGCGCGTGCAGGCGCTGCTGCCGCGTTACCGCGACCGGCTGGTCGAGGCCATGAACGCCCTGCTCTGGCACTGAGCCGCCGCCCGCCTCAGGCAGCGCGCGCAGGCCCCCGCAGTTCCGCCAGCCAGCCGGCGTAAGCCTGTTCAACCAGGCCGGCTGTGCGCTCGGCGGAAAACAGGCCTTGCCCGCGGATCAGCTCGCGGCCCGCATCGCCCATGCGGCGGCGCAGCGCCGGATCGGCCAGCAGGCTTTCCAGCGCTCCCGCCAGTGCCGCAGGATCGCCGGGCGGCACCAACAGGCCAGTCACGCCCGCCTGCATGGTTTCCGGCACGCCGCCCACGTCGGTGCCTATGACCGGCACCCCCATGGCCGCGGCCTCGATGAAGACAGTGCCCAGCGCCTCGCGCAGCGTCGGCAGCGCAAACACGTCGAAGGCTGTCAGGACATTGCCGATGTCGTCGCGCCGGCCGGTGAAATGCACGCGGTGCGCCAGGCCCAATGCCTCCACCTGCGCCTGCAACTGCCCCGCCATGGGCTGGCCCTCGCCCACCAGCACCAGATGCGCCCGCGGAAACGTGGCGGCGATACGGCGAAAAGCGTCGATCAGGTCGCAATGCCCTTTGTCCGCCCTCATGACGGCCACGCAGCCGACCACCAGCGCATCCTCCGGCAGGCCAAGCTCGCGCCTGACGCAGACGCCGCCATGCACCTGAGGCAGCACCACCGGCGAATGGATGGTGGCGATGGCCTCCGGCCGCGCGCCGCCGTCCAGCAACTGGCCACGCACGTAACGGCTGACGGCGATGACGCGATGCGCCAGCCACGTATAGGCGTAGAGGGAATTGATGGGCTTGGCCAGATGGCGCGTGCGCACGATGAGAGGCGTGCCCGCCAGGCGCGCCGCAAACGCGCCCAGGACCGTATCGCGGCGACTGTGCGTATTGACCACGTCAAAGCGCCCGCGGCGCAGCAGCCGGCGCACGAACGCGACGCCGCGCACGAAGTTGAGCGGGCCATCCATGGGAATGAGGTGCACGGTGAAGCCGGCCTCGCGCAAGCGCGTGCCGAGTTCCGCCTCCGGCTGGCAGACCGCTTCCAGATGGTGGCCACGCTCGCGCATGGCTATCATTTCCTTGTAGATGCAGAACTCCTGGCCGCCGAACGAGGTGGCCGCTTCCGTGTGCAGGATGCGCAGGCGCGCTTCGGGGTCCGGCCGGCCCTGGAGGGATTCGATGGAATTCGGCATGATCAGGACTGGCCGCCTTGCGAGGCGTCCGCGTCGCTCCAGCAACGGCCCTGCGATAGCAGGTAGGCTTCCAGGTAGGCGATGTCTTCCTGCTCCAGGGCCGCCGCGCCCGCGCTGGCGCAGTCGCGCGGGCATTCGGCGGCGTGCAGCCGGCCATCGGACCAGACGCGCACGGAACCGGTGCGGGACAGATCGAAGCGCGCACCGGCCCGCGCCCAGCCCAACAGGCGTGTGCTGGGAATCAGTTGCCGGGTCTGATAGACGCCATGGGGACTCTGGGCCGCGGGCGCCGTGAGCGCTTCGCCAACATCCACCAGGCGGCTCGCGGCGCCGAGCTTGGCGGGCGTGTAGGTCAATACCGTAAGAGGGCGTAATGGCATTTGGCTAGCAAGAGTCGCCAGGCGGCGTTGCTGGCCACGGACTGGTCGGGATTCGAGGGAAAGGGTTTGGTCGCCGGACAAGCAACGCCAACAATTCGACGCTGATAAGCTGTTTTTTCGAATAATTGAAAGATGTTCGCCGACGTAGAAGAATCCCGAAAGATGAATTCAGGTAAAATTCAGGAATGAAACGCGCATCTTATCAAAACGTAAGCAAGGGCGGTACTGCATGAGTTTCCAGGCCGTCCCTCCCCAAAAGCCGGTCTCGTTCCTGCAATCGTTCCTCCGTTCCGAGGCGCTGGGCGGCTATGTCCTGATGCTGGCCGCGCTGGTCGCGCTGGTGGTCGCCAACAGCCCGGCCGCCCCCGTCTATTTCAGCGTGCTGGAGACCAAGCTCGGCTTCCAGGCGGGGCCGGTCGTGCTCAAGGAAACCGTACTGCACTGGATCAACGACGGCCTGATGGCGGTGTTCTTCCTGCTGGTCGGGCTTGAGATCAAGCGTGAAGTCCTGGACGGCCAACTGCGCGGCGCCGCTCGCATCGTGCTGCCCGGCATAGCCGCCCTGGGCGGCATGGCCTTGCCCGCCCTGATCTACGTGCTGATCAACTTTGGCAGCCCCGACACTCTGCGCGGGTGGGCCATTCCGGCCGCGACCGACATCGCCTTTGCGCTGGGCATCCTGGCGCTGCTGGGCAGCCGCGTGCCGACCTCGTTGAAGATCTTCCTGACGGCGCTGGCCATCCTGGACGACCTGGGCGCCATCGTCATCATCGCCTTGTTCTATACCGCCGAACTCAACGTGTTCGCGCTGAGCATGGCGGGCGCCCTGCTGGTCTGCCTGTTCTGCCTGAACCGCGCTGGCGTGCTACGCCTGACGCCCTACCTGCTGATCGGCGCCGTGCTCTGGTACTTCGTCCTGAAGTCCGGCGTGCATGCCACGCTGGCCGGCGTGGCGCTGGCGCTGACCATTCCGCTGCGCCCGCAAAACCAGGGCCATCCCGGCGCGCACTCGCCCCTGCATACGCTGGAACATGCGCTGCACAAGCCTGTCGCCCTACTGATCGTGCCCATCTTCGGCTTCGCCAATGCCGGCGTGTCTTTCGCCGGCATGGGCCTGGGCAGCCTGGCGGCGCCCGTGCCCCTGGGCGTGGCGCTGGGCCTGTTCCTGGGTAAGCAGCTGGGCGTGTTCGGCTTTGCCTGGCTGGCCATCAAGAGCGGCATAGCCACCCTGCCGCGCCACGCCAGCTACGCGCAGCTGTACGGCGTGTCGCTGCTTTGCGGCATCGGCTTCACCATGAGCCTGTTCATCGGCGCCCTGGCATTCAGCGATCCGGCCGCCATCGACGCCACCAAGATCGGCGTGCTGACGGGCTCGCTGGCGTCCGCCGTGGTCGGCTTCCTGGTGCTGCGCGCCTGCGGCACGCGCGCCGGCGCCGCGGAAAATCCTTGAGCGCCGGTTGAATAGGGACGGCGGGCGCTAAAGTAGCGAGGTCCGCCACCCTTCCCTGGAGCCGCCATGAAACCATCCGCCATCGCCGTGCAACGCGTCTACGAGGGCTTGGGTCCGGAAGGCAGCTACCGGGCGCTGGTGGACCGCATGTGGCCGCGCGGCCTGCGCAAGGCGGACCTGCACCTGGACGAATGGGCCCGCGACATCGCGCCCACCCTGGAGCTGTGCAAATGGTTCAGCCACATCGAAGAACGCTGGGAAGAATTCCGCCAACGCTACCAGGCCGAACTGGCCGAACCTGAACAGCAGGCGCGCATGGCCGCCCTGCTGGACGCGGCGGGCGACCGTCCGCTGACCCTGCTCTATGGCGCCCGCAACACCGAACACAACCAGGCCATCGTGCTGCGCGAGGTCCTGCAGGACTACGTCCGGCATCACCGCAAGCGCAAGGCCTGACGCCCCGCATGCTTTGATACCCTAGCCCGCTTTTATCGACCGGCGCGCAACCGCGCGCCGACAGTCTGTCTTGAGGAATCCCATGTCTTTCAGCTCCGACGCCTGGGCGCGCAACGCCGCACTCTATGAAACCACGCGCGACATGCCGTTCAACCGCGAACTGGCCAGCGGCCAGCTCGACGAGAACGCATTCAAGCACTACATGATCCAGGACGCCCACTACCTGGTGGCCTTCGGACGCGCGCTGGCCATCGCCTCTGCCAAGGCCGACGACGCCGACGGCGTGGTGCAATTCGCTGACGCCGCCAAGGGCGCGGTGGTCGCCGAACGCACGCTGCACGCAGGCTTCCTGAAGCAGTTCGGCATCGATGACGCCACCTTCGAAGCCACGCCGCTCACGCCGGCCTGCCACCACTACACCAGCTACCTGATCGCCACCGCCTGGAGCGCGCCGTACCCGGTAGCGCTGGCGGCCCTGCTGCCGTGCTTCTGGATCTACGCCGAAATCGGCCGCGAGATCCATGCGCGCGCGGCGCAGCCTAATCCTTACTCCGCCTGGATCGAGGCCTATGCCTGCGAGGACTTCCACGCCCTGGTGCGCCGGGTCATCACCACGGTCGACCGCGTCGCCGAAAAGGCGTCCGCCGAAACGTTGGAGCAGATGCACGCGGCGTATACGCGTGCCGCGCAGCTGGAATGGATGTTCTGGGATTCGGCGTATCGGCAGGATGGGTGGCCGGTTTGAATCGACGGTAGCGATTTCGGAGTCGCCGCCAGACGTAGGCGGCACGCTTGAGCGCCAGGCTATTGATGCCTGGCGTTTTCGTTTCAGCGGGTTTGAGGCATCCGCCATCGCCTAATTACTGCTGGAGAGTTGGATCCAGCCGATGAAGTCTTACTGCAGTGGGTAATACACCGTAAGCCCCGCCGTCACGCCCACGCCTACGCTGGCGCCCGAACTCTTGTTCTGGGTGTGCTGTTCGTAGGTGTCGCGCGCGGCTTGCAGCAGGATGTCGCCGTCCGCCTTGAGCAAGGCGTTGTTCCCGGCGGACAGCCGCGAACCCGTGACCGTGATGTCCGAATCGGCGCCTGCGCCCTTGGCGATGACGGTGAGGTCGTTGCCTGCCGCGATGTTGGAGCCGACGGACGAGGTCGTGTTGCGGTTGGTGATGGTCTGGCTCTTGCTGCTGCCGTAGTCGATGGTCAGCGTCATGCCGCCCGCGCTCTGCGGGTCCGCCATCACTTCGTCGTAGGTGTTGACCGCCGCCACGCCCGTTGTGGCCCGGGCCTTCATGACTTCGCGATCGGCGAGGTCGACGGTGGCGCCCTGGCGCCTAGTTTTTTATTTTTTTAAAGACCAACTTTGTTGAATGCGATTTCGCATTCTTTTATTTGGAAAAGCGACTGATAAGTTGACAAAGGCATCGCCGATTTTTAAAAAAATCAGAGCCCGGACACAGAGACTGACACCTTGGTTCTTTCCAGGACCAAAGAGTCTTATCCGGAGCGCGCATTCATGGAGACTTGCGATACCGGCCGGGCTTCTTGCTTCTATGTTGAAGATTTATTCATGTGCAGCGACTCAGCGCCAAACGAAGAGCAAAGCCTACTTGATCAGGCGAACTATCTGCTGCAATGACGACATTGTCAGAATCGGTGAATCCATCTCCGCTCCAAGCCTCCAGTTTCTCGTGATGACTTGGTATCATTTTCAAAATTCCGAGCTTACCTTCCACGTTGCAGCTCTTCATATCTTTAAATAGCGCCCTCTTGGTCTTATATCCGTATTTGTCCATCAGTCCTGCAACCCAATCTTTATAGCGTTTCATCATGGAATCCAGATCATATAAATCCCTGTCGAATGTAGCCGCCGGATGGATCCAGACATCCGTCCTCGGTTCCGGCAAAACAAAGCGGCTTTTCGACAGGGCATCTAGCACAGCCTCACCAACCTCTTGATCAGCAGCATCGGGAGACATTAGATACAAGGCGCCTTTGTAATCAGCCCGGCTACTTCCATAGCCCGAATAGGTTTGAATGCAAAGAAACTCCTTATTCAGTTTCACACTCGCCCAAGCTCTAGGCACTATTTCCTTTTTCATTCGATCACCTTCACTTTCAGTTGTACGCCTTAACTTTCGGCGTATTTATATGCCCGGCCAATTTCCGCCCAGTGTGCCGTTGTGGTGACCTTGGGAAGGTTCGGAAATTCTGCCGAGCAGTGTCTACCGGAACGGAGCTTGCGAATCGGCTGTCGATGCCACTACACGGGCCTCGTTTGCGTGCCAGTTGTTACTACCCACACCTGCTGACGTCTCTATTCTGAGGCTGTCCACTTCCAGCAAAGCTCAAATCTGTAATCTATGCTAAGCAAGCTCAGACATTGACTGAAGCGTCACCATATGGCAGTTTCAAGCACTACGTGACTCAAAGGGGACGCATCGGTGTCCTTCGGTGCGTTCACGAGAAAACTTCAGTGCCTGAAAAAAAACTCAATTTTCCCTGTCTTTTCTCGCTGGAGAACTGCCATTAGCTCACATTAAATTGGAGCAAACTCGCAGGCCGGCGAGAATTATCAGCTAGCAAACCACATCGACTCTTCAAGCGACATGAATACCGAGCGACTCAACGAGACCAGCAAGTTTCTTAGTTATGTACTCAGACATGAGCCACATGCTATCGACCTGGAGCTAGATAGCGAAGGTTGGGCGGATATTGAATGCTTGATAGCAAGCGCGGCCAAATACGGGCGCTCCTTAGATAGGGCCCTGATTCTTGCAGTCGTCAGCAATAGTGATAAGAAGCGCTTCAGCATTTCGAATGATGGTCTGCGTATTCGCGCGGCGCAGGGTCACTCAACATCGAGCGTACGCATTCAGCATATAGAGAAAGAACCTCCTGAGTTTCTCTATCATGGCACCACCACACGCTTCTTAACGTCAATCCGACAGCAAGGATTAATCGCAGGATCTCGGCACCATGTGCATCTGTCGACAGACAAGCCAACAGCTATCGCGGTTGGGCAGCGCCATGGGCAACCTGTAGTACTGAGAATTTTTGCCCTGCGAATGTATCAACAGGGCTTCAAGTTCTTTCAAGCCGAGAATGGGGTCTGGTTAACGGCCGAGGTACCCAGCAGCTCCATCGTAGAAGAGGATCAAGCAACCAATTCTTCATCCGATAGAGAGACAGCTTCCGCCAACACATGAAACGCGACATTTTCAGACAAAAATTGAATGCTGAAGTGTCTAACTTCTGAAGCCCCGCAAGAAAATACAGCGCGACATGCATCCGTGTTAGAACCAATTAACTCGGAATCCAAAAACTCTGTTAATTCTCCGAGCCCATATTCACTTGGATCGCCATGAAAATCAAAAATCAGATTCCCAGGAAATGGGGTTCGCATAAAAAATCGCACGGTTCCAAATGTGATCTCCCGCCGCATCTTCTTCACAGCATCACGGCCCTCCGCGTTCGGTACGTCCCTATCATATTCGACGGTCAGCACCACATCCAGCCCGAAAGAACGAAATGATACTTTTGACTCACCATAACCTGGCAGCCAATCATATGGATTAAAAATTAGTTTTGGCTTACCAATTTTCATGAACGCACCTACTTTAGTTTTTCCGCACCTGTTGGCGGCAGTTTATTTTTTCTCAATTGATCTGCAGCTAAATCATTGAATGTCTTTCCTCCATAGGCTTCAACGCCCGTTTGATTTCGCCCGAACCATTCGCTACGTGGAATTCCAGCTTGCTCAAGCGCCGTCGAAGTCCGCGTGTTCAAAATAAGACGAGTACCATTCATATCCACATAATCAACAGGAAGCTGATTCGGCCGAACAGTTCCCGCCTTTAGTGCATCAGCCAATTCATCGACCGTTCTAATCGGTTTTCCGGCCAAGTCCGAGTATATCTTCTGCCCATCCAGACTAAACACGCGATCAGCATTAATTCTGTTCTGGGCAAAATTTGCCTCATTCAAAACTCCTTTTTCAGCAGAACCCGCAGTAATGCGGCCCAGTGCGCCACGCGCTCCTGCACCAATCGCCAGATTTTCCCCTCTACTCGCAACCTGCGCCGCCACCTTTTCGGTCAGAGTAGCGCCACTCTTGGCGACTCCTGTCACTCCAGCCACCAGCAAAGCCACGTCAAATATCAGCTTCCCGCCTTCTACACCCGCGTTGAACGAGCCGCCCGCACCCGCGCGCTGGTATTCCGCCTCCATCCGTGTAATGCGTTCGATGTATGACTGCTTGATCGCCGCAGGCACTTTTTCCAGCACATCGCCACTTTCAAACAACGACTTCAGCGCAGCATAGGTTTCCCCCGGACTGGCCGCGACCTGGAGAATGCCAAGCGCTAAGTCAACCGCGCCCGCAGGAACCCCCGCAACCACTCCCGTATAGAAGCTGACGTCCTGTCCCGTATCGATGGCAACCCATTTGGCTTCGGCCGTAACGACGCAAGTCCAGGACTTGCAAGCCTGTATTTCCTCGTTCCGCTGCGCCTTCTGCGCCTCACTGAGGTAGTTGTTCTCTGCCTCGATGTTCGCGCCCGTCAGCACGGTTGCTACCGCGGACGGATCAATCGCCGCGGTAATGCCTGTCACGTTGCTGCCAACAAAATCAAGGCGGGACTGCCGTTCCTCGGCCGAGAGTTGCTTGGTCGCATCCTCTCTTGCGCTGTCCAGCAACTTGTTCAACACAACGCTAGACAAGGCGCCTACGCCGCCCGCCGCGCACGAGGCGCTTTGTGCCGCGGCTCCTGCGCAACCCAGAATGGTATGAAGCGCCGCATTAGCCGCCGAGCCATCTCCTCCCAACCCCTTGGTGAGTTCTTTGATCTGTGCGGCGCCCAGGGCCGCTCGAACTCTTGGTCTGCCTCTTGCTGCTGCCGTAGTCGATGCTCAACGTCAGGCCGCCCGCGCTCTGCGGGTCCTTCATCACTTCATCGTAGGAGTTGACCGCCGACAGGCCCGCGGTCGTCAGGGGCCTGGGCGTTCATGACCGCACAGTCGGCGAGGTCGACGGTAGCGCCCTAGCACCTAGTTTTTATTTTTTAAAGACCAGCTTCGTTAAATGCAATTTCGCATTCTTTCATTTGGCAAAGCGACTGGCGCCCTGTTTCCCAAAGGGCATTATCTCTGACGGGAAAGACGGTATTTCTTGGAAGGCGGCGAACAAAAATTGGAGCCAACCTACACTGTCAACGGGAGAATTCTAGGTTGGCATCTTATTTTCAAACCAACAATCTGCGTTTAACTTGCAAAGCAATATCCTCCACAACCCCCTTCGGTCCGGAAATAGTAATCCCGACAAAGGTCTCTGCTTCAATCGATATTGATGCATCACCGAGCGCGACGACTAGACGCTCGATTTCTTGAGACCCACCGACTCCCCAAGATTTATCAATTTCAACCGCACCGCTATTTTCTAGAACGGCACGGAGGGCCTCCCTGAGAGCATTGTCGTACTCATCTCCAAGAACGAGCACCACCACTTTACTTGCCATCTTTAGAACCCCAGATCTTGGGAAATGGACTACCCCCTCTTTCCTCAAGGGCATTTCCACCTCAAGGACGCTCGGAATCTCAACCAACTGGTGCCTACTTTTATTGCCTGAATTATCACCACATGGCACATGGAAAATGTAGCCTGACGGCGCCCGAATTCGGCCACCCACTCAATCGGAGTGTGCCTAGCTTCTTGACGCGAAAGACTCTATCTCTCTTGCGTTACTTCAGATGATTTTGTTATTTGTCGGCAATCCATCGTCCCAATATTTCGGAAAATTCTGAAATCGAGGAAACATCAACGCTCCACTGAGAGATTTTCCTTCCATCTTCATTGATTTCCTCCCTCGCAGAAACATGTAGATTTATGTCGCCCGGAATAAATGGAACAGGCAATTCATTCAAAAATAACGCATGATTTTGAATATAAGCCCGCTCACCCTCGATATAGATCACCCAACAAAATACAAAATTGCATGAACCCGGATCACGCATCGACGTCGCCAGAACCGCATGACTACGATCTCGCAACCCCTGATCCAGTGATTTCTTCCAACTCTTCAGATAATCAATTCGAAACCAGAATCCCACTGGAGCGAAAAAAGTCTCTTTGTACCCATTTATTTCTATCTCTCCACACAACACTGATTCATCAAAACGTTCCAATACATCCTCAAACAAGTTCATGCTAAAGCTCATTCTTTCACCCAATTTAGATTTTTGTCGTACGTTCCTTCTCTCTTACCTTTGCGATCGAACACCTTCCACCCTCCCGAGACATTATGCGCGTCAACATCGGGCGTAATGTAATTTTTCCCATTCCAGAACACCACCTGGCCATGCGAATCGAATGGCGCTTTTTGCGGCGGAATTCGGCGCGTATACCCTAACTCCTCCGCCCTGCGTTGAAGCTCCTTATTCTTGCTGAAGATCGGATCAACAATGATCGGACCCTCGTTTGGGGTGCTTATCGGTTCTCCATCATCAACTTCCGCTACCCCTTTCCCCGGCACGCCAACATCCGCCACATCCCCCGACTTACCAGGCACTTTCGTTTCCGGCAACTCCCCCCCGCTCGGCGGCACCCCTATCGGCGGCACGGGGTCTCCTGATTTCCCTGGAATGCTCTCCGATTCGTCGCCTGAAAGGAGGCGATGAATGACAACGATCGGCAGAGCCTGATCCTCCGACAAACCCGGCGTCTTGCGCATCAGATCTGCCACCGCCGCCGTTATCGCCGTAGCATCGGTAGCTCCGATGACGCTGTCTCGGCATACCGTCGAGGCGAGGCATGCGCGGATGGCGGCCACCCCGCCGCGCTTGAGCAGTGCTGCGATCCCGTTATTCTCGGTTTCCAGCTTCCCGCTGTTGACGACCGCACTCGCGTCCAATCCCAGCCCGGCAGCCAAGCCTGCCAACAGCGAAGACACCAGGTTGTTGCGAGCCTCCTTGTCCTGCGGCGACAGGGTCGAGCCAGGCTTACCGTTGGCGGCATCCAGCAAGGCGTTCACCACCGAAGCGGCGCCGGCGCCCAACGCGGAAGCCCCGCAACCATCGCCACGCGCCGCCCCTCCGGCGCATCCCGCCACCGCGTGCAACGCGGCGCGCGCAGCTTGCGCCTCGACGCCTTCGCCCAGCGCATCCGCATACAGCTTGATCTGCTGCGCGGTCAGACCTTGCAGATAATTGACCGCTGCCGCCTGCACCATTTCACTGGCGCCGCCGGTGACGTTGCCGCTCAATGCACCGATTATTGCGGTCGTTATAAGGCGACCTTGGCTACCAATCTCCCATTTCTTGGCGTCTTCGTATTGCGCTTTCAGCTCATCCCTGCGCGGACCCTCGGGTTCGTTCTCCAACGCCTTTTTAAGCGTCTTCGCCTTCTCAGCCCGATTCTCGAAAAACTGCCCCGCCTGCTTGACCATTTCCTCCGCAATATCGAATCCCCCCTCGATCCGATCCTTATCAAAAATCGGATTAAGCGAATTCAACGTGTCGCTCGTATCGCGGTTCAACAACGCGATGGTCTCAGTCGCCGTCTTGCCGGTCAGCGCCTGCTGCCCCGCGACGTCCCGGATCTCCACCGTGCCGCCACTGATGCCGCTGAGCGTTTTGGAGTCGTTTTCGCCGAAGGCTCCAAGCGCCACCGGCGTCCCCGCCCCGCCGCTACCGCCGCTCAGGGAGATCCGGTCGGCGTTGTAGCGCGCCACGTTCTTCACGTCTTCGGCCACCAGCGTGCCTGTCTTCAGCAGGTTCAGACCATCCGCCACGGCCTGGTCGCTGCTGGAGATGACGCCGCCCGTCAGCGTGGTGTTGCGCTTGACGTCCACCACGAAGCCGCCGTCGCCCGCCATCAGCCCGGACTGCTCCTCCACCGACTTGTAGTCGCTCTTCATCCGAGTCTGCGAGACGTTGCCCGACACCGAGCTCTTGCAATAGCCGTAGCACAGGCTGCCCTGCACCCCGCCGCCCTGCTGCTTGGAGTCGTAGGTGCTGACGTCCTGCAGACTCTCGATGCGCAGGTCCCGTCCGACGTCGGCGATGATCTGATCGGCGCGGCCCGTCGCGCCGATCAAGGAGATGTCGCCGCCCGATTGCAGCGCCAGCACATTGCCCGCGGTCAGCTCGGTGTTGGTCCAGGTGGTGTCCTTGCCATCGCTGCGGCCGCGCGAGGCGTTGGCCCCGGCAGTCGCCACGAAGCCGACGCCGTTGCTGCCCGCCGTCACGCCCACGCCTACGCTGGCGCCCGAACTCTTGTTCTGGGTGTGCTGTTCGTAGGTGTCGCGCGCGGCTTGCAGCAGGATGTCGCCGTCCGCCTTGAGCAAGGCGTTGTTCCCGGCGGACAGCCGCGAACCCGTGACTGTGATGTCCGAATCGGCGCCTGCGCCCTTGGCGATGACGGTGAGGTCGTTGCCTGCCGCGATGTTGGAGCCGACCGAGGACGTCGTGTTGCGGGTGGTGGTGGTCTGGCTCTTGCTGCTGCCGATGTCCAGGCTCAGCGTCACGCCGCCCGCGCTCTGCGGGTCCTTCATCACTTCGTCGTAGGTGTTGACCGCCGCCACGCCCGTGGTCACCAAGGCCAGGGCCTTCATGATCTTGTTGTCGGTCTTGCCGGCGGCGTTGCCCATGCGGTTCGCGGTTTGCATGGCATCAAGCAAGGGGTTCTTGGCGTTGATACTGAGGCCGCTTTGCTTGACCTCGTGGAACTCTCTTTCACGGGCGGTGTCCTGGGCGGCGGCGATGTTGACCTGCTGGCCGATCAGGGTCACGTCGCCCTTGGGCGCGACCACGTTGCTGCCCACGATATTCAAGGTCTTGCCGGCGTTGATGAGCACGTCGCCTTCGACGCTGCCCACGGTGCTGGCCGTGTGGAAGACTTTCTTGCCCTCGAGCGAGTCTGTCTGCTGGCGTTTGCCGTAGCTCAGGCCGCCCGTCGCGCCGAGGCCGGACTTGGTGACTTTCTTGTAGTCGTAGCTGTCCGTGGTGTTGACGCCGGGCAGGATGTTCACGTCGCGCTCGGCGTTCATGACCAGGTTTTTCTGCGCGCCGACGTTGGAGCCGATGACGTTCAAATCCCTTCCGGCCATCAGCACGGCGGTATCGCCGGTGAAGGTCGAGCCCTGCGCCTGCGTCCAGTCGCCCGACTTGATCGTGTGGGTGGTCTTGGAGGACAGGAAGCCCTTGGTCTTGTAATGGACCTCGTCGCGCGCAGAGCCCGTCTCCACGCCCGCGGTCAGGTTGATGTCGCGCCCCGCGGCGACCGCCAACTGCTTGCCGGCGGTGACATCGGCCGCACGAGCGTTGACATCCTGGCCTGCGATCAGGGTCAGGTTGCGGCCGGCGTCGATGACGGAGCCGATTTCCTTGCTGGTGCTCAGGTCATGACGATTGCGCCGGTTGAGCGCCATGCTTTCGCCATGGCTTTCCGTCAGCGTGGCCAGCGTGATGTCGCGACCGGCTTGCAGACGCGCGTCGTCCTTGACCATGACCTGCGCGGCGGTCAGCGTCAGGTCGCGGCCGGCCTGCATGTCGAGGGTGCCCGCCTCTACCCGCGCCACGCCGGTGAGGTGCGTGCCCCAGGTGCTGCCGTGGTTCTCGGAACCGGCGGTCGAGGTCAGCGCAATGTCGCGCCCGGCGGTCAGGGCGACCTTGTCGCCTTTGATCAGGGACGCGATGTTGGCCAGGTCTTCCCGCGCGGCGAGATTGACGCTGCCGCCCTGAATGGTGCCGCCGGCCTGGTTGACGATGTTGCCGGCGGTGACGACGGTGGCTTGCCGCGAACCGATGGTGCCGCTATTGGTGACTTTGCCTTCGGCGGCGATGTTCACGTCGCGCCCGGCCATGAGCGTGCCGTCGCCCTTGAGGTCGCCTTCGCGCACCACCAGGTAGACCTGCGGCACCAGCACGGTCTCGGTGCTGCCGTCGGGCAGGGTGACGGTCTGCTCCACCAGCCAGACCAGGTCGGTGGTGAGCTGACGCTGTTGGGCCTCGGTAAGCGCGGAGCCAAGCTTGACGCCATTGTCCAGCGCGAACTTGGCGCCAGCCGCGAGCAAGGCCTTGTACTGCGCGTCGTTGTCGCTGTAGTTCTCCAGGAAGCGCTGGCCGGTGGTGGCCAGAATCTGGTCGGACACCGCCTTCTGTTCATAGAAGCCGTCGCCCAGGCGCCGAGGTTGGCCCGAGGGCGTGAGGAACTTGGCGCCCGGCGGAATCAGCGCGGCCCAACCGCCCAGCCGGGACCCGGTCAGCGCGCCGCCGGCGGCAACCCCGGTCCCCGAGGAACCGCCGGACACATGGCCATCGGCGCCTGTATTGGCGTTGACGCCGCCAGACGGGTTGTCCCCCTGCTTGCGATCTCCCGTCAGGCCAGCGCCCGCGCCTGCCGTGTTGTCGATCGAGGTTCCCGGCAACGCGCCGGGCTGGCGCAGCAGGTCGAACAGATAGTCGCTGGAGACGTAGGGGCGTTGGCCCGTGAAACGCGGATCGGTGGACACGATGTACTGCGCGTCCGGCCGGCCGTTGATGGTGAACAGTTGGCTGTCGGGAATGCTGGCCGGATTGGATACGGTGCGGACGGCCTTGCCGCCCGGGAGGTCGAGGCTGGCGACCTGAACCGCGCCCGGCTTGCCGATCGCCGTAGAACCGGGCGTCTTGCCGCTCAGGCCGACCTGCACATTGCCGCCCGCTGTGGCGATGGGCAATTCGATGGGCTGGGCGGCCAGCGTGACGGTGTAGGGAGTGGAGTATTCCTTGCGGTCCCGGCGGCGCTCCTGCGTCACGGTTGCCGTGCCGTTGCGGGTGATGGTGCGCGTGCCGCCGGCGCCGATGTTGTTGATTTCCGGTCCGGATATCGACAACGCGCCGCCCGCCGCGATCTGACTCTTGTTGTTGGTGACGGCGCCGGTCAGCGTCATATTGCCGCCCGACAGGATGCGGGCGGGATCGGTGGAGGTCGTGCGCGATTCGGTGACGGTTTCGGTCACCTAGTAGTAGGTGAAATTGCCCACCAACCGATTGGCGTGGTCGGCGTTGAACTCGTGGATGCGCGCGTCCAGTTCCAAATGCCGGGCCTTGTAGGCGGCATAGGCCTCGTCGTGAGCCTTGCGGCGTTCGCTTTCCGCCGTGCATTCGGCACTCGTCCTGCAGGGACGATCCGGTTCCCGCCAAACGGGCATATCGCCCGCGGGCGGAGTCACGCCGAAGACCGCCCATACGCGCGCATCGTTGCCATACTTGAACTTTTCGGGCACTTGCGTGCAGTCGCCGCCGTTATCGCCGCCGGAGCAGACGTCGTAGGCCTTGGCATAGGCCGGCGGAATGGGCACATCCCGGCCCGCCTTGCCTTTGGTGCGCGGCACATAATCGAACGGAGGGCCGTAGCGATCCGCCGGGTACTTGGTCGACGGCAACAACAGCTTGCGTTCGGGATCGTCATTCAGCCACGCCGGATCCTTGCTGCACATGGGCGTGACTTCGTCGCACAGCCAGTTGGTTTCGGCGTCGTACATGTCCGTCGTGCCTTCTGGCGTGAAGTACACCTTGGGCTTGGACGACACCACCACGGTTTCGTTGGCGTAGTGATCGTTCCGGTTGATCAGCGATGCGGCCGAAATGCGGGCATCGCCGGCGGCTTCGATGGTGGCCGATGCGTTGATCAACGACACGGCCTGGCCGACGGCGCGGCCAATGGCGTCCAGCGCGCCGCCGATGCGCAGGTCTTTCGCCGCGTAGATCAGCGCATGCTCGCGGTTCACGAGGTTGGTGGCGCCCAGATCCAGATCGCCGCGCGAGGCGATCACGGCCCCGCCGCCCGCCCCCACGTCGTTGACCAGCGTACCCGCGCCGATGGAAATGGCGTCGCCGAAGATGCGGCCCAGGTTTTTCAGGCTGCCGGCCCTGATGTTGGTGACGCCGCCGTCTATCAAGCCCTCGTTGGTCAGACCATTGGTGACGTTGAGGTTGTTGTTGCGCCCCGCCAGCAGTTCGCCCGTGGCCTGGTTGTGCAACGAGTCGGCCTTGATGTTCAGGTCGCGGCCGGCGCTGAGCCGGGCGCTGTTGTCCATGGCGCCACCCACCGCCAGGTTCAGGTCGCGGCCCGCGATGATGTCGCCGCTCTGGTTCAGCGCGCCGGCATATTCGAAGGAAAGATCGCCGGCGGACTCCACCACCCCCAGACCTTCCAGGGTTTTGACGATGACGGCCAGGCTCTTGCCGGCCAACACCTTGCCCTGCACGTTTTTCAGCGTGTCGGTCTCGATGCGGGCGTCGCCCTGCGAGACCACTTCGCCGGCGGTGTTGTCGAGCTCCCTGGTCTTGATGGCGAGGCTCTCGCCCGCGTTGACGGCGCCGCCGCGGTTGTCCACCCCGTCGGCCACGATGCTCACGATCTTGCCCAACACGCCGCGCGCGGACGTGCCGTTGCCATTCAGCGTGTCGCGGTTATCCAGGCGGGACGCCAACAGCGTCAGCGTCCGATCGGCCTGAATCAGTCCGCGCTGGTTGTTGAGCGTGCCCGCGATAGTGACGTCCAGGTCGCCGCCCGCCACCGTGCCATCGCGGTTGTCCAGCGTGCCCGCATTGATGCGCGCGTTGCCGGCGGCCGCGATCAGGCCGCCGGTGTTGTCCAGCGTCCCGCCCGCGCCCAGATCGATGCGGGCATCGCCGGCGGAGGTGATCTTGCCGCCTGCGTTGCGCAAGTTGGCGGCGGACAAGTCCAGGCCGCCGCCATGAAGGGTTGCGCCGGCGGTGTCGATATCGCCCTTGGCCGACAGCGTCATCAGATTGTTGGCCGACAGCGTACCGCCCGCGAGCGACATATCGCCCGCCGCCGCGCCCGAGTCCGTGGCCGTCAGCGTCATGTCCTTGCCGGCGAGACTGGCGCCGGCATGCTGAATGGAGCCTGCCGTCAAACGCAAGCTGCCTGGCTGATTGAGCACGCCATCCGCGCCCACGCCCGCAGCCAGCCTGCCGGCATTGTCCAGCAGGCCTTGGGTGCGAACGTCGAGATCGCCGCCGGCCAGCACCGCGCCGGTGTTGGCGAGCGAGAAACCTGCGGTCAGGGTGGCATTCGTGGCCGCCACGGCCACGCCCGCATTGGCGAGCTTCCCGCCTGCGTCCAGGATCAGTGCGGCCGCGGATTGCAGGCGGCCGTCGGCGGCGATCCGCAAGTCGCCCGCCGCACTGGCGGACAGCGCGCCCGCCTGCGTGGCGATGATGCCGCCGAGCAGCGCGTCCTTGGCCGCGCGCAGCGTCAGACCGCGGCCGGCGGAAGCCGACCCCAACGTCTGCAACGTGCCGCCCGCAGCGGCAACCAGGACGCCGCCCGCCTGCACCTGCGAACCGGCGCCGAGGGTCAGATCGCCGCGCGCGGCCTGCAGCGACAGGTCGCCTTGCAGCGCCGCGACTGTGCCATCAATCTTGACGCGGTCACCCGCGGTCAGGGCCTGTTCGCGGCCGGCCAGCATGCGGCCCGCCACGTCCAGGAGTTCGTCCGCCGTCGCGGCGAGCTTGTTTGCGGCCTGCACCAGACCGTTCGCGCCCACTACGATATTCCGGCCCGTCATGGTCAGATTGGCATCGCTGGCAATGGACCCTTCCACTCGCGCATCGCGTGCAGCCGCCAAGGCCAGGTCGCGCACCGACGCCAAAGCGCCAGCGACAAAGAGGTCGCGGCCCGCGAGCGCGTTCAAGGCGCCTGCTGCCTGCACCTGGGCGCCCTGTTTGACGATCAGGTCACGCCCCGCCAACACGGACATGTCGCCAGCCTTGGACGTGGCGATCTCGCCCAACGCGGCCACCACGCCACCCAACCTGGCGTCGCCCCCGGCTTGCAGCATCAGCGCGCCGCCGGCAGCCAGCGTGCCGTCGGTGCCGACATCTCCCGCTGCGAGCAGGGACAGGTCCGTGGCGGCCTGCATGCGGCCGCCGGCAGCGACTTTAAGATCGCCTCCGGCGTCGGCGGTCAATCCGCCAGACAGCGCGGTGACGGTGCCATCGATGCCGATATGCCTGCGCGCCGCGAGGCTGGCCGGCGTGCCGCCGGTCACCACGCCGGTCACAAAGAGATCCCGGCCCGCTTGTGCACGCAGCGTGCCGCCGCTGCCCGCGCCGTCTGCCGTGCCGGCGGTGCCCGCGATATGCAGATCCTGTCCCGCGTCGAGCATCAGGCTGCGGCTGCCTTGCGCCAGCCCGTCCTTGCCCACGCGCAGATCTCCGCCAGCCGTGACGTTCAACAGGCCGTTGGCGATCGTCTTGCCATTCAGCAACGCATCCGTCGTGGCCGTCAGGCGGATGTCCTTCTCGCCGGAGAGGGTCCCGTCAAGAATCAGCTTGGCGCCGGACCGCGCCTCCAGCAGCCCGCCTGCCTGCAACGCGCCCGCCGCGCCCAGCGCGAGATCGCCGCCGCTGACAGCAGAGAGCGCGCCGTCGCGCGCCAGGACGGAACCGTCGACCTTCAAGTCCCCGCGGGTGCGCAGATCTGCGCTGCGGCCGGCGATCCACTGGCCGGCAAGCGCGGCCGTGGCCGCGTCCGCGACCACCGAGCCGTCGGCCTGTATGCGCGCGTCCGAGGTCGAAGCCAGCGTCCCGTCCGTACGCAATCGCAGATCGCCCACAGCCAAGGTCTGGCCCTTGAGCGTCAGGTCCGCGGCCGCGTCCAACGCCACGTCGGCCAGCGATGACACGATGCCGGCAGCCGTCAGGGAGGCGCCCGCCAGTGCGCTCAATGCGCCGCCAGCCAGCGCCTGGCTGCCGGCGCCAAAAGCCATATCCCGCCCGGCGCGCAATGCGAGTTCGCCCTGGGCCGAGGCGGCCACGCCATCCAGTTTCAGGTCGCCTGCGGCTTGCAGGCTCGCGCCTTGATTGCCGCGCAGCTCGCCCGTCATGATTACGTCGCCGCCGGCGCTCAAACGCGCGACATCAGCCGACTCGATCCGACCCGTCGCGGCGATTTGCGCCGTCCCGCCAGCGGTAAGGTCCAACCTGCCGTCTGCGCTGATCGTGCCTTGGGCCGCGACATCGCCGCCGGCCGTCAGCGCCGCATCGGCCGTGGACACCAGCGTGCCGTCGGCCCGCGCGTCGCGGGTCGCGTCCAGGCTCACGCCTTTGCCCTGCAATCTGCTGGCAGCGCCCAGCGACAAGTCCCGCCCGGCGGATGCGCGCAAGCGATCGCCGAAAGCCAACGCATCACCAGTCACGCGCAAATCGCGCACGGCTTCCAGCGTCATGCCGCCATCGGTCAACGTCGTGCCGGCCAATGTGAGGTCCTGGCCTGCGTTCAGGCGCAGCGTCCGGTCGCTCTGCACATGCCCGCCTTGGCTGAGGGCGAGATCGGCGCGCGCACGCAGATCCAGCGGACCCGCGGCATACAGCTTGCCGCTCACCGTGGCATTGCGCACCGCCTGCGCGGACAATTCATCCAGGGAACTCAAGGCGCCGGAGACCAGCAGATCGCCGCCCGCCAGGGCTTCCACACGCCCCTTGGCCGCCACGCGGCCTTGCGCGCCGATCGCCAGGTCGCTCCCTGCTGCCAAGCGCAAAGCGCCCGTGGCGGCGGTCAACGTGCCATCCACGGTTGCGTGGCGCGCGGCGATCAATTCAATGCCGCCATTGCTTTGCAATGCGCCCGCGAGCGCCAGATCCTGACCGGCTTGCCCCGCCACGCCGCCCTCGACTTCCCACTGCGCCTGCGTATTGCCTCGCAAGTCGCGCGCGGCCCGCAGATCCAGGTTCCCGGCCGTCGAACCTTTGCCGGCAAGCGATATGTCGCGGCCGGCGGTCAATGCGATGTCTGCGCGTGAACCCATGGCGCCGGCTGCGGTCAGGTCGCCGTCGGCTCGTGCTGCGATGCCTACGCCCTGGGTACGGCTGGCAGCCCCCAGCAACAGATCGCCGCCGGCGGCAAGCGACAAGGTACCGCCATACGCCAGAGCGTTGCCGTCGATGCGCATGCCCTGACCCGCCTGAAACGCCAATCCCGCATTGGTTTCAGCAACCCCAGCGAGCGTCAGTTCGCGTCCCGCCCGCAACTGCATCGCGCCTTCGGATTGCAGGATGGAACCCGCGCCCGCGACGAGCTTGCCGATGCTATCCACCGACAGCGGACCTCCGGCAAGCAGCTTGCCATCGACGGCGGCATCGCCTGCGGCCACCACCGTCAACGCCTGCACCGATGACACCTCGCCCGCCGACCGGAACGCAGCGCCCGTGCGCAGGTCCGCCAGGCCGCCCGCCTGCGCCACGCCGCCCGCGCCGATGCTCAGGTCGCCGGCCGATGCCAGCCTCAGCGCGCCAGCCGTGGCGCTGGCCGTACCATCTAGCGACAGCTTGCCGTCCGCCCGGACGTCGAGGTCGCCATTGCTGCGCACGCTGCCCGTCAGCGCCGCGTCGCCGCCCGCTTGCAGCCGTGCCTTGCCGGTGCTGGCCAGTTGCCCGCTCACCTGCATGCCGCCCCGCGCTTCCAGCGTCAGGTCGCCATCGGCGCCGATGGCCGCGGAGACGGCCGTATCGCGGCCGGCTTGCAGGCGGACGTCGCCCGCCGCCGCCATGGTTCCGCCGGCCCGCAGGTCGCGCGACGCCACGGCGTCGACGACGCGTCCCTGCGTCTTGCTGGCGGCGCCCAGTTGGATATCGCCGCCACTGCGCATCTGCAGCGCGCCGCCGTAGGCCAGCGCGCTGCCGTCCACCTTCAGGCCGCGCGCGCTGTCGATGGACAATGCGCCATCCGTCAACGCCGATCCTGCCAGGCTTACGTCTTCGCCTGCGCGCAGGCTCATCGACTTGCCCGACTGCAACTTCGCGCCCGCAGCGGATGAAAGTTCGCCGCCGGCCTGGACCTGCAACTCGCGCGAGGCGACGACGCGGCCCGGCAATTGGATGTCTCGTGCGGCCTGTAGCGCCACCGTCCCCTTGGCCGACACCAGGCCCGCGGAGCCATCGCCCGCTGCCGTCTCGCCAGATTTCGCGGGCGGCGGATTGCCATCCTGACCTGATCCCGAACCTGTACCTGAACCGGCGTCCGTTGCCGTGCCGCCGCCCGAATCCGAACCGCCGGTAACGGGCGGCACCGGATCCGGCACCAGGGTCGTGATGCCGGCGCGCACATGACGGCCAGCCTGCGCACTCAAATCCTGATCGCCCATCAGCAGAGAGCCCGACAAGGCCAGGTCTCGCCCTGCGGCCATGCGCAGCGCGTCCTGCGTCTGCAGGCTGCCCTGCGCCCCCACGGTCACGTCGCCCAGGGCGTTGACCGCCAGTTCCCCGCCCGCGCTCACCGCCCCGCGAACCGCGGCTTGCCCGCCTGCGCGCAAAGCCACCGTGCCCGACGCCTGCGCCGCGCCTGCCACTTCAAGATCGCGGCCCGCCGCCATCTGCAAGTTCTTCGCGGCCTGCACGGTGCCGCTGGGAGTGATGCGCAGGTCCCCGGCGGCGCTCACCTCCAGATCACCCGTAAGCGCCACGAGATTGCCGCCCACGTTCACGCCCACGCCGGCTTCCGTGCCGATCAGCCGTATGCTGTTGGCGTACATGCCGCCCAGTGCCGCCGTGTCCAGCGCCACCGCAGGCGCGGCGCCCTCGCCTTCGCGAGCCGACACCGCGCCAGAGCCGTAATCCACCCGCGATGCACCCGCCGTTACGTTCAGGCGCTGCGCCCAGATGCCCGCGTTGATCTCCAATGTGCGCGCCATCAGGTCCACCTGGCCGACGTTCCCGCCGAGCAGGCCGTCGCCTTCGACCCGGATCTTGCCGCTCGCTATGTCCAGACCGATGCTGCCGTCTGGCCCGACAGCGGGCTTGCCGGTGGTGAGCGTGGCGCGGTCCGCATTCAGGAAGCCGCAGCCGTTGCAGGTGATGCCGGCCGGGTTGGCGACGATGACATTGGCCCGGTTGCCCGCCACTTCAAGCGCGCCGGCCAGCTGCGACGGATTGGGGGCAGTGACCTGATTCAGGATGGTCGTCGCTCGCTGGTTGCCCAGCATGGGGTTGCCCGCGATCTGGCCCGCCAGTTGCGTCTGGCTGGCCCCGCCGCTGTTGTTCAACACCACGCCGGAGCGGCCGACGTTGAAGTCCGTGAACTTGTTGTTCGACACCCCGCCCGCGGAAGGCGGCGCGATGTTCACTACCGGCACCCCGTTGGTCACGCCCACCACTGGCCGTTGGCCCGGAGCATTCCGGTCCACTGAGATAGGTAGCGTCTGCGCCAGGACCGGCGTCCAGACCTGGGTGTACAGCACGAGCCACACGATGGCGGAACGGAATTTGGACATGAGGCACACTCGGTAGTCGGTTCTTGTGGCGCGCTGCGGGACTCGCGGCGCAAGGAGCGAGGCGCGGGCGTGGCCCGGCCGCGCTTGACGCTAAAACTCGAACATCAGTGACGCAGCCAGTACGGTGCTCTGGGTCTTCAGGCTTTCTGGTCTCTTCAAGGGCCAACCCGCCGACAGGTCGTAACTCGCGCTCAGGCCGGGCAGGGCGATCCGGCCGCGCATGCCGGTCACCGCGCCGATCAGCGTGCGGCCGGACAGGTACTCCGCCGACGGGCCTCCGACCCGTCCGACGTCCAACCCGGTGTAGAACTGCTGACCCAGATCGCCGAGGTTCAGCGACAGGTCTTGGCGCAACGTCCAGCCGTCTTCGGCGGCCAGCGTCATCTCGCCATCGAAGCCGCGCACGGCGTAGCGATTGCCGATGGTGAAGTAGTCCGCCGGCACCACCGCGGTCTTGGCGTGCTGGATCTGCCAATTGGCCTGATACGCCAATTGCTGGTCCGCCACCTTGAACGGCAGATGCAGTCCGGCGTTGGCCGTGAGCAGGGTGCTGCGCCCGTTCCAGTCGGGGTCGCCGTAGATGTAGCCGGGACGGTCGGAGAACTGCGGCAGCGTTCCGCGCACGCCGCCACCCACGTCCAGCGCGGCGGAGCCGATGTACTGGCGATGCCCATAGCCGAACTCATAGCCGGTGATGTCGCGTCGCTGCACGTCGATATCGACGTCGTTGATGGTGCTGTTGACGCGCTTGCGCAGGAATTTCAGCGTCACCGTGCCCTTGTAGGCGCCAGCCCGATAAGGCACCACGGACACGCCCGCCTCGATCTGCTTGGTGGTGCCGCCGTAGATGACCGGCTCGTCCAGACCCGCCACGGCCTGGCGATAGCGCGAACGGCTGGCGCCGGCGAACAGCGTCCAGTACCCGAAGGGAATGCTGTAGTTCATGGAGGCCGCGCGCGTTCCGGCATCGTTGCGGCGCAGCGCGGCGTTGCTGTTCCATGAAACCGACAACTGGTCATACAGGAACAGCGGAGAATCCAGCGTGAGGCCGGCGTTGATCTGTTCCTTGCCGGTGGACTCCATGCCGCCGTTGTCACCGCCCAGATAGGCATGCCAGCGCTTGCCGCTGCCGGGCTTGATGAGGATGTCGGAGTCGCCGACGCTCGGACCTGGCTCCACGTCTATGGTGGCATCGGCCTGGCCGCCAAGCCGCCGGATGTTTTCCAAGGCCTGGTCCAGATCGCGCTGATTCAGTTCGCCGCCCGGGCCGGTCGGCAGCGCCGTGCGCCACCAGCCCGCGGCGCCCTCGCTCTGGACTGCCGAAATGCGGCCTGGCACGTAACGCAACTGCAACTCGCCTGCGGCCAAGGATTGCTCCGGCACCAGTACGCGCGCGGTGATCAATCCTTGAGCGATGAGCAGCGCGTGCAAATGCTCCTGCAACTTCTTCAAACCCTGTCCGCCCAGGCAGGGGCCGATGGCGGACTCGGCCGCGCGGCGCAGCGCCGACGGCGGTTCGGGGGAGTCCCATTGCACTTCGCGCAGCACGAAGCACCGGCTTTCCTCGGGAAAGACCAGCGGCCCTTCCCCCGCGGCCGGCGCCTCGGGCGCGGACAGGACGTCTGGACGCTGCGCGGCGCGCGCGCGCTGCGCCTCGAGCTCCTGTTCCTGGCGGCGCTGGATCTCGGTGGCGCGGTCAGCGGCCGCGGGCAGTATGGGTTGGGCTGCCAAGGGGGATGCGAACACCGCCAGCAAGGCCACTGCGGTCAGCTTCATATGAAAGCCATTGCTTCTGGATTTTTCTTAATGAAACCGCCCGCGGATGCAGCGATTGCGCCTACCTGCAAAGGTCTGTTCGTTTTCATTTGGGAGGGACTACGTACAAATGCGCGGTTCTGGTTGTTTGGCGCAATGCACGAATTCTGGTCAGCAAGATTTGTCGCAAGTTAAGCGAATGGCAGGCCGTTCCGCACCAGAAAATTCTGATAGTTGACAGTAGAAGAGCGCTTTTTCGGCCCTCAATGCCCCGCCCCGGCGTCCTCGGAAGGCTGTGCCACAATTGCGCCCATGCACCAGGACAACCGCCTACTCCACTCCTCCCTGGCCACTCAGGCCGCGCAGCTTTCCTCCGCCTGGAAAGTCGCTTTCGAGACGCGCGCCGTGGCCGACGCGCTGGCCGGCGTAATCGCCCATGTGGACAAGCGCCTGGAAGAAGGCGCGGTGGTCTATCCGGCCACGCCTTTTCGCGCCCTGCACGGCCTGGAACCGTCGGACGTGCGCGTGGTGATCCTGGGGCAGGATCCCTATCACGGGCCGGGCCAGGCCCAGGGGCTGGCCTTCTCGGTGCCGGACGACTGCAAGCGGCCGCCCAGCCTGCGCAACATCTTCAACGAAATCGCCCAGGAGTTTCCGGGCACCCGCGTGCCGGCCGGCAACGACCTGAGCGTTTGGGCGGAACAGGGCGTGCTGCTGCTGAACACCGCGTTGACCGTGGAAGACGGCCAGCCGGCCTCGCATGCCAAGCGTGGTTGGGAAACGGTGACGGATGCGTTGATCGCCCTGGTCGCGCGCGACCCGTCGCCCAAGGTTTTCATGCTGTGGGGAGCCCATGCCCAGGCCAAGCGGGCGTTGCTCCCGGACAACAGCGGCCACCTGGTCCTGATGTCCAACCACCCCTCGCCCCTGTCCGCCAGAAGGCCCCCAGTACCCTTCCTGGGCTGCGGCCACTTCCTGGCCACCAATCAGTGGCTGACCAACCAAGGGAAAAACCCTATTGATTGGGAGCTGGACAAAAAAATAATTCCCATGCAGGGCGAATTCGGGTTATGATCGCCGCACTGCACAAAACGAGTTCGGCATTTACCGCCTTGATTTAGCGGAAATTTTCGCAGTCTGCCGGGTGACACAGCCCCGGCCCCATGCCGAACATCATCGATTCCTGACCTCCTTTCCTTTCGCCCTGCGTTCCACTCAGTACACGAGAACGCGCCACGCGCACGGTTGATTCGGTCGGCACGATGCTCCATCAACCGTCGCCTGGATCCGGCCGCCTAATCCCCTGGCCCGACCAAGCACTGCGTCGCATTGATTGCGGCAAGGGAAAGTAATGTCTTTCGAAAACCTGGGTCTTGCGCCCGCTCTGTTGTCGGCCATTCAAGACGCTGGCTTCACCTCCCCCACTCCTGTCCAAGCTTCGGCCATTCCGCAAGCGCTGGCTGGCCACGACCTGATGGTGTCCTCGCAGACGGGTAGCGGCAAGACCGCGGCCTTCATGCTGCCGGCCCTGCACCGCATCGCCCAGATGCCCGCCAACAAGGGTGTCGGCGTGCAAGTGCTGGTGCTGACCCCGACCCGCGAACTGGCCCTGCAAGTCACGGACGCCACCGCCACCTACGGCCGCAAGCTGGCCGACCTGCGCACCGCCACCGTCGTCGGCGGCATGCCCTACGGCGCGCAGCTGAAGGCGCTGTCGCGCCGCGTGGACGTGCTGGTCGCCACCCCCGGCCGCCTGATCGACCACCTGAACTCGGGCCGCGTCAAGCTGAACACCGTGCACACGCTGGTGCTGGACGAAGCCGACCGCATGCTGGACATGGGCTTCATCGAAGATATCGAAACCATCGTCAGCCGCCTGCCGGAAGGCCGCCAGACGCTGCTGTTCTCGGCCACGCTGGACGGCACCGTCGCCAAGCTGGCCTCGCGCATGATGCGCGAGCCGCAGCGCATCGAGATCGCCGGCGCCAAGGAAAAGCACACCAACATCACGCAAAGCCTGCTGTACGCGGACGATGCCAGCCACAAGATGCAGCTGCTGGACCACGTGCTGCGCGACGCCTCGCTGGACCAGGCCATCGTCTTCACGTCGACCAAGCGCGGCGCCGACGATCTGGCCGACCGCCTGGCCGACCAAGGCTTTGCCGCCGCCGCCCTGCACGGCGACATGAACCAGCGCCAACGCACCCGCACGCTGTCGCAACTGCAGCGCGGCCAACTGCGCATCCTGGTCGCCACCGACGTGGCTGCCCGCGGCATCGACGTGCAAGGCATCAGCCACGCCGTCAACTTCGACCTGCCGATGCAAGCCGAAGACTACGTGCACCGTATCGGCCGTACCGGCCGCGCCGGCCGCAGCGGCCTGGCCTTCACGCTGGCAACGCATTCCGAGCGCCATAAGGTCCGCCGCATCGAGCACTACATCGGCCAATCGATCACCCCCGAAGTGATCGCCGGCCTGGAACCCAAGCGCACTCCGCGCCCCTCGGCTGGCGGCGCCGGCCCGCGTGGCGGCAAGCCGTTCGGCAAGCGTCCCGGCGGCGGCTACCAGGGCAACCGCGAAGGCCGTTCCTTCGGCGGCCCGCGTGGCGAATTCAAGCCGCGTGAAGGCGGTTATCAAGGCAACCGCGAGGGCGGCCCGCGCGAAGGCGGCTACCAAGGCAATCGCCCGTTCGGCGACCGCCCGGCCCGTTCCTTCAGCGATCGTCCGAGCTTCGGCGACCGTCCGCAGCGTGAAGGCGGCTACCAGGGCAACCGCCCCTTCGGTGACCGTCCGCAGCGCGAAGGCGGCTTCCGCGGCGGCGACCGCGATTCGCGTCCCAGCTTCGGCGACCGCCCCAGCTATGGCGACCGCCCCCAGCGCGATGCCCGCCCGTTCAGCGAGCGCGGCCCGCGTGAAGGCGGTTTCCGTGGCGGCGACCGCGACTCGCGCCCCAGCTACAACGACCGCGCCAGCTTTGGCGACCGCCCGAGCTTTGGCGACCGTCCCAGCTTCGGCGACCGTCCGCAGCGTGAAGGCGGCTTCCGCGGCGGCGACCGTCCGGAAGGCGGTTTCCGTGGCAAGCCCTCGTTCGACAAGCGCCCCGGCGGCCCCGCCAAGCGCTTCGGCAAGTCGGCTGACCGCCGCGGCTAATCCGCCCGCTTGAACCCAACACAAACCCCGCGCCTGTCGCGGGGTTTGTTTTTTGGGAAAATGACCGCTTGTCCACGCACCGCCCGACCATGCAACGATCCGCCCCCGCCAACCTGCCCGCCCTTACTCCCGCCGCCGAGGAACACAGCGCAGCCGCTGCCGCGCATCTGCGCGCCACCATCGCCGCCCATGGCGGCTGGCTGTCGTTCGACCACTGGATGGCGCAGGCTCTATACGCGCCCGGGCTGGGCTATTATGCGGCCGGCAACGTCAAGCTGGCCGAGGCCGACGGCGACGTCCGCACGCCTGCCGGCGACTTCGTCACCGCGCCCCAGCTGACGCCGCTGTTCGCCCGCACGCTGGCCCGCCAGGCCGCCCAGGTGCTGCGCCAGACGCAGACCGACGCCGTGCTGGAATTCGGCGCCGGCACCGGCGCCCTGGCCGAAGGCGTGCTGCGCGAACTGGATGCGATGGGCCTGGATCAAACCCGCTACCTGATCCTGGAAGTGTCGGCCGACCTGCGCGCCCGCCAGGCTGAAAGGCTGGCGGCATTCGGCGAGCGTGTGCAATGGCTGGACGCGCTGCCCCAGCGCTTTGCCGGCTGCGTGCTGGCCAACGAAGTACTGGACGCGATGCCGGTGTCGATCTTCCGCTGGAGCGATACGGGCGAGGTGCTGGAGCGCGGCGTGGCGGTGGACGCCGCGCAAGGCTTCGTCTGGGAAGACCGCCCGGCGCCGCCGGCGCTAGCCGCCGCTGTCGCCGCCCGCATGCCGGCCCTGCCCGGTTACGTGTCCGAGATCAACCTGCAAGGCGAAGCCTGGATCGCCGCCATGGGCGGCTGGCTGGAACGCGGCGCGGCGCTGCTGCTGGACTACGGCTTTCCGCGCAGCGAGTACTACCATCCGCAGCGCGCCGGCGGCACGCTCATGTGCCACCTGCGCCATCACGCCCACGGCGATCCGTTCACCGCGCCGGGCCTGCAGGACATCACCGCGCACGTCGATTTCACCGCCATGGCGGATGCCGCGCTCGAGGCCGGCATGCAAGTCCTGGGCTATACCTCGCAGGCCCGCTTCCTGATGAACGCGGGGCTGATGGATCTGTTGGCGCAACTGGATCCGAGCGACGTGCAGCAATACGCGCAAGCCGTGGCGCCCGTGCAGAAGCTCTTGTCCGAATCGGAGATGGGCGAACTGTTCAAGGTGTTGGCGGTGGGACGCGGCATCACCGAACCGCTGGCAGGGTTCTCGCGCGGCGACCGGTTGGGCAAGCTGTAGGAACGCGTGGCGGCCTCATAGGCATGGCCGCCACGTTTTCAGATCCATAGCGGAATCACTGCGCCCGCAGGCGCTCCAGGCGCGCGGCGCGCACCTGCTCCTTGATGCGCGCCGGTTCTCCGGCGCAAGCTTTGGCGATAGCTCCGGCGTCCACTCCGCGCACGATTGCCACGCGCGATTGCCAGGCCGCTCGGTCCACGGAGCGCAGCACGGCCGCCGCATCCAGCAGATCCAGAAAGCGTTCCGGCTTGCGCAGCGCATCGGCGCGCTCCATCAGCGCCAGTTGCGCATCCGCGGGATCGGCGCCTTGCTCCACCGCGTCCAGCCCCGCCAACACTTCCGGCAATAGCCGCGCGTAATCGTTGCATTCCGTGGGCACGCGCAGGCGGCGGCCCATGGCGTCGCGTTCAGGCGTCAGCCGGCACAGCAAGGCATAACGGCCCGGCAGCGACAGGCCCTGCGCGGCCGCGCGATCCACGTCGGCCGCGGTCTGTTCCACCCCTTGCAGCTCGGGCATCACGCGCGCCAGCGCGCCGCATTGCTGCAGGATGCCCAGCATGCGCGACGGCGCCGCCGCCATCAGGCCGCGCGACAATTCCTTCCAGACCCGTTCTGCCACCAGCGCGTCGGCCTCGCCGGCCTCGACCATGCGGCGGCACAGCGCCAGGGTCTCGGGCGCCACGGAAAAATCGGCAAAGCGCGCCGCGAACCGGGCCAGCCGCAGAATGCGTACCGGATCCTCTTCGAAGGCCTCGCCAACGTGGCGGAAGATGCGGTCGCGCACGTCGGCGGCCCCGCCCAGGGGATCAACCAGCTCGCCGTCCTGCTTCTGCGCGATGGCGTTGACGGTCAGGTCGCGACGGCGCAGATCCTCTTCCAGCGTGACGTCGGCGCCCGTATAGAACGTGAAGCCCTTGTAGCCCCGCCCCGACTTGCGCTCGGTGCGCGCCAGCGCGTATTCCTCTTTGCTGCGCGGATGCAGGAACACGGGGAAATCGCCGCCCACGGGCACGAAGCCGCGGCGAGCCATGTCCTCGGGTGTGGCGCCAACCACGACCCAGTCGTGGTCGCCGGGGGGGAGGCCGAGCAGCGCATCGCGCACCGCTCCGCCCACGATATAGACCTGCAGGCCGTCCGTGGCCGGATCCCGCGTCATGGGATCGAAGTGCTTTCCGCGCCCAGCGGCACAATGTTGCCCAGGCGTTCCTTCAGGGACTGGGGCTGGCCGGTGAACATGGCGGCGTAATACACCGAGTTGGACATCACGTTCTTGACGTAGGTGCGCGTCTCGTTGAACGGGATGGTCTCGGCAAAGATCGCGCCTTCCACTGGATGCGTGAAGGTCGAGCGCCAGTTGTGCGGACGGCGCGGGCCGGCGTTATAGCCTGCGCTGGCCAGCATCTGCGAACCGTTCAGGTCACGCAGCACCATGTTCAGATAGTTGGTGCCGAGTTCGGTGTTGGTGTCGAAGTCGTTGACGCTGTCGGGCGTGAAGTTGCTCATGCCGATCTTGCCCGCGACCCACTTGGCCGTGGCCGGCATCAGCTGCATCAGGCCGGACGCGCCGACGTGCGAACGCGCGTCCATGATGAAGCGCGATTCCTGGCGGATCAGGCCATAGACCCAGGCCGGATCCAGCGCGATGGCGTTGGCCTTGGCGGTGACGCGGCCTTCGAAGGGCGCGATGAAGCGCTGGCTGAAGTCGAACTCTTTTTCCGTGCGGTCGGAGGTGTTGACCACGCGGTCGTAGATGTTCTCGGCGCGCGCCAGTTCGGCGGCGGCCATCAGCTGGCGGTCGCTCATGCCGCGCAGCGTGAAGTTCCATTCCGGCACGGCTTCGGCGCGCCAGCCCAGGCGGAAGAGCTGGATCGCCCGGCGCAGGCCGGGGTTGGCGCGGGCCTCGGTGATTTCCTGGTCGCTAATGGGCGCGGGGCGCGGCGGCACGGTGATGCGGCGGCCCAGTTCCTCGGCGGCCAGCTGGCCGTAGAAGTCGAAGCGGTCGGCGATGCTGGCGTAGGCGGTGGCGGCCTGTTCCTTGTTGCCGCGCGCGGCCTGGCCGCGGGCCTTCCAGTAGATCCAGGACGAATCGGCCTGCTGCGAGGCGGGCATCTGGTCGATGGATTCCATGACCCATTTCCAGTCGATCTTGGGCTGGCGCAAGGCGGCGCGCACCTTCCAGGCGGCGTTGTATTCCGTCATACGGATGTGGCCGGCCTCGTGGTACCAGTCGTCGGCGCGGCTGTCGAGATTCAGCGCGGCGACCAGCGCGTACTGGCCGCGGACCCAGGCCAGGTTCGACTTGGCCATGGACTTGGACCAGTCCCCGGACTTGCCCCATTCGCGGCGCAGGTAGGAATCCGCCACGCTGACGTCGGAACGCGCCAGGCGCGCCAAGGCGATCGTCACCAGTTCCTTCTCGTTGCGGCCCACGGGTTGACGGCTCTGGCGCGTCAGCCACTTCATGGGGTCCTTCATGAGCTGGTCATAGGTTTTCAGGTCGCCCGGCTCGAACATGTACTGCGCGAACTTGCGCGCGTCGGCGGTCTTGTTGGCTTCGATGGCGTCGCGCAGCTGGGGTTCCAATTGCTCCCAACCCATGATGCCGTCGGCGACCAGCTGGTCGTACAGCGCCCAGCAGGCGCCGCCCGGCGCGAACACGGCCGCGGCCTGCGCCGCCGTGGCGCGCTGCCCGGTCATGTGCTTGGCATCGAGGATGGCGCACTCGATCTGCGCATTGCTGTTCTTCACGGGCGCGAGCTTGCGCACGGTTTCGAAGTCTCCGCTGCGGGCCGCGGCCAGCAACCAGTCGCCGCGCAGGCGATCGGCCAGGTAGGCGTCGGAATTGCCGCTGATGAACTTCTGCAGGTCGGCGGTGGGCCGGCCGGTGGCGGGAGGCGTCCACAACTGGTAGCGCAGCAGCCAGTATTCGGGGTACATGCCCAGCGGATCCGGCTTGGCCTGCGGCACCAGCGCGCCCAGCACGGACCACTGCTTGCGGTTCATGGCTTCGCGCGCGGCAACCACGGCGGCCAGCGCGGGCGTCTGGGAAGTCGGCGGCAGGCCGGCCAGCACCGCGGGCGGCACGGAAATGGCGGGTTGCGCGGCCTGAACGGCGGGCTGAGGCTGGGGCTGGGTGTTGACCGACGCGCTGCGCTGCTGCGCGTCCACCGGCGCACAGGCCGCGGTGAACAGCGCCAGAAGCGGCAGCCAGCGGCGCAGGCCGGGAGCGGCCTCGGTGGCGGCGGCGGACCCGGATTTCCGCGCGGTTTTCTGATACCGTCCGGGTTGCAGAGTCTGTGTCATGCCCTGTCCCTCATACACTGGCCTTGCCGTACGCCAGCATGCCGGCAATCCACCTGTTCGTCCGCATGCGTCCGCACATTCGCCATCATTTGTCCATCCCTCTTACAGCCACCGCATGACTACGCAAAATACTCCAGAGGATACCGCAGTACCGCTACGCGCGCGATTGCGGAAACTGCGCGCCGAACTGCCGGAAGACCAGCGTAGCCGCGGCGGCCTGCTCATGCGCGCACGCCTGTTCACCTGGCTGAATGTGGCGCGCGATGAGGCCGTGCGCGCGGGCCGCCCCGCGCCCGCTACCGTGGCCGCCTTCTGGCCCATGGCCGACGAACCGGACCTGCGCCCGCTGCTAGAACAATGGGTCGAAAACGGCGTGACCGTGGCCCTGCCCGTGGTGCGCGAACGCAACGCCCCGCTGGCCTTCCTGCCCTGGACGCCGGACGCCGAATTGCGTGCCGGCCCCTACGGCATCCAGGAACCCGTCGCCGGCGCCGAACTGCTGCCCGACGTGGTGCTGGTCCCCACCCTGGGCTACACCGAACAGGGCGACCGCCTGGGCTATGGCGGCGGCTATTACGACCGCACCCTGGCCGCGCTGCGCGACCGCGGCCACCCGTTCATCGCCATCGGCATCGCCTGGAGCTGCGGCGAGCTGGACGCCGGTTATGAACCCGCCGCCCACGACTTCCCGCTGGACGCGGTACTGACCCAGGACGGCTGGGTGCCCCAGGCGCCGCTGGAACAAGGCGGCACCAGCGGCACCACGCTGCACAGCTTCCGCATGAACTGACGCACCAGTTCTGCTCCACCAGTTTGCACCAATACGGTGCACGACCTATCATAGGGACTGCTGCCGGGCCTAGCCCAGACCCCGGCCGCAGCACGCAGCGCCCGCGCACTTCCGTGCGCTTTCTTCGGCAGCGCCGCCCCACCCGTTCCCCTGGCCAAGCATTTCCGCGCCAGCCCCGCTGACCCCGATCCACCCGCCAGCCCCGGCCAATCCGCGCCTGGCGCCCACGCCATCCCCTGGCCTCAGCCGCCGCGGCGATGGCGCCGCAACGCCCTTCGGAGGATATTGGTCCTCAGGGGCGCCCCCCGCGCGTGCCGGCCAGGCTGGCATGCGGGTTGCTTAATCCATTGCAACCGGCCGGACATTGGCCGGACGGCGGCCGTGCGCGAGCCGGCTGCCAGCACCTGTACCGGAGGAGCCATGAAGGACAGATCATCCCGTCCCGCCGCCTATGACGAAATGCGCGACAGCGCCGGCGGCATACGCTCCCACTACCAGGCTTTCGAGCGCTGGCATGACGAGCAGTCCGCGCAGGCCATGGCCGCGCGCCGCCTGGAAGCGGACCTGAGCTTTCGCCGGGTCGGCATCACGTTTTCGGTGGCGGGCGACGCGGCCGGCACCGAACGCCTGATCCCCTTCGACCTGATCCCGCGCGTCATCCCCGCCGCCGAATGGCGTTTGCTGGAAGCCGGCCTGAAGCAGCGGGTGCGCGCGCTCAATATGTTCATCCACGACATCTATCACGGGCACGACATCGTGCGCGCGGACGTGGTGCCCGCCGAGCAGGTATTCCTGAACGCCCAGTACCGCCCCGAGATGCAGGACGTGGACGTGGCCGAGGACATCTACTGCCACATCGCCGGGGTGGACATCGTGCGCGCGGGCGCGGGCGAGTTCTATGTGCTGGAAGACAATTTGCGAGTGCCGTCCGGCGTGTCCTACATGCTGGAGAACCGCAAGATGTCGATGCGGCTGATGCCCGACGCCTTCGGCCGCATCAAGGTGGAACCGGTGGCGCACTACCCGGACCTGCTGCTGGACAACCTGCGCGAAGTCGCGCCGCACGGCGGCGACGATCCCACCGTGGTGGTGCTGACGCCCGGCATGTACAACTCGGCCTACTTCGAACACGCCTTCCTGGCGCAGCAGATGGGCGTGGAGCTCGTCGAAGGCCAGGACCTGTTCGTCGAGCAGAACACCGTCTACATGCGCACCACGCAGGGGCCGCGCAAGGTCGACGTGATCTACCGCCGCCTGGACGACGACTTTCTAGATCCGCTGTCATTCCGCGCCGACTCCGCGCTGGGCGTGCCGGGTCTGCTGTCGGTGTACCGAGCCGGACGCGTAACGCTGGCCAATGCCATCGGCACCGGCATCGCCGACGACAAGTCCACCTATCTCTACGTGCCGGACATGATCCGCTTCTATCTGGGCGAGGAGCCGATACTGTCCAACGTCCCCACCTGGCGCTGCAACCGGCCGGACGAACTGTCGCACGTGCTGGCCCACATGCACGAACTGGTGGTGAAGGAAGTCCATGGCTCGGGCGGCTACGGCATGCTGGTGGGGCCGTCGGCCTCGCGCGCCGAGGTCGAGGCCTTCAAGGACCGCGTGCGCGCCAACCCCGCCAATTACATCGCGCAGCCCACGCTGGCGCTGTCCACCGTGCCGACCTACGTGGAATCAGGCGTGGCGCCGCGCCATGTGGACCTGCGCCCCTACGTGCTGTGCGGCAAGGACATCCGCACCGTGCCGGGCGGCCTGTGCCGCGTGGCGCTGACCGAGGGCTCGCTGGTGGTCAACAGCAGCCAGGGCGGCGGCACCAAGGACACCTGGGTGCTGGAGGAGGACTGAACATGCTGAGCCGAACCGCCGACAATCTGTTCTGGATGTGCCGCTACACCGAACGCGCCGAAAACACCGCCCGCATGCTGGACGTGAACCTGCAGATGTCGCTGCTGCCGCAGGACGCGCAGCGGCGCGAAGGCTCGTGGCTGGGCGTGCTGCGCATCTCCGAGCTGCAAGGCCTGTACCAGAGCAAGTACGCCTCCATCTCGCCGCACGACGTGCTGCAGTACATGGTGCGCGATCCCGAGAACCCCTCGTCCATCTATTCCTGCATGCGCGCCGCCCGCGAGAACGCGCGCGCCGTGCGCGGCAGCCTCACCACCGAGGTCTGGGAAACCTACAACACCACCTGGCTGGAACTGCTCAAGCACCTGCACACGGGCTTGCTGGAACGCAACCCGGGCGAGTTCTTCGAATGGGTCAAGTTCCGTTCGCACCTGGCGCGCGGCGTCACCATCGGCACCATGCTGGAGGACGAGGCCCTGTACTTCCTGCGCATCGGCATGCACCTGGAACGCGCCGACAACACCGCGCGCATGCTGGACGTGAAGTTCCATGAACGCGGGTCCAACGGCCACGATGGCCGAACCGAGGGCGCCGGCGCGGCGGCGCTGCAAAGCGAGTTCTACCGCTGGTCGGCGCTGCTCAGCTCGGTGTCCGGCCTGGAGATTTACCGCAAGGTATATCGCGACGTCATCACCCCCGACCGTGTGGCCGAGCTGCTGATCCTGCACGGCGACATGCCGCGCTCGCTGCTGGCCTCGATGCGCGCAGTGGCCGACGACCTGGCGCGTGTCTCCAACCAACGCTCGACCGAAACCGAGAGGCGCGCCGGCATGCTGTGCGCGGAACTGCAATACGGTCGCGTCGAGGACATCCTGGACAGCGGCCTGCATCAATACCTGGAGCACTTCCTCGACCGCATCAACGATCTGGGCAACCGGATCAGCCAGGATTTCCTGGTGCCGCTGTCGGCCTAGACCGGAGACCGGAATGAAACAGATCATCACCCACGTCACTCACTACCGCTACACCGCCCCGGTCACCTACAGCATCCAGACCTTGCGCCTGACCCCGCGCGACGACGAACACCAGCGCGTGCTGCGCTGGCACATCGAAGCGCCCGGCGAGCTGGACAAGCAAGTAGATGCCTACGGCAACATCACGCATACGCTGACGCTCAACCAGCCGCACACCGACATCGAGCTGCGCGTGGTCGGGCAAGTGCTGGTGGCGCCGCTGGAACGCGGCCTGCTGGGCAGCGAGGACAGCCGTCTGCCAGTGCACGCCTATTGCGTGCAGACGCCGCTGACCCAGGCCGACGACACCGTCATGGCCTTCGTGCGCAACGCGCTGCCGGGCGGTCTGCATACGCCGGACGACGTGCTGGCCCTGGCCACCGCGGTCAGCGACCGCGTCGCCTACGAGCCCGGCACCACCGACGTCACCACCGCCGCCAACCAGGTGCTGGCCATGGGCCATGGCGTCTGCCAGGACCATGCCCACCTGTTCCTGGCCTGCGTGCGCGGCCTGGGCGTACCCGCGCGCTACGTCAGCGGCTACCTGTACACCACCGCCGAACACGCAGCCAGCCACGCCTGGGCCGACGTCTGGCTGCCCGACGTGGGCTGGACCAGCGTGGACATCACCAATCGCCAGTTCGCCTCGGACTGCCATTGCCGGCTGGCGGTGGCGCGGGACTATGACTCGGCCTCGCCGGTGCGCGGCGTGCGCAACGGCGGCGGTCAGGAATCCATGGAGGTCAGCGTGCAGGTCCAGACCAGCGCCCAGCAGTAACATCCCGCCAGCCGCGCCGCAATACAATGCGGCGTGGTTTTCCCTAATTCTGATCATGACCTACTGCGTCGCAGCCCGCCTTGATTCCGGCCTGGTATTCCTGGCCGACTCCCGCACCAACGCCGGAGTCGACCAGATCAGCGTCTTCCGCAAAATGACCGTGTTCGAGCGCCCGGGCGACCGCGTCATGGTGCTGATGAGTTCGGGCAACCTGGCGGTCAGCCAGGCGGTGCTGAACGCGCTGGCGCGCCAGCACGACGAAGGCGGCGAAACCGTCTGGAACGCGCCCGACATGTTCGAGGCCACCCGCCGCGTCGGCGCGGCGGTGCGCAGCGTCTATCACCACGAAGCCCCGGCCCTGCGCGAGCAGGGCGTGGACTTCAACGTCAACCTGATCTTCGGCGGCCAGATCGGCGCCGAACGCTGCCGCCTGTTCCAGGTGTATTCGGCCGGCAACTTCATCGAAGCCGGCCAGGAATGCCCGTACTTCCAGATCGGCGAAGCCAAATACGGCAAGCCCATCCTGGACCGCGTGCTGCGTCCCGACACCTCGCTGGACGAAGCGGCCAAGTGCGCCCTGATCTCCATGGACTCCACGCTGCGCTCCAATATCTCGGTGGGCCTGCCGCTGGACCTGCTGGTCTACGACACGCACTCGCTGCGCGTCACGCATTTCGCCAGCATCGACGAGCACAACGAGTACTTCCGCATGATCCGCGGCACCTGGGGCGAACGCCTGCGCCAGGTCTTCGCCGAGATCCCGGACCCGCTGTGGACCAATCCCGACTCGCCCGATTCGCTGGTCCCTCCCAGCCGCGTGCACCAGCCGCTGCGCGCGGAGCCGATGGATGCGCCCGTGTCGAACTATCCGGCGCCGCAGGTGTTGGCTGAAGATCCGGGGAAGGATCAGGCGAACTAGGGGCGGTTTCCGGCAGGAACATGCCAAGCCTCCCAGGCCAGAACCCGGGACTCCGTCTGATACCGCAGGCTTCCGCGCGCATTTATGTGTTCCGGACGCCTTGATCCCTTGCAGCACGACCGGAATCTGCTTTACAGTTTCTTCAACGTATATGCACGCCATATGCCCACCTTCCGAGGCCCGCGCAATTCATTGCTGCGGGCTTTCGTGTTTTTGTGCGGCATGAATCGTTGCCATTTTGAATTTGGGTGCGATCTTTCCATTCACTGAAGGAAAGCCAGCCGTCTCCCGCGCCCTACACTGCTTCGATTCGTATGCAAGCCACGTGTCGGACAAAGGGTTACGTCATGCATTACGTCATGTATCTGGACGAGTTCGGCCACATTGGCCCATTCGTCCCTCGTGATCACGACAAGCACCGGACAAGCCCGGTGTTCGGCTTCGGGGGGTTGGTCCTGCCTGTTGAATCCGTGCGCGAATTCGCCATCTACTTCTACAAACTGAAATGCCATCTATTGAAGTTCGAACTGGAACGGCAAGACCAACCTGCGTACCGCTGGGAAAAGAAGGGCGCGCAACTCTATACCGTCCGGAATGTTGAAAAGTACCAGCAGTTGCGGACCGCAACGGGGCGTTTGCTGAACCGGATCAGACAGATTGGCGGACACGTGATTTACAGCGGCGAGCAAAAGACAACAGACGCGGCATCGCATCAACCCGCGGAGATCTTCAAGCAGCAATTGCTACGCATAGTCCGGCGCGCGGATCGCTTTTTCTCGGCAAGGCAGGCCACCTTCATGCTTTTGATCGACGAGCAACAGGCGGGCAGCCGATGGCGCGAAATGAATGTCGAAGCCTGCACGCTGGCGATGTTCGAAGATGCCACCGACCGATGCAGAACGCTGGTCGAGCCGCTGATTCAAGGTGAGAGCCACCTGTTCCAGACCCTTCAATGTGCTGACTGGATCTGCAGCTTGGTGGGCCGGCTGTGCGCCTTCCAGGTGGCGTCCGCGCAGTACCGGGACTGGGAGATTTTTCACCGTTACTTTCATGACCGCGTGCAAGCCGCGGCCCTCCCGTGCAGCGGACTCGGTTCGCAGGAAGAGCAGGAAAATCCCCCGCTCATATCGCCTTCCGCGTAAACCCTCCTTTCCAGCAGCCGAAACCCGGCTTGCGGAACCGCGAATTCTCATCCGGGCGCTGTCGCGCCACACTGGTGTCCGGCCGTCATGCTTTGCCTTGGGGGCCCCGACAACACCACAAGGAGCGAGACATGCCCCCTATCTACGCGCGCGCCCTCAAGCGTGCAGCATGGCCCGTGCTGGCCCTGTCCTGCCTGGTTTCCGGCGCCGCCGGCGCGCAAGGCGCCTATCCCAATCATCCCATTTCGCTGGTCGTGCCGTTCGCAGCGGGCGGGCCGACCGATGTGGTGGCGCGCAGTCTGGGCGCATCCATGTCCAAGACGCTGGGCCAAAGCATCATCATCGAGAACCGCACAGGCGCCGGCGGCACGCTGGCGTCGCAGCACGTGGCGCGCGCCGCGCCCGATGGCTACACCTTCCTGATCCACCACAACGGCATGGCCACCGCGCCGGCGCTGTACCGCAAGCTGTCGTTCAACCCGCTGACGGACTTCGCCTATGTCGGCCAGGTGGCCGACGTGCCCATGACGCTGCTGGGCCGCAAGGACCTGCCCGCGGACGGCATGAAGGACTTCATCAAGTACGCCAAGGAAAACGGCAACAAGATCAACCTGGCCAACGCCGGCCTGGGCGCGGTGTCGCAGCTCTGCGGCATGCTGCTGCAGGAATCGCTGGGCGTGCAGTTCACCACCGTGCCCTATGCCGGCACGGCGCCGGCGATGACCGCGCTGCTGGGCGGCCAGGTGGACGTGCTGTGCGATCAGACCACCCAGACCATTCCGCAGATCAAGGCCGACCGCGTGAAGCTGTACGGCGTCACCACGCTGGAGCGCATCAAGACGCTGCCTGATGCGCCGACCCTGCAGGAGAACGGCCTGAAGGGCTTCGAGGTCAAGGTGTGGCATGGCGTCTACGCGCCCAAGGGCACGCCGCCAGAAGCCGTCGCGAAGTTCAACGAGGCCCTGCGCGCCGCGCTGAAGGATCCTGCCTTCACGCAGAAGATGGCGGAACTGGGCGCCGAGATCGTGCCGGAATCCAAGCAGACGCCGCAGGGCCTGCAGACCTGGCTGCAATCCGAGGTCGACAAATGGGGCGGCATCATCCGCAAGGCGGGGGTGTACGCGGACTGATGGCGCGGCGGGCGGCGGCGGTTGCTGCTGTCCGTTCATGAATATATATTCGCGTGCATGAGTACGAACGACGTAAAAAGCGCCAGGCGCGTCCTGGACATCCTGCAATTCTTCGCCGCGACGCGGGCGCCGGCCACGCTGTCGCAGCTTTCGGCCGGACTGGGCATCCCCAAGTCCAGCTGCCTGGCCTTGCTGGACACGCTGGAAGGCGACGGCTACGCGCATCAGACTGCGGGCCGTTATTACCTCACTCGCCGCTGGCTGAACGAGGCCCGCACGGTGGCCGAGCATGACCAGCTGACCACACGCATCCGGCCCACGCTGGAGGCGCTGCGCGACGAATTGGACGAGACCCTGATCCTGGCGCAACGGTCGGGCGACCAGGTGGTCTACCTGGACGTGGCCGAGCCCGAACGCATCGTGCGCTTCACGGCCAGGGTCGGCCAGCAAAAACCGCTGCATGCATCGGCCTCCGGGCGTGCCCTGCTGGGCGCCATGCCGCCTGCCGAACGCGAGGCGCTGGTCGCGCGCCTGCCCCTGGACCGCTATACCAGCAAGACGGTCAAGACCCACAAGCAACTGCTGCAGCTGATCGATTCCGAAGCCCAGCGCGGCTGGCACGTCAATCTGGCGGAGCATCAGGCCGATACCCTGTCGGTTGCCGCGCCGCTGGTGTTGTACGGCGCCGTGCTGGCGCTGGTCGTGGGCGCTCCGCTGGACCGTTCCGCCTCCCGCGCCGACCTCATCGGCCAGACCTTGCTTGCCGCCGGCCGCGAACTCACGCAACGCCTGGACAGCCCGGCGCCCGCCGTGACTGCCTACTAAGGCCAGCCCCTAAAAGGGCTTTCGCCGCTCCGGCCGCCTGGCTGCCCCGAGAGGCGCCTGGCGGCCGCGCCTTTACCTCCCCTTCCTGCTTTCCGCCGCGTCACCCGCGCTGGCCGCGCGCGCCTGCGTCCTCCGCGGCTGCGCAGGCTCCTGCGGGTTTACGACTAGCCAAAACCATTGCCCGCCTTCGTTCATGAATATAAACTTTTGTTCAAGAGTAAGAACGCGGATCGGGATTACCGGTAGCGGCCGCTCGAATTCCGGGCCAATACCCCGGCGCTCTCTACATGAAGGAAAGAACATGGCTGGCCTTTATTACGAACAGTTTTCGCCCGGGCAGGCGTTCGAGCATGCCTGGACCCGCACCCTGACCGAAATGGACAACGTGCTGTTCAGTTCCCTGACGATGAACGTGCAGCCGCTGCATCTGGACGCGCATTTCGCCGCGCAGACGGAGTTCGGCAAGCCCCTGGTCAACAGCCTGTTCACGCTGGGCCTGCTGATCGGCATGACGGTCAACGACACCACCTTGGGCACCACCGTGGCCAATCTGGGCATGACCGACGTGAACTTCCCCAAGCCGGTTTTCGCTGGCGACACCTTGCATGTGCACACCCGCGTGCTGTCGGTGCGCGAGAGCAAATCGCGCCCCAACGCGGGCATCGTCGAGTTCGAGCACACCGCGCTGAACCATCGCGACGAAGTCGTGGCCACGTGCAAGCGTTCGGCCTTGATGCGCAAGCGTCCGGCCTGAGCTTGCCGCCGTCCAGGAGGACCACGATGACCCGCTCCCTGCTGTTCGTGCCCGGCGATTCCGGGCGCAAGTTCGATCACGCGGCCGCCAGCGCCGCCGATGCCCTGATCCTGGACCTGGAAGACTCCGTCGCCCCGGACCAGAAGCCTGCTGCGCGCAAGGAAGTCCGCGCCATGCTGGAACGCGGCGCGGCAGGCAAACAACTATGGGTGCGCATCAACGCGCTGGAGGGCGGCGACGCCCTGGCCGATCTGGCCGCCGTGATGCCCGCCACCCCCTACGGCATCGTGCTGCCCAAATGCGCCGGCCGCGATGGTCTCCTGCACCTGTCGCACTATCTGGACGCCTTCGAGGCCACGGCCGGCACGGCCCCAGGCGTCACACGCATCCTCGCCATCGTCACCGAGACTGCGCAGTCCCTGTTCAGCCTGCACGACTACCGCGACGCCACGCCGCGGCTGTGGGGGCTGTCCTGGGGTGCGGAAGACCTGGCCGCCGACGTCGGCGCGCTGCGCAACCGCGAGGCGGGCCGCTACACGGAGCCCTTCCGTCTGGCGCGCTCGCTGTGCCTGATGTCGGCCGCCGCGGCCGGCGTGCGAGCCATCGATACGGTCTGCGTCGACCTGGACGCGCCCGAGGTTCTGGCAGCCGAGGCCGGCGAAGCCTTTCGCGACGGCTTCGTCGGCAAGATGGCCATCCATCCGCGCCACGTAGCCGCGGTCAACGCGGCGCTGAGCCCGGACGACGGCCAATTGCAATGGGCCCGCGCGGTCATTGCCGCCTTCGCCGCCAACCCGGGCGCGGGCACCTTGCGGCTGGACGGCAAGATGATCGACCGCCCGCACCTGCGCCTGGCTCGCCGCCTGCTGGGGGAGGATTGAACATGCCCGGACCACTGCACGGCATACGCGTCGTCGACATGACCAGCGTCGGCATGGGGCCCATGGCCACCCAGATGCTGGGCGACATGGGCGCCGACGTCATCAAGGTGGAATCCGCCGAGGGCGACGTGTTCCGTCACGTCACCCCCCAGCGCCATGCCGCCATGAGCCATACCCATCTGAACCTGAACCGCAATAAGCGCAGCGCGGTGATCGATGCCAAGACCCCCGAAGGCCGTGCGCAACTGGACGCGCTGATCGGCGGCGCCGACGTCTTCATCTCCAACATGCGCGCCCCGGCGATGCGCCGCCTGGGCCTGGATTACGCGACGCTGCAGCCCCGTTTTCCCGAACTGGTCTATTGCGCCTGCTATGGCTATTCGGAGCAAGGCCCTTATGCGGGACGCGCCGCCATCGACGACACCATCCAGGCCGCGTCGGGCATGGCCTGGCTGCAGGGCGGCGCGGGCGAGCAGGCGCCGCGCTATGTCAATTCCGTGGTCGCCGACAAGGTGGTGGCGCTGTACGTGGCCAACGCCGTCACCAGCGCCCTGCTGGCGCGCGAGCGCGGCGCGGGCGGCCAGGCCGTGGAAGTGCCGATGTTCGAATGCATGGTGGCCTTCCTGGCGCCGGAACATCTGGCCGGGCTGACCTTCGTGCCGCCCGAAGGGCCGGCGGGCTACACACGCCTGCTCAATGAGTACCGCCGCCCGTTCCGCACGCAGGACGGCTACATGAGCGTGGTGCCTTACACCACGCCGCAATGGCAGCGCTTCTTTGCGCTGGCTGGCAACCCCGAGATGGCGCAGGACCCGCGCTACCTGACGCTCAACAGCCGCAGCAAGCATTTTCCCGAGCTGTACAGCTACGTCGAAGGCGTGCTGGGCAAGCGCACCACCGCGCAATGGATCGAACTGCTGGCGACCGCCGACATCCCCTATGCGCCGGTCAACGGCTTCGAGGAACTGCTGGCCGACCCGCACTTGCGGGCCACCGGCTTCTGGCATGAATCCGAGCACCCCACCGAAGGGCGCCTGATCCAGGCGGGCCTGCCCGTCCGCTTCAGCCGCACGCCGGCAGAGATCCGGCGGCATCCGCCCGGCCTGGGCGAACACACAGCCGAGATCCTGGCGGAAGCCCAGGCCGGCCGGACGTCCTAAGGTTCCAAAGCACGAGGAGACAGACATGAAAAACAACATCCGATCCGCCCTGATCGCCGCCGCGCTGTGCCTGCCGTCCCTGACAGGCGCAGCCCCCGGCTATCCGCAGGCGGACAAGCCCATCCATTTCGTGGTCGGCTTTCCCGCCGGCAGCACCATCGACAACGTCTCGCGCGTGGTGGTGGACGATATCCGCGCCCGCACCGGCGCGCAGATCATCGTCGAGAACAAGCCCGGCGCGCTGGGCGTGCTGGGCGTGGACACGGTGGCGCGGGCCGCGCCCGACGGCTACACCATGATGCCGAGTTCCAGCGCCACCAGCTCGTCCGGCCCCTACCTGTCCAAGGCCTTCCAGCGCTATGACGCCATGAAGGACTTCACCCAGGTCGGGCGCGTGGTGCGCTTCGACGTGGTCATCGTCACGCGCGCCGCAGGCCAGCATGGCGACGCGCGCCAACTGGTGGCGACAGCCAAGGAAAAGCCGAATTCGGTGACCAGCGGCTATGGCTCGGGCACGGGCCAGGTGGTCGCGGCGGCGTTCAGCCGCGCAGCGGGCGCCGAGGTGCTGGCCGTGCCCTATAAGGGCCAACCGGCAGCCATCACCGATCTGCTGGGCGGGCGCATCGATTTCGTGGCGGCCGACCTGGGGGCCGTGCTGCCGCAGATCCGCGCCAAGAACCTGAACGCCGTGGCCCTGGTTTCCAACAAGCGCTCGACCATCCTGCCCTCCGTTCCCACCGCCCAGGAACTTGGCATGGGCAGCCTGGACCTGACCGGCTGGATCGGCGTGGCCGGCCCCGGCGGCCTCGCGCCCGAGGCGGCGAAGTGGTGGTCCGAGCAACTGACGGCCACGATGCGCGAGCCTGCGATCCAGGAAAAACTGCGCGCCATGGGCATGGAGCCCGACCTGGCCACGGGTGATCCCTTGCAGCAATTCGTGCGCGGCCAGTACGACGCCTGGGGTCAGCAGATCCGGCAGGCGGGAATCCAACCCGAGTAAGCAGCGGGCTGCCCAAAGAAAAGCCCACCCTCGCGGGTGGGCTTGGCCTTTATGGCGAGTGCAGCCTGTTACGCCTGCACCGCTAGCTCCTTCCACACCGCCAGCGGCGCTTCCGCATGGTTCAAGGTGTAGAAATGCAGGCCCGGCGCGCCGTTGTCCAGCAGCGTCTGGCACAGTTCGGTCACCACGTCCACGCCAAAGGCGCGGATGGAGGCCTTGTCGTCGCCGAACTCGGCCAGGCGCAGGCGGATCCAGCGCGGCACTTCCGCGCCGCACATTTCCGAGAAGCGCAGCAGCTGCGTGTGGTTCGTGATGGGCATGATGCCCGGCACGATGGGCACGTTCACACCCTTGGCCTGGGCCCGGTCGACGAAGTCGAAGTAGGCGTCGGCGTTGAAGAAGTACTGCGTGATCGCGGCGTCGGCGCCGGCTTTCACCTTGTTCACGAAATGGTTCAGGTCGGCGGAGGGATTGGCCGCCTGGGGATGCATTTCGGGATAGGCCGCCACTTCGATGTGGAACCAGTCGCCCGTTTCCTCGCGGATGAACGACACCAGCTCGTTGGCGTAGCGCAGTTCGCCCGCATCGCCGCCCATGCCCGAGGGCAGGTCGCCGCGCAGGGCCACCACGCGCCGCACGCCCTCGTTCTTGTAGGCCTGGAGGATGTCCCGCAGATCCTGGCGCGTGGCGCCGACGCACGACAGGTGCGGCGCCGCCTCGCAGCCCAGGTTGCGCAGCGTGCGCACGGCGTCCGCCGTGCCGGCGCGGGTGGAGCCGCCCGCGCCGAAGGTCACGCTGACGTACTTGGGCTGGATGGCCAGCATCTGCTTGGCCGCGCGCACCAGCCGCTCCTGGCCGGCCAGGTCGCGCGGAGGGAAAAATTCCAGACTGAAAGCGGGAGTAGTCGAGTCAGACATTAGGGGATCAGCTTCGTGAGCAGGCCAGAGATGATGCTGTACAGGATCGCACCGCCCACGGCCCACCAGAACCCGTTGACCTGGAAGCCCTTCAGCACGGAGCCGACGAACCAGAACAACAAGGCGTTGATGACGATGAGGAAGAGACCGAGAGTGACGATCGTGATGGGCAGTGTCAGCAGCACCAGCACCGGTTTGACCAGCATGTTCACCAGGCCCAGCACCAGCGCGGCGATGAGCGCCGATCCGAAGCTGGCCACGGTGATGCCGGGCAGCAGGTAGGCCACGGCCAGCAGGGCCACCGCGTTCAGGATCCAGACGAGTATCAATGCCATGTTCGATCTCCTGTTGTGAGCCCGCCGGCCCTGCCGCGGCGATACGTACGCGACAGGGGTCCTGCGGACCGGAAAGCCCGCGCCGGCATGGCGCGGCACTTTCCTATTTTGCTACAACCATCAATAGCGGTAGTGCTCGGGCTTGTAGGGGCCTTCGACCGGCACGTTGATGTAGTCGGCCTGATCCTGGCGCAGCGTCGTGAGCTTCACGCCCAGCTTCTTCAGGTGCAGGCGGGCGACCTTCTCGTCCAGGTGCTTGGGCAGCACGTAGACCTGACCCGACTGGTAGGCTTCGTTGCGCGTGAACAGCTCGATCTGGGCGATGGTCTGGTTGGCGAACGAGGACGACATCACGAACGACGGGTGGCCAGTGGCGCAACCCAGGTTCACCAGGCGGCCCTGGGCCAGCAGGATGATGCGCTTGCCGTCCGGGAAGATGACGTGGTCGACTTGCGGCTTGATCTCTTCCCACTTGCAGTCGGCCAGGCTGGCGACGTCGATTTCGTTGTCGAAGTGGCCGATGTTGCACACGATGGCCTGGTCCTTCATGGCGTTCATGTGCTCACGCGTGATGACGTGGTAGTTACCGGTGGCGGTGACGAAGATGTCGCCGTGCGCGGCGGCTTCTTCCATGGTCACGACCTTGAAGCCTTCCATGGCGGCCTGCAGGGCGCAGATCGGATCGACTTCGGTGACCCAGACCTGGGCGCGCAGCGCGACCAGCGCCTGGGCGCAGCCCTTGCCCACGTCGCCGTAGCCGGCCACGACGGCAACCTTGCCGGCGACCATTACGTCGGTGGCGCGCTTGATGCCGTCGACCAGCGATTCACGGCAGCCGTACAGGTTGTCGAACTTGGACTTGGTGACCGAGTCGTTGACGTTGATGGCGGCAAAGGCCAGCTCGCCCTTTTGCGACATCTGGTACAGGCGATGCACGCCGGTGGTGGTTTCTTCCGTCACGCCCTTGATCAGGGCCAGGCGGGTCGAATACCACTTGGGATCGCGCTTGAGGGTTTCCTTGATGGCGGCGAACAGGATGCGCTCTTCGTCGCTGCCCGGGTTGGCCAGCACCGAGATGTCCTTCTCGGCCTTGGTGCCCAGGTGCAGCATCAAGGTGGCGTCGCCGCCGTCGTCGAGGATCATGTTGGCGTTTTCGCCATTGGGCCATTCGAAGATCTTGTGGGTGTACTGCCAGTACTCTTCCAGCGTTTCGCCCTTGACGGCGAAGACCGGGGTGCCCGACGCGGCGATGGCGGCGGCGGCGTGGTCCTGCGTGGAGAAGATGTTGCACGAGGCCCAGCGCACTTCGGCGCCCAGGGCCACCAGCGTTTCGATCAGCACGCCGGTCTGGATGGTCATGTGCAGGCTGCCGGCGATGCGCGCGCCCTTGAGCGGCTGCTTGGCGGCGAATTCCTCACGGATGGCCATCAGGCCGGGCATTTCGGTTTCGGCGATGGCGAGTTCGCGGCGGCCCCAGCCGGCCAGCGACATGTCGGCGACGAGGTAGTCGGAGAAGGATTTATCGGTCACAGCGTTCATGGTGTGTAGGCTCCACGTGAAATACGAACGGCGCAGGATATGGCCGGACAACGCGAAGGCACCACGAAGGTCGAGTGCTCGCCTTTCCCGCCATATGCGACAAAGGTGAGCGCCGTTGCTGTAGCGCCGCGCAAGGCGCGCCGCTTGAACAAGGATTCCTGAGCCTGGCGAGCCTGGCTCCGCTTGCCGTGCCGGCTGGCGGGAACCGCAGGGTCGTCGCAACGCTCCTCAGGATTGCCGGGCATTGTACCCGGGAACCGTGCGCCAGGGATCAAACCCCTGGCTCCCTGGCGGGCATTTCGCCACCCGGCCGCCGCGCAAGCATGGCCCCTTCAGGGACGCACGACGCCTCGGCATGTTCCGCGCCGCGGGCGCTCCCATCCAGCGGCACCAGTGCAGCCAGCAGGGTCGCGGCCACCGAGTCCCAGCTGCGCGTCAGGGCATGTTCGCGCACCGCATGGCGGTCCAGCGACAGGGCCGAGCGGCAGGCATGGGCCAGGTCTTCGTCCAGGAAACCGGTGACGCCCTGGGTCACCACCGCCAGCGGCGCTTCGCTGCGGAAAGCGGCCACCGGCGTGCCGCAGGCCATGGCCTCCAGCATGACCAGACCGAAGGTGTCCGTCAGGCTGGGGAAGACAAAGGCGTCGGCCGACCCGTAGAGCGCCGGCAGCGCTTCGTCTTGCCGCATGCCCAGGAAAATTGCGTCGGGAAAGCGCTTCTTCAGCCGCGCCTCATCCGGCCCCGCCCCCACCACTACCTTGCTGCCCGGCAGGTCCAGCGACAGGAAGGCGTCCAGATTCTTCTCGCGCGCCACGCGGCCCACGCTCAGGAATACGGGACGGGGCAGGTCCGGGAAGGCCTGGCCCGCCCCCGGCTGAAACTTGCGCGGGTCCACCCCGCGCGACCAGATCTGCAGGTTGGCGAGGCCGCGCCGCGCCAGCACGTCGCGCACCGTGGGCGTCGGCACCAGCACCCGCTGTGAGGGCCGGTGAAACCAGCGCAGATAGCGCCAGGGCAAGGCCGCCGGGATGCCCATGCGCGCCTGCAGGTAGTCCGGGAACATGGTGTGGAACGAAGTCGTGAAGCGCCAGCCCCGCGCCAGCGCCATGCGGCGGGCGACCAGTCCCAGCGGACCTTCGGTGGCGATATGCAGGGCGTCGGGCACGAGGTCGCCCAGGATGCGGCGCAATTGCCGGCCGGGCTGCAGACACAGCCGCAGGTCGGGCTCGGAAGGCGCCGGCACGGTGCGGCTGCCCTGCGGGTTCACCACGATCAGCTCGTGGCCCCATTCTCCGAGGATCTGCTGCATGGTCGTCCAGGTGCGGACGACGCCATTGACTTGCGGATGCCAGGCATCCGTGACCAGGACGATGCGCATGATGGAGCCGGAAGTGGGCAATAGCGCGATTTAGCCCGCGCCATGTGACATGCCCAAGACGGCCTGCGCGGCCGCCGGCTAGTTGTTGCGGCGGGGATACCCTTGCGCCGTGATGCGCACCCAGACTTCGCGCTTTTCCTCTTCCGTCATGAACACCCAGTTGGCGACTTCCATGGCGGTGCGGCCGCAGCCGCGGCAGATGTCGTCAAACAGCGTGGAGCAGACGGCCACGCAGGGCGAATCCGAAGCCTTGAAGGCGCGTTGCGCGTCTTCGGCGTCGGGGAGTTTGGAGAGGTCGACGTGGTGCTGATTCATCGGGCGTAGGTTAACACCGGCAGTGCGTCCCCTTTTAGAAGGCCCTATGCCCCGCCCGGACTTGAATGCCTGTCCGCGCGCGGGGTGCTACATGCGGGCCGAGCCCTGCCGCTAGCGCCAGCCGAAGAACTCTCCGGCCTGCGCCAGCAGCGCGTCCGGGCACTCTTCTGCAAGATAGTGCGCGCCCGGCAACGGGCCTCCGGACACCTCGTCGGCGATCGCGCGCCACAGCGCCAGCACGTCGAAGTTCCGGCCCACCGCGCCGCGCTCGCCCCACAGCGCACGCAGTGGCATGCGCAGGCGTTCGCCGGCCTCCCGGCCGGCGCGGTCGTGCTCCAGGTCCAGCGTGGCGGAAGCGCGGTAGTCCTCGCAGATGCCCGTGGCCCAGCCGGGCAGTTGCGCCGCGCGTTCGTACTCGGCCATGGCCTCGGCGGAAAAGTGCGCCAGCCCGCCAGGCCGTCCGCCCATCACGGAACGCAGGTAGAACACCGGGTCGCGCTGGATCATGGTTTCGGGCAGCGGCGCCGGCTGGATCAGCCAGAACCAGTGGAAATAGGCCTGGGCGAAGGCGCGCGTGGTGCCTTCGTACATGTCCAGCGTGGGCGCGATGTCCAGCAGCATCATGCGGCTGACGGCGGCGGGATGGTCCAGCGCCAGCCGGTGCGCCACGCGCGCGCCGCGGTCGTGCGCCAGCACCTCGAAGCGCTCGTGGCCCAGGGCGCGCATCAGCTCGATCATGTCGGCCGCCATCTCGCGCTTGGAATGGGCAGAATGGTCCGGCGATGCGGCAGGCTTGTCGCTATCGCCGTAGCCGCGCAGGTCCGCCGCCACGCAAGTGCGGTGGCGCGTCAGTTCCGGCCAGACGCGATGCCAGATGGCGTGGGTCTGGGGATGGCCGTGCAGCAACAGCAACGGCGGGCCAGCGCCGTCGACGCGGGCTGCGATCTCGATGCCGTTGGCCGCGATGCGGCGCACGGGCAGGTCGAAGAATGCGGTCATATGGCCTCTCGGTCCAGGCGGTCGCGCACGCGGCGCGCCAGGTCTTTCATCCAGGGGTGCCGCGCCCAATGCCCGGCCTCGAAACGTTCCACCTCGTCCAGCTGCTGCAATGAGGCGCCCACCATGTCCTGCCCCTGCACGTACATGCGGCGGTGACGTTCTGGCAGCGTGAACGCCGCTGTCCAGCCGTCCATGGCGGTGACGCTCCCTGCCGCCACATCGATGCTGACGCGGTTGGTGGCCGTATTGGACACCCTGGCGAGCAAGGCGTCGATCTCGGCCGGCGCCAGGCTGATCAGCAGCAGGCCGTTGTTTACGGCATTGAAGTAGAAGATCTCGCCGAAGCTGGGCGCGATCACCGCGCGGATGCCGAACTGCTGCAAGCCCCACACCGCATGCTCGCGACTGGAGCCGCAGCCGAAATTCGGCCCCGCGACCACGATGGACGCCCCGGCATAGGCGGGCTGGTTCAGCACGAAATCGGGCCTGGGCGCGCCGCCCGCATCAAAGCGCAGGTCATGCAGCAGGCCGCGGTCCAGCCCTGCCTTGTCGATGATGCGCAGAAACTGCTTGGGCATGATCTGATCGGTGTCCAGATTGGAAAAAGGCAGCGGCGCGGCAACGCCCTCGATGGTTGCGGTCATGCGTGTTGCTCCCAGACGCGGACGTCGACAATGCGGCCGGCCAGCGCGGCGGCGGCGGCCATCGCCGGAGACATCAGGTGCGTGCGGCCCGCGCGCCCCTGCCGGCCTTCGAAATTGCGGTTGGTGGTGGAGGCGCAGCGCTCGCCCGGGCTGAGCACGTCGTCGTTCATGGCCAGGCACATGGAACAGCCAGGCTGGCGCCATTCGAAGCCGGCCTCGATCAATTGCGCCGCAATGCCTTCGGCCTCGGCCTGTGCGCGCACCGCACCCGATCCGGGCACCACCATGGCCCGCACGCCGGCCGCCACCTTGCGGCCGCGCACCACGGCTGCCGCCGCGCGCAGATCCTCGATGCGTCCGTTGGTGCAGGAGCCGATGAACACGCGGTCTATCGGCACGCCAGCTATCGGCGTACCCGGCGCCAGGCCGATGTAGTCCATGGCCTTCTCCAGCGCCAGGCGGGCCAGCGCGTCGGGCTCGGCCTGCGGGTCCGGCACCACGCCATCCACCGGCATGGCCTGGTCCGGGCTGGTGCCCCAGGTGACGAAGGGCGCGATCGCGGCGGCATCCAGCACGTGCTCGGCGTCGAACACGGCATCTTCGTCCGAGCGCAGCGTGGCCCAATGGGCGCGCGCCTGGGCCAGCGTCTCGCCTTGCAGTTCGGGCGCATGCGCGGCGACATAGGCCTCGGTGATGGCGTCCGGCGCGATCAGCGCGGCGCGCGCGCCGGCTTCCACCGTCATGTTGCACAAGGTCATGCGGGCCTCGGCGGAGAGCGCGGCGATGGCCTCGCCGCAGAACTCCACCGCATGGCCGCGCGCGCCTTGCGCGCCGATGCGGTGCACGACGCAGATCACCAGGTCCTTGGCGGTGACGCCGGCCGGCAGCGCGCCATCGACGCGAATGCGCATGTTGCGCGCCACGCGGTACGCCAGCGTCTGCGTGGCCAATATGTGTTCGACCTCGGACGTGCCGATGCCGAAGCCCAGCGCGCCCAGCGCGCCGTAGGTGGTGGTGTGGCTGTCACCGCACAGCACCACCATGCCCGGCAGCACCATGCCATGCTCGGGCGCGATCACGTGTTCGATGCCTTGCAGCGGATCGGTGGTGTCGAACAGCGCGATGCCCTGCTCGTCGCAATTGCGCTTGAGGTTCAGCGCCTGGCGCGACGAAGCGTCGTCGGCGATCACGCGCAGTGCCGCCGGCACCGGATGCGTGGGGATGATGTGGTCCACCACCGCCATCTGCTGCCCGGGGCGCAGCACGCCGCGCCCGCGCGCGGCCAGGCCGCTGAAGGCCTGCGGGCTGGTGTATTCGTTCATGATGTGCAGGTCGACGTAGAGCAGGATGTGCTCGTCGTCGATCCGGGCCACCTCATGGCTGGCCACCAGTTTGTCGTACAGCGTCATGCCGGGCATGTCTTGCGTCCTTCGTAGTTGGGTCTTGCGGCCCGGTCAGTTGGCCTGGATGCCGGCGTCCTTGACGATGCCAGCCCAGCGCGTCATCTCGGCGGCTACCATGGCGTCCGTCTTGGCGGGCGAGGAAATCAGCGGATCGAAGCCCTCGCGGCCCATGCGCTGCGCCAGCTCCGGCGAACGCAGGGCTTGTTCGAGCTTGGCGTTCAGCGTGTCGATCACGGCTTGCGGCGTGCCCGCGGGCGCGCTGATCACGAACCAGGTGTTGAACTCGTAGCCGGGCAGCCCGGACTCGGCGATGGTGGGCACGTCGGGCAAGAGCGGCGAACGCGTGGTGCCGGTCACGCCCAACGCCTTGAGCTTCTTGCCGTCGACCTGTGGCTTGGCTGCGGACAGCACCGGAAAGCTCATCTGCACCTGGCCGCTGATGGTGTCCACCATGGCCGGGCCGCCGCCCTTGTAGGGCACGTGCAGGATCTGGGTCTTGGACACCGACTTGAACAGTTCCGCGGCCATGTGGAAGGTGCTGCCCGTGCCTGCCGAACCGAAGCTCAGGTCGTTGGCGGGCCGCGCGCGCACATAGGCCAGCAGCTCGCTCACATTGGCCACGGGCAACTGGTTGGTCACCGTCAGCACGTGCTGCGACGTTCCTATCGTGCCGACCGAACGCAGGTCCTTGGCTGTGTCGAACGGCATGTTCTGGAACAGCGCCGGGTTGATCGCCAGCGACATGGTGTTGACGGCCAGCGTGTAGCCGTTGGGCTCGGCGCGCGCCACTGCGGCCATGCCGATGTTGCCGGAAGCGCCAGCGCGATTCTCCACCACGACACTCTGCCCCAGGGCGCGGCCCCAGGCGTCCGAAATCAGTCGCGCGGCGATATCCACGCTGCCGCCGGGCGCGAACGGCACGATGAGCGTCACGGCGCGCTGGGGAAAGGCGTCGGCGGCGGCGGCCGGTTGGGTCCAACAGGATGCGGCAATGGCCGCGCATAGAACGCCGGCCGCTTTGTTGATCTTCATTCCTGGTCTCCTCGGTTGGCCGCGCAGGCGGCTCTTTAGTGGTGAGGCCAGTGTATAAGCGGGTCTTCTTCTTATAATTGCTTATCCAGATAAAGCTTTATTAAATTCAGTTTATAAATAAGCGCATGGACGCCCTCTCCGATCTCGCCTTCTTCTCACTGGTAGTGAAGCACGGCAATCTGTCCGCCACCGCCCGCGAACTGGGCCTGACGCCGCCCGCGGTCAGCACGCGCCTGGCCAAGCTGGAGCAGCGCCTGGGCGTGCGGTTGCTGAACCGCACCACCCGCCGGGTCAGCGTCACGCAGGAAGGTGAGCTATATCTGGCCGAGGGCGCACGTATCCTGACGGACCTGGAGGCGCTGGAACGTTCCGTATCGAGCGCCCGCGCCCGTCCCCAAGGGCTGCTGCGGCTGAACGCCACGTTCGGCTTCGGCCGCGCCCACATCGTGCCCGCCGTGTCGGACTTCGCCCGCCAGTACCCGGAAGTGGAAGTGCAGATGCGGCTGACCGACAGGCCGCTGAACCTGATCGAGGAAGGCTTCGACGTGGCGGTGCGCTTTGGCGACCTGCCCGATGCGCGCCTGACCGCGCGCAAGATCGCCTCCAATCGGCGGCTGCTGTGCGCGTCGCCGCGCTACCTCGAAATCCATGGCGAGCCGCGCGCGCCGGGCGACCTGCAACGCCACCGCTGCATCGTGGTGCGCGAGAACGACGTGGCCTACGGCACCTGGCGGCTGGAATCGGGCCAGCGCGCGGAGACCGTGAAAGTGCGCGGTCCGCTCAGTTCCAACGACGGGCAAAGCGCCCTGGAATGGGCGCTGGACGGTCACGGCATCGTCATGCGTTCGGAATGGGAAACGGCCGAGCACCTGCGCGCCGGCCGCCTGCGCGCGGTGCTGGCCGACTGGCGCACGCCGCCCGCGGACATCCACGCGCTGTATCCCGAACGCCTGAACCTGCCGGCCAAGACGATCGCTTTCGTGGAGTTCCTGTCGCAGCGCTTCGCCCGGCATTTGCGTGCGCCCGGTTCGGACGACGCGGTCTGGTGAACACGCGGCGTCATATTCCGCACTGACGGGGACGCAACGCTACGCGTCCGCCCCCAGCCGCGCGCCGGCGCGCACGATGCCGCAGCGCTTGTGCGCCCGCATCACCACGCCGACTTCGCTGTTCAACACGCCATCCAGCTCGCCCAGGCGGCGCGTCACCACGTCCCACAGGTGCAGGCTGTCGCGGCACAGCACGTGCCAGAACAGCTGCGACGCGCCGCTGGTGCCGAACAGGCAGCGGGTGTTGGGATCCAGCGCCAGATGCGCGGCCAGCGCGTCCACGGCTTGAGGGCGCACTTGCACGGAGATAACCGCCTCCACCGGAAAGCCGACCAGCGCCGGCTCCACTTCCACACGGAAACTCAGCGCGCGGCGCTCCACCATGTTGTGCAAGAGACGCTGCGCGGTGGGTTCACTGACTCCAGCCTGCTCGGCCAGTTCGGCCAGGCTGGCGCGGCCATCACGCATCAGCCAGGCCACCATGCGCTGCTCGGCGTCCGTCAACGCCGCGGGCGGCTGCGCCATGGCGGACTCGGCCGCCGCCGCATCGGGCAGGGCCTGGATGCGCCACTGGCCGGCGCGCCGGAACGGCCGCAGCACCAGCCGCGCCTCCACGTGCTCCACCCCGTCGATGGACGGCAGCACACGCGTGACCACGTCCGGCATGTCGGCCGCGTCCCCCAGCGTCAGCTCGGCCATCAGGTCAGCCGAACCGGCCAGCGTGACCACCAGCTGGCTCAGGTCCAGCCGCGCCAGCTGATCGGCCACCTCGGGCACACGGCCCGACCGGCAGCGCACCCAGGCGTGCAGCACCACGCCCCGGCCGGTGGCCAGGGGATCGGGTTCCGCGATGACACGCAGGGCATCGGCATCCATCAGGCGCTTGATGCGGCGCGCGACAGTGCGCTCGGGAATGCCGGTGGCGGCTCCCAGCTCGCGCCAGGACGCGCGCGGGTCCGCCTGCAGCGCGATGAGACAGGCGAGATCGGTGTCGTCCAGCCCCGGAGCTAGGGGCTTACCCTTACTTGACGTGTCCATATTCATTAAATTAACGTTCGCGCATTGATAAAAACACAAAATTAAACGGTCTTTTTGACCAAAAATAAATTCTTATTTGAGGTTTTCATGAGCAGCACTTCAGCGCCCCTGCGCAAGCCGCAGGGGGCAGCCGCCTCGGCCGGCACCGCGCCCGTTTCCCGCTCGCGCACCATTCTGGCCGGTAGTGTAGGCAATGCCGTCGAATGGTTCGACTGGACCATCTACGCGTCCTTCGCCATCTTCTTCTCCAGCCAGTTCTTCCCCGAAGGCAATGAAACCACGGCCCTGCTGGCGACCTTCGGCATTTTCGCGGTGGGCTTCTTCATGCGTCCGGTCGGCGGCTGGCTGCTGGGCATCTTCTCCGACCGCTACGGCCGCAAGGCCGCGCTGGGCCTGACCATCCTGATGATGGCCGGCGGCTCGCTGATCATCGCCGTCACCCCCACCTACGCCTCCATCGGCCTGGCCGCGCCGCTGCTGCTGACCGCTGCGCGCCTCTTGCAAGGCCTGTCGCTGGGCGGAGAGTATGCCTCGGCCACGACCTTCCTGGCGGAAATGGCGCCGCCCAACAAGCGCGGCTTCTATTCCAGCTTCGTGTTCTTCAGCGCCGCCGTGGGCATCCTGGCCGCCTCGGCCATCGGCTGGGTGCTGACCTCGACCTTGACCAAGGTCGAGATGGCCGCCTGGGGCTGGCGCATTCCGTTCTTCCTGGGCGCGCTGGGCGGCCTGGCCGGCATGTGGATCCGCCGCTCGATCCCGGAGACCGAAGCGTTCTCGCACGCCAAGAAGGCTGGCGTCGAAAAGCAGCCGCTGCGCACGCTGCTGCGCGACCATCCGCGTGAAGTGCTGCGCATCGTGGGCTTCTCCATCCTGACCACGTTCGCGTTCTACATCTTCGTGGCCTACGTGCCCACCTACGCCATCCGCCAGGTGCATGCCGACCCAAAGACCGCGTTCGCCGCCAACACCGTCGCGCTGATCGTGTTCATGCTGGTGCAGCCGCTGTTCGGCATCCTGTCCGACCGCATCGGCCGCAAGCCGCAGCTGATCTTCTTCGCCGCCGGCTACCTGGTGTTCTTCTATCCGCTGATGACCACGCTGGGCCCGTCGTTCGGTTCGATCCTGGCGGTGGAGCTGTTCGGCCTGGTGCTGTACGCGATGTACACCTCGATCGCGCCGGCCATCATGTCGGAACAGTTCCCCACCAGCGTGCGCGCCGTCGGCATCGGCACGCCGTACAACCTGGTAGTGGCCCTGCTGGGCGGCACCACGCCCTACCTGCTGACCTGGCTGCAAAGCAAGGGCATGGAGCGCTGGTTCTTCTACTACGTGCTGGCGGGCGCCGTGATTACCCTGATCACCTTCATCCGCATGCCGGAAACCAAGGGCCAGAGCCTGAAGTAAGCAGAGAGAACGAACGTCACGCAATAGCGCTTTCCGGTTCCCGCGGGACCGGAAAGCTTTTTCTTTTCCGATGAGACCCATGCCAGCACTAGACACCGCCCTGCACTTCCAAGACGCCCAGGCCCTGGCCGGCGCCATCCGCCGGCGCGAACTGAGTTCGCGCCAGGTCACCACCCACTTCCTGGACCGCATCGAGCGCGCCCCCGCGCTGGCCGCCTACAGTGAAGTCACGGCCGAGCGCGCGCTGGCCCAGGCCGACGCCGCCGACCGCCTGCTGGCCGCGGGCATTGTGCTGGGTCCCCTGCACGGCGTGCCCGTGGCGGTGAAGGACAGCGTGCAATGGGACGGCGTCAGCGCCAGCCTGGGTTCGCTTGCCTTGCAAGGCCGGATCAGCGGTGAAACGGCGGTGCCGCTGCACAAGCTGGCCGCCCAGGGCATGGTGGTGCTGGGCAAGACCCGCATGACCGAGTTCGCCTTTGGCCTGTCGGGCCAGAACCCCACCCAAGGCACGGCGCGCAACCCTTGGGACGCGCAGACGGCGCGCGCGCCGGGCGGCTCGTCCAGCGGCGCCGGCGTGGCCGTGGCCGCGGGCCTGGCGCCGCTGGCGCTGGGTGGCGACACCGGCGGCTCGGTGCGCGCGCCGGCGGCTCTGAATGGCCTGGTGGGCTACAAGCCGTCCACCGGCGTGATCAGCCGCGCCGGCTGTCTGCCCTTGTCGGACACGCTGGACGTGCTGGGTCCGATCACACGCACGGTGGCGGATGCCCGGCTGCTCACCCGACTGCTGGCCGGCCCCGACATCGGCGACGCGGCCACGCTGGAATTTCCCGCAAGCGCCATCGCCGCCTTGCGCCAGCCCGCCGCGCGCGCCCCCGGTCCGGTGGCGGTACTGGCGCCCGACGCCTGGCCCGCTCCCTTGGCCGACGCCGGCCTGCGGGCCTGGCGCGAAGCCGAGGAAAACCTGGCGCGGGCCGGCTACACGCCCACGCCCTGGCATCCGCCCGCGGCCCTGTCCTTTGCCCGCATGGCCGACGACAACTCGCTGGTGCTGGCCTATGAGGCCTACCGCTATTACGGCGCGCTGGCCGAAGACCCGGCCACGCCGCTGTGGGAAGTGGTGCGCAAGCGCATCGCGGCCGGCGGCCGCATCGCGCAGGCCGATTACGAAGCCGCGCTGCAACGCCGCGCCGCCGACATGGCCGCGTTCGCGCAAGCGATGCAAGGCCTGGACGCCCTGCTGATGCCCGCCTGCGACCAGGCCGCGCAAGCGCTGGACGCCGACGATACGCGCCACGCCGGACTGGGCAAGCTGCTGCGTCCCGCCAACTTCCTGGGCGCGGCCGCCATCTCGCTGCCCGTGGGCTTCGATGCCGAAGGCATGCCCATGGCGGTGCAGTTGCTGGCGCCGGCAGGCGGCGACGCGGCAATGCTGGATTGCGCCGCGGCGCTGGAGCCGGTGCTGGCGCCTAAGCTGCGCCGGCCCGATCTGTCGGCCTGGGGACTATAAGGTCCGCGTGCCCACCACATCCGCTGCCAGGCATGCAACGCTATCTGGCAGCGCATGTGCTCAAGAGCCACTCGCGAAACACCCTGCATTTGCGCGGCAGCTCGGCGCGCGGATACACAAGATACCAGCTCTTGTTGCTCGCGATGGGACGTTCGAAGGGAACCAGCAGTTCCTTGCGCCGCAACATTTCAGTGGCGAACGAAGGCCGGCCAAGCACGACGCCCATGCCTGCGAGTGCCGCCTCGACCGCCACGACATAGGAGTCGAACTGGTGCCCCTTGGCGAGCAGGGCGGGATCAGGCAGACGTTCCCCGTCCCGGCGCGTTTCCCGAAACCAGCGGGGCCAATCCTCCGGCGACGTGGTGATATGCAGCAGCGGGAAGCGCAGCAGTTCGTCGGGCTGCAACAGCGCGCCGCGCCGGTACAGCTGCGGCGACAGCATGGGCACCATGTCCGGACTGACCAGCGGCTCGAAGCAGAACTGCGGGTCGTGCTCATACGCCCGAATGGCCAGATCGCAAGTGTCGTAGAAATCCGTCAGCGCATGGGTCACCGATAACAGCTTGATCTGGATCCAGGGATGACGCCGCGTGAAATCAGGCAGCCTGGGTATCAGCCAACGCATCGCAAAATTGGGCAGCACGCTCAAGGTCAGCGTGGCGGCGGCTTGCGGGCCGGTCACGTCCTCTGTCGCCGTCTGGATCAAGTCGAATGCGCTTTTGAGCGCGGGCGCCAGGCTCTCGCCCCGCTCCGTCAGCTCTAGCCCCGCGCGCGTGCGGCGGAACACCGCAAAGCCGAGCCATTCTTCCAGGCCCTTGATCTGCTGGCTGACCGCCGCGGGGGTGACGTGCAGGTCCTGCGCGGCCTGCGCGAAGCTGCGCAGACGCGCGGCCGCCTCGAATACCTGAAGCGCCTTCAAAGGAGGAAGTCTGCGGCTCATCGTGATGTTGGCTATCAAGCAATTCCATGGGTGACATTAGAAATTCTAACGACGATTGGCATCACGTTTAGAAAAAATGCGGCAAAAATAAGGCCCACCCAAAGGAGACATTCAAAAACATGACCATCGAAGCAATCACGCCGCAGGATCACATGGCCTGCATCGCCGCCATCCAGCGCTTTGCAATGCTGGTGGATGCGGCAAGGTACGACGAGGCTGCCGATCTGTTCGCGGTCGATGGCGTACTGCAACGCCCCGATGAGCGCATCGAAGGCCGTGCCGCGCTGCTCTCGTCGTTCAAGGCCCGCCCCGTCCAACGCCTGACGCGCCACATCCTCACCAACGTGCTGCTGGAACCGGTCAGCCCCGGCCAGATACGCGCCTTCAGCTATGTCTCGGTCTACCGCCATCTGGGCCAGGAACCGCTGCCGCCCGTGTTGCCGGTGGCTGCCCGGCAGCCGGAAACCATCGCGGAGTACAGCGATGAGCTGTGCCTGCGGGACGGCCAATGGCTGCTACGGAACCGCACGGTGCGGCCGGTGTTCGACACGCTCTAGGGCAAGGTTTTTTCAGCTCGGCCGAACCTGACGCCGGACGCTGAAGGAGGACATGATGTCTGAAATGCACAAGCGGCCAGGCGCGCCCCGCAAGGGCCTGCCCTGGCTGCAACGCGCAGTCATGGTCGCGCTGGGCGCGCTGTTACTGACTGGCGCTGCCCGGGCCGAGGATCAAGCCATCCGCATCGTCGTGTCGTTGCCGGCTGGCGGCGGCGTGGATGTCATGGCGCGCTATCTGGCCCAGCAACTGGGAACGGAACTGCAACGTCCCGTGGTGGTGGAAAACCGCCCCGGCGGCAGCGGCACGATTGCCGCCCGCGCGGTCATGAATGCGCCCGATGGCCAGACGACCCTGTTGGCAGGGGGCAACCAGGAAATCACCATTGCGCCACATCTGCTGAAGGATGAGTACTACCGGCCGCTGGAATCCCTGTTGCCGGTACTGCAGGTCGGCGTTGTGCCGTCGGTGGTTGTCGCCAAGGCGGGGACCAACGCCAGCCCTGACGCATTGCTGCAAGGCCTGAAGGAGCGGCGCGACTTGTCCATCGGCATACCCGGACGCGGCACGCCCATGCATATCGCCCTGGAAGATGTGGCTCATCAGGCCGGCGGACAATTCCTGCCGGTGCCATACAAGGGTGCGCCTGACGTGCTGACGGGCGTACTGTCGGGATCCACCCGATATGGCGCCGTCGGGTATTCGGCCGCCAAGAGCCTGCTGGACGGGGGCAGCCTCGTCACGGTAGCCGTGTTGGCGCAACAGCGCTCCCCGCTGCTTCCTCAGGTGCCCGCGATTTCCGAGCAGACCCAGTTTCAGCAGGGTCTGCCGCAAGTATGGTACGGCTTTTTCATGCCGGGCAAGACCGCCAAGGACGAGGTGCGCAAGATTTCCACCGCCTTTGAACGGCTGTTGGGCCAGGCCCCCGTGCAGGCCCGCCTGCAGGAGCTGGGCATCCAGGTCACCGGTCTGCAGCAGTCCGCGTTTTCCAAGGCGCTGGAGGCCGAATCCGGCTACTACCGCGACGCCATTCTTCGCTATGAGGTTCAATGATGACCGCCAATCTCGCCCTGATGATCGACCAGAGCGACCACGTGGCCACGGCCTTCGTGCCCTTGGCCGCCGGCAGCGCCATCGCGGTGGCAGCCGGCTCGGCCGCGTACCGCGTCACTTTGCGCGACGCTATCCCCTCCGGCCACAAGTTCGCTGTGGCCGACATCGCCGCAGGCTGCGAAGTGCGCAAATACGGCGCGTCCATCGGCCGCGCCCTGCGTGCGATACCGGCAGGCGCCCATATTCATCTTCACAATTTGGAAAGCCTGCGCGGCAGGGGAGATCGTTCATGAACGCATCCGTCTGGGGATACCCGCGCGGCGATGGCAGTTTCGGCATCCGCAACCATGTTGCCGTCATCGCCGCGATGGACAACGTCAACCCGGTGGCTCGCCGCATCTGCGAATCCGTCAAGGGCACGGTGCCCATTTGTGTTGCCTATGGCCGCGGCCAGTTCGGAGACGATCTGGCCCAGCACGATCGCGTGCTGCTGAACTATGCCACTCATCCCAATGTGGCCGCAGTGTTGATCGTCGGCCTGGAACCCGTCACCACGCACCGCCTGGCCGCAGCCGCAGGAGCGGCCGGACGCCCGGTACGGGCGCTCGATGTGCAGAGCGCCGGAGGCACCATCGAAGCGGTCGCGCAAGGAATCCGCGATGCCGCTGCGCTGGTGGTCGAAAGTTCGGACATCGTGCGCGCGCCCATGCCCTTGAGCGAGCTGGTGATCGGCGTCGAATGCGGGGCCTCCGACGCCACCTCGGGCTTGACCGCCAACGCGACCACCGGATTGGTGGCTGACTGGCTGGTAGAGGCTGGCGGTGTCGTGATTCTGTCCGAGACCGACGAAATCGTGGGCGCCGAGGCCAGCCTCGCCGCACGCGCCAGCAAGCCGGAAGTCGCGGCGCGACTGCTGGCGGCCGTGACTCGCCTGGAGGCCCAGTCTGCCTTTCAAGGGCTGCAACTGTGGCCGCTGGGCGAGGACAACATCGCGGGCGGCCTGACCACGGTGGAAGAGAAATCGCTGGGAGCGGTACGCAAAGGAGGCACCTCGCCGCTGCAGGAGGTGGTCGGCTACGGCGAAAAGCCTCGCTGCAAAGGATTGGTGTTCATGGATGCGCCTGCGCCAGGCGTAGAGAACATCGCCGCGCTGGCCGCGGGCGGAGCGCACCTGATTCTGTTTAATACAGGGGTGGGCAATCCGGTGGGGCATCCGCTGTCGCCCACCATCAAGTTGACTGGAAATCCGACCACTGCGCAGCGCTTTGCCGACAACATCGACGTGGACGTCAGCGGCATCCTGACGGACGGGCAGACGCTGGAGCAAGCCGCGACCAAGCTGCGGGAAACCATGCTGCGCGTGGCCGCCGGCCGGATGACGCAAAGCGAAGTGCTGGGCGACACCGAAGTCTCCATCTCCCGCATCGAACTCGGCTTCATGCGTCACTTGCGCGAGCACGCGCCGGAGCTGCGGGCATGAGCGGGCCGACCGCTAGCGCCGCCCAGCTGACCGGCTGGGTCGCTGCCGTCCTGCAACACGCGGGCGTCAGCGCCGAACATGCGGCGCTGGCCTCTGGCGCGATGGTGCGCACGGAACTGCGAGGCGTCGCCACCCACGGCCTGACGCGCCTGGCCTCCTATCTGGAGAAGCTGCGCTCCGGCGAAGTGAACCCCGAGCCCGACATCGGCGTGCGGCGCAGCCCTGGCATCTGCACCATCGACGCCGACGGCGCCCTGGGCCAGGTGGCCGCCCTGATAGCGATACAGGAAGGCCTGGCGATGCTGGAAACAGAGGTTTCCGTCATATGTCGCATCCGCGACTGCGGACACCTGGGCGCCCTGGGCCACTATGTCCTGCTGGCGGCTGAGCGCGGCTACATCGCCCTGGTGTTCCAACGCACGCCTCCGCTCATGGCCTTGCCAGGCTATGCGGGGCGGACGGTGGGCAACAACCCGATCGCCTTTGGCTGCCCCGTCCCTGGCGCTGCGCCTCTGGTCTTCGACATGGCCTGCAGCGTGGCCGCGCGCGGCCACATCCTGCTGGCGGCCCGGGAAGGGCGCGACATTCCTGCGGACTGGGCCCTGGACGGCGCCGGCCAGTCGACCACCGCCGCCGACGCCGCCTTGGAAGGCGCCTTATTGCCGATGTCCGGCCACAAGGGGATGGGGCTAGCCATCATGGCCGAGTGCCTGGCTGGCGCACTGGCCGGCGCCGAGCCCGAGTCGCGCCAGAAGGTCCATCACACCCCGCGCAGCGGCGCAGCGGGCGGACAAAGCACTTTGATCTGGCTGGTGAATCCGCAACGCGCGGGCTCGGCGTCGTTTGCCGACTATATGCGCGAATGGGCCGCGGGCTTCCACCAGCGCGGCGGCGCGCAAGCCCGTCTGCCGGGAGCGCGGGCTGCCGCCTGCGAGCGGGCGGCTCTTGCAGAAGGCCTGCGTATTCCCGAGGCCCTGGCGCGTGAACTGGAGGCCATCGGCCAGGCCACGGGATTGCCGCCGCCATGGTCCGTCCATTGAGCCGCCGCGCTCATCCGTGGCTGCATAAAAAATGCCCCCGCAGCGCGGGGGCATTTTGTCGGCTTGAAAGGGTTACGCGCTCTTCTTCAGCGCCTGCACCTTGTCCGTAGCTTCCCACGAGAATTCCGGCTCGGAACGGCCGAAGTGGCCATAGGCCGCGGTCTTGGCGTAGATCGGGCGCAGCAGATCCAGCATGTTGACGATGCCCTTCGGACGCAGATCGAAGTGCTCGCGCACCAGCTTGGCGATCTGGTCGTCGGGGATGACGCCCGTGCCTTCCGTGTAGACGGTGATGTTGATGGGCTCGGCCACGCCGATGGCGTAGCTGACCTGCACCTGGCACTGGCGCGCCAGGCCGGCGGCCACGATGTTCTTGGCCACGTAGCGGGCGGCGTAGGCGGCCGAGCGGTCGACCTTGGAAGGATCCTTGCCCGAGAACGCGCCGCCGCCGTGCGGGCATGCGCCGCCGTAGGTGTCGACGATGATCTTGCGGCCGGTCAGGCCGCAATCGCCTTGCGGACCGCCGATGACGAAGCGGCCGGTCGGGTTGACCAGGAACTTCGTTTGCGGCGTGATCAGGCCTTCAGGGAAGCTGGGCTTGATGATGTCTTCAATCACCGCTTCGCGGATGGTCTCTTGCGAGACTTCGGGCGCGTGCTGGGTCGACAGCACAACGGTGTCGACTTCAGCCGGGCGGCCGTCGATGTAGCGGAACGTCACCTGCGACTTGGCGTCGGGACGCAGCCACGGCAGACGGCCGTCCTTGCGCAGTTCGCTCTGGCGCTGCACCAGGCGGTGCGCGTACCAGATCGGGGCCGGCATCAGGTCGGGGGTTTCGTCGCAGGCATAGCCGAACATCAGGCCCTGGTCGCCCGCGCCCTGGTTCAGGTAGTCCTCGGAGCTGCGGTCCACGCCCTGGGCGATATCCGGCGACTGCTTGTCGTAGGCGACCAGCACCGCGCAGCCCTTGTAGTCGATGCCGTATTCGGTGTTGTCGTAGCCGATGCGGCGGATCGTGTCGCGCGCGACCTGGATGTAGTCGACGTTGGCGGTGGTGGTGATTTCGCCAGCCAGCACTACCAGACCAGTGTTGCAGAGGGTCTCGGCTGCGACGCGCGCATTCGGGTCCTGCGTGAAGATCGCGTCCAGGATCGAGTCGGAGATCTGGTCGGCAACCTTGTCGGGGTGCCCTTCGGAGACGGATTCGGAAGTAAAGAGAAAGTCGTTGTTGGCCACAGATGCGTCCTTGGTGGCCGGCGTTGCCGGCGCATAGGTTCACGAGGCGCGTTGCACCCCTGACCGCAAGACATACGCAAATCTGGGCGCGACGCTTTAGCGGATTTGGCAAGAGGCGCGCAAAGCGCTGTACCCTTGCCGTCGCCCCGCAAGTTGTCGGTTAACTCGGCGACTGCGCTATTTTAAGCGAAAATGCGGTTCTGCCGCCAAAGCTGGGGGACGTATGCATATAGCCCCAGACCCAGGCGCACTTTCTGTCCGTCCCATTTTTCTGCCGCATGCTGCTCTTCCTGTTCAGATCATTCGCCGCCCTGCCCCTTTCCATCGCGCACGCCGTGGGGCGGCTGGCCGGGCGTGCGATCTACGCCTGGCCGGGCAAGTACCGCCGGCGGCTGCAGGCCAACGCGGCCCAGGCCGGCTACCCCGATCCGGCCTTCGCGCGACGCGCGGCGGGCGAAATCGGCGCCATGATCCTGGAGAGCCCGCGGGTCTGGTTCCGCAATGAACAAAGCCTGGCCCAGGTGATCTCGGACGACAACGACGTGGTCAGCGCGGCCCGCGCCGAGAACCGCGGCATCCTGTTCCTGACGCCGCATCTGGGCTGCTTCGAGATCACCGCGCGCTACCTGGCCCGCCAGATGCCCATGACCGTCATGTTCCGGCCGCCGCGCAAGGACGTCCTGGCCCCGCTGCTGGAAACCGCGCGCAACACCTCGGCCGTCAACGCCGTGCCGGCCACCATGCAGGGGGTGCGCGAATTCGTGCGCGCCCTGCGCCGCGGCGAATCCGTCGGCATGCTGCCCGACCAGGCGCCCAGCGTGGGCGACGGCGTCTGGGCGCCGTTCTTCGGGCGCATGGCCTACACCATGACGCTCCCCGGCAAGCTGGCCACGCAGACGGGCGTACCCATCATCCTGACCGCAGGCGAACGACTGCCGGGAGGCCGGGGCTGGCGCATCCACTATGTGCGCGTGCCCGAGCCGCTGCCCGCCGACGCCGCCGAGCAGGCCGCGCTGCTCAACGCCGCCATGGAAACGCTGATCCGCCGCTGCCCGGAGCAATACCTCTGGAGCTACAACCGCTACAAGACGCCGCGCGGCGCGCCGCCGGCTCCCGCCGCCGACGCTGCTACTCCGGCAAGCTGAACCGCCGCGCCCTGTCCGCTCCCTATTACCGACCATGACTGATTTCAAAACGCGCGCGCTGACATCCCTGTTGAAATGGTTCGGCCGCATCAAGCCGTCGACCCGGCAGCGCATCGGCGCAACCCTCGGCTGGCTGGCCCCGCGGCTGGCCAAGTCGCGCGCCCGCATCGTGCGCCGCAATCTGGAACTGTGCTTTCCCGACCAGCCGGAACACGTGCGCGAACAGTGGGTCGCGGACCATTTCCGCGCGCTGGCGCAATCCATCGTCGACCGCGGCGTGCTCTGGTACGGCACGCCCGAAGCCATCAAAGACATGGTTACGCAAACTGGCGCGGACCGCATCAACGCGCTGACCGCGCAGGGCCGCCCGGTCATCCTGCTGGCGCCCCATTTCATCGGGCTGGACGCGGCCGCGACGCGGCTCACCATGGAGGTGCCCAGCGCCGCCACCATGTACACGCCCCAAAGCGATCCCCAGGTCGACGCCATCGTGGCCGCCGGCCGCAAGCGCTTCAACGAGGTCTTTCTGGTCAGCCGCAAGGACGGCGTGCGCGACCTGATCCGCCACCTGCGTGAGCCCCGCCCCGTCTACTACCTGCCGGACATGGACTTCGGCCGCCAGGGCGCCACCTTCGCGCCGTTCTTCGGCGTGCCTGCGGCGACGTTGCTCGCCACCGCCCAGCTGGCCAAGAAATGGGATGCCGCCGTGCTGCCCATCCTGGACTTCTGGAACCCGGATACCGGCCGCTACCACGTCGAAGTGCTGCCGCCGCTGGCCGACTTCCCCGGGACCGAATCGCTGGAAGACGCCACCGCGCGCCTGAACCGCGAGCTGGAATCCTGGGTGCGCCGCTGCCCCAGCCAGTACTACTGGGTCCATCGCCGCTTCAAGACCCGTCCGCCGGGCGAACCCAAACTCTACTGAGTCCGCAGCTCGCGCCCCAATATGGGCGATAATCCAGTGATGAACTGGAACTTCACCAAAATGCATGGCGCGGGCAACGATTTCGTCGTGCTCGACGGGGTCCGCCAGACCATCGAAATGACGCCCGAGCGCGCCCGCGCCTTGGGCGACCGGCATTTCGGCATCGGCGCCGACCAGATCCTCCTGGTCGAACGCGCGACCCGGCCCGATGCCGATTTCCGTTACCGCATTTTCAATTCCGACGGCAGCGAGGTCGAGCACTGCGGCAATGGCGCGCGCTGCTTCGTGCGCTTCGTGCACGAGCAGGGCCTGTCCGACCGCAACCCGCTGCGCGCCGAAATCGCCACCGGCATCCTGGTGCTGGACCAGGGCGACGACGAGCAGGTCACCGTCGACATGGGCAGCACGCGCTTCGAGCCCGCCGCGCTGCCGTTCGACACCGCAGGCCTCGCATCGCGGGTCGAAGGCCAGGACACGCTGTGGGAACTGGAACTGGACGCGCCCGCCGGCCTGCCGCGCACCGTTGCGCTGTCCGCCGTGGCGATTTCCAATCCGCACGCCGTGCAGGTGGTGGACGACGTCGACACCGCGCCCGTGTCCGTTCTCGGTCCCCTGATCGAAACCCATCCGCGCTTCCCGCGCCGCGTCAACGCCGGCTTCATGCAGATCGTGGATCGCAACAACATCCGCCTGCGCGTGTTCGAACGCGGCGCCGGCGAAACCCTGGCCTGCGGCACGGGCGCCTGCGCCGCCGTCGCGGGCGGCATCCGCCGCGGCCTGCTGGACTCGCCGGTGCGCGTGCAAGCGCGCGGCGGCGTGCTGACCGTCGCCTGGAACGGCGAGCAATTGCGCATGACCGGCCCTGCCGAGTCCGTCTTCACGGGGCAGGTCGATATCGACAAGCTCGTCTTCTCCATGGGGCTGAACCGATAAGCCATGACTGATACCGCTATTACCGCTCAGGACGTCGCTGATTTCCTGCAAGAGAACCCCGGCTTCTTCGACGATCACGCTGACGTCTTCGCCACGTTGCAGGTGCCGCATCCGCATGGCTCGCGCGCCATTTCGCTGGGTGAACGCCAGATCCTGACGCTGCGCGAGCGCAACCGCGAACTCGAATGGCGCCTGAACGAACTCGTGCGCAACGCCACCGCCAACGAAAGCATCGGCACCCATGTGGCCAAGTGGTGCTGCCGCCTGCTGTCCGAATGCGATCCGCAGCATGTACCAGGCGAAATCGCCCTGGGGCTGGCCGAACAGTTCGAGCTGAACCATGTGGCGCTGCGCCTGTGGGACCTGTCGGAACTGCCCGCAACCGGCTACGGCGAACCCGTCACGCAGGACGTACGCACCTTTACCGACAGCCTGAAGACGCCGTACTGCGGCACCGACACCGAATTCGAAGCGGCCGGCTGGCTGGATGCCAAGCCCAAGTCGCTGGCGCTGGTGCCGCTGCGCCTGGAAGCGGACGGCCCCGCCGTCGGCCTGCTGGTGCTGGGTTCGGACGACGCCGAGCGCTTCACGCCTGAAATGGGCACGACCTTCCTGGAATCCATCGGCCAGCTGGCTTCCGCGGCGCTGCATCGCCTGAATCCGGCCTCGCCCAAGGCCTAGCGGCGACACGGGCGGACGCCATGCCGACAGCCACGCAAGCGCAAGACGCGGCCCCGCCCGATACTCCCCTGCCGGACGCCATGAGCGCCTGGCTGCGCCATCTGGAAACCAACCGGCGCTACTCGCCCCACACACTGGACGGCTATCGCCGCGAACTGCATTTCCTGCGCGAACTTGCCGACCAGGCCAAGCTGCCGCTGGACAAGATCGGCAACGGCCACATCCGCCAGTTCGTGGCGCGCCTGCATGCCCAGGGCCGCGGGCCCCGCAGCCTGGCGCGCACGCTGGCGGCCTGGCGTGGCTTCTATCAATGGTGGGCCCCGGCCATCGAGCTGGCCGGCAATCCGGTGGCCGGCGTGCGCGCCCCCAAGGCGCCGCGCGGCCTGCCCAAGGCCCTGTCCGTGGAGCAGACCCAGGCCTTGCTGGACCGCGCGCCCGCGCAAGTGGCGAACGAACCCGCGGCGCTGCGCGACCAGGCCATGTTCGAACTGCTCTATTCCAGCGGCCTGCGGCTGTCGGAGCTGGTCGGGCTGGACCTGCGCTATGAACGCTCCGGCAATTACGAATCGCGCGGCTGGCTGAGCCTGGAAGAGGCCGAGGTCATCGTGCTGGGCAAGGGCGGCAAGCGCCGCTCGGTGCCGGTGGGCCAGGCGGCTCTGGCCGCCCTGCGCAAATGGATCGCGGCGCGCCCGCAGCTCACGCCCTTCACGGCGCAGCCCGAGGACGCAGCCGCGTTGTTCCTGGGCGCGCGCGGTCGGCGCATCTCGCCCCGCGTGGTGCAACTGCAGCTGGCTCGCATCGCGCAGCAGGCCGGCGTGCCCACGCACGTGCACCCGCACGTGCTGCGCCACAGCTTCGCCAGCCATGTGCTGCAATCCGCGCAGGACCTGCGCGCGGTGCAGGAAATGCTGGGCCACGCCAACATCTCCACCACACAGATCTATACGCGACTGGATTTCCAGCACCTGGCCCGCGCCTACGACCAGGCGCATCCTCGGGCCGGACGCAAATCCTGAACGCGTCGGGTCCGACGCATTCTGGTGAAACAGCTACGCAAATTCGCGCGACCGTTCCCTAGCCACCTCCCGCGATCACGCCGCCCAGCAGCATCACCCCCAGCAACAGCACCGCCAGTGCCGCCAGCGCTTCCACGCCATAGCGCAGGCGCGCCGCGCCAACACCGGACAGTCGGCTTCCGACGCGCGTGGCCGCGCCCCCGGCCGCAACCGCCAGGCACGCCAGCGCCGCCACCGTCAGTCCGGTACCCAGGCCCATCGCCAGGGCCGAAGCCACGCCGGCCAGAAAAAAGCCCTGCGCCAGCGCGAACACCAGCACGATCAACGCGCCGCTGCACGGGCGCAAGCCCACGGCCAGGATCGCCGTTGCCGCGCGACGCCAGTTCAACGGGCCAGACACCTGCGCCGGCGCGGGCACATGTGCGTGGCCGCAGCCGCAATCGTGATCGTGATCGTGGTGATGATGGTGAGTGTGCTCATGTCCATGCCCATGGCCGTGCTCTGGCATCGACCCCGTAGACGCCCGTCCAGCACGGGTCCGCAACAGCGGACGAACCGCCTTGACCCACACCAGCCACATGCCCAACAAGGTCACCAGCGCATAGGAGCCGAGTTCCAGCCAGCGCGTCGCGTTGTTCATCGTGGCCGCGGTGGCGTTGAAGATCAGCGCCAGCACCGCCACCAGCGCAATCGCCACCAACGCCTGGATCAGCGCGGACGCCAGCGCCAGCAGCGCGCCGTTGCGCGCGGTCTGGCGGTTGGCCAGCACGTAGGAAGAGATCACGGCCTTGCCATGTCCCGGCCCCAGGGCATGGAATACGCCATAGGCAAAGGACAGGCCGATCAAGGCCCAGGCCGCGCCGCCTTCGGCCTGCCAGGCGCGCACCGCGCCCGTCAGCTGCCGGTAGAAATGGCTTTGCCAGACCGATACCTGACCAAAGAAGCCGGCCAGCCAACCCGGCCCGCCCGCGCCCGCCCCGCTCTCCGGCACGCCGAAGGGGTGCGCGCCCTGGGCCGCGGCCGCGCCCGCACCGCCCAGCAGCAGCACGGCCAGCAGCGCGAGCATTACCCGCAACGCACCTCGATGCGGTGCGTCAGCCCCTTGGTGATCGCAAAAAGCTCGTCCGGCAAGGCGTCCGGGTCGGCCGGGATCGCGGCCAATTGCTGCATGGTTTTCCAATCCAGTTCCTTGGGCTTGCGGTAGGCGGACGTGCAGGTCTTGGCGCCCTGTCCGCCCAGCGATACCGCGCCGCTCTCATCGAAGGCGTAGGCCACGAAATAGGTGGGATCGTAGATGTCCACCTGCGCGCCGCCTGCGTCCGGCGCCACTGGCGTGGCCAGCGGCAAAGTGAAGGACAGCGTCAGCCGCGTGGTCTTTGGGTTCCAGTCGACGCGCGCATCTTGCGGGGCCGCGAAAGCCGCGGTCTTGCCGTCCACGGTGATGCGAGTGAAGTAGTGCGAGATCGGTTCGCCCAACGCCTGCATCCAGTCCCGCGCCATGCCCTGCAGGATCTCGGGCGACAGCGAACCGTCCTTGCCCTTCTTCAATCCCTGCGTGGCGTAGGCGCCGAACATCTCGTCAAACAGCCAGACCTGCCGCACCGCCGTGATGCGCTGCTGTCCATCGATATCGATCGCCGCGCGGGCATCGATCCACATATGCGGGTGCGCGCTGGCGGCGCCTGCCGCCAGCAGCATCGCCGCCGCGGTCAGGGCTGCATGGCCGCGGCGAGCTGACGTGCGTTCCATTCAAACATTTCCAGGTAGGTGGCGCCGGGCTGCCCGGGCTTGGACAGGGCGTCGGAATAAAGCGTACCACCCACCTTGGCGCCGGTTTCGCGGGAGATCTGCTGGACCAGCTTGGGGCTGCTGATGTTCTCCACGAATACCGCAGGCACACGCTCGCGCTTGACCTGTTCGATGATGCGGGCCACCTCGCCTGCGGCGGGTTCCGCATCCGTCGACACGCCCATCACGGGAATGAACGCCACGCCGTAGGCATCGCCGAAGTAACCGAAGGCGTCATGGGAAGTCACGATCTTGCGGCGCTCGGCCGGAATCGCGGCAAAGGTCTTGCGGACCTGCGCGTCCAGCGCCTGCAGGCGCGCGATATAGGCTTGCGCGCGCTGGCGGTAGGCGTCGGCATGCGCGGGATCGGCGGCAGCCAACCCTTCGGCCACATTGCGGGCGTAGATGACGCCATTGGCCAGGCTCTGCCATGCATGCGGATCGGCGCCGCCGTGATGGTGATGACCATGGCCATGATCGTGGTCGTGGTCGTGGTCGTGGTCGTGGTCGTGGTCGTGGTCGTGGTCGTGGTCGTGCCCATCATCATGCCCGCCGCCCGCGAACGTGCGCGTCTTCACGCCCTGAGACGCGACCACGGTAGCGCCGGCAAAACCCGACGCCTTCGCCAGGCGCGGCATCCAGGTCTCGAAATCCAGGCCGTTGACGAACAGCACGCGCGCGGCAGCCAGCTTCTTCGCATCGCCCGGCGTCGGCTCATATTCGTGCGCGTCGCCATCGGGCCCCACCAGCGTGGCCACGCTGACGTCGGCGCCGCCCACTTCCCGCACGATGTCGCCCAGGATGGAAAAGCTGGCCACGGCCTTCAACGCTTCGGCGGCCTGCGCGGTTCCGAACAGCGCCGACAGGCACAGGCCGGCCGTGGCGAGCAGCGCGCGGCGGCGCGCCAGGGAATGGAAACGCATGGCGTATCTCCTATTGGATGAGTCAGGCGCGGCGCATGCGGCGTCGCGCCGGCAGCAGCCCGCCTTGCGGGCCGCCCACGATGGAAAACAGATAAAAGGCGCCGGCCGCCAGGATGATCGCGGGCGAGGCCGGCACATTGAAGTGGTACGAAATGAGCAGACCGGTCGTCGAGGCTGTCACGCCCAGTCCCGCGGCCAGCGGGATCTGGCGGGCGGCAGAACGGACCCAGAAGCGCGCGGCGGCGGCCGGCAGCATCATGATGCCGACCACCATCAACGTGCCCAGCACCTGAAAGCCCGCCACCAGGTTCACCACCACCAGCACCAGGAAAGCCATGTGGACCCAGCCTCCGCCGCCGCCGCTGGCGCGCAGGAAACCCGGGTCCAGGCATTCGGCCACCAGCAGCCGGTAGATCGCGGCCAACGCCAGGAGGGTCACGCTGGCCGTGGCCGTCACCAGCAGCAATGCCGCGTCGTCCAGCCCCAGCACCGTGCCGAACAACACGTGCAGCAGATCCATATTGGAGCCGCGCAGGGACACCAGCAGCACGCCCAGCCCCAGCGATATCAAATAGAACGCGGCAAAGCTGGCGTCCTCGCGCAGCGGCGTCATGCGCGCCACCAATCCCGCCAGCAATGCCACGGCCAGCCCCGTGACGATGCCGCCCAGCATCATTGCGCCCAGCGACAGTCCGGCCAGCAGAAAGCCCGCCGCCACGCCTGGCAGGATGGCATGCGACATGGCATCGCCCATCAGGCTCATGCGCCGCAGCACCAGGAACACGCCCAGCGGCGCCGCGCCCAGCGACAGGGCGCAGGCGCCGGCCAGCGCGCGTCGCATGAAACCGTAATCCAGGAAGGGCGACGCCACCCATTGCGCCAGGCTCATGCGCGGACCTCCGCCAACCACTGCCGCGCCCGCTTCAGATGCGCGTCGTTCAGCGTGTGCTCGGTGTCTCCCCAGGCCACCACCGAACCGGACAGCAGCAGGCACTCGGGGAAATGGTCACGCACCAGATCCAGGTCATGCAGCACCGCAATCACGGTGCGGCCCTGGCCATGCAGGCCGCAAAGCAGGGCCATCAGGTCGTCCGCCGTGTGGCTGTCCACGGCGGCGAAGGGTTCATCCAGCAGCAGCACGGGCGCGTCCTGCACCAGCATCCTCGCGAACAGCGCACGCTGCATCTGCCCGCCCGACAGCGCGTCCACGCCGCGTCCGGCCGCGTCGGCCATGCCCACGGTCTCCAGCGCGTCCATGCAGCGCTCGAGCTCCTGGTTCGCATATCTGCGCCATCCCCCCACTCGGCGCCAGGCGCCCATTGCCACCAGGTCCAGCACCGACACCGGGAACGAACGGTCCAGCTCCGCGGCCTGGGGCAGCCAGGCCAGTTCCGAACGGCCCGCGCCGCTGATGCGCACGCTGCCGGCCATGGGACGCAGCACACCCATGATGCCCTTGATCAGCGTGGACTTTCCCGCTCCGTTGGGACCCACCACGGCGGTCATGCCGCCCGCGGCGAAACGCCCCGACACCGATTTGAGCGCGGCGTGCCCATGCCAACCGAAGGACGCGTCGTCCAGCTCGATGGTGACCGGCGCGTTCATCGCACCCACCAATCCAGCGCCCAACCGGCCAAGGCCCACAAGGCCGCCGCAGCGACCACGGCCGCGGCCATGCGGCGCCAGGCGGAGACCAGGAAGGCGGAACGCGGCGGGAGTGTTTGCCGCGGCGCGGCGCCGGGCCGCCGGGGCAAAAGCGTGAAATGGGACATGGAAAGAATGCGGAGGCAAATAGCGGCTACAGCCAGTTTTATTATGTTATATCATAACTAAACGGCTTGATTCCACGGCGTTCGCCCGCATCTGGATGTTTTCTGCTACCTTCCAGGCATCTCGCGCGCATCGCGCGCGTTTTCCATAGAGATAAAGCCAGCCATGTCCGCACCGCCCCGCACCCCTCGCAGCGATACCGTCGGCGCCCAGCTCAGCGTCGCCGAAGCGCTGTGCGAGCAGCGCGGGCGCCGCCTCACCCCCATCCGCCGCAAGGTGCTGGAACTGCTGCTGCGCCATGGCCGCAGCCTGAAGGCCTATGAATTGCTGGATGCAATGCGCGCCGTGCATCCGGGCGCCGCGCCCCCGACCGTGTACCGCGCCCTGGACTTCCTGATGGACGAGGGCCTGATCCACCGCCTGGACGCCGTCAACGCCTGGAGCGCCTGCCACGACGCGGGCGGCGCGCCCCACGACCTGCTGGTCGTCTGTACGGGCTGCGGCGCAGTCGCGGAAGTGTCCGACCCTGCCATGAGCCGCCAACTGGCCGAACGCGTCGCCCAGACCGGCTATGCCCTGGCCACCCACGAAACCGAAATCCGCGCGCTGTGCCCCCAATGCCAGCAGAAGCAGCCCGCCGCGGACGCCGGCCACGGCCACCACCATCATTAAGAACTACTGCTGGCGGGCAGCCCGCCCGCGGTTCTCCGCCATCGGCAGCAAGCCCGTACAGGCCGTTTCATCCGGATGCGCGCATCGCGCTCTTGAAATCGGGCAAACCGCCCCCAAATAGTGGTATCGCCCGATACTTGACGGCGTACGGACGCCATCTGGATGGCTACGGCCCCAGGGTTGACCCTGGGTTTGCCCCCTGCCCCCGACTGTGCTGTAATCCTGCGTCCGGCCGCTGCAGGCGGCCCACGCAGCCTGCGGCAAACACCCTCCGGCAAAGACTGGGAAACCCCGTCGAAACGTCGCAAGACGGCGTTGCAAACAGGGTTGCGATCCCCGCCGAGAGTTCCTGTTTAACGCCTTGACTTCACGCTAGCAGCTTCGCCATGAACACCCCGCGCAGTTTGGACAAAATGGTTCCCGTCACCATCCTCACCGGCTTTCTCGGTGCGGGCAAGACCACCCTGCTCAAACGCATCCTGACCGAATACCATGGCCGCCGCGTGGCGGTCATCGAAAACGAGTTCGGGCCGGAAAGCATCGACAACGACCTGCTGGTGCAGGACCGCGACGAAGAAATCATCGAGCTGTCCAACGGTTGCGTCTGCTGCACGGTGCGCGGCGACCTGATGCGCACGCTGGGCGAACTGCGCGCCAAGCGCGAAGCCGGCGAACTGTCTTTCGAACGCGTCATCATCGAAACGACCGGCATGGCCAACCCCGGCCCCGTCTGCCAGACGTTCTTCATGGATGACGACATTGCCGAGTACTACCGCCTGGACGCGGTGGTCACGGTGGTCGACGCCAAGCACGGCATGGCCACCCTCGACGCCCAGCCCGAAGCCCAGAAGCAAGTCGGTTTCGCCGACCGCATCCTGATCTCCAAGCGTGACCTGGTCAACGAAGTCGACTACGAAGCGCTGCGCCACCGCCTGGTTCACATGAACCCGCGCGCGCCGATCACGCCGGTCAACTTCGGCGAAGTCGACCTGAAGTCCATCATCGACATCAGCGGCTTCAACCTGAATTCCATTCTGGACATCGACCCGGATTTCCTGGCCGATGAGCACCCCGACGCCGCCCATGACCACGGCCACGATCACGACCATGGGCATGACCATGGCCACGATCATGACCATGACCATGATCACGAAGGCGACTGCGGGGCGCATTGCAATCATGCCCACCATCATCACCACCACCAGCACGACGACGAAATCGGCGCGTTCGTGTTCCGTTCCAACAAGCCGTTCGATCCCGCGCGCCTTGAGGAATTCCTGGGCGGCGTGGTGCAGGTCTATGGTCCCGACCTGATGCGCTACAAGGGCATCCTGTACATGAAGGGCATCAACCGCCGCATGTTGTTCCAGGGTGTGCACATGATGATGGGCGCCGAACCCGGCAAGCCGTGGACCGCAGCCGAAAAACCGTCCACCAAGATGGTTTTCATCGGCCGTAAGCTGCCCCAGGAGATTTTCACCCGGGGCTTGGAGCAGTGCCTGGCGGGGTAATCCCCCTTCCTGACGTGACGTGATGCGACGAAGGCAGTACTGTGAGGTACGAATAGCGTAGGCAACAAGTAATACGGACCGGGAATGAACGCCCGCGCCAGGATCGATTCATAGTGGAGTGTTTTCATGGCTACCAAGGCAGCAACCAAGAAATCAAGCAAGTCGACGAGCGATACGGCGATTGATCTGCCCAGCGAGAAGGAATTGCTGGCCATGCCCGAGTCCGACTATATGAACGAACGCCAGCTGGCTTTCTTCAAGGAACGGCTCAAACAACTCGAGCAGGACATCCTGGCCAACGCCGGCGAAACCACCGAGCACCTGCGCGAAACGCAGTTCGTGCCCGATCCCGCCGACCGCGCCACGATCGAGGAAGAACACGCCCTGGAGCTGCGCACCCGCGACCGCGAGCGCAAGCTGCTGAAGAAGGTGCAACAGTCCATCGCCCGCATCGACAGCGGCGAATACGGCTGGTGTGAGGAAACCGGCGAACCCATCGGCATCCCGCGCCTCTTGGCCCGCCCCACGGCCACCCTGTCGCTCGAAGCGCAGGAACGCCGCGAGATGCGCCAGAAGCTCTACGGCGACTGATCCGTCCCGTATTCAAGCCCTACGCTGAAAGGCTATGCTGGTTTCCAGCATGGCCTTTTTTTTTGGCCCGGCACGCAAAAGGGGACGCAACCGTCCCGCCTTGATTTCCCCAGAACCGCCCCCAGCTAATCCCTTCATAGGAAGGAACGCATGGAACAATTTCACGCCACCACCATCGTGTGCGTGCGCCGCGGCAACCGCGTCGCACTGGGCGGCGATGGCCAGGTCACCCTGGGCAACATCGTCATCAAGGGCACCGCCCGCAAGATCCGCCGCCTGTACCACGACAAGATCCTGGCCGGCTTTGCCGGCGCCACCGCCGACGCGTTCACCCTGCAGGAACGCTTCGAGGCCAAGCTGGAAAAACACCAGGGCAACCTGATGCGCGCCGCGGTCGAACTGACCCGCGACTGGCGCACCGACCGCGTCCTGCGCCGCCTGGAAGCCATGCTGATCGTGGCCGACGCCGAGCACACGCTGGTGTTGACCGGCAACGGCGACGTGCTCGAGCCGGAACACGGCCTGGCCGCCATCGGCTCTGGCGGCGCCTATGCGCAATCGGCCGCGCTGGCGCTGCTGCGCAACACCGAGCTTTCCCCGGAAGCCGTCGTCAAGCAATCGCTGGAAATCGCCGGCGACCTCTGCATCTACACCAACCAGAACCACGTCATCGAAACGCTGGGCGACTGACGCCCGCCACGCGGCGCGCCAGTCGCGCCGCGGCCGCCACCCCAGCCCGCCCTAGCTTCAAGGATCCGCCCTCATGTCCGCATCCAACATGACGCCCGGAGAGATCGTCTCCGAACTCGACAAGTACATCGTCGGCCAGAACCGCGCCAAGCGCGCCGTGGCCGTGGCGCTGCGCAACCGCTGGCGCCGCCAGCAGGTCGCCGAACCCCTGCGCCACGAGATCCACCCCAAGAACATCCTCATGATCGGCCCCACCGGCGTGGGCAAGACCGAAATCGCGCGCCGCCTGGCCAAGCTGGCCAACGCGCCCTTCATCAAGATCGAAGCCACCAAGTTCACCGAAGTGGGCTATGTGGGCCGCGACGTCGACACCATCATCCGCGACCTGACCGAATACTCGATCAAGCAGACCCGCGAACTGGAAATGCGCCGCGTGCGCACCCAGGCAGAAGACGCCGCCGAAGACCGCATCCTGGACGCCCTGGTGCCGCCCCCGCGCGGCGCCTCCGGCGAGCCGGAACGCGGCGAAGACAACAGCGCCCGCCAGACCTTCCGCAAGCGCCTGCGCGAAGGCAAGATCGATGACCTGGAAATCGAAATCGAAGTCGCCCAGGCCGTGCCGCAAATGGACGTCATGACGCCCCCCGGCATGGAAGAAATGGCCGAGCAGCTGCGCGGCATGTTCGCCGGCATGGCCCGCGACAAGAAGAAGCCCAAGAAGATGAAGGTGCGCGAAGCCTTCAAGCTGATCGTCGACGAAGAAGCCGCCAAGCGCGTCAACGAAGAAGACCTGCGCACCGTGGCGATCAACAACGTCGAGCAGAACGGCATCGTCTTCCTGGACGAAATCGACAAGATCGCGGCCCGCCAGGAATCCGGTGGCGCGGACGTCTCGCGCCAGGGCGTGCAGCGCGACCTGCTGCCGCTGGTCGAAGGCACCACCGTCAACACGCGCTACGGCATGGTCCGCACCGACCACATCCTGTTCATCGCGTCCGGCGCCTTCCACCTGTCGCGCCCCTCGGACCTGATCCCTGAACTGCAGGGCCGTTTCCCGATCCGCGTCGAACTGGAATCGCTGACCGCCGAGGACTTCGTGCGCATCTTGTCCGACACGGACGCCTCGCTGACCAAGCAGTACACGGCGCTGATGGCCACCGAGGACCTGCAGCTGGAGTTCACGGAAGAAGGCGTGCGCCGCCTGGCGGAGCTCGCCTACGAGGTCAACGAAACCACCGAGAACATCGGCGCCCGCCGCCTGTATACGGTAATGGAGAAGCTGCTGGACGAACTGTCCTTCGACGCGACCTCCAGCAGCGACAAGCATGTGAAGATCGACGCCGCCTACGTCAACGCGCAGTTGGCCGAAGCCGCCAGCAGCCAGGATCTGGCGCGCTACGTGCTGTAAACCGCGGGCGCGCCTTGCGCGCCGCCAGCAAAACGCCGTCCGCAGCCTGGCGCTGCGCACGGCGTTTTCTTTTGACCAGCAGGCCCGCTGCGCCGCCCGGCGTGCGCGCGGCGCCATCCCGGCGACGCTAGTTGCTGATCGCCGTCACGATGTACTTGCCGTCCTTGCGGACCGCCGTGAAGCGCACCTTGTCGCCCGCCTTGATCTTGGCCAGCAGCGCCGGATCCGCTTCATAGACCAGCGTCATCGCGGGCAGGTCCAGCGCCTTGATGGCGTCATGCTTGATCGTGACCTTGCCGCCCGCCGGGTCCACCCGCCGCACTTCCCCGCTGGCATCGGCCTGCTGCGCGAACGCCAGCGGCGCGGCCAGCGTGACGACGGCCACGGCTGCCGCGGCGGCCATGGGTATTGCATACTTGCGGTCAAAAATCATGCAGATATCCTCCGATTGCAGGGAAAGCACGGAACCAGCGTCCCCGCTTTCCACAGTGCTAGGATACCGCCCTTGTGCAACAGTTCCCTCGCCCGGACGCAACAATTCTGACAGTTGATTGCGGAACCCGCGACGCGCCCCCCATGTTTCATGGCTGGACGCAAAACCCATACCTTTCGTCACTCATTTCAGGAGCCCCCATGGCCAATCGCTTATCCGTCATCGCCACCCGCACGGGAGACGACGGCACCACGGGCCTGGGGGACGGATCACGCACGCCCAAAGACGCCCCGCGCATCGCGGCCATCGGCGACGTCGACGAACTGAACAGCGTGATCGGCGTACTGCTGACCGAAGACCTGCCCGCCGAGATATCCGCGGATCTGCTGGCCATCCAGCACGACCTGTTCGACATGGGCGCGGAACTCTGCATCCCTGGCCATACCGCGCTCACGGACGACCACATCGCCCGCCTGGACGCGCGCCTGGCCCACTACAACGCGGCGCTGCCGCCCCTGCGCGAATTCATCCTGCCCGGCGGTTCGCGCGGTTCGGCGCAGGCGCACATGGCGCGCACGGTCTGCCGCCGGGCCGAGCGCGCCGTGGTGGCGCTGGCCCGGGTCGAACCGGTGAACCCGCCCGTGCGGCAATATCTGAACCGGCTGTCGGATCTGCTCTTTGTCCTGGCGCGTTGCGTTAATCGCGCGCGGGGAACGGCTGATGTGTTCTGGGCCAGCCCTAATGCGCGTAAGGCCACGTAACTCATGAGATGAAATGCAAGATGAAGTACCGGCCATCGGCGCTGGCGAACCTTGGAACGTCTCTATTTCACCGCACGGTTTGTTTCATTTTTTAGGTTGAGCTAAAGCACTTGCGGCATAATTGAGGGTTAATTAGCGGGTTTGCGTGCACGCTCAAGGCTCAAGGACTACATAAGAATGAGTATCATTGTTACCGGCGGGGCAGGGTTTATCGGCTCCAATTTTGTACTCGACTGGTTCCAGGAAAGCAGTGAACCGGTCGTGACATTGGACAAACTCACCTACGCGGGCAACCCCGAAAACCTTGCTTCGCTCAAAGACAATGTCGCTCACAAGCTGGTCCAGGGCGACATCGGAGACTTTGAGCTGGTCAGCCGCCTTCTGGCTGAACACACGCCCCGCGCCGTTCTGAATTTTGCCGCTGAATCACATGTCGACCGTTCGATTCATGGCCCCGGCGAATTTATCCAGACCAACATCGTGGGCACCTTCCACCTGCTCGAAGCCGTGCGCGCATATTGGAACGGCTTGCCAGACGATGAGCGCGCCGCGTTCCGCTTCCTGCATGTGTCCACCGACGAAGTTTACGGCTCCCTGCAAAAAGACGATCCCGCCTTCAGCGAGACCAACCGCTACGAACCCAATAGCCCGTACTCGGCCAGCAAGGCTGCAAGCGACCACTTGGTGCGTGCCTACCACCATACCTACGGTTTGCCGGTACTGACCACCAATTGCTCGAACAACTACGGCCCCTATCACTTCCCCGAGAAGTTGATTCCGCTGGTCATCCACAACGCCCTCGCCGGCAAACCGCTGCCAATATATGGGGACGGTCAGCAAATCCGTGACTGGCTGTATGTGAAGGACCATTGTTCAGCGATACGCCGCGTCCTTGCCGCTGGACAGCTGGGCGAAACTTATAATGTGGGCGGCTGGAACGAAAAGACCAACCTGGAAGTCGTCCGCACCCTCTGCGCCTTGCTGGACGAACTCAGCCCTCGGGCTGATGGCCAGCCTTATAAGAATCAGATAACGTTCGTGAAGGACCGGCCCGGCCACGATCAACGCTACGCCATCGACGCCTCGCGTCTTGAGCGCGAGTTGGGCTGGAAACCTGCGGAGACCTTCGAAACCGGCATCCGCAAGACCGTAATGTGGTATTTGGAGAACCAGCAATGGGTGGCCGGTATCACCAGCGGCACCTATCGCGACTGGATCAGCACGCAATACGCAACCTGACGCACCGGCGTTCGCATAACCACGACACACCGCGCACCGCCCATCACGATAAGTCGAGTTTCCGCATTGCCAATTAGCCAACAACCTATCCGCACGGACGAGCAGGTGAATGAGCGGATTGCCATCCTTCTGTGCACGTACCAGGGTGAAACGTACCTGCCAGAGCAACTGGACTCATTCGCTGCACAGACTCATTCCGACTGGATCGTCTGGGCATCCGATGATGGCTCTTCCGACGCCACGCCACGGGTGCTTGAGGACTACCAACGCCGCTGGGCGTGCGGCCGACTGATGATACTCGCCGGCCCGCGCAAGGGCTTCGTTACGAATTTCATGTCGTTGCTGTGCAACCCCGGACTGGCCGCCGATTATTACGCGCTTTCCGACCAAGACGATATCTGGCACGCTGACAAACTGCAGCGGGCCGCAGATTGGCTGCGCCAAATACCCGAAGATGTGCCGGCGCTCTACTGTACGCGCACCGAACTCATAGACGAAGCGGGCCATTCGCTCGGTTATTCGCCGTTGTTCAAACGACCGCCTTCTTTTGCTAATGCACTTGTACAGAATGTAGCGGGCGGCAATACGATGGTAATCAATAATGCGGCGCGCGCCTTGCTGCTAGAGGCCGGCGCCGACCTCGATGTCGTCGCCCATGACTGGTGGATATACATCGCCATCAGCGCCTGTGGCGGTCGTGTTTACTATGACAGCCAACCGTCACTAAAGTATCGTCAGCATGGCGGCAACCTCATCGGCGCCAATACTGGATTGTTTGCACGGCTGCAAAGGATCCGGCTGTTGTTCCGCGGTCGTTTGAAGACCTGGACCGACCAACATATCGTTGCGCTGGGGCCGTTGCTACCCAGGCTGACGCCTGTCAACCGCAAGATCTATGAGCGTTTTGTCAAAGCTCGCCAACGCAGCCTTCTGCCCCGCATTGTCGGACTCAAATGCTCAGGCGTCTATCGCCAGACGGCCTTGGGAAACCTGGGGTTGCTGGCTGCAGCAATATCCAACCGGATTTGAAGATAGCCATGAAAATTCTACTGCTTGGCAAAGACGGCCAAGTTGGCCATGAGTTGCGGCGAACGTTGCTGACGCTCGGCGACGTCCATGCCTCTGGTCGCGCAGACGCCAACTTTGAAGATCCTGACGGCCTGCGCCGCCTGCTGGAAGCACAGACGCCTGACATCATCGTCAATGCCGCGGCCTACACCGCGGTGGACAAGGCCGAAACGCATCAAGATGTCGCCCGCCAGATCAACGCCGACGCAGTGGCGGTGCTTGCCCGCTACGCTCAGGCAAAGCAGGCATTACTGGTGCATTACTCCACGGATTATGTCTTCGACGGCACCAAAAGCGGTCCCTACGACGTAGATGATCAGACCAACCCGCAAAGCGTGTATGGCAGCACCAAGTTGGCAGGCGAATCGGCCATCCTGGCGAGTGGCTGCAATGCCCTGGTGTTACGCACCAGTTGGGTGTTCTCGGCGCATGGCGGCAATTTCATCAAGACGATTCTCCGTCTAGCCAAGGAGCGCGATGCATTGAGTATCGTTGCGGACCAGCATGGCGCTCCGACTTCTGCCGAACTCATTGCTGATGTCACGGCACTGGCCATCGCAGGGTGGCTGCAGGGCCGCCTGGCCTGCGGCATTTATCATCTGACCGCTTCCGGCGACACGACATGGCACGGTTTGGCATCGCATGTCGTGGATCGCGCGTGGCGCAATGGTGTGAAGCTAAAGACCGACCGCGACCACATCAAACCCATTACGACCGAGGAGTATCCGGTCCCGGCTGTCCGACCCAAGAACTCTAGGCTGAACACCAGCGCATTGGCGTCCCCCTTGAAACTACAGTTACCTCACTGGACGGTCCACGTCGACCGCACAGTGGACCAACTTACGTCAACGGAACTTTCGACATGAAACGCAAAGGTATCATCCTGGCTGGGGGGTCCGGTACCCGGCTGCACCCAGCCACCCTGGCAATCAGCAAGCAATTACTGCCGGTTTTTGACAAACCGATGATTTACTACCCCTTAAGTACCCTGATGCTCTCGGGGATCCGGGACATTCTCATTATTTCGACCCCCCAGGACACTCCCCGCTTCCAGCAGCTGCTCGGCGACGGGTCGCAGTGGGGCCTGGCTCTCCAGTATGCCGTCCAGCCGTCCCCCGATGGCCTGGCTCAGGCCTTTCTCATCGGAGAATCATTCCTCGGCAATGACCTGTCCGCACTCGTTCTTGGGGACAATATCTTTTACGGCCATGACTTCCACCAGCTACTGGCCAATGCCGACGCCCGCGCCGACGGCGCCAGCGTGTTCGCCTATCACGTACACGACCCCGAACGCTATGGTGTGGCGGAATTCGACAACAGCGGGACTGTCCTGTCCCTCGAAGAAAAGCCGGCCAAACCTAAATCCAACTACGCGGTCACGGGCCTGTATTTCTACGACAAGGACGTAGTCGAAATCGCCAAGCAAATCAAGCCATCGGCCCGCGGCGAACTCGAGATTACCGATCTGAATCGAGTCTACCTCGGCCAAGGCAAACTGAATGTCGAAATCATGGGCCGCGGCTATGCCTGGCTCGATACCGGCACCCACGAATCGTTGCTCGAAGCCAGCCAGTTCATCTCCACCCTAGAGAACCGCCAAGGCTTGAAAGTCTCGTGCCCGGAAGAAATCGCATTCCGCAATGGATGGATTACGCCCGAACAGCTGGAGACATTAGCGGAACCGTTAGCCAAGAACGGCTACGGCAAGTATCTGCAACGCTTGCTCGTCGAGAAAGTTTACTAAGCAAAGCTGGGGCTGCAACCGACTTGGCTGCTGCCCCGGATAACCAAGGCCGACCTTCGCTTAACAAGCGGAGAGGGCCAAGCGCCCCGTCTGTTTAGCGCCGTGGAGCTTGCGGGCTGGTCGCTGCATACCCGCCCTCAAGTTTGGCATCGGCGGTTCCCGCCGCCGCAGCCTGTGCTGACCCGGAACGCAATTTAAAACGAAGCCGTGCATCATCGAGTCGACGCGCAAAACGGTGACCAAAGTTCAGGCTAGGCTTTTCCAGCAAATGCCAAGATAGCGCAGCTAGCAAAAGCGCAAGCGGCATTGCAATTGCCGTCACGGCAATCGCCGTAGGCCGCACTTGGAAATCCACCAAGATGGAATACGCGATTTGCTGGCTGGGCCATCCGTAAAGATAGACGCCGTAGGAATAGTCATGCGTGATCGGTAGGCGCTTGATCAAAGGGCCTAGTGTGGCCAACCACATCGCGACAGCTATTGAGAGGCCGAAAATTACAAAACGCTTTAAATCCACGAAGCCAGCCTTGTGCGCCCAGAGCATCAATACGGCAAAGAAGATGATCATCGCGACAGGGCGGAACTCGATCTTGTCTTCGAGGACGTAAAAGAGCCCCCCAATTAGAAAAATGATGGAAAACGCGGGGTAAGCCGGCGTGCCATAGAGCGCTGGGTTATTACCCAGCAGCGGCACCTTATCAGGAATGAGCGCAAGACATAGGATCAAGAACAAAAACACCAAACATTGCATGCCCTTGTCTTTCATCAGACCCAATAGCGAAAGCACTCCTAAAGCAAGATACAGGCGCAATTCCAGCGTAATGGACCATAACGATCCATTCAACGCCTTTTCTGGGTGAGTTTCAAATATCCCTGGCACAAAATACAAATTCCAAACGCCCAGAGAGTTTGTAATAAAATAATTTAGCGCATCCTTGCTAGCCAAGATTTCGCTGAAATTCGCCCCACCAAACATCCACGAAAAAACATAGGGCACTAAGAAACAACATAGTATCAATGCGGGATAAATCCGCATCACGCGTTTGACTGCGTAACCACCAATACTGCGACTGCTGTCCAGACTTTTGGTAATCAACGCTCCACTAATAAAAAAGAACACTACTACGCTTAGCTCACCAGCATGAGTCACCCCAGACTTCCGGGCGACCCATTCCGCCTGACCTGTAAATGCGTAGCTGTGGGCATAGATAACCAAGAGCGCGGCGAGCAAACGCACCGCATTAAAGTTATTCGATTTAGGTAATAAGACGCTAGACATGACGTTCCTTATCGACGGCCCCTATTAGGCGCCAATCCTCTTCATCTTGACAAGCCAGATACGCTCATGACCACTGCGGCCATGACAAGGAACAATGCCTTCCACTCGGAGGCGCGCCGCTTCCGCGAACCGCTCGATTTTCTGACGACTGATTTCGTCGTTGGCGTTCAGATCTGCCGTACCGAGCGCCAACACGAAGCTCTGACGCGGCATCAATTCTGGATCTGTATTTAGTCTCTCCTTCATCCTTTCCAGCGTTGGCGCTTCAAACATGGCCAGCCTTGGCCCGATGGCGGTAAGGGCACCCATCCAATAGCCCCATTGCGGAAACAAGAGGGTAGTATCGCGTGGCTCAGTGGCTAATTGTGTAATGGCGACGTTAATAGCCTCGGTGTACATCCCCGCGCCGCCCTCCTGCACCAACCTATCCCCAAACTTGCGGGTCAAGGAAAAGTTGAAAGCGAGCATCGCAACGCACAACAATGCAAATGCAAGATTCGCCGCAGGGCGCAAACCGCTAGACCTCCCCTCATCCGTGCTCGCACTTCCCGCCCCGGATGCCGGCCACGCCAGAGCCAGCATTACATAGGCCAAGGGAAGCAGCATTATGTAATGCTGAAGGCTCAGCGGCGTACCCACGGTGATCCCCAGCGCGATATGGCTGATGAAAACCACCAAGATGGCGTCCCCGAGCATTACCCGCTTCGGTGCGGCTGCCACAACGTGGTCAACGGCCGCCCCACGCGGCCACAGCCGAAAACATAGCCAAAGAACCGGACCGGTAGCCAGCACGACCGCACCGATAGTCTTGCTTATCGGGCCAACTCGCGCACCGGCAAAGATCATGTCTTCGATGGTGGATCCGGCTCGCAAGAACAAAATACGATCAATCACGGTATGCCATCGCTCGGAAAAACTCTGCGTAGCGTTAACCACTCCATACATGCTTTGCAGCCCGCGTAGCTGATCCAGATAGCCATGCAAGCCCATGTTCAGAATAATCGAGAGGTGGGCGTAAACATATGGCAGCCAGCCAATCACCGTTCCCAACACCAACGCAGTAACCATGCGCCAATTCCAAGAACGTCGAATCTGAAAAGCCATGGCCAATACGATCGCCGCAGCATAGAAGGCGAAAACGAAATAGCAATAGGCTGCAAAACCCAGGAATATTCCCGCCCACCAATAGCGAGCGCTGGATCGCCTAGCTGCGGTCGCATCGATATGCCACTGGGCAAGCAGCCCAAGCGCTAGAAAGAAAAATATGAGGGGAACCAACTGCAGATAGTACTGCGTCCTCCAGGAAAAAAGGAATGTCGGATCGATTGCCAGCACACACGCCACGAGTGCGATGGCTAACCTCGGGGTTTGCCATTTACGCAAGCACCACATCAAACAAACAAGAAGGACGATTCCCAAGAGAACGTGATATATCCGAAATTGCGGTATTCCATACCCTAGGGCCGAGAAGAAGGCCATCGCCGGATAAGCAGCAAAATTCCCTCCGTAGAGGGAATTCAATAAAGGGAAATTTCTGAAAAGATAGTTATCTGGATATGTCCACGATGGCGCCGGAATGTCCCCTCGCAGCATGTAGGCAGCATGGTAATCCGGATTTGCGGCATCCATATAGATGCCCGGCAACATCAAGTCTTTCAGCCCGAGAATTGCGAAAAGCAATATCGGAGCTAGATAAATCCAATTACCTTTAAAATGATTTTTCATATTTTCTGTGATGTCGCTTGCCAAGGCGCAAGCGGGACTCAAAGATGGCATCGAAAGTCTAATCGACCAGTATAGCGTAGGACGTCCAAGTCCGGTACACCAAAACAGCGTCATCCGGGTACAATAAAGTATGTACGGCGCGCTAGCCGTGACACGGTCGGGCTCGGGCCCACCGTCCTCCTCCCTCAACGCCGCTGGTGCTCGTTCGACATTCGATGAAACGCTTCTTAGGATTTGCTATCTTTTCGGGAGTTGGCTGGTTATGTGATTTACTCACCTTCACCATACTAGTCAAATTGACCGGCCTTCCTGCTTTTTGGGGTAATCTTGCGTCTTCCTATGTCGGAATAACATTCGTCTGGTTTACCTCCTTAAAGTCGGTATTCCATATCGACTCGCGCTCGCGAGGTAGATTCCTACTTGTATATTGGGCTTACCAACTAGCGTCCATCCTTTTCTATTCCAAGGCACTTTCGCTTCTAAGCATCGGCATATCCGATTACCGCGCCTTCACGACATATAGCGACCCCGGATCTCTCGGCATAATTGCAAAGATAATAATCACACCAATCAATCTTTTCACGAACTTTATTTTTATGAAGCTGCTTACCAAGCGTATGCCGGCGCACTAAAATGACAAACACCAAACCAAAGATTCTGGTTTTCATTCCCGCGTATCGATGTGAAGCACAAATAACCCGCGTGTTGGATCAGTTCGATAGAGATACCCAGAGGCTGTTTGACACAGTCATGGTTTTGGACAACCGGTCGCCTGACGCCACTCTGCAAGTCGCCGCATCACATGGCGCCAAGAAGTTCACCGAATGTCATTTTCTGGCATGCCGAAATCAAGACAATTATGGACTTGGCGGCTCGCACAAGGTTGCTTTTCGCTATGGCGTGGAGCATGGATTTGATTATTTGGTGGTGTTACACGGCGACGATCAAGCCGACATTCGAGACCTTGGAATCATACTTTCCAATGGAATACCTTCAGACATCGATTGCCTGTTAGGATCCCGCTTCATGCAAGGCAGTCAATTAAAGGGCTATTCCAAGTTCAGAACTTTTGGAAATGTCGTATACAACTTTCTCTTCTCCTTGGTGGCTTGGCGGGGGATCAAGGACCTTGGATCCGGCCTCAACCTTTACAAACTATCGACATTCCGCGATTTCTACTACGAGAAATTCCCGGATGACTTGACATTCAATTATGTGATGCTATTGGGGAGTTATCACAGGCGCCAGAATGTGAAGTTCTTTCCAATCAGCTGGCGAGAAGAGGACCAACGCTCCAATGTCAAGCTCTTCCAACAGGCATTCAAAGTACTTGGACTTTTGGGAAGATACTTTATTGGTCGCGGGCGTTTTCTAACGCACGAGATGCGCGCACGGCCTCATGCCACCTATGCATCTGACGCCGTGCAGGTTAATACCCCTCCTCAAAGTACCGGCTCATGAGTCGCGGAATCCGAATATATCTTGCTGGCCTGCTCATTCTTATTTTTGGCTGGCTCGCATACCATTTTGACGCCTTGAGATTAGCCACGTCGAGTTTCGGAATAATAACTCTTACCGTGGCTGCCGTGTTCTACACGCTTGGGCACGTGTTGCGCATGGCCAGGCTTACGCTACTCACACTGGACGAGCGGCAGGCCTCCTTCGATCTCGTTACCGCCCACGCCTTGACCGCGTTCCCAAGCAGCTTGATTCCGTTCAAGTTGGGCGAGATTCTACGGCTATCCGCATTTTTTCACGTCTACGACGGCAGGCAAAAGGCGCTGGCAGTATGGGTATCCGAGAGGTTCGGTGACGTTGTCGTTTTGACAGGTTTAATTCTTTGTCTTTATCTGTTCAACTTCGATGTGCCCTCTTCGGTGCGCGCGCTATTTTTCATCTTCGTGATTGCGAGCAGCCTGGGCCTTGCTATTTTTTTTGCCGTCACCAAAGTCTTTGTGTATCTCAATCGTCATCTAGTATTGTCAAGTCATACTCGCCGGGGACTCTGGATATTGAAAGTCAGCTATGCATTGAGAGCATTTGAAGCAACAATCCAACGCTCCATTGAAGGCCGTCTTTCTGCACTGCTCTTGATCTCTATGCTGATTTGGGGCTGTGAAATAGCTGCCGTGACTGTGGCCACACGCCAGATCATGACGGCATACCCCGACATTGCAGAAATCGTGACCTCTGGCCTGCTCGCAAGCATCGCCAGTTCAAACGAACAGGTAGAAACAGCGGCTCTCGTCTATCAGTCCGTATCGGTGATTGCTCTGTCTCTGCTGTTCGTCATCTTGCTCACTTTGACTTTTCATCGCATCCGCAGAACCAAATGAACAACTCTTCGCGACGAAATATCCTATTGGTATACGACGACCGGGAACTGGTCGGTACGGAGTTACAGGCGATTGTTGGAAACCGTCGCTTTGGGGACATTATTTTTCGCCGTCAGAGCCTTTTCGAACACTTCCGCAGCTGCATTCCCCAATGGGCGCGGGAGAATTTGATTCGGCTGCGCTCGAAAAGCGACCAAGAGGATCTTCTGGCACGGATCAGCATAAGTCCTGAAGACACGGCTATATGCATCGTCGCCGCGCGTGCCGGCTTTCCTCAACCCGAGCGTCTGTTTCAGCTCATCGAACGCCTGCCTTACGCCGAGGAAGCCTTCACGGATCGCCTGTATAAGCCTCTGATGGTGTTTCTGAGCAATGTCCACGCATTGGCTGAGCTATGGCCAGAATTTGAGGCGTCACCTCTGCATGAAGGCAGTCCTGCCTGGCAACAGGCGCAGCGACTGGAGTCGATTCGGCCGCTGGACTTGAGCCGTATTCAGGACTTTCTGACTTTCACGACGGGCTCAACCGCCACCAGGCATTTCAATGAAGTTCACATTGACGCTTACTATTACACCAAGCGCTCTCGTGACAAAAGGAAGATGCGCAGCGAGTACGCCTTCCACCATTTGGTCCCCGAGGCGATGCGGCCTTGGCTTATTCAACCGTTCGACTACAAGGACGAAGGCGATACCGCGTCCTACCGCATGCTTCGCTACTACTTGGCCGACGCAGCCTTGCAGTGGGTGCACGGCGCGTTCAGCATCGAGTCCTTTCCACCCTTTGTCAGCAAGCTGCTCTTCTTTCTGCAGGAACGTCCTCGCAAACAAGCATCCCTGGTCGACTGCGTCGGTTATGCACATAGCTTGTTCGTTAAGAAAGTAGAAGAACGTGCCGCGGCCTTTCTCGCACTGCCGGAGGGCGCCAGGATTAATAACCTGGTGTTGGCGGCCAATACCGAACTTGGTATGGAACAACAGCTGGCGCGATATCTGCGGTTGTATTCCAAAATGGAAAAGTCTTTCGCTCTGAACTACCTGGCGATCGGGCATGGAGATCCGTGTTTCTCCAATTTGTTGTACGACCCACAGCGCTATCTGTTAATGCTGATTGATCCAAAAGGCGCCGTCTCAGAGGACGAGCTATGGACTCATCCATTCTATGATTTTGCCAAGGTTTCGCACAGCGTGTTAGGGGATTACGATTTTATAAACAATGGCCTATACACGATTGGCTTCACGGCGAGCAACCATTTGACGCTTGACATACACTATAGCCATCCGCCGCAACTGAAGCAGATATTCACCAACCAATTGTCGGCGATGGGATACGATACGAGAACCGTGCGCCTCGCCGAGGCCTCGTTGTTTCTTTCTATGTTGCCGCTTCATATAGATCACCCGAACAAGATCGTAGCGTTTCTTCTTCGAGCGAAAAGTATTCTGGATGAAATTGAAAATGGATGAAAAGCACCCACATCAGGACGGAACGCTCGTTGTTGACGTTGACGGAACCATATGCGACATAAAACGCGAAGGCGAGAGTTATAGCGATGTGCGCCCGCGGCTTGATTTCATAGAGAAATTGCGCGAGTATCACAACAAGGGCTATCGCATATTGCTGTACACGTCCCGGAACATGAAGACATATAGCAACAATGTGGGCCTAATAAACCGCCACACCGCACCGGTCTTGTTGGAATGGCTCGAGAGATGGAACGTGCCGTACGACGAGATTTTATTCGGCAAGCCCTGGCCTCGAAAAAATGGCTTTTACATCGACGACAGAGCAATCCGACCAAACGAGTTTCTCAGCCTTTCCGAAGAAGAGATCCACACCATGCTCGGCAAGGAACATTGAACAATGGCCACCAATATAGTCATAACCATGGCTGGCCGCGGCTCCCGTTTTTACACGGCAGGCTACACCGTTCCCAAATACGAGATCATTGCTCACGGCAGGAGCCTGTTCGACTGGTCATTGCTTTCGTTACGCAATTTCATTACTCCTGAGAGTCGGATTATTTTTGTAACCCTGGAATCCAACGCATCGGCTGACTATGTGCGCGCCCGCTGCGCAGCCTTGGACATACAGGATTTTCACATCATCGAACTCTCGGCAGTCACTGATGGACAAGCAACAACCGCAATGCAGGCAAGTGATATTTGGCGAAAAGACCAGCCTCTCCTGATCTACAACATAGATACATTTGTCGAGCCGAAGGCGCTACAGCCTACCGATATCCGCCCACAGTCCGATGGTTGGATACCTTGTTTTTCCGCACCCGGGGATCATTGGAGCTTTGTAGAATTGTCCGACCAGCAATGGGCGACACGCGTAACGGAGAAAACGCGAATCTCCGATCACGCATCGATTGGTTTGTATTGGTTTGCCAAGGCCGCGGACTATGAAAAGGCCTATAACGACTATTTCAGCAATGCCGACAATTTGGTAAAAGGGGAGAAATATGTTGCCCCTTTGTACAATCATCTCGTCGACAAGGGATTGAATATTTCTATTCAAGACGTGCCGGTTTCTACCGTGCACGTACTCGGAACACCCGATGAATTGAAGCAGTTTCTGGCTTGTGAATGTCCGAGGATAGAGTAATCTAGTACACATGATCGCCGATCATTTAGGGCGAGCGCATCGAGCGATCAGAGACAAGCGGGGAGACCATTGCCGCAGTGCCTTGGTTCCCCGCTATTGGCCTGCCGCCTTCAATCAGCCATTTTCAATCGATTGAGGATACGCGAGCACGCCTTTCCATCGCCATACGGGTTATGGGCTTGACTCATGCTGGCGTAGACGTCTGCATCCGTCAGCAGCAGCCGTATACCGCCGACAATGGCTTCCACATCCGTTCCCACGAGACGTACCGTGCCTGCTTGGACCGCCTCCGGCCGCTCCGTAGTATCGCGCATGACCAGTACAGGCTTGCCAAGCGATGGCGCTTCCTCCTGAATTCCTCCCGAGTCCGTCAAGATGATGTGGGACTGATTCATCAAATGAACAAAGGGTAGATAGTCGATGGGCTCCACAATGTGCACGTTCCGCTGTCGGCTCAGGATCCTCTGGACCGGCTCCCTGACGTTTGGATTCATATGGACTGGATAGACAAAGTCCACCTCGGGAAACTCGCTAGCCGACCGCTGGATCGCCGTGCAAATCCGCTCGAAACCGTCGCCAAAACTCTCTCGGCGATGACCTGTAATCAGGACAATTTTTCGGTCTGGCGACAAGTACTCATATCCGGCCGATGCCTGCTGCCGAACCTCGGCATCTGATTCCAGCTTGTCTTTTACCCAAAGAAGGGCGTCAATCACCGTATTTCCGGTGACTTCTACGTCTTCTTCGACGACGCCCTCGCGCAGAAGGTTGTCACGCGACAGCCCGGTCGGAGCGAAATGCAATTTCGCAAGCGCCCCGGTAATTTTTCGATTTCCCTCTTCCGGCCACGGCGAGTACAAATTTCCGGTTCGCAAACCGGCTTCAATGTGACCGACCGGAATTCGATGATAGTAGGCCGCAAGCGACGCAGCCAGCGTCGTAGCGGTATCTCCATGCACCAGGACATAGTCCGGCTTGAATTGGGAAAAAACCTCACGCAAGCCCAGCAGAATCGACGAAGTGACGTCGGTTATATCCTGATTGGGACGCATAATATTCAAGTCATAATTCGGCTTGATCTCAAACAACGAAAGCACCTGATCGAGCATATGGCGGTGCTGTCCGGTCACGCAAACTCTGCACTCAAAGCCTGAATCAGCTTGAAAAGCGTGCACGACGGGAGCCATCTTGATGGCCTCAGGACGCGTGCCGAACACAACTAGTATCTTCATTTGATGCTCAACTTTGTATTTTTTGGAAACTCAATTTTTTTTAGGAGATTCTAAAGCATCTCGACCATCTAAGTGCCGGCGGCCACCGCCGATTTCAAGCGCTTGCGCAAGCGAAGTACTCCTGCCCGACCAACCATGCTGAGCGGCCCATTCTCGACGCCGCGTCACCGATTCCGCATCACGAGCGTCGGGAAGCAATTTTTCGATTGCTTCTGCAAACCCCGACGCGTTTTCCGCACAGCACACACCCAACGCTTCGAGGCCAGCCAATTCCGGCAGTGGCGTGGCAACAATAGGGCAACCTGCGGCCAAATATTCGTAAAGCTTGACGGGATTGGTAGCGATGGTTAGTGGAGAGAGGATAAACGGAATCACGCAAACATCGAAGGTCGATAGCATCCCAGGGACATCGCTGTAGGGGATTTCGCCGATAAATTTCACATTTGAAGGAAGATTCGCTTTCTTTTCTTCAGCCCCAACCGAGGCCCCGACCAAAACAAAGGTCCATTTCGGATTTCCTTGGGCAACAGCGAGCAGCAGGTCAAAATCAAACCACTCGGAAATTGCTCCAACATAGCCGATAACGGGCATCGCGCTACATTGCGCTCGACTCACCGCCGCGAATCTGTCAAATTCGCAGCCGTTACGGATAAGCATATATTCGCTAGCATCCCCTCCGTACTCTTGGAGTCTGTTCAGCAACGCTTGCGAACTGGCAACATTGCACGTCGCGCGTTGAACCAATGCTCGCTCCACCGCCGCCAATCGGTCTGACGCGGACCCTCCGAACCCCGCGTGCTGATCCAGACAGTCATATACAAGACTATGCCAGGAATGACAACTCACGACGGGATACCAGGCCGGGTGCTCCACAATTGCGGACGCCGTTTTGGCACCCATATCGTTGAACAAAGAATGCAGGGACTGCAGGAAACCCTGTGCCTCCTGCTCGGTGATATCGCTCTGATGCAAGTCGGGCAGGCGGAATTTTCCAGAGGAGATTTGCACTACAAAAAGCCCCGACGCAGGACTCTTCAGAACGACGTAATCGCGCTTCCCCCCAGCCACGAGGGGCGTCGGGCAGACATAGATGACCCGATATCCTTGATTTGCCAGTCCCAGCGCGAGATGTTGGGGTCGCTGGAACCGGAAGTCCCAGTCTATGACCGAGAAGAAAAACACGTCTCCCGCCGCGGTGGGCGGCCCCCAGTCGGTTACGGTTTCACCGCCGGCGTCTGGCCGGTAGATCGCCTCGTAACGCGTCACGAGCTGCCCCATGTTGCCTTGCTGGCCGAAGAGCGCCGCAAAGGCATTGCGCACACGCCGCCAAGTCAACAAACGAAGCGTCAGTTTTGGATCGCTCAGTGCAAAGCTGGCCAAAGCCTTGAGTTTTCCGAGCACGATGTTTCCGCCCTAGTACGAATCCAACTTCAGCCGGCTCGCCACCTCAGCGGCGCGTGCAGACCAGGTTTGCGAAGCAGCGTAGGCGCGACTCTCAGCCGCCTCGGCCTCCAATAGAGAGGAGCTACGCACCAACGTCACAAACTCTTCTTTATCGACCGCAATCTTCACGAATGGGATCCGACCACACTCCTCTGTTGCAGTCGCGATAACCGGTTTGCCAGCCGCCAAGTACTCATAGAGTTTGACAGGCGAGACGGAGTTGGTGATCTGATTGACTACGAAGGGAATGATGCAAAGATCGAAATGCTGCAGGTACGGCACCAAATCCAATTGTTCCATCGCCGGGAAATGGCGTACGTTGGCCCGAGTGCAAAGTGAATTTAGGCTTTCATCGGCACCGTCGAGTACGGGGCCAATTACTACGAGGACATGGTCGGGCAGACTATCGGCGACATGCTCCAACAGTTCGAAGTCGATCCACGGCGCCAATGCTCCGTAATAACCGATCACCGGGCGCCGTTCAAAATCCTTGAGAGCTTCAGGCACCGCCTGCGGCACGGCCAAGGCAGCAATGAACTCTTCGCCAACAGCATTGGGCAGTATCAACGCTGCATCCCGGCGCTCCGCCGGCAAGGTATCGTATAAACGCTGCGCCGAGACGGTTACGAGGTCCGCACGTTGCAGCATTTCATCGTGCATGGCCTTTACTTGCTCCGAAGGCAAATCGAGCAGGCACAAATCATCCATGTAGTCATACACAAGCCTGGAATATGGCAGGTATTCCACATGCCGAAGATTGTTTGGCCAGAGGCAATAATAAATTACGTTTCCAGGCTCCAGGATATGTGGCAGCAGCGGGAAAATATCCCATTCCTGCACTACAAACAATCCAGGAGAAACCTCCTCTATGTCCTTGACCTTGTCTGTTGTGTGATTGAGCGTGCCATATATGACGAGAAATCCCATGTCGGCGAACGCCTTCGCCAAACTCTGCGGGCGCTGCCGCATATAGGAGTAATCAATGGTCGCGGGAAAAATCACCACACGCCGCTGTTCGAAATTTCCCAGCGTCCGCCTTACCTTTTCCATCAACTCCTTCGCTGGATCCGATTCCGCTCCCTTGACACCGGCTCGAATCGCCAAGCGCGATGCTATATATCGTCCATAACGAACCCTCTCACGCCAAGTTCCGCGCAAGACGTTCCGACGAAAATTGAACCACCTGGTCTGCCATTTTGAACGAGCCAGCACAGCAGGTGGCTGTCCGCCGGAAATCTGATTTGATACTTCAGCGGAATGAACTTGCACAAGTAGGTGACGAAAGTTTTCCCACCGCAACTCAATTCGCTCCAGCGCCGCCACAGCTTCCGGAGTCCGGGGACCTTCAAACATGACTCTGAGGTCTTTATCCAGTTTTTCCCAATAGCTTAGGGCGATTTCCGAAAACGACCATGTGACGTCGTGTTTTTTTGTGTACAAGGCCTTGTTTCGCTCAAACAAGGCCTTGTATTTTTGGGTAGCTAATTTGCCGAAAGACACACTACCCTTGTGATAGACAAAGCAGTCTTCAATTACGGCCAAGACAAAACCCGCGCGCCTGGCTCGCACGCAATAGTCATCGTCTTCGAACATGCCCAGGCCAAAACCTTCGTCCAGATATCCGATCTTTTCTATAACTCGCCGGTGAACCGCAACGCAATAGAATCCAAGGCGCTCGGTTGCAAACCAAACTCCTTGGTGGCGTTGGATATATGCCGAAGTTATTTCTTCGTAGGTGTTTTCGTTGACCCCGTCGAGTTCGAGCCTCTGCTCGTTGCCGGCCGAGTTCGTTACCGGACCGATCAGTCCGACCTGCTTATTTTCAGTGAACAGCCGGGTCAAGCGAGGAAGCCATCCAGGAGGCACCAACGTGTCGTTATTGAGCAAAACGACCACCTCGCCCCGCGCCGTTTTCATGCCGTCGTTGTTCCCCCCGGCGTAACCCTTATTCGTTTCATTCAAGCGAAGATGGATGAATGGGTACTTGCGTTGAAATTCCAGCAAATACTCACGCGTGCCGTCAGCGGACGCGTTGTCAACAATGATCAACTCGTTACGTGTCAGGTCCGTGTTCGCGATGATCGATTCAAGGCAAGGAGCTGTTGTTTCTTTTAGATTGTTATAAGTCAGAACGACGATGGATGCGTCCATGGGTCTTCACAATAAATTGGAAAGTACTTGCCAGGGTCAAAACACTAGCTTCACGGCTTGGAAAAAGCGGCGGTCTTCAGCAGTGATTTTACCCGAGCGTCCCATGAGTTTTCCTTGGCAAGCTCAATACGCCGCCTGATTTTCTCTTCATCTTGCCGCTGTTCCATGGCCTTCTCTAGCTGCTCGATGAATTCACGGGCATTGTGAGCCAGATAGCAATCATCTGCATAAGCAGCCAGCTCGGGTAGATCGATGGAAACGACCGGCTTGCCCGCGCTCATATATTCATAGAACTTGACCGGGTTGGTGGCGAGAGTCAGGGGTACCAACTTGAATGGAATCGTGCAAACGTCGAAGTACGCCAGATATCCGGGAAGGTCGACATACGACTTCTCCCCGCACAGATGAACGTTCGGCAATCCTTGGAGGGGATTCAGGTCTGCTCCCGCGGTGGCCCCGATGAGCACGAAATTCCAATCTGGCTTTGCCCGGGCGCAATGTGCGATAAGTTCAGTGTCAAACCAATCCGATATTGCACCGTAATATCCCACAATGGGCTTATCACTGTAGGCTTCGAGCAATCCATTACGAACGGGTTGCGCAAAGTGTTTGAACTCGGTCCCGTTTTTAATCTGAACAGTGCGCGGGTTAAGCAAATGGCATCGATCTTCCAGCAATGCCGAGGACGCTATGACCAGATCTGCGGCCTCGATGAGGGCTTGTTCAACCTTCAGCGCCTGTGCCGTATTCGTACTGAATCCCGCGTGGTCATCCATGCAATCAAAGACTATCTTTCCGCCGAATTTTTCTTTGAGCTGTTGGGCGACCGGCCACCATCCAGGAAACTGGAGCAGGTAGTGGATGGATTTGGGTTTGGTATCACGTATCAACTCGGACAAGCCTGCCACGACGTTGTCGAGATCGTCGCCAGCCAGGGTGTCGGTATAGATATTGATTGGATCCTTGGTATGCAACCATACCTGGGCTACGTCCTTGTCCAGCTCATTCAGGCTCAGCGTGGCCGCAGCTTCGGCAGGCGAGGCGAATTTTCTACCCAAGGGGGTCATCGACATTGCCAAATAGCACGCCGAATATCCATTGTCGCGCAGCCGCGTCACGAAATGCTGGGGCCGCTGCCAGCGGAAGTCCCAGGTGATGATTGGAAACACCAGCAAAAGACGGCCATTGTTCCGCTTCAAGGATTGAGTAATCGCGTCCACATTGGTGCGAGACTGCCGTCTGGCCTTGTAGCTACGGACGCTGCGTACGACGTCGCCAACCGGCGACGCCGCCAAATGGCGCCGGGCTGCCGCCTTGATAAGGCGCACACCCATGCGAACGCTCCCCCGTTGATTCACGCGGGTATAGTCCTCCATTTCCGCACGGGCCTTTTCGAGCGCAGCGTCTCGTTGGGCGAGCTGGATATCCAGCGATTTCCCCCACTCTGTCATGCGATTGACGTCGGATTGCAAGCGACGAATCTCATCGTCGCGAATTTTGATCTCTTCGTTCATTCCCCCGCCCCACTCACTCATACGACCGACCTCGGATTGCAAGCGACGGATCTCATCGTCGCGACTTCTAAACCCTTCTTTCACTTCCTCCCCCCATTCGCTCATCCGGCCGACCTCGGTCTGCAGGCGACGAATCTCGTCATCGCGACTTCTAACCCCTTCATTCACTTCCCCCCCCCATTGGGTTACACGGCTGATGTCGGATTGCAGACGACGAATCTCATCGTCACGATTTCTGATCTCGTCCTGTACCCCACCCTCCCACTCGTTCATACGGCCGACGTCGGATTGCAGGCGGCGAATCTCATCGTCGCGACTTTTGATTTCCTCATTCACCTCTCCGCCCCACTCGGTCATGCGACTGAGTTCGGATTGCAGGCGGCGGATCTCATCGTCGCGAGTTTTGATTTCTTCAGTCGCCCGCACTCCCCAGAGCGAAGCGGTATGTGCGTCTGCCTTGGCAGACGCCAACTCCTGTTCTTGGTGTTTGAGCAGCCCCACAGCTCTCTTAAGAATCAGATCGTCCAAAGCGGAAGCCAACGATTCGAATCTGGAATCCAGAACTGCCTGCAGTTCCGGCGATGGCTGGTAGTCGGGCAACTTGATCGGTGTCCCCGACTTCGACGCAAGGACGAAGATTCTGTAGTGTGGCGGAGCAAAGTCATAGGGGGCCAGGTCCTCGTTGAAGCTCTTCGAAACATCCAGAACCTCCGGCTTGAGTGGCTGTACGTCCCAATAGCAAATCACTTTGGAGAGCAGGCGCTTCAACCAGGGCACGTGGCCATGGCCCACGGAGGTTGTTGGAAACCCGTTTCGGGCGAAGTGATCGTTGACCGATGCCGCCACAGGAAGGCCGTAGTGATAGTGTTCCGCCAGCCAGCTGTAAACACTGCCATGGATCCGCTCGTACTCCGAGTTGACCATGTCATCCGTCTCGCGGGCATAGCCACCCTCTTCCGGCGGAAAACCCACAAGCACGGCCTTGTCGGCCAATTCAGTCAGTCGATCCAAGAACGCTTCGCGGTGTTGCGCGGGAACGTGCTCCAACACATCCACGGCACATACATAATCAAACTTGCAATCATCCAGGCGCTGGGTGAACACGTCACCGCTGATCCGATGTGGGCCGTCCTTACCCGCAAGCAACGGATCGACATACGTGATGGTTGCTTCTCCAAGGAAAGAGCCAAGAAGACATTCGGGCCCGCTACCGACGTCCAGCACCGTAGCGCCCGGTTGTAGACCAGCATCCCGCAGGATACGCACACAACCTTGATAGCGGCTGTATTGATCAAAGACCATGGAATCGGTGGTGGGCGAGCCCGTGCTGCTTCGCGTTTCAACTTCCTGGCTACGCGCTTCTTCTTCCATTGAGTACACGGGAAATTCCCGCAAGCGCTTTACCCAGGCTTGAAGCTCTTCCGCCGAGCAGGTACGACGAACGATCACGCCGACGCCGCAGGGCCAGCCCAACGTCATATCGTCGCCGACGGCGATCAACTCGCCCAAGGGTGAAAAAATGTCGACAAAGTCCTGGTGCGAAAAGCGCCAATGATCGGCGGGATAATCATGCAACTCGAATCCCGGGGAGCGAGTCGTCAGCACGAGTATGCCCCCCTCCCGCAAGGTGGCAGCCATCTGGTACAGCGCGCCTTGCCAATCGTAGCAATGCTCCAGCATCTCTGTGGAGAGCACGACATCGAAGGCTTCCGTTCCGAATTGGCCGACAATGCGCGAAGCATCCAATACGAGGTCGACCCCGGGGCCTTCGAAAATATCGATACCCACGTACTCGCTCTGCGGATCAGCGAAGATCGTCCGCAAAGTTCCATTCACGTCGCGAGATCCCACCTCCAATACGCGCGCCCCTTTCTTGACGTGCGGCAAGGCTTCCTTTCCCCAATCCATGCACCAGGCATTACACATCGCTATACCTCTATAAATCTGCTATTCAAATGGAATTCTCGGCCGTTCTACCGGGCGCGACGGCACGTCATACAAGCGTCAAGTGGAAATTCGCACCGCCACCTACGGGAAAGATGAATAGCCATGGTTGATCTCGGGCACACACATGCGAAAGGCAAAAAGTGCCTTTTACTTCCGGTCAGTTTCTCACTGATGGTCAAGAGGAGTGCAACCAGGAGACACTGATAATTTGGTCGGAAGAAAAGCCTTTAGGGACCGCACATCACAGCAAGCACAATGACCAGGTTTCAGGCGAACGCATCCGCTTCCACGAACTTGGCTCCCAGCTCATCCTTTTTCGACAAGCGAGGCACCACATCGGCAGGCCAATCTATCGCCAATGTAGGATCGCTCCAGATCACGCAGCGTTCATGCTGCGGTGCATAGAAGTCCGTGGTCTTGTACAAGAAGTCCGCGGTCTCGGATAGCACCAGGAAGCCATGCGCAAAGCCCTCAGGGACCCACAACATCCGCTTGTTGTCCGCGCTCAGAACCTCACCTACCCACTTTCCGAACGTGGGAGAGCCCCTGCGCATATCTACCGCGACATCGAACACCGATCCCGTTACCACCCGCACCAGCTTACCTTGCGGTTGGACGATCTGATAGTGCAGGCCTCTGAGCACTCCTTGTGCGGAGCGAGAGTGATTGTCTTGAACGAAATTGACATCCCGCCCTACCGCAGTATTGAAACTTCGCCTATTAAAACTCTCAAAGAAAAATCCTCTCTCATCGCCAAAAACGCGAGGCTCGATAAGCAGGACTTCAGGTATTTCGGTTTGAATGATATTCATACAAGCATCTCGTTCTTCAAGACATTCAAGCAGACAATGGCCGCAGCTTGACCGCACTTTCCAAAGATGCGGCCCCTCGCCGTGAGCTCCAAGCCATGACGCTAAAGCACGGCTTGGTTATCCGCGGATGAGCTGTTTGAGACTGCCTTTCACCGCGCGCGCCAAGGCGCGAGCGGCGGGCAGCACCCCGGGAGCGGCTGTCGGCGCGGTACTTTCGAGCATCCGTCCCTGCTCGTCCAGCGCACGCAACAGCTTTGCATTCTCCTCCTTGAGCGACGTTGCCCAATCTGACATCTCCATCAGTTCGGCATGCTCCTGCAGAAGCTTTGCGTTCTCCTCTTTGAGCGACGCTGCCCAATCCGACATTTCCATCAGTTGAGCGTGCTCGTGCAACAGCTTTGCGTTTTCCTCCTTGAGCGACGTTGCCCAATCTGATATTGCCATTAGTTCAGCGTGCTTCTTCGCGGCAATCCGGTTGGACAGGTCAGTAGACGACGACTGCAAGGCAGTCTCTTCCTGGCGTCGCGCCTGGCCCAAGGTTTCGTCCATTAGTGAAGCTCTACTGTTCACCCTGGCAGTCGCGGCCGCATCTCCCGATATCGCGCTCCGCATGTCCTGTTTAAGTCGCTTCCATGCAGCGATGGCAATATCCGTGTAAGTCCACGCTATGTTGTGCTTCTCAAAGAAATAAGCGAGGTTCTTGAAAAACAAACCCTGATATTTTTCAGCCCCCAACTTGCTGAAAGAGACACTACCCTTGTGATATACGAAAGAGCCTTCCGCGATCAGCAGTCGATAATCGGCCTTTCGCGCCCGCACGCAGAGGTCATCGTCTTCGAACATGCCGATGCCGAAGGCTTCGTCCAACATCCCGATCTTGTCAATGACATCCCGACGTATGGCCACGCAGAAAAATCCTAATTTCTCCGTTTCGGAATAGATGCCGCTTTGTAGAGCCAGATAGGAAACGGTAGCTGGTACGAAGGCGTCTTGAGTGACTTCTGGCAGCACGACTCGTTGCTCATTACCAGCTGAGTTGGTTACAGGGCCGACCATTCCAACACTGGGATCCTTATCCAACACTTCTACCAACGGCTCCAGCCAGCCTGGCCCCACAAGCGTATCGTTATTCAGCAAGACAAGGATGCGTCCATTGGAGAGCCGCATGCCGTCGTTGTTGCCGCCGGCGTATCCCTTGTTTACATCGTTCAAGCACATCCGAACATATGGATGCTTCGATTGAAACTGGCGCAGATATTCGGCCGTACCATCACTGGATGCGTTATCGACAACAATCAATTCGTGACGAGTCAGGTCGGTATGCTCGAGTATCGATTCCAGGCAAGGCGCCGTGGTCTCCTCGAGATTGTTGTACGCCAAAACAATGATGGAAGCGTGAATGTTAGTCTTGGATGGATGGCTACTCATAAATGCCCCTGCTATTGTTCGGCGAGTTGCGAACAGACAACCTGTAAAAATCCCGCCACGCGAGCAACGCCTGAAATTTCCTTCGTGCGCTGAACACAGCTGGCGGCCTGATTCTGACAATCATTCGCCACACATCGCCGAAACGGTGGTCGGCAAATTCATCATCGCGTGCACCTGTCTCTCTGATGACACCATGAAAACAATGGCATTTTCCACGCGGTCTGCCATTTTTATATCACCCAGCTCGGAACGGTATGCGACTGCGGGACTGAATGCGTAAGAGCCAGGATGTAGCAGCGGCAAATCGACAGTGAACGTTACCGTCGTAATGCTGCCTACCCCTCCGACATTCACAGTCGTCTTCTCGACATCACTATTCGTGCTGGCCAGCTCTATGCCTTTCTGAGTACGAAAAATATAGCCCGCAATGATCTTCTCACCCGCTTCCATGGACTCATTTCGGATACTAAACCGAAGAACGACTCGAGAACCATGGATGACTGTCTGCGCCGGGCGCATCTCTTCGTCGTAAAGACCTACACCGATAATCGAACAGATACCATCCCCGATACGCCGATCGATATTGGGAATTTCCCGTTCGATGCCCGCAGCTGGACTGGTAGGAGCAGGCTGATCTTCCACCTGAGCTGCAGGCGTTTGGGCCTCGCCCTGTTCATACCCGAAAAGCGCCGCCAAGTAACGGTCGACCACCTTCGATGCCGTGTCGAAAGCGACCATTTGACCGTTTTCCAACCAGATGCATTTCTCGCACAACGACCTCACCGCATTCGCGTCGTGAGATACGAAGAGAATCGTGGTTCCACGTTCCCGTAATTGCTCAAAGCGCAACATGCACCGATGGGTGAAATAGGCATCGCCAACCGCCAAGGCTTCATCGACGATCAGAATATCCGGATCGATATTGGCCTGGATGGCGAACGCCAATCGGACATACATCCCGCTGGAATAAGTCTTGACCGGCTGGTCAATGAAATCGCCGATTTCCGCGAAGGCAAGAATGCGATCCATCTTGGAAGCAATCTCTTGACGAGTCAGACCCAGGATTGCGCCATTGAGGAAGACATTCTCACGCCCCGTAAACTCGGGATTAAAGCCGGACCCCAACTCAAGCAGCGCAGCAACCCGTCCGACGGTAGACACTTCGCCCGCGCTCTGATTCAAGGTGCCGCAAATAAGCTGCAAAAGGGTCGATTTGCCAGAGCCGTTGCGGCCCACGATGCCGATCACCTCGCCTTTCTTTATCTCGAACGAGATATCCTTCAGCGCCCAGAATTCCTTAAAGAACTGCTTATGACCGCGCGCCAACATTTGCAAAAGACGATCGCGCGGACGTTCATAAACGTGATAGCACTTGCTGACATTGAATACCGATATCGAAGTCTCAGAGGACATCAGCAAACCCCTTCCTGGTCTTCTGGAACCACGCAAATGCCAGCCATGCAAACACTGCCGCCGCAGCAGCGTATAGCGCCAATCCCAACGGATCCGGCGGGTTACCGAAAAAGGCTACTGCGCGCATTTGCTCGACAATGAAAGTAAGCGGATTCAGGTACAGCAAGTGACGATATGGTTCAGGCAACTGTTGGGGCGGATAAAAAATGGGCGACATGAACATCACCACGGTCGTCATGATTCCGATGAACTGGGACACATCACGCAAGTACACACCCAGCGATGCCAGTATCCAACATAGCCCCAAGATAAAAAGGCAAAACGGCACCAGGATCACTGGCACATAAAGCGTGGTCAAGTGAGGCACGCCAAATAGGACCATATATGCCAGCAGCCATACCACCAAGCTTATCAACGTATGGAACAGAGCGGCACCTAGCGTAATCCAGGGCAGAATTTCCAGCGGAAACACCACCTTCTTGACGAAATTTGGATTACCAACAATCAATCCAGACGCCTTGTTAAAGCACTCGGCAAAAAGATTGAAGACGATCAGTCCCAAAAACAATACCAAGGCAAACTCGGTCCGAGAGTCACTGCCAGTATTCCATCGTGCTTTAAAGACGACACTAAACACGAAGGTGTAGATCGCAAGCATGATGATGGGATTGATGAACGACCACATCAATCCCATGACGGAGCCTTTATAGCGCCCAATCACTTCTCGCTTGATTGAAGCGACGATCAAACCTCCGTTACGCACCCCGCTCGATACAAGCGCAAGCGGATTGCTCGGAAACTGCCTCATTGTGGAAATACCTCCATTGGTGCCACAGCGCGACGCCCACCCATCGTACCAATTGGCCGCGACGGGTAGCGCAAGTGAACTCGGGATTCGGATGCCGAATAGGGACAACCCGGCATGACGCAGGCACGCATGCTATCGCTATATTTCTCTAGCAGGGTCATGCGCTATTTCTCAAGAATTTCCGCGGACACGCGGCCGCCACCATGACCCACCAACCAACGGCGCTTCTGATGCCGGCAGGTCAATTCACCCCAGCCGCATGCGCTTGTTCGTCGGCATGGTACGAAGACCGCACCATCGCGCCCACCGCCGCATGCGAGAAGCCCATTGCATAGGCTTCGCGCTCGAACATCGCAAAGGTATCCGGATGCACATAGCGCAGCACCGGCAAGTGATGTTCCGACGGCTGCAGATACTGCCCGATCGTCAGCATGTCCACGTTGTGCTCGCGCATATCCCGCATCACCTGCAGGATTTCCTCGTCGGTTTCGCCCAGGCCCAGCATCAGGCCGGACTTGGTGGGGACTTCAGGGTGCAGCTTCTTGAACTCGGCCAGCAGTTTCAGCGAGTGCATGTAGTCCGAGCCCGGGCGCGCCTGCTTGTACAGGCGCGGCACGGTTTCCAGGTTGTGGTTCATGACGTCCGGGGGACCGGCGTTCAGGATGGTCAGCGCGCGGTCCAGGCGGCCGCGGAAATCGGGCACCAGCACCTCGATGCGGGTGCTGGGCGACAGTTCGCGGATGTGCGTGATGCAATCCACGAAGTGGCCGGCGCCGCCGTCGCGCAGGTCGTCGCGGTCCACCGAGGTGATCACGACATAGGACAGCTTCATCGCGGCGATGGTGCGCGCCAGGTTCAGGGGCTCGTTGGTGTCCAGCGGATCCGGACGGCCGTGGCCCACATCACAGAAGGGGCAGCGGCGGGTGCACTTGTCGCCCATGATCATGAACGTGGCCGTGCCCTTGCCGAAGCATTCACCGATGTTCGGGCAGGACGCTTCCTCGCACACCGTGTGCAGGTTGTGCTCGCGCAGGATGCGCTTGATGTCGTAGAAGCGCGAGCCGGGCGCGGCGGCCTTCACGCGGATCCATTCAGGCTTCTTCAGGCGCTCGGCCGGAACGATCTTGATCGGGATGCGCGCGGTCTTGGCCTGCGATTTCTGCTTTTGCGTCGGATCGTAGACCGCTTCCGCGGGCGCAGCGGCGGATTCGTTCGAGGGAACAGGAGACTCGGCGAGCGTGGACATGGAGCACCTTCATGACCGGCGCGAGCGCGCGCCGGGTCTGAGACAAAAACGGCATTTTACCCTCCGCCGCCCGGATCCGCCGCGCGGGGTCCCGTCCCCCGGGCGGCAAACCTCCTTGGCCGCAGCCGGGCTGGGTTATCGTCACGCCTGACGAATCCGCCGGTTTTGCCCATGTCTTCCCTGCCCCCGCCCCACCCCATCGCCCTGATCGCACCCCGACTGGACTGGGCGCCCGCGGCCCGCGCCATCCAGGCCTGCGCCGGATTGCTGCTGCCGGCGGGCTACTATCTGGCTGCCGGCCCCTGGCATGAGGCCCAGTCACAGCCCCTGCTGGGCGAGCTGCGCCCCGCCGCCGCCCTGGCCATCGGCCCGCTGGACGATCCCGCCCTGCGCGCTGCCCTGGCGGCGCTGGAGATCCCCGTCGTGGAGACCTGGAGCCTGTCCGCACAGCCGCTGGACGGCGCGGTGGTGGTCGACAATGCGGAAGCCGGCCGCATGGCGGCGCGGCACCTGGCCGCCAAGCGCCATGCGCGCGTCGCCTGCGTCAGCGCCGACAACCCGTGGGAACGCGCCCGGCGCGAAGGCTTCATCAGCAGCGCAGCCGCACTCGGATTGGAACTGGCAGCGGACATCGTGCAGCCTGAAGTGCAGCACATGAACGACGGCCGCATGGCCTTCCTGCGCTTGCTGACCACCAACACGATCTTCGATGCGGTGTTCTGCACGAGCGATCTGCTGGCCGCGGCCTCGGTCTCGGAAGCCCACAACCGCGACCTGCACGTGCCGCAGGACCTGGCGGTGCTGGGCTACTCGGACGACGGCAGCGCCGCGCAGTGGGCGCAGGGCTTGACCACCCTGGGCGCCGACGCCGCCCTCCTGGGCCGGCGCGCCGGCCAGTTGCTGCTGGACCGCCTGGATGGCGAATGCGGCACGGGCGAGCGGATTACGGTGGAAGTGGTTTTTGAGGAAAGACTGAGCACGTAGGATGCGTAAAGCGCGAGAGTGCTTACCTCTGCCCTGCCGCGCTACACCTCTCCTACTCGTACAACGCCGGAAAACCGCTGTCCTGCAGCATGGTGTTGGCTTCCTGCAGAAACGCAGGCGTGGCGGTTTCAGGCACGCGCACCAGCCATTGCACGGCGTCCTGCTTCCGTCCGCGCAGCAAGAGCAGCCGACCCAGGTGGAACATGCCGCGGAAATCGCCGCCTTCGGCGCAGCGTTGATAACAGTCGAAGGCGCGTTCCATGTCCTGCTCGACCACCTCGCCAGCCTCGTAAAAGCGGCCGACGACGCCGATGGACTTCACGTGGCCGGCGTCTGCCGCCTTTTGGTAAAGGGCCAGCGCCGCCGGGGGATCCTGCGCCACGCTGCCGCGGCCGCTGCGCAGCATGTGAGCATAGTTGTACATGCCCCAGTCCAGACCCTTGTCCGCGGCCAGGCGGAACCAGTAGGCCGCGACCGTGTCGTCACGCGGCACGCCCCAGCCGTTCTCGTAGCAGCGGCCCACCATGTTGATGGCCATGGGGTGATCGGCATGGGCGGCGCGCTTGAACCACGTCAGCCCCTGTTCCGGATCGCGCTCCACGCCGGCGCCGTCCAGCAGCATCTGGCCGTAGATGGTCTGGGCTTCGATCAGCCCCAGTTCGGCCGCCGCGCGGATCCAGGCCGCATAGTCCTCGGCCGGCCCTTGTTCGCGCAGGCGGGCCAGTTCTTCTGGCGTGGTTGCGGCCACGTCGGCCGCGCTAAAGGTCTTCATGTTTTGTTCCTTGCGCGGTCCCAGGCCTGCGCCAGATTGCGCGCCAGCGCTTCGCCCGTCTCGGTGGGCTCGCGGCGCGCGCCACAGGCCGCCATGTCCACGGTGCGCAGGCCCGCATAGCCGCAGGGATTGATGCCCAGGAACGGCGTCAGGTCCATCTGCACGTTCAACGACACTCCATGGTAGGCACGGCCGTTGCGGATCTTGATGCCCAGCGCCGCGATCTTGGCCAGCTCGCCCCCGTCCGGATCGGGCACGTAGACCCCCGGCGCGCCGGGCTTGCGGCAGGCGTCGGCCACGCCCATCTGGGCCAGCGTGTCGATGACCGCGCCTTCCAGCAGATTGACGTATTCCTTGACGTAGATGTCGGCGCGGCGCAGGTCGAACAGCGCATAGGCCATGACCTGGCCAGGACCGTGGTAGGTCACCTGCCCGCCGCGGTCGCAATGGACGATGGGAATGTTGCCGGGATTGAGCACGTGCTGGGGCAGGCCTGCCTGCCCCAGGGTGTAGACCGGCGCGTGTTCGCAGAGCCAGATCTCGTCAGGCGTATCGGCGCCGCGCAGATTGGTGTACGCCTGCATGTCGTGCCAGACCGACAGGTAGTCGGCCGGCCGCGCGAGCCACTTGATCACAGCTGTCCTGCTCTTGCGCTAGAGGACGATGGACACCATCGGATGACCGTGCAGGGCGCGGTAGAGCGCGTCCAGCTGCTCGCGCGAGGTCGCGCGCACCGTGAAGGTCAGGCCCATGTAGTTGCCGCCCTTGCTGGGCCGCATTTCCACCGTGGCGGCGTCGAACTCGGGATCGAACTGCAGCACGACTTCGGTCAGCGTCTGCGCGAATTCGGGATGCTGCTTGCCCATGACCTTGATGGGAAAGTCGCTGGGATATTCGATGAGGGAGTCTTCGGGCGGGATATGTTGCATGATGTGCCTATTACCTGTTTGGTGGTGCCCCCAGGGCGCGGCCACTGCTCTCGATACTGCACCCGAGGGTGCCTGCCACGGGGCGGCCATATCCTGCTTATATGGGGGCAAACCGCCAGCCGGCAAGGCCGCCGGGGCGGCCCCGCGGGAGCCGCCCGGTAACGCCGGCCTAGAGCGCGGCGATGCGGGCATCATAACCCGCCCGCAATTGCGCAAAAACAGGGCCGGGCTTGCCCGAGCCCACCGGCTTGCCGTCCAGCGAGACGATGGCCAGCACTTCCTTGGTGGCCGAGGACAGCATCAGCTCGTCGGCCTGTTCCACCTCTTGCCGCGAGATCGGGCGCGACTCGAACGGGATGCCGGCCTCGGCGGCCAGCTCGCCCATCAGGCCATAGCGGATGCCTTCCAGGATGAGGTTGTTCTTGGGCGGCGCCAGCAGCTTGCCGCCGGAGACCACCCAGATATTGGTGGACGAGCCTTCGGTCAGATAGCCGTCGCGGAACTGCACCACTTCGTCGACCTGCGCATCGACGGCCTGCTGCTTGGCCAGCACGTTGCCCAGCAACGACACCGATTTGATCTCGCAATGCAGCCAGCGCTCGTCCGGGATGCTGATGGCGCTCAAGCCGCGTTCGCGCTGCGCGGCAGGCGGCGGCGCCCACGCCGAGATCATGCCGAAAACCGTCGGAGCCACGGGCGTCGAGGGGAACTGGTGGTCGCGCTTGGCCACGCCGCGCGTCACCTGCAGGTAGACGATGCAGGTTTCAAGGTTGGTGCGCGCCAGCAATTGCTGGATCAGGTCGATCCAGCCCGCGCGGTCGAAGGGCTGCGCGATCCGCAGGGCAGCGAGGCTGCGGTCCAGGCGGTTGAGGTGTTCGGCCATGCGGAACGCATTGCCTTGGTACACGGGGACGACTTCGTAGATGCCATCGCCGAAAATGAAGCCGCGGTCCAGGACGGAGACCTTGGCCTCGTCCACGCGCAGAAATTCACCGTTGAGATACACCTGGCTTTCGCCCGGCACGCCCGGAATCATGAGGCACTCCTGAATATGAAATGGAGAGGGACGAACCGTCCGGTCCGTCCCGTGAATAGAGCACGGGCGTTTCATGCGAAACGCCCGTTGCTAGCTTACACCCGCGATAGCGCCCGCGGCGCGGCGGAATTACTCGAACCAGCGCTTGACGGTATCGACCATGCGGCCGAAGAAGCCGGCGCGTTCGACCGCGTCCTGCACCACCAGCGGTTCGGTGCGCAGCACCTTGCCGTCCAGCGTGAACTGCAGGGTGCCGACCTGCTGGCCCTTGGCCAGCGGGGCGATCAGCGGATCCGTGCGCTGCGCCACCGGCTTCAGGTCGCCGGCCTTGCCGCGCGGCACCGCGATCGACACGGGGTTGGGCGGGCCCAGCTTGACGTTTTCAACCGTGCCTTCCCAGACGCGCGCATCGATGCCGGGCTGGCTCTTGTCGAACAGCTTCACGGTATCGAAGTTCTGGAAGCTCCAGTTCAGAAGCTTCAGGCTTTCCTCGGCGCGCGTGGCTTCGCTGTCCGTGCCCACCACGACCACCAGGATGCGACGGTCGCCGCGTACCGCGGTCGACACCAGGCAATAGCCGGCCGAATCGGTGTGGCCGGTCTTCATGCCGTCCACCGACGGGTCGGCCCACAGCAGGCGGTTGCGGTTGGGCTGGGTGATCTTGTTGTAGGTGTAGCTCTTCTGCTTGTAGTAGTGGAAGTGGTCCGGATGATCCGTGATCAGGTGCGACGACAGGATCGCCAGATCACGCGTGGACGTCATATGCTGCGGATCGGGCAGACCCGTGGCGTTCATGAAGTGCGTGTTGCGCATGCCCAGGCGTTCGGCTTCCTGGTTCATCAGCGAAGCGAACGAAGCCTCGCTGCCGCCCACGGCCTCGGCCAGGGCCACGGAGGCGTCGTTGCCGGACTGCACGATCATGCCCTGGTTGAGTTCGTCGACCGTGACCGGCTTGCGCGGTTCGATGAACATGCGCGAACCGCCCGTGCGCCAGGCGCGCTCGGACACCGGCACGGTCTGCTCCAGCGTCAGGCGCTTTTCGTCCAGCGCGTTGAACACGACATAGGCCGTCATGATCTTGGTGAGCGATGCCGGTTCCACCTTCATGTCCGGGTTGGAAGCGGCCAGGGTCTGGCCGCTGTTCACGTCCATCACGATCCAGGCCTTGGCCGCGATCGTGGGGGCCGGCACGGCCGAGACGTCGCCCACGGGCACCACCGCCGAAGCATTCGGCGCCGGGGCCGCGGCGCCGGCGGCTGCGGCGGGCGCCGCGGCGGGAGCCTGCTGCGCCCAGACCGGCATCGAAGCCGCCAGCATGGCTGACAGCACCGCGCCTGACAGCAGGCGACGGGTAAAGACAACGGGGGAGTGAGCGGAGTAAGGCAAATTCTTCATCGGCAACGTGGGTCCAGTAATGACGCCCGCCGGCGCGGGGCAAGTGGCTGACAATTATAGGCAGTCGATCAGACCCGTCCGGCTCGCCTGGGGTTCCCGCGCATTTAAAACATGCAACTTGATGCAACCTGCCGCCCTCGGGATGTGGCAACGGATCAATCCGTACCGCCGCCGTGATGCCGGCGGTACACGGCCGGAGAAACCCCCACGTGCTTGACGAAGGCGCGACGCAAGGTGTCGACGTTGGCAAAGCCGCATTGCGCGGCCGCCTGCTTGGGCGTGGCGGCGCCCGCCTCCAGCAGCGCGCGGGCCGCGGCGATGCGCGTCATCTCCACCCACGCGGCCGGCGTGACGCCGACCTCGGCATGAAACAGCCGCGCAAAATGCCGGGGACTCAGGCCGGCGTGCTCGGCCAGCGCGTCCACCGACAACGGCAGCCCAGGATTGCCGGCGACCCAGCGCTGGACTTCTTGCAGGGCCGAGCGCCCGACCGGACCGGCCTGCCCCTTGCGGCTGAACTGCAGTTGTCCGCCGGGGCGCTTGAAGAACATCACCAACTGCGCAGCCACGTTGGCGGCCACCTCCCGGCCCAGATCCTCCTCCACCAGCGACAGCGCCAGATCCAGGCCGGCCGTGACGCCGGCGGAAGTGCGCACCTTGCCGTCGCGCACATGCAGGGCGTCTTCCTCGACGGTCACCTTGGGATAGGCCAGGCGCAATTGCGCAGCCGCGTTCCAGTGGGTCGTCGCGCGCCGGCCATCCAGCAGGCCGGCTGCGGCCAGCATGAACGCGCCAGTGCAGACGGAGCCATAGCGCCGGGCGCCCCGGGCCGTCACGCGCAGCCAGCGCAAGGCGGAACTGCTGAGCATTGCGCTGGCGGCCTGCGGCGTGCCGGCGACCAACAGGGTATCGAGACGCGCGATCGGATCGCCCACCGCCAGGTCGGGCAGCAGCCGCGCGCCCGACGAACAGCGGATGGGCCCGGCCTCATAGCCCACCACGCGCAGCGCATATAGCTCGCGTCCAAGTTCGGCATTGGCCTGGGCGAATACGTCCAGGGGGCCGGAGACATCCAGCATCTGGACGCCGGGCAGCGCAAGAATGGCTATGGTCTTGGTCATGGCATCGCGCCTGGACGGCAGGCGTCGGGAAATCGCATGTTTTGGCTGAATCTGGCGTATTACGACAATTGAAGTCATTCTAGTGCGGCGGGAGAATTTATCGAACCCCCACCCCACGCAAGGACTCCCGCCATGAACCCTGTCATCGACGGCATTCAGATTCCCGACAGCAAGCTCGCCCGCGAAATCACGGAATTGGTGCGCGACACCGCCACGCCGCTGCTGTTCCACCACTCCAGCCGGGTCTACTACTTCGGCGCGCTTGCCGGCAAGCGGCGCGGACTGAAGTTCGACCCGGAATTGCTCTATTGCGGCTGCATGTTCCACGACATGGGCCTGACGCATCAGCACAGCAGCGACTGCTGCCGCTTCGAAGTGGACGGCGCCAACGCGGCGAGCGATTTCCTTGGCAGCCGCGGCATCGCCCAACAGGACATCGATCTGGTGTGGACCGCCATTGCGCTGCACACGACGCCCGGCATTCCCGAATTCATGCATCCGGTGGTCGCGCTGGTGACGGCGGGCGTGGAAATGGACGTGCTGGGCCTGACCTACGGCGACTACAGCGACACCCAGCGCGAAGCCGTGGTCGCTGCGCATCCACGCGGGCCAGGCTTCAAGGAAGAAATCATCCAGGCGTTCTACGACGGCATCAAACACAAGCCGCAGACCACCTTCGGCAACGTCAAGGCCGATGTCATCGCCGACAAGGAACCGGCCTTCAGGCCCGGCAATTTTTGCAGCGTGATCCGCGGCTCGCGCTGGCCGGGCTGAACCTGCTGCGCCGCGCAAGCGGCGCCCCCGGTTTTAGTCCAGCGCAACCTTCAGCCGCGCCTGCACCAACTGGCGCAGCACCAGGAGCTTGCCGTGGAAGAAGTGCGATGCGCCAGGCACCACCACCACGGGGATGGAACGCGGGCGCGCCCAGTCCATGGCTTCGGACAGCGGCACGACTTCGTCTTCCTCGCCGTGCACCATCAGCGTATCGTCCGGCACCTGCACTTCGTGCGACTGGAAGCGGTTCACGGCGGGGCCCATCAGCATCAGGGCAGAGGGCAGTACCGTGTCGCCCTGCTCGGCGAGGGCGGCATAGGTCTGCGCGGCGACGGCAGTGCCGAACGAAAAGCCGGCCAGCACCCACGGCGCCTGGGCCAGTTCCGGGTGCAGCTCGCGCATCTGCGCCACGACCGCCAGCATGTCCTGGGTTTCGCCCACGGATTTGTCGAAGACGCCCTCGGACTGCCCGACGCCGCGGAAATTGGGCCGCACCGCGACCAGGCCATGCTGCACGCAGGCGCGCGACAGGGTCGTGACCACCTTGTTCTCGCGCGCGCCGCCCTGCAGCGGGTGCGGATGCAGAACCAGCGCCCAGCCTCGCGGCGTACCCGCGGGCCAGTCCACGGCGCAATCGATGCGGCCGGCGGCTCCGTTGAAGGCGTGGGTTTCAGTGCGTGCGGACATGGCGTGACTCAGGATGCGGGAAAAACAGCGATCTTAACCGCCCGGCCTGGCGGCGGGCTTGGGCGTCGTGGCAAGCCACTGCGCCAATTGGTCCGCGGCATCGTCCGTCGCCTGACGCAATGCCGCGACTCCGCCCTGCGCGTCCTGCGTGGGCGCGGGCGCGCGGGCCTCGATGCGCGTCTGGCCCACCACGCTGCGGCCGCTGAGCAAGACCGCCTGCAGCAGCACGCGGCCTTCGCTGGACTGGCCGTCGGCCGCGAATACCTGTTCGAACTGGGACAACGACACCTGCAATTGCGGCGTCTGCAGGGTGACGCGCTCGTCCAGCACCGGCCCCTGGCGCGACAGGCGCTCCGTGAGGCGCTGACGCACCAGGTCCGCCGGCGGCGAGGCCCAGCGGTAACTGGCATAGGCCTTGGGCGCGGCGCTGTCTCCCACGCGCCAGATCACCCCCGTGTCGGACAGGCTGGGCACGGCCTGGAAGACCAGCGCAAGCGGCGCGCGCGCGGGCAAGGCCGGCGTGGGCCGGGAGTCCAGGCCCAGGTCGAATACCGAAGGCGGGGCTGCCACGCGGCCGATGCCGCAACCGGCCAGGGCCAGCGTCAGGATTAGAACGGCGCTACGCATCTTCATCATTTGGGCGATCTCCCGAAGCCTGCAAAACCGGCCTCGCCGGGCCCGGGCTCGCGGGGCGCCGGGCCGAACAGGAACGATTGCGGCGTGTTGTCCACACGGCGCAGAGTAACGGTGGCGCCGCGCGCGGCCGCGCTGACGTTGGTGGCCATGCTGGTGATGGCGGGCAGGGTCTCGCCATCCAGCCGCGCGGCGGCCAGGGCGATGTCGTTGAGGCTGCTGGTGGCGGCGGACAGGGGACCATCCGGCGCGTTCAGGCGGGCCAGCGACTGGCGGGCCTGCGCCGCCAGGTCGCCGACTTCCCGCGCGGCGCGGTCGGCCTGGCGCGAGGTCTTGTCCAGCGAATCGATCAGGGGACCGAGCTTGGCCAGCGTAGGCGCCAGATCCTGGCTGGCCCCCCTGAGCGACTGGGTGATGTCGTTGGCGTTCTGCAGGCTGGCGGTGAGCGCCTGCACGTTCTGCTCGCTGAGCACGCGCCGCAGCTGCTCGGTGACCTCCTCGACGTTGGAGATCAGCTTGCCGCCGCGCTGCTCAATGCGGTCGAGAAAACCGGGGCGCAGCGGAATGGCTGCCGGATGCGCGGCCGACGACGCCAGCCGCTTCATCGAGGTGCCGTCATCGCGCAGCTCCACGTTGGAAATGCCGGTCACGCCCTGCACGCCCAGTTCGGCCCAGGTGGACTCGGTGATCGGCGTGTTGGGCGCCACGCCGATGCGGATGCGCACCTGCCCGGGCTTGTCCGGGTTCAGGGCCAGGGACTGCACCTTGCCCACCGGCACGCCCTGATAGCGCACCGTGGACTGCGGGTTCAGGCCGCTGACGGCGGTCGCGGAGATGATTTCGTATGGCTGCAGCTGAGTCCGGTCGCGTCCGATCCAGATGGCCACCAAGGCGGCTGCGGCCAGCAAGGCCAGCGTGAAGATGCCGGCCATGAGCGCATGACTACGGTTTTCCATGATGCAATCCCTTCGGCGCCAGATCCCCCAGCGCGCGCAGGCCGCGCTCGCCCAGGAAGAACGTGTGAATGAACGGGTGATCGACCTTCAATACTTCCGGCACCGTGTCGCACACGATCACCCGTTTGTCCGCCAGCACGGCGACGCGCGTGGCCAGCGCCAGCAGCGTGTCCAGGTCGTGCGTCACCATGACGACTGTGAATCCCAATTGCCGGTGCAGGCTGCGCACCAGGTCCACGAACTCGTCGGAGCGCAGCGGGTCCAGGCCAGCCGTGGGTTCGTCCAGGAACAGCAATTCCGGATCCAGCGACAGCGCACGCGCCAGCGCCACGCGCTTGACCATGCCGCCGGACAGGTCCGACGGCCGCTTGTCGGCGTCGCGCGCCGACAGGCCCACCATCGCAAGCCGGCACATGACGACATCGCGCACCAGGTCTTCCGGCACGGTGCGCAGTTCGCGCAGCGGCAAGGCCACATTGTCGAACACCGACAGCGCGGAGAACAACGCCCCCGCCTGGAACAGCATGCCCCAGCGATAGGACAGCCGCCGGCGTTCAGCCGCCGTCAGTTCGAACAGCGAATGACCCAGCACCCGCACCGTGCCCGCGGCCGGCCGGTCCAACCCGATGATCTGCCGCAGCAGCACCGTCTTGCCCGTGCCCGAGCCGCCCACCAGCACCAGGATCTCGCCGGGGAAGACGGTCAGGTCCAGATTGTCGTGCACTACGTGGTCGCCAAACGCCGTGCGCAGCCCGCGCACGGTGATGACGGGTTCTACCGTAACGCCATCCTCGGTGAAAAGCTTGTGCTGGGCGGCGCTGTTCATCAGATGCCCACCGAGCTGAAAATCACGGCATACAGCGCGTCCAGCAGGATCACGCCGGTAATCGAGGTGACCACCGATGTGGTGGTGCCGCGACCCAGGCTTTCCGTGTTGGGCTGGATGCGCAGCCCGAAATGGCAGGCGATCAGCGCGATCAGCATGCCGAAGGTCACGCCCTTGAGGATGCCGATCCAGTAGTTGGTCAGCGAAATCGCGTCCGGCAGCGACTGCAGGAACCATTGCGCCGACACGCCCAGCTGCATCTGCGCGGCGAGCATGCCGCCCAACAGCGCCATGGCGTCCGTCCACAGCACCAATAACGGCATGGTCACAGCCAGCGCCACCACTCGCGGCAGGATCAGGCGTTGCCCATGCGAAATGCCCATGACCAGCATCGCATCGAGTTCCTGCGTCACCCGCATCACGCCGATCTGCGCCGTGATGGCCGAGCCCGAACGGCCCGCCACCAGGATGGCGGCCAGCACCGGCCCCAGTTCGCGCACGATGGATACGCCCAGCAGGCGCACGATGAAACGGTCGGCGCCGAACATCTGCAGCTGCTGCGCCGACAGGTAGGACAGCACCACGCCGATCAGGAACCCGACCAGCGCCGTGATGCCCAGCGCCTGAGCGCCGGTGCGGTACACCTGCGCCGAAATTTCGCGCCACGGCCCCAGCCGCGGGCGCAGCAGCATGCCACCCAGGTCCAGGACCAGTTGCCCCAACATGATGAGCAAGGCGCGGCCATTGTCGATAGCCTGGAAGATCGCCTCGCCCATCGCACGCAGCCAGCTCAATGGGTCGCGCTTGGGCGCGGCGGCCGGGGTCTCGCCCTTGTTCAGGGCCAGCGCGTTGAAAACGTCCTGCTGGCCGGCGGACCAGCGCACGCGCTCGGGCAGCTTGTGGCCCCAGGCTTCCCAGATCAGCAGCGCGCCTATCGTGTCCAGCCGGCCGATGCCGTGCAGGTCCCAGCGCGCGCCGCCATCGGTGGCGCAGGCCAGCGCCTCGCGGCGGCGTTGGACCTCTCCAGGCTCTGCCAGCGCCAGCACGCTCCAGTCGCCGGCCACATGGCACACGCCTCCTTCGAAACGGAAGGGCGCGGCGGCGGCAGGTGCGGACGAAGCGGAATGCGGCATGAAGACAGAATACCGATGCAAAATGTATCGCCAATCATAAACGCTGGCGCCGGCAGACCGCGAGCGCGGGCCGCGTGCCCTACAATCGCCGCCATGTCCGCTCAAGCCAGCCCCATCGACCTGCCCGCGCCGGAAACCCTGGCCCGCACGCTCAGCACGCGCCTGCCCGCCTTCCAGGACATCTCCTGGATCGGTAGCACCGGATCGACCAATGCCGACCTCCTGGCCCGCGCTCGCGCAGGCAGCGGCGGCAAACCCTGGCTGCTGGGCACGCACCTGCAGGAAACCGGCCGCGGCCGCGCCGGCCGTCCGTGGCAGAACCGCACGGGCTCCACGCTGATGTTCTCCTGTGCATTCGACGTGCACCTGCCGCCCGCGCAACTGCCCGCCCTGTCGCCGCTGGCCGGCATCGCCGCCTGCGAAGCTCTGCGCACCGTCGCCGGCCCGCAAGCCGCCGGGCTGTGCATGAAGTGGCCCAACGACGTGCAGTGGCACGACGCCAAGCTGGCAGGCGTACTGGTCGAGACCACCCGCAACCCCGGCGGCAGCGAGGCGGGCCATACGGTCGTCATCGGCATGGGCGTGAACCTGACCGACGCCGCCCGGCTGTCGCTGGCGCTGGAACGCGAAGTCGCCGACTGGAGCCAGGTGCAGGCAGTCGCCGCCCGCCAGGCCTCCGCCGCCGACCTGGTCTGCGCCAGCGCCATGGCCTGGCTGGAAGCGGTCCAGACCCTGGAGCGCGAAGGCTTTGGCGCCTTCAGGCCGCGTTTCGACCAGGTGGACGCTTTGGCCGGCCGCAAGGTCAACGTGCTGGACAAGGGCGCTATTCTTCTAGGCGGCACCGCCTGCGGCGTGGACGAACAAGGCCGCCTGCTGGTGCAAACCCCCGAGGGCACCCAACCGATCCTGGTCGGTGAAATCTCGATTCGACGCCAAGCATGATTATTCTCATCGACTCCGGCAACAGCCGTCTCAAGGTGGGTTGGCTGGACGCCAGCAACCCCGACACGCCGCGCGAACCCGCGGCGGTCGCCTTCGACGGGCTGGACCTGGACGCCCTGGACCGCTGGCTGTCCGCCTTGCCGCGCCGCCCCTTGCGCGCGCTGGGCGTGAACGTCGCCGGCGAGGCCCGCGGCGCGGCCATCGCCGCCATCCTGCAAAAACATGGCTGCACGGTGACCTGGTCGCCGTCGCAAGCAACCACGCTGGGGTTGGTCAACAGCTACAAGACGCCCACGCAGCTGGGCGCCGACCGCTGGGCCTCACTGCTGGGCGTGCTGTCGCGCCTGCCTGGCGCGCACCCGCCCTTCGTGCTGGCCAGCTTCGGCACCGCCACCACCATCGACACCGTCGGCCCCGACAACGTCTTTGCCGGCGGCCTGATCCTGCCAGGCCCGGCCATGATGCGCAGCGCGCTGGCCCACGGCACCGCCAACCTGCCCATCGCCAACGGCCAGGTCGTGGCCTATCCCACGGACACGCACGAAGCCATCGCCTCCGGCATCGCCGCCGCGCAGGCCGGCGCCGTCGTGCGCCAATGGCTGGCGGGACGCCAGCGCTACGGCCAGACGCCGCAGATCTACGCGGCGGGCGGCGGTTGGCCCGAAGTGCATCAGGAAATCGAACGCCTGCTGGCGGACGCGGGCGGCGCCTTCGGTGCGGCCCCCGTGCCCATCTATCTGGATCACCCCGTCCTGGACGGCCTGGCCGCGGTCGCCCGCGCCACCCTGGACGACCAAGCCTGAACGGGAGACCCCGGCCATGCGCGTGCTCTTCATCCTCATCCTGCTGGCGAATCTGGGGGTTTATGCGCTGGGCCAGGGCTGGCTGGGCGTGCGTCCCGAGGACGAAGGCCGCGACCCGCGCCGCTTCAATCAGGAACTCAATCCGGGCGCGGTGACCCTGGTTCCCAAGATCCCGCCTGCCGCCCCCTGAAGCCCCGTCCGGCGCATACGCCGGTGAACCCGGGCGCTAGCCCCCCTTTCCTGCCTCCAACCAAGGCGCCAGCGCGTCCAGCGTGCGCCCCGTGGCTCCCGAATGCATGCGGAACCATGCCAGCGCCGCCTCAGCCGTGCGCTGGCGGCGCGGTTCGTCCGTCAGCAATGCCATGGCCGCTTCCACCGCCTGGCCGGCGTCGGCCGCGCGCAGCACCGCGCCCGCCGCGATGGCGTCTTCCGCCGCCTGCTTGAAATTGAAGGTGTGCGGACCGACGATGACCGGCACGCCCGCCGCACAGGCCTCGATCAGATTCTGCCCGCCCAGCGGCGCGAAACTGCCCGCCACGATCGCCACATCCGAAGCGGCATAGTGGAACGCCATCTCGCCCAACGTGTCGCCCAGCAGCACCGCCGTACCCGGCCCCGGCGCTACGCCTTCGGAACGCCGGACATACGGCAGCCCGGCCTCCGACAACAGACGCGCAGCCTCGTCAAAGCGCTGCGGATGACGCGGAATCAACAGGAACAAGGGCGCGCCCGGCATCGCGGCGTGACGCTTGATGGCCTCGATGAAACCGCTATCCTCGCCCTCCCGCGTGCTGGCCACCGCCACCACACGCCGGCCCAGCTGTTCGCGCCAGGCTTGCCCCGCGGCAACCTGCGGCGCCGGCAAGACCAGATCGAATTTCAGATTGCCCGTCACGACGGGCTGCGGCGCCCCAGCCTGCACCAGCCGGTCCGCGTCCTCCGCGGTCTGCGCCAGCACCGAGTCAAGCCCGCCCAGCGCTTCACGCATCACGCCGCCCATCCTGCCCGCCTGGCGCAGCGACGACGCCGAAAACCGGGCGCTCACCAACGCCATCGGCACGCCGGCGCCGCGCGCGGCCGCCAGCAGGTTCGGCCAGATCTCGCGTTCGATGAGCAAACCGCAACGCGGCCGATACGCCGCCATGAAACGGCGGGTCGCGCCGGGAAAGTCATAAGGCAGCCATGCCTGGCGCAACTGGCCGCGGGCGATCGCATCCGCGTACTGGCGCGCGCCCTCGGCCCGGCCGGTGGCTGTCATGTGCGTCAGCAACACCGGCAGGCCGCGGTCCAGCAACGCTTGCAGCAGAGGCTGTGCGGCGCGCGTCTCGCCCAGGCTGACGGCATGCACCCAGACCGGTGCGGTCCAGGACGCGGCAGCGGCCGTAGCCGTGGCAGGCGCGGCGTGGCCGAAGCGTTCAGAAGAGAAGATTTCCCATTGTCCGCCCGCGCGCCGGGCGCGGTGGCCCATCCAGAGCCAGACCAGCGGTGATAGAGCCCTGAGCGCCAGCGAGTAAACGCCGCGATTCATGTCACTGGGCGGCCAAGGCCTGCTCCACCGCCGCCATCACGGCCTCGCGCGACGGCGAAGCCCCGCGGTCGCCCAGGCTGGCGGTGTAGCTGGAACCGACCAGCGGCGTGCGCACCGGCGTGGACGCACGGTAAATGCCGATGGTGGGCCGGCCCAGGGCGGCCGACAGGTGGGTCAGACCGCTGTCCAACCCCACCATCAGGCGCGACCCAGCCAGCAAACGCGCCACCGCCGTCAGGTCCATGCGGGGCATCACCTCAGCCCCATCCATCCCGGCGATCAGCAAGCGGGCCCGCTCGGCCTCCTGCTCGTTCCCCGCCAACAATTTCAGGGTGCAGCCGGCCTCGCGCAGGCGGCGGAACACGACGCGCCAGTCTTCTTCCGGCCAGAGTTTGTCGTCGCGGCTGGCCGACGGCATGATCACGGCGTAGCCGCGGTCCGTATCCAGATGGTGCAAGCGCGGCAGTTCGCCGACGTTCATACCCTCGCTGCCGACTTCCAGCACCGGGTCCGCCGCAGGCTGCGTCGCCTGCCGCGCAAAAGCCTGCAGACCGAAATCGGGCGCACCGGCGTATTGGTAGCCGAACGTCAGGGCGGCCAGCTTGCGCTGGCGGATCACCGCCGGCTGCCAGAATTCCACCCTGTGCCGCACGTTGTAGAACAGCGACGCCAACGGCTCGCGCGCAGAGCGCCAGTCCAGCCCGTGCCGTACGCCACGGGTCTGGCGCACCAGCCAGGCGGATTTCAGGAGCGCCTGCATGTCCAGGACGATGTCGTACTGCACCGAACGCAGACGCTCCTTCAGCGCCCTGCGCTCCGCCCGCACTTCCGCCGACCACCAGGCTTTGCGCCAACGGCGATGAGCAACCTTGATGACCTGATTGACCGCCGGATGCCAGGCAGGAATGTCGGCAAAGGCTTCTTCCGCGATCCAGTCGATCTGGGCATCGGGCACATGGCGGGCAATGTCGGATATTGCCGGCAACATGTGCACGAGATCACCTAGGGATGAGGTGCGGACGATGAGGATTCTTGTAGGCATGTGCAAAGATTCGTGCTTGGCGCGACCCTCGGCCTGATAGTGGCAGACGCCGCTCAACGCAGCCCGAACTTTACAACAACATTGTGCTTGCCCGCGATCAATCGCAACCACGCGCACGAGATCGCGCCCAGCGCTAAAACAAATGCGCAGCTACTGCTTGCTGCGGCAAGGTCAACGCCCCTTCTTTTTCTTCAAGATCATCCACTTGGGCATGCGAAACAAGACCAGTCGACGGTAAAGCACCACATATGTCGTCGAGAACACCGCCGTAAAGAGCATCAACAGATAAGGCTCTTGCCAAAACAATACGGCGGGTATGACGGCAAGCGACGACAGCAGCCACAAATAGGGGGAAGTCATGGCGTTGCGTTGTGTCTGGTGGCGCATTTCCCGCGAACCGATCGCCCAGCGCACCAATCGCTTGTAGATCAGCATATGCAAGTGCACGCCATCCGGCGCCCCGGGCGAACGGCCACGCAGCCATTTCTTGCGATAGATGGAAAACAAGGTCTCAAACACGGGGTAGATACACAGCAGCAGCGGAAACCAAGCCGAAACTTCCGGATGTCGTGCCAGCATCAGCACCGATAATTCGCCGATGACAAATCCCAGAAAATAGGCCCCGCCGTCTCCGAGAAATATGTGGCCATGCGGATAATTCCACACCAAAAACCCGACAATACCGCCCAGGGTGCTCAACGCCACAATCAACAAGAAACGGTCGCCCAAATAAAAAGAAACGTAGGCAAAGCCGGCCAATATCATTGCCGACACCACCGCCGCCAAACCGTTATATCCGTCGATTATATTTATCGCATTCGCGGCGCCGCCGATAGCCACGGCGGTGAAAACAAACGACACCATTGAAAACTGCAACAACCAATCAACTCCAATAATATCCAAGCGAGTTATCGCCGCGCCCAAAAAATAATAAGCAATTACCCCGGACAACATCGCCAAACCAAGCCGAACCAAAACCCTGACGTGTTTGGTCAGATCTTCAACAAATCCACCCAAGAAGGCGGGCATGGAGGCGACAAGCAGTATCACTAGGTTCGGAAGCACTTCGGGCTCGCGAATTGCGACTAGAGCACACGTCACTCCACTGGCCATCAGCAGTGACAATCCGCCGATTCGGGGAACAGGAACCGAATGATACTTCTGCACGCCCTCGACATCATGATCAGCCGTCAGGCCATCATGCCAAGAGCGGTAGCGCACAATCAACAAAGTTGATATGAGCGAAACCAAGAACGCGACAAGGACGTACAGCATTGCGAAGGTAACCGGAAGGGAGCTGGCGCGATTGTAGCGTCAGACGGAGATAAAACATGCAAACGAATTGGCCAGTTGTGGAAAAGAATGGAACCAGGGTTTGCAAAATAATATAAAGAGGCTTTCATCAAAAATGTGCCAACAACGAACTGGCCTCTCCGCGATGAAGCTTTCGACGCGGGCCTCTCGGACAATGGGGATCCAGGCACTCATTCAAGCTGGGACGCATTCTCACAACCCCGTTGCCTCTAGACCCAGCCGCTCGCCCGAAGTCTGTCGCAATTGCCTGGCTGAAGTGCCTGTGTCAAAGCCGTTCAGGATGCGGCGTTCATTCGTGATGAATGCCAACTGAAGGAAGCGAAGCGGCGGCCCTAGGGCCAGCATTTCATCCGGGTACCAATTCCCAAAAACGCCCCGCTCAGGGGCCCCGCAGTTATGGCTCCCTCTGTATCGCCGTGGCTGCCCTTCCACGCCCATAAGCGCTAGCGGACCGACCCTGACAGGGAGACAACGATACAATGCCCTGTTGTTCATCCCTTTTTGCATTCGATTTAATTTATCGAACCCTCCCTCATAATTATAGAAATTGATTAGCGGTGGATGCGTCCAAGCCGGTGTCGGCCTCGGGCATCCGTCCTTCTTCGCCTCCAGTCATGGCCATTCTGCCTTCTATCCTCGTCGCCCTGCTCGGGATCTTGCCTATCGCCACCATGACGGTCGGCGGCGGTAGCGCGCTGTTCTACCTGATTTTTTCGCTGTGCCTGGTTCGGTGCTTCGCCCGGGAGGGAGGATGGCAGGCGACTTGGCGCGACCTGAAGGACTACAAGTGGGTCATTGCAGCCCTGCTCGTCTCCTTCTGTGCAATTGGCCTTAGCCAGTATGCACATGGCATTACCCACGGTCCGTCCCTGGAACGAGGCCTGCGCATCAGCCTTGGCTTCCCCATCATTCTGGGCGCGCTGCTGAGCATCAACCCGGCGGCGCTCCGGAATGCGTCCTGGGGCATCTTGATTGCGGGGTGGGCTTCGGCCTGTATTGTCTTCTGGCTGGTCTTTCCTGCCTGGAATCGGCCAAATACGCCGCAGTACAACGCGGTCACCTACAGCAATCTGATGCTGCTCTGGCTCTTCATCACCTTTTGCAGCATGGGATGGCAACTGACAAAGCACCCGCGACTTGAAAAGTCAGTCAAAGCACTGACCGTCATCGTCGTTTTTGCGGGCTTCGTGCTCACCCAGACGCGCACCGGGTGGATGGCGATCCCCCTGTTCCTGTTCCTTGCGATGTGGTTGTTCGGCCATCTGCGACATCCTTTCCGCGCATTCGGCCTGTTGATCGCAGGCGTTGCCATTCTTGTTGCCATCGGATCAACCAATCAAGCCTTGCGCACCCGCGTTGAGCAAGGCATCAACGAATTTCAGGCATGCCAAGGCGCCAACGCCACCGAAGACACCTCCGTCTGTATCCGGCTGCAGCTATGGCGAGCCACGAGCGAAATGATCGAAGCGGAACCCATCTTCGGCCTGGGGGGCACCGCCAGATTCGTTCCAGAACTTGAAGCGCGAGTGGCCACGGGAGTCGTTTCGCCCTTTGTCGCGCAAGACTTCGGCGAACCCCACAATGACATGCTGCAGATGCTGGCCAGCTATGGGCTATTGGGCGGCCTGGCGCTAACGCTGCTGTACTTTGTTCCTGCTGGCATCTTTTTGCGCAGGATGACCGCAACAAACCCCGAGCCGGTCCGCGTCGCTGCCGCCATGGGAACCGCCCTGACATTGGGGTTCGCAATCTTCGGGCTGACGGAGCTCATGTTCCGTTCGATGCACAATATCTCGCTATATGTGACGCTGCTGGCGTGGCTGCTGGTCTTGAGCGACAAGAAGCGAAGCGCGTACGCGTAGCAAATCTCCGGATGCCTGCGACCACTGCGGCCATAGTCAAAATGCGCAACTAGGGCCACAATAGGGCTGTGACTCTCCCAAGGAGACAGCCATGCGCATTGCAGATGCCCAGTGGATTCCTTCAACCCAGCACCAGACTTGGGACGCTCTGACGGATCCGGCCGTTTTACAGCGATGTATCCCCGGATGCATCGCTGTCGACAAGCGCAGCGACACGGAGTACGCGGTCACGCTGCGGGCCAAGATTGCCGGCCTGGACACGGACTATGACGGCGAGATCCTGCTCTCGGACGTCAATGCCCCCGACAGTTGCACCCTGGTGTTCGAAGGCAAGGGCCGTGCGGCTTGTCTGGCCATCGGCACCGCCCAGATCAATCTCAGCACCAAGGACCAGGGTACCCGCGTGGCCTACACGGTCGCGGGGATGACCGGAGGCAAGCTGGCCGAATGCGGCGAGGGGCTGGTGCTGAAGGCCGGCGAGAAGATCATCGAGAAGTTCTTCGCCACCTTCATCGACTACATGGCCGCCCAGCCCCGCCTCGCGCCGCCGCCCCCTCCCCCCGAACCAGAGCCGCGCGGACTGTCCAATTCGCGTTGGTCTTGGATCATGGTGGTGCTGGTCATCGCGGTTTTCTGGGGTTATCACACCTTCTATAAGTGAAATCCCTGACGCGCGGGTGATATGCTCTGCGGCATGACGCCGCCGCCCGAATCACCGCCCCCAACCGCCCCCGCCCATACACGACGCGACCTGCTGATGGGCATGGCGGGGGTTTCGGCGACGGTAGTCCTGGCCGCGCTGGATTCCACCATTATCAGCACCACGCTGCCGCGCGTGGCCGAGGCGCTGAACGGTATGGCGCTGTACGCTTGGGTGGGAACGGGCTATCTGCTGGCCACCGCGGCGTCCATCCTGATTTTCGGGCGGCTGGGCGACATGTTTGGCCGCAAGCCCCTGATGTTGCTGTCGGTGCTGATCGTGGCACTGGGCTCTATCGCCTGTGGCCTGTCGCAAAGCATGATGCAGCTGATCATTTTTCGGTCGCTGCAAGGCATAGGCGGCGGGATGATGATCGCGACCGCATTCGCCGCGCCGGCTGACCTGTTCCCCGATGCCAAGCAGCGGGTGCGCTGGATGGCGCTGGTGTCAGCGGCGTTCGCCATGGCCAGCGGCATCGGCCCGGTTCTGGGCGGGGCCGCGACGCAGGCGCTGGGCTGGCGCGCGGCCTTCTTCATTGCGCCGATCGCGGCCGCGGGCGCGTTTTTCCTGCTGGCCCGCTACTTTCCCCGCATCCGCCCCATCCACGACGGCAGCCGCAAGATCGACTGGCTGGGCGCCATCCTGCTGGTACTGGCGGTGGGCGCGCCGCTGGCCGCGCTGGAACTGGCGTTTGCCAGCGGCGACCATGCCCACCCCATGCTGGGCTTGGGCCTGGCGGTGGTGGGTGTGGCGGCTATCGCCATCCTGATTCCCACGGAACGGCGCGTAAGCTCACCCATCTTTCCGCTGCGCGTGCTCGGCGGCGCGGAATCCCGCCTGCTGAACCTGGCGGCGATGATGGTGGGCGCGGTCATGTTCGTGCTGATCTTCTACAGCCCGCTGCTCTTGCAACAGGTACTGAACTACACCCCCAGCGAGGCTGGGCTGCTGCTCACGCCGCTGGTTGCCGCGATTTCGGTGGGCAGCATCATCAACGGCCGCCTGTTCCCCAAGCAGACCGAACCGCAGCGCCTGATGGTGTTCGGCGGCTGCCTGCTGGCAGCTGGTTCGCTGATGGTGCTGCTTATCTCGCCGGGGACCTCGGCCTGGTGGATCCTGGCCGCCTTCTTTGTCAACGGCTGTGCGCTGGGCTTCCTGCTTCCGAACCTGACTCTGTTCATGCAGATGCTGAGCGAGCGGCGCGACGTGGGCGTGGCCTCCGCCCTGGTCCAGACCACGCGCGCCATCGGCAGCGCGCTGGGGACTGCCGTGGTCGGCATCATCATTTCCCACAGCACGGTACTAAACGGAGTGCGCGCGGGCCTGGTGCTGTGTATCGTTCTGTCGCTGACCTGCGCCCTGCTGGCCTACCGGGTCAAGATGAAGAACCTGGCTACAAACCGCAAATGAGCCCCTCTCGGGACTGAACATGCGTCAACGCAATTTGCTGGATCTGCTGCTCCTGGCCGCCGTTTGGGGCGGCTCCTTTCTGTTCATGCGCCTGGCGGTGCCGGAATTCGGACCGATTGCGCTGATCGAGCTGCGCGTAGGGCTGGCCGCGCTGGTCCTGCTGCCCGCCGCGCTGTGGCGCGGCAAGCTGCCCGTCATCGCCCGGCACTGGAAAGCCTTGCTGATGGTGGGCGTGCTGAACGCGGCCGTGCCGTTCCTGCTGTTCGCCTATGCAGCGCAATCGCTGGGCGCAGGCTTCCTGTCGGTAGCCAATGCCGTGACGCCGGTATGGGGCGCGGTCATCGGCTGGCTGTGGCTGAAGGACAAGCTCGCCTGGACGCGCTCCCTGGGGTTGATGATAGGCGTGGTCGGCATCGTCGTGCTGGTGTGGGACAAGCTGAACTTCAGCGATGGCGGTACCGGACCAGCGGTCCTGGCCGCAGTGTCGGCGCCGGTGTTCTATGGCATTGCAGCAAACTGGACCAAGCGCTTCCTGACAGGCGTAGATGCCCTGGCCAACGCCACCGGCAGCATGATAGGCGCGACGCTGGTGCTGCTGCCGCTTGCGGTCACGCACTGGCCCGAAGCACCAGCGTCCATGCAAGCCTGGATCGCCACCATCCTGCTGGCGGTGCTGTGCACGGGCGCGGCGTACATCATTTTCTTCCGTCTGATCGCCAATGTCGGCCCCACCGGCGCCGTCAGCGTCACCTTCCTGGTGCCGATCTTCGGCGTGCTGTGGGGATCGTGGTTCCTGGACGAGAGCATCACGCCGTCGATCGCGGCGGGCGCCGCCATTATCCTGGTCGGCACGGCGCTGGCGCTGGGCTTGCTGAAGCGGCGCGCCTGAACGCCCGCGCTCAGTACTTGTCCGACGTCCCCGTCAGCGCCACCCCGATGCGCAGCAGCGTGTAGGACACCGCGTCGACCCAACGCCGCAGCCACCCCCGGCGCTGATACTCCAGTGGCCGGATGAAGCGCCCGCCTTCGCGGATGGCCGTCTCTAGCCGTTCCTGCAGGTCCCAGGAGAAGGGCTGGTCGTCCACGACCACATTGGCTTCGCGCGCCAGCAGCAGGCTGAAGGGGTCGAGATTGGACGAGCCCACCGTCGCCACGTTGTCGATGACCGCCACCTTGGCGTGCAGGTAGCTCGGCATGTATTCGTAGATCTCGATGCCGTCGCGCAGCAGCTGGTCGTACAGCGAGCGCGTGGCGTGGTACTGCATGCGGTACTCGATCTTGCCCTGCAGCAAGAGGCGCACGCGCACGCCGCGCGCCGCAGCCTTGGCCAGCGCACGGCGGAACTGGCGGCCGGGGAAGAAGTAGGCGTTGGCGATCAGGATGTCGCGGCGCGCATGCGCGATGCCGTACAGGTAGGCGCGCTCGAAGGTCTGGCGAAAGCGCAGGTTGTCGCGCAGCACCAGCGCGGCGCGCAGGTCGCCACAGGGCGCCACGGAAGCGTGGCGCGGCTTGAGCAGCCGCATGCGGTTCCAGTCGCGCGGATGACGGCGCAGGCGCGCCCAGTTCAGCCGCACCCACAGCAGTTCCTGGGCATAGGCGGCCTCGGTGACCAGCGGCCCCTGCACCTGCACGGCGAAATCGAAGCGCGGCCCGGTGATGCCGTCCGTCGGATCGCGGTCATCGTAGTCGTCGATGATGTTGATGCCGCCGATGAAGGCGATGCGCCCGTCGACCACAGTGACCTTTCGGTGCAGGCGGCGCAGCCGGCTGCGCGACGGAATGTAGCGCGCGAACCAGCGCGGCTCGGGACGGAAGATGCGGCACTGCGCGCCGGCGTTGGTCAGGCGCGTACGCAAGGGATCGACGAACTCTGCGCTGCCGAAACCGTCGAGCACCACGCGCACCTTGACTCCGCGCCGCACGGCCGCCTCCAGGCAGTCCAATACCTGGGAACCGGTGCGGTCCGGGGTGAAGATGTAGGTTTCCAGGTGCACGCTGACCTGGGCGGCGTCGATGGCCGCGCACAGCGCCGGAAAGAAGTCGGAGCCGTTCTGGAGCAACCGGATGTCGTTGCCCACCGTCCAGTCCAGCTTGGACTGCTCTGCCCTCACGGCAGTTCCAGCTCGGCCAGCAAGGGGGAATGATCGGAAAGCCTGGCCCATTCGCGGCCGCGCAGCACGCGCGCGCTGCGCACGGCAAAGCCGCGCTGGTAGATGCGGTCCAGACGGAACCAGGGGAACACCGCGGGGAAGGTGCGGGGCGGCGGCAGCAGCAGGCGCGAATTGCCATCCATGCCGAGTTGATTGGTGCGTTCCATGACGGACACGCCGCTATTGGGCAGCCCGCGCAGCGCGTTGCTCAGCCGTTTGACGGAGTCGCGCAGGCGCGGCAATTCGCCGCCATGGCTGCGCGGGGCATGCGAGAACACTTCATACAGGCCCAGCTGCTGCACGAACAGGGGCGCCAGACGGTCGCCCCAATCGTTGAAATCACCCGCGATGAGGATCGGCTCACCGTCCGGCACCATGCGGCGGATGCGCTCGGTCAGCGCCAGGATCTGGCGGCTGCGGCTGCCGGCGAACAAGCCCAGGTGCACGACGAAGCAATGCACCGCGCGCCCGTCGAGTTCGATGCGCGCGTGCAGCAGTCCGCGCTGCTCCAGCCGATGGTCGGAGATGTCCTGGTTTTCGTGGTCGAGGATAGGGAAACGCGACAACAGCGCGTTGCCGTGGTCCGTCTCATGGCGGATGGCATTGCGGCCGTAGGCCACGTCCAGCCGCAAGGCGGCGGCAAGCGATTCGTGCTGGGCGTCGAGCAGGGATTTCTGCTCATTGCGGCCCTGGACTTCCTGTAGGAAGACCAGATCCGGACGCAGGCCATACAGGCCCAGACGCAATTCGTTCAGGGAGTCGCGCCGGCCCAATGCCGAGCGGCCCTTATGTATGTTGTAGCTGACGACGCGGATGAGCGACATGGAAAATGGCGCCTTTCAAAACTGGGGAACCACCGGCCGCAGCAAAAAAAGCAGCCCGGCCAGCACCGCCCACAAGCAGGCGGCGTTTGCCAGATTACTCCAATTCAGAAGACAGTTCCTGCGCTTGCGGCGCACGCCCCTGCCCTCCAGGAACAACAACTTTCACTGTTCAATCGAGACGCGAACCCCGCAAGCAAACAACGCCCCCCAAGCCGGGCCGCACGGATCCGGCTCCGCCGGTCCGTAGCGGCCCCCCCCTGGGGGGGGAAGCGCCTACGGCGCTTCGGGGGGGATCACTTCGTTTCTACGTTGCGCAGACGGATGTGCAGTTCGCGCAATTGCTTCTCGTCGACCTCGGACGGCGCTTGCGTCAGCAGACACTGGGCGCGCTGGGTCTTCGGGAAGGCGATCACGTCGCGGATCGATTCGGCGCCAGTCATCATCGTGACGATGCGATCCAGGCCGAAAGCGATGCCACCATGCGGAGGCGCGCCGTATTGCAGCGCGTCGAGCAGGAAGCCGAACTTCTCGCGGGCTTCCTCGGCGCCGATCTTGAGCGCGCGGAACACCTTGCTCTGCACTTCCTCGCGGTGGATACGGACCGAGCCGCCGCCGATTTCCCAACCGTTCAGCACCATGTCGTAGGCCTTGGCGAAAGCCTTGCTGGGATCGGATTCCAGGAAGTCCTCGTGGCCGTCCTTCGGGCTGGTGAAGGGGTGGTGGGCGGCGGTGTAGCGGCCGTCTTCCTCGTCGTATTCGAACATCGGGAAGTCGACAACCCACAGCGGCTTCCAGCCGGCGGTGGACAGGCCGGTCTTCTTGCCGAATTCGCTGTGGCCGATCTTCACGCGCAGCGCGCCGATGGCGTCGTTGACGACCTTTTCACGGTCAGCGCCGAAGAAAATGATGTCGCCGTCCTGCGCGCCGGTGCGCTTGACCAGTTCGGCCAGGGCAGCGTCATGCAGGTTCTTGACGATGGGCGATTGCAGGCCGTCGCGGCCCTTGGCCACTTCGTTGACCTTGATGTAGGCCAGGCCCTTGGCGCCGTAGATGCCGACGAACTGGGTGTAGCCGTCGATCTCGCTACGCGACATCTCGGCGCCGCCCGGCACGCGCAAGGCGACCACGCGGCTGCCGGGCGCCGTGGCGGCGGCGGCGAACACCTTGAAGTCCACGTCGCGCATGACGTCGGTCATGTCGGTGAATTCGAGGTTCACGCGCAGGTCCGGCTTGTCCGAGCCGTAGCGGCGCATGGCTTCGGTCCAGGTCATGATCGGGAACGGCGTCGGCAGATCGACGTCCTGCACCACCTTGAACACGTGGCGGATCATGTTCTCGAAGATTTCACGGATCTCGAACTCGTTCAGGAACGAGGTTTCGCAGTCGATCTGGGTGAATTCGGGCTGGCGGTCGGCGCGCAGGTCTTCGTCGCGGAAGCACTTGGTGATCTGGTAGTAACGGTCGAAACCGGACACCATCAGCATCTGCTTGAACAGCTGCGGCGATTGCGGCAGCGCGAAGAAGTGGCCGGCGTTGACGCGCGAAGGCACCAGGTAGTCGCGCGCGCCTTCGGGCGTGCTCTTGGTCAGCATCGGGGTTTCGATGTCGATGAAGCCCAGCTGGTCCAGGAACTTGCGCACTTCGATGGACACGCGGTAGCGCAGCATCAGGTTGCGCTGCATCTGCGGACGGCGCAGGTCCAGCACGCGGTGCGTGAGGCGCGTCGTTTCCGAGAGGTTGTCGTCGTCCAGTTGGAACGGCGGCGTGACCGACGCGTTCAGGATCTCGACTTCCTTGCAGAGCACTTCGATTTCGCCCGAAGCCAGCTCGGCGTTGGCGGTGCCCGCCGGACGCTCGCGCACCAGGCCGGTGACGCGGATGCAGAATTCGTTGCGCAGGCGCTCCGCGGTGGCGAAGGCGGCATTGTCCGGATCGAACACGATCTGCGCCAGGCCCGCGCGGTCGCGCAGGTCGATGAAGATGACCCCGCCGTGGTCGCGGCGGCGGTTCACCCAGCCGTACAGGGTGACGGTCTGGCCGAGATGGTCACGGCAAACCTGGCCGGTGTAGCAGGTACGCATGCGGGGGACTCCGTTTATGTGCTTGGTTATAGCGTAAGGGTTACGAATCGGCGCGAGGCGTGTCTTGCACGCCGGGAGCCGGGACGGGCGCGGCCGGCCGGTCCGCGGGCGTCGCCGCCTGGACCGGGGCGACCACGCCCATGGAAACGATGTACTTCAATGCCGCGTCCACGCTCATCTGAAGATCCATGACGTCAGCGCGCGGAACCATCAGGAAAAAGCCGGACGTGGGATTCGGCGTGGTCGGCACGTACACGCTGATGTGATCGCCGGGAAGCCGGTCGGCCACTTCGCCGCTGGGCGTGCCGGTAACGAAAGCGATGGTCCAGCTGCCGGCGCGCGGATACTGCACCAGCACCGCGCGGCGGAACGCCTGACCATTCGGAGCAAGCACGGTATCGCTGACCTGCTTGACCGAGTTGTAGATCGAACGCACCAGCGGTATGCGTCCCAGCAGGTTTTCCCACTGGTCCACCATGGTGCGGCCGATCAGGTTGGCGGCGAATACGCCCGTCAGAAGCACCACCACGATGACCAGGACGAAGCGGAAGCCGGGGATGTCGATGCCGAACAGCGATTCGGACGACAGGAAGCCGGGCACGAACCCTTCGAGGGTCGCGACCAGCAAGCCCAGCACCCACACCGTGATGACCAGGGGAACCCAGATCAGCAGGCCGGTGATGAAGTACTTCTTGATGACGCGCATACGCATCGCGTGTGCTCTAGGAGGCGGCGCTACCGGCTGCAGGCGTCGCCGGGGCGGCCGGAGCTGCCGGCGCGGCTGCGGCTGCGGGCGCGGCGCTTTCAGCCGGCGCCGCCGGCGTGCTGGCCGAGGCCGAACCGCCGCTGCCGTTGCCGCGGAAGTCCGTGACATACCAGCCGGAGCCCTTGAGCTGGAACCCAGCCGCGGTCACCTGCTTGGAGAACGTGCTTTCGCCACATTCGGGGCAAACCGAAAGCGGCGCATCGGAAATCTTCTGCAAGACGTCTTTGGCATGGCCGCAGGCGCTGCACTTGTAAGCGTAAATGGGCATCTAGGGCTCCCAGGCGCGGGCCCGGCATATCAAGAGCCGCTGTCGCCGGACGCAATGTCCGGGGCCGGATCGGGTCGCAAGACCTGGTCCGAACGGAAGCGGCGGGTGGGCGAGGCCGGAAAAAATACGGGAAAGTCTTGAATTTTAGCGGTTTTTCGTGAACGGCCGGTGTCCGGCCCCGGCGGCCCGCCTTGGGCGGCGCCTCAGGGGCATCCCGAGGGCCGTCTCCCTAGACAGGAAGCAGGAACATGACCGCCGCCACCAGGGTCGGCGCCAGGGCCGACAGGAACAGCCGCCCCGACGAAATGCTGCCGTCCGGGAAGTGGTTCTTCAGGATGGCGAAGCCAGCCGGGTTGGGCGCATTGGCGATCACCGTCAGCCCGCCGCCCGTGACCGCGCCGGCCACCAGCATGTAGCGCCAGGCCTCGCTGGTGCCTTCGACCAGCGAGCCCAGGTAGGTCAGCGCGGCGTTGTCGGTGATGGCGGTGAGCGCGGTAGCGCCCCAGAACAGCACGAAAGGTTCAAGCCCGCCCAGCAGGTCCTGCAACCACCACTTCTGCAGGCCGCCCAGCACCACCAGCCCGGCCAGGAAGAAGCCGACCATCAGGCCTTCCTTGATCATCAGGCGGCTCTGGTGGCGCTTGTAGGCTTCGGCAAAGCCGATGAACATCATCAACAGGCCCAGGAAGATGGCCGGATGATGCGCGCTGAGCACCACGGCGACCAGGAAGACCAGGTGCACCAGCATGACCAGCAGCGGCACCGGCCCGCGCGCATCGCCGCCTTCGGGCGCGTCGACGCCGCCGCCCGTGCCCACCGAGCGCTCCAGCAGCGCCTTGCGGCAGATGAAGGTCAACAGCGCCGCATTCAGGCAGACGGCAATCGCGGCGCGCCAGCCGAAATGCTGCACCATGAAGGTGGAGTCCCAGCCGAAGGTGGAGGCCACCATCAGCACGGGCGGCGCGGCATAGGAAGTCAGCACGCCGCCGATGGAGACGTTGACGAACAGCACGCCCAGCGTCAGGTATTTGAAGCCCGCGCGCCCGCTGCTGCGGAAATAGGCGTCGCGCAGCAGAATGGCAGCCAGCGTCATCGCGGCGGGTTCGGTGATGAAGGAGCCGCCCAACGGCACCAGCGACATCACGACAAAGAAAGTGGCGAGTTCGCGCGGCAGCGGCAGCACGCGCGCCACCAGGCGCACCAGCGTCCCCACCAGTTCCAATATAGGCCGGCTGGCCGCCACCACCATGATCACGAAGACGAACAGCGGCTCGGTGAAGTTGCGCGTGTCCATGTACTCGATGGCATGAGAGGGGCCGGCCAGCGCCGCCATCGCCACGATCAGCACGAAGGCCCAGACGCCGAACACGGCCTCGACTTCGGAGAACAGATGCCAGAAGCCCGCATGCGGTCCGCCACGGTGCGCGAGCCGCGCGAAGAACGGAACCGAGAAGGTATGAAGAACCGCCACGGCGAACAGGAGGGTGGCGATGACTTCAAGTGTCTGGGGCATGTAAACGACTTCCGGAAGAGGGATACGACAGCGCGGACGCCGCCCGGCGGGCCTGCGGGACAAGGGTCGCAATATAGCGCAAGGCCCTTGCCGTGTAACGCAGGGTCAACACCAAGGCGCGCACGTCCGCGCCGCTATTCCCGCAGGTCTTGCGCGCTGGTCAATGCGTCCTGCGCGCATGCCGGAACGGCAGCAGCCGCAGGTCCAGCGCCGCGGGGCCGGGCGCGTCGACGTCGATGATCGCAGCGCACAGCGGCAGGAAGGCCGCTCGGAAGTGGTTCTTGGCCTTCACGCACAGCAGCCGCACCTGATCGAGATCGACGCCATGCAAGGTGAAGAAGCCCGGATCGTTGGCCGGCGCCACCAGCTCGGTGACGATGACCTGCACATTGGGCCTGTCGCGCAGCGACAGCAGCGCGGTGCGGCCGCAGCTCGTGCGCACGCCCGTTTCCATCGGACCCGTATTGCTGAATTCGCCATCGGTGTAGCGTTCGACCCGGAACGCCGCACGCACCGGCGCGCCGAAATCGCGGCTCACGCGGCCGCCCAGTTCCAGTTCGCAGTCGCCGCCCAAGCCCGCTTCGTGCGCGCGCTGCACTGCCTCCGGATCCGCGAAACTGGCGAACACGCAAGGCAGGTCGATCGACGTATCCAGCAAGGCGCGGAACAGCGCCGGCGTGTCGCACACGCCTCCCGACAAGGGGTTGTCGCCCGGGTCGGTGACGGCCACCAGGCCGCCCGCGCGCGCCGCTTCCACGGCTTGCGCCAATCCCTGTTGCGGCGTCGGCAAGGTGACCGCAAATGCGGGCTCCAGACGCCGCATCGCCGCCTTCATGGTTTCGGCCACGGCCTGCGCCCGCGCGCCGGCGGCATCGCGAGTCATGTCGGCCACCACCAGCACCGATGCCCCGGTATCGACGGTGTCCGCATACGGAAAGCCGCCAAACACCGAGACTTCGACCACGCCCTCGCCGCACTGGACTGCCGCGAGATCCTGCAATTCGCGCATGGGCCCGGCATCGGTGCGCATGTTGAAGCTGGACAACAGCAGGTCCGGCTTGGCCACCAGCACCCGCGGCGACAGCGTGCCGGCCTGCGTGCGCAGCAACATGTCGAGCACCCGGCTCGCCGCCTCGCGCATGTCTATGTGGGGATAGGTCTTGTAGCCGCTGGCGCAGTCCAGCAGGCCGCCCAGCTCAGGGGCCAGGTTGGCGTGCAGGTCGAAGCTCGCGCCCAGGGGCACGTCGGGCAACAAGGCCCGCACGGCCCGCACGAAATCCAGATCGGGTGTCTGGCGCAGGTCGGTGATGGCGGCGCCATGCAACGACAGGTAGACGGCGTCCCAGCCATCCTCATCCGCGGCCAGTCCGGCCAGCACCTCTTCGGTAAAGGCACGGTGCACGGCGTCGTCTATCGGCCCGCCAGGCAGAGCGGACGCGCAGCGCAAGGCCACGACCTCCCAGTCCGGATGCGCGCGGGCGAACTCGGCCACTTCGCCCAGTTCGGTGGCCGTGCCGGCGGCGGCGGCCAGGGCGTCGCCGCCCTTGCGCCACTCGCGTCGTTCGAAATCCGCCATGGTGCAGGGCGCCGGACAGAAGGCGTTGCCTTCGTACCAGAAGCGCGCCACCGCCAGCCTTTTCTTCGTGCGCTTGCCCATGCGTTTCCCCGCTTATTCCGGACGGATGTCGGTGCCTTCGATCAGGACGCGGTACTTCTCGCGCTCCGTCTGCAGATGCTGCGCCAAGGCTTGCGGCGTGCCGCCCATGGGCTGCGCGGCCAAGGCGGCCAACCGTTCGCGCGTGGCGGGCGCATCCAGCACCCGCTGGGCGGCGGCGTTCAGTTTGTCGATGACGGGCTGCGGCGTGCCGGCCGGCGCCATCACCACGAACCACGAGGTCAGTTCGAATCCCGGCACGGACTGCGCAATGGCGGCCACGCCCGGCGCGGCGGCCACTGGTTGGGCCGAGGTCACGCCCAGCGCCACCAGCTTGCCCGCCTTGATCAGCGGCAAGGCGGTGGGCAGGTTGTCGGCCGACAGGTCGATCTGGCCCCCCAGCAGGTCATTGTTGGCCTGGCTGGCGCCCTTGTACGGCACATGGCGGATGTCCACCTTGCCCATGCGCTTGATCATCTCCAGCGCCAGATGGCCCGAGCTGCCCACGCCGGGCGATCCCCAGTTCAGGCGGCCGGGCTCGGCGCGCGCGGTACGCAGCAGGTCGTCCATGTTCTTCAGGCCAGAGCCGGGATGCGTCAGCACCACGTTGGGCACCTGCGCCACGTAGGCAACCGGCGCGAAGTCCTTGGCCGGGTCGTAGCCGATCTTCTTGTAGACGTAGGCGTTGATGATCTGCGTGCCGGGCGTGCCCAGCAGCAAGGTATAGCCGTCCGGCTGTGCATGCGCCACCTCGGACGCGCCCAGGCTGCCGCCCGCGCCGGCCTTGTTGACCACCACCACGGACTGGCCGAGTTCCGCGCCCAGGCCTTCGGCCATCAGGCGGCCCAGCAAGTCGGTCGTGCCGCCAGCGGCGAACGGCACCACCAGGCGCACCGGCTGCTCCGGCCAGGCGGCGCTGGCCGGAGCAGCCGCGCCCAACGCGGCAGCCGCCGCAATCCCGAAAGTCCAACGACGCAACAGATGGGAAAACTTCATGACGCCCCCTTGAGCGAATGATGACGATGCAACGGCCTACGTGGCAATAAAACCGTTTGGTTTATTTTTACAACAAATATACCATGTGTTTTATTTGACAAACCACACCACTCACGACGCCATGAGCCGCATCATCCATCGCAACTCCAGCCCCCTGCCCATCGCCATCAAGGGCGAAGGCAGCTTCATCGTCGACCAGGAAGGCCGACGCTACTTCGACGCCTCGGGCGGCGCGGCGGTCTCGTGCCTGGGACACGCTCACCCCGAAGTGCGCGCCGCGGCCGTCGCGCAGCTCGACGCGCTGGAATACGCGCACACCAGCTTCTTCACCACCCCGGCCGCCGAAGAACTGGCCGATCTCCTGGCGGCCAACAGCCCGGCGGGCCTGGGCAACGCCTACTTCGTTTCGGGCGGTTCGGAAGCGGTCGAGACCGCCCTGAAGATGGCGCGCCAGTACCACGTCGAGCGCGGCGAGCCCGGGCGCTACCGCTACATCGCACGGCGCCAGAGCTATCACGGCAACACGTTGGCGGCCTTGTCGGTGGGCGGCAACGCAGGCCGCCGCGCGCTGTACCAGCCCGTGTTGATCGAAAGCCATCACGTCTCGCCCTGCTTTGCCCTGCACTACCGCGAAGCCGGGGAAAGCGACGAGCAATACACCGACCGCCTGGCGGCGGAACTGGACGCAGAGATCCTGCGGCTGGGTCCGACCACGGTATCCGCCTTCATCGCGGAAACCGTGGTCGGCGCCACTGCGGGAACGGTCGCGCCGGTACCGGGCTACTTTCGCAAGATCCGCCAGGTATGCGACCGCCATGGCGTGCTCTTGATCCTGGACGAGGTCATGTGCGGGCTAGGCCGCACCGGCAGTTATCACGCCTTCGAGCAGGAAGGCGTGGTGCCGGATCTGCTGACGCTGGCCAAGGGTCTGGGCGGCGGTTATGTGCCTATCGGCGCGGTGCTGGCGCACGACAGCGTCATCGGCGCCATCAACGCGGGCTCTGGCTCGTTCCAGCACGGCTACACCTACGTCGGCCATCCGGTGGCTTGCGCCGCGGCGCTGGCAGTGCAGCGCATCGTGCTGCGCGACAAGCTGGTGGCGCGCGTCGCCGACATGGGCGCGCAGTTCGGCGCCATGCTGGCAGCGCGCCTGGAACGACACCCGCACGTCGCCGACATCCGCGGCCGGGGCCTGTTCTGGAGCGTGGAGCTGGCCGAGGATCCCGGCAGCCTGCGCGCGTTCGCGCCGCAGCGCCGCCTGCATGCGCACATCAAGACGCAGGCGCGCGAACTGGGCCTGCTGTGCTATCCGGGCGGCGGCACCATAGACGGCAAGCTTGGCGACCACGTGCTGCTGGCGCCGCCCTACCTCAGCACGGCCGATGAACTGGCCTTCGCGGTGGACGCGCTGGCCAGCGCCATCGACCTGGCGCTGGCGGACGATGCGCCATAATACGCGGCACCTTACCCGGAGCGCAGATGGATAAAGCCGCCATCGACAAACTGATCGAAGCCCAGTTTTCCGCCCTGCCGCCCAAGCTGCGGCAGGCGGCCCGCTATGCGATCGATCATCCCAAGGACATCGCCCTGGAGTCGATGCGCGCCGCGGCCGGCCATGCCGGCGTGCAGGCCGGCGTCATGCTACGTCTGGCGCGGCAGCTGGGTTTCGATACCTACGAAGCGTTCCGCCAGCCCTACCGCGACTGGCTGGCCGAAGGCGGGTCCAGCTTCGCGGGCCGCGCCACCGCGCTGCGCAAGCGTCCGCAGCACGACGCAGACGCGGGACTGGTCGCCGACATCCTCGACGCCGAAGTGCGCAACCTGGGCAGCAGCCTGGGTCCCGCCGCCCTGCCCGCGCTGAAGGCCGCGCATGGCCTGCTGGCGGGCGCGCGCCGCATCTATGTCATCGGTCTGCGCAGCCTGTATCCAGCCGCCTATCACTTCAGCTATGCCTGCGGCATGTTCCTGGACAAGGTGACCTTGCTCAGCGGCGTCGGCGGCACCTTGGCCGATGAGTTGCGTCGCATCGGACCGGATGACGCGCTGGTCGCCTTCAGCCAGGCGCCTTATGCGCAGGCGGCAGTCACGGCCGTGGAATTCGCGCGTGAGCGCGGCGCCGGCGTGGTGGCGGTCACGGACAGCGCAGTGTCGCCAATCGCCCCGGGCGCCAAGGCGCTGCTGCTGGTGGCCAACGACACGCCCTCGCTGTTCCCCTCGGTGGTGCCTGCGCTGTCCATCGCGCAGACGCTGGCCGCCATGCTGGTGGCGCACAGCGGCGAGGAGAGCCTGCGCGAAATCGGCAACAGCGAAGCCCAGCTGCAACGCTTCGGCGTATACGCCGAAAAGCGGTAAGGACTCAGGCGATCGGCGCGGGCGGCTCCCCGCCTTGCTGCGCCTCTTTCATTTCCATCAGCAGGCTGTGCAGCATCTCGGTGGACAGCCCGTGCAGCACCAGCCGGTAGCCCGCGCGCAGGGTCGACATCGGCACCAGCGGATGGTTGTTGTTGACCAGGATCAGGTGCTGCGGCGCGCCCAGCAGCTTGGCCGCATAGATGCCGATGGTCTCGTCCAGCTGCAGCGAATTGGCCGCGCGCCAGAAGTCATTGTCGGTCAGCATCAGCTGATATAGCGGCGTGAAAAGCTCGATGGCGCTTTGCAGGTCCAGGAAATTCAGCTTGCCCTGCGGCATGTCTTCGAGCCGCAGATCGGGATCACGGATCATCGAAAAATCGACCCGCTGCGGCGCATGCATTTCCACGCCCGCATCGCGCAGCGCCTGGTTCAGGCGGATGACGAAGTTGAACAGGTTCAGGTCATGCTTGACGAAGAGTTCGTCCTTCAGGTCATCGATATCGCGCGGCTCCAGCGGCGTGGTCGTGACCGGCACCGGCGAGTTGGCGGCGATGAACGACAGAATCTGCGCGCCCAGGTGGAAGTGGCGCAGGATCAGCCAGTTGGCCTCCGGCGACACGAAGCGCTTCAAGCCCCACGCCAGGATGCGGTGCAGCAGCTTCGAATGCGACCAGCGGCGCGGCAGGAAGGTCTTGATGACCTGGATCAGGATGATGAAGGCGCGCGCCAACGGCCGCAGGAACGGCAGCAGGTATTGGCGCGAAGCGCAGCTGGAATCCGTCAGCCAGGCCTTCTTCACCTTGTCCGGCAAGGGCGTGCTGCGGTCCAGGTAGAGCGCAAGCCAGGGGCTGGGATCGGCGGGATCGTGCGGCTTGGCGAGGAATTCGGGTTCTTTGCTCATCACGCCTCGCCTTCCATCACGTGGTGGAACTGCATCAGGTAAAGCGCGGCCGTGCGGCGCGCCGTGTCGACGATGCGCTGCTCGGCGCGGCCGTCCTCATCGCAATCCAGCGCCAGTTCCACCGCCGACAGCCAGCGCGCCAGGTGATGCTCGTCGTTGTGACCGTGATACTCCAGGAAGCGGAAGGCGTCCGGCGGCAGTTTCAGGCTGGCCTTGAGCAGCGGCAGCAGCGCCGGCACGATGCGCTGGCCCGTGCCTTCGATGATGTAGATGGCGCCCAGCAGGCCGATGGGGTCGCGCGTGGCGGCCAGGCCGTGCAGATAGGCGTTGAGCGCTTCGCCGCCGGGATTGCGGCGCAGGGCGTCAATGTCGGCGACCTCGCCGCCCGCGGTGCGATAGTCCTGGAACAGGATCTGGAAGTCGTTCTGCTCTTCGCCCGCATGCGTGTCGATCAACGCCGCAAGCGGCGCGTATTGCTCCGTCAGCGAGGCCGCGCCTTCGCGCATCCACTTGCTGCCTTCGCGCACCTGCGGAATCCAGTTCTCCATCCAGTTCAGGTAGTCGGCCGTCTGGAATTGGCGGTTGCGCAGGCGCCGCACCACCGGCGTGCGCCACACGCGCGAGCGGTAGTCGTGCCAGATTGCGGCCAATTCGGTCAGCAGCTGGCCCAGGCCCTGGGGCGCCATGTCCGGGTCATGCGGCGGCGCGATGGCGGCAGCGTCATCGCTGTTCGCGTCCTCGCGCGGCGCAGCCGCGGCCGGCGCGCCCGCGGCGACTTGCGGGGCGTGGACGGCCTCGGCCTCCAGCAGCATGTAGGCGGCCATGAAACGGCCTGATTCCGGGATGTAGCAGAAGATCTGCTCGCCCGGTTTCACTTCGCGCGTTTCCAGGAACTCCGCCAGCATGATCAGGATGGACGCCGCGCCGGTATTGCCGCGCCACGCCAGGTTGCTGAACCAGCGCTCGCGCGGGATCACCAGGCCGGCCTTCTCCATCAGGTCTTCCACCACCGGAATGAACTTCTCCGATGAGTAGTGGCACAGGAAGTGGTCGACCTGATCCGGATCCACCCAGCCGTCGCGCACCAGCTTGGCGTATTCATGGATGCCGATGTCGAACAGGTGCGGCAGCAGGCGGATGTCCTGGCGCAGCGACAGCGCACCGTCGGCCTCGGCCTCGTTCCAGGACGGATAGTCCAGATGGCCGCGAGCGCGGTCGGCCGACAGGCCCAGCTGCATGCACACCGGATAGTCGCCCGAGAACGAGCGCTGGTGCACCCACTTCAAGCGCAGGCGCACGCCCTGCGAAGCGCCCGGCAGGGGCCGGCCGCTATTGCCCAGCAGCACCGCTCCCGCGCCGTCGGACAGCATCCAGCGCAGGAAATGCGCGTCGAAGTCGGCGTCGTAGCCGCGCGCCGCGAAGCGCGAACGCTTGAACAGCCGCGACGGCAGCTCGCTGGCCACGGCCAGGGCGCTGGCATGGCCGCCCAGCTCCACACCCTGCGCGGCCGTCTGGATGGCCGATACGCCCGCGGCGCAGATGCCGTGCACCGACAGGGTTTCCATCGGATGCGCGGCCAGCTCGCCCTGGATCATGTTGGAGAAGCCCGGCATCAGCGCGTCCCCGCCCGACGAGCCGCTGGCCAGCAGCGACACGGCGGACAGGTCGCTGTCGTTGCGCCGCAGGCAATCGCGGATGGCGTTGGCCGCCAGTTGCGCGTTGCTGAACACCGTGGCGCCTTCCTGGTCGATCGCGTAGTAGCGCTGCTTGATGCCGTTCTCGGCCAGGATGCGGCTCTTGATGCGGCTGGACATGCGGTTCAGCGGCGCGATGTAGCTGTCCATGGCATCGTTGGACACGGGTTCGCCCGGCATGAAATAGCCGGCGCTTTCCAGATAGACACGATGAAACGCGATGGGCATGAGAGGCCTCTGGTGGATATAGGGTGTGTGGCGCTAGCGGATGTGCTCGGGCGCCATGCATGAACGGCTGCGAAAGCGCGGCAGGAAGGCGCCCAGCACGAACACGCGGAACATGTAGGGCGTGAGGCCGGGCTCGTTCAAGGCCGGATTCACGCGGCTGCGGTATTGCTCGCGATGCAGGCGCTCCAGTTCGGACCAGTGCGCCCGCGGGTGCTCGTGGTGCGCCGTGTGCAGGCCGATGTTGAAGAGCAGCGGATTGACCAGCCCTTCGAAATTGCGCGCATAGTTCAGGCCCGCGACGGCCCGGGGGCCGCCGTCGGCATGGGCATGCTGCAGATAGTTGGTGGCCAGCAGCCAGTGCAGGCCGTGCAGCTGCGGCACGATGACGAACACCAGCGCCTTCATGGGATTCATGGCCAGCAGTCCGCCCCACAGGCCCAGCCACACGCCGTACTGCGCCATGCAATAGCGCCAGGCGCCCGGCCAGTGGCGGCGCAGGCGGCCCAGCCAGGCGAAGAACAGCGGGTACAGCACCCAGCCGGCCTGCAAGGGATGGATCAGGTAGCCCCACAGATGGTTGGTGTCGCCACCGAAGCGGTAGGTGCGCGCCACGTCGCGCGCGCCGTGCTTGTAGCGGTGGTGATTGGCCACGTGCGCCGGGTAGAACACGAAGGTCGGATGGCCCTGCAGCAGCGTGATCCAGAAATCGGTGGCGCGGTTGGTCCAGCGCCCCCGCCACATGCGGATATGCGTGTGGTTGTGGTGGATGACACCCACGCCCAGGGTCAGGAACAGCATCAGGCCGTACAGCGGCCACCAGAACCCGTGCACCCATTGCCAGGCCGCCAGCGCGGGCAATGCGCCCAGATAGGCCAGGCTTTGCCAGTCGCGCCGGTTGCGCAGCGACGGCAGCCGGCGCTGCCGCTTAAGCGCGCCCGCCAAGCGATTCTCGTTGCCGGAAAGCATTCAGCTGGGACTGCGCCGCCTCGGCCTTCAGGCGGGTGCGGAACAGGCGGTCCATGAAGGTGAACTGGAAGCCGTAATTGCCGTTGTAGCAGGCGTGGTGCAGATGATGGCGGCGGCTGGCGGCAAACCAATGCGCGTAGGACACATTGGGGAAGAAGTCGTAGTTGGCGTGGCCGATGCAGTTGAAGAACAGGCTGAACAGCGGCACCGACGCCAGCGACCAGAAGCTGAAGTCATGCAGCACCATGGGCAGCATGATCACGTTGCCTAGCATCAGCGCCTCGATGGGATGAAAGCTATAGGTCGAGAACGGCGTGGTCACGACCGAACGGTGATGCGGCAGGTGGAAGCGGCGCAGCAGCTTCGTGTGCAGCAGGCGGTGGTTGATCCAGAAATGCACGTCGTTCCAGGCCACCAGCACCAGGATTTCGACAGTGATCTTTTGCCAGCTGGCATCCGGATCCAGGTGCGCCCAGCCCAGCTGCAACAGGCCCCACGGAAAAATCATGCCGGTGCCGAACAGCAGGATGGACAGGCCGGATTGCGCGAACTCGCGCCGCAGTTGCCCCGGCGCCAACGGACGCGGATCCAGCGGGCGTCCGATGCCCAGCGCCGGCAGGATGTGGTGCGTCAGCAGCCAGGTGGCCGCACCGAAGACCAGATAGATGCCGCCGAAGAAAAGCAGGCCCGCCAGCATGACTTGCCAGGCGGACAAGGCTACAAAAGCTTGGGCCATGAACGTTCTGTTTCACCCGAAGAATGGGCGCATGATAAGCAATCCGTCAGCTTCCCGGTAGGACATTTATTACAAAATGAATCCGAAGGCCACAAAGCTGGCGGACTGCTCACCAAGTTCGGGCTACTGGCAGGGATATTGCCGGTTCAGCCCCGCCACGGCGGCGTCCATGCGCGCGGCCAAGCCCGCGCTGGCGGACGGCATGGGCATGCGCAGCTCCTCGCTCAGCAGGCCCTGCCGTCCCAGCTGCGCCTTCAGGGGGCCGGGATTGGGCTCGGCGAACGTCAGCTGGATGATGGGGACCAGCGCGTGGAACAGCTTCCTGGCCAAGTCCAGCTGCTGCGCCTTCACCGCCTGATGCATGGCCACGAACAGATCGGGGCGGATATGCGCGGCGGCCGCGATCATGCCCGAACCCCCCAGGCTCATCACGGACAGCGCCTGCAGGTCCTCGCCTGCCAGCACGTGCATGTTGCCGTCGGCGATCAGCGCGATGGTCTTTTCCAGCGAACCGCCGCAGTCCTTGATCGCCGCGATGTTGGGATGCGCCGCCAGCGCCAGCAGCGTCGCCGTGTCCAGGGTCGTACCTGTGCGGTAGGGAATGTCGTAGAGCACCAGGGGGAAGCGCGAGGCATCGGCCAGGCAGCGGAAATAGGCGGCGGCGCCTTCCTGGCCGGGCCGCACGTAATACGGCGCGGGCGCCAGGATGCCGGCCAGCGGACGCGTGCCGAAGGCGGCCAGGCGCTGCATCACGTGTCCGTGGTGGTTGCCCGCCAGGCCCATGATGACGGGCAGCCGGCCCGCTTCGGTCAGCACGGCGTCCAGCACCGCCAGTTGCTCGGCGTCATCCAGCGCCGCGGCCTCGCCGGTGCTGCCGCACACGACCAGCCCGTCCACGCCCGCGGCGGCATAGTGGCGCACCAGGCGGCGCAAGGCCCCGCCATCCACGGCGCCGCCGGCAAACGGCGTGACCAGCGGCACCCAGACGCCCTGGATCGGAGATTGATGATGAGATTGCATGAGAACACTCCTTCGGTGTAAGCGGACCGTGGTTGGGGACCGTACAGAAGTGCTCGGGATGTCAGGGGATGCGCGGACGGCGCCAAGCGCCGCCAGGAGGCCGCTGTTCCGTCGCCCATCTGACGGAACAGCATGCTCCGGTCAGATGAGCGGCTGTTTTTTGGATTTCAGGCCGGCGCAAACCAGCACCACGCCCTGGGCGCGGAACGGGAAAGCGGATTGGTTGGCCTGATGAATCATGTATGGATTGAATGCAGTGGTCTGCAAGCGCAGATGCGGGAATCTACCGGGAGCCCGCAACGCTGTCAACGCCGCGTCTCAGCCCAGGCTGGCCAGGAACACCGCGCACAGGGCTTCCATGCCCTGGCGGTCGTCTTCGTCAAAGCGGTCGGGCACGGGGCTGTCCACGTCCCACACGCCGATCAACTGGCCCTGGTGCACCAGCGGCACCACGATCTCGGAACGCGAGGCCGCATCGCAGGCGATGTGGCCGGGAAAAGCATGCACGTCGGGCACCAGTTGGGTCTGGCGCTGGCTGGCGGCCGCGCCGCACACGCCGCGGTTCAGCGGGATGCGCACGCAAGCCGGCTTGCCCTGGAAGGGGCCCAGCACCAGTTCCGTGCCGTCGTAGAAATAGAAGCCCGCCCAGTTCAGGTCAGGCAGGGCCTGATAGGCCAGCGCGCTCAGGTTGGCGGCATTGGCGATGCGGTCATGCTCGCCTTCGAGCAGGGCGCGGGCCTGGGCGACCAGTCCGGCATACAGGGCGGCCTTGGAATCGGCGACGATGGGAGCGGCTTCGAACATGGGAAATGTAACTGTACAGGCGGTTATCGATGCAGGTGATTTTAGGGCTTGGCGCCATTAAGGGGGCCGGGCCGCTGCCGTGTGGGACAATAGTTTTTTGCCGAATGTTTTTTCCGCCGGGCCACCCCAAGGGATCAACCGCCCGTATTTTCCTACCCTTCTTGATCAAGAAGCACTCCATGGACAAGCCTCTCGAACCTGCGTTTTCCTTTTCGGAACGCGCCCAGCAACTCACCAGCTCCGCCATCCGCGAAATCCTCAAGGTAACCGAGCGCCCCGAAGTCATCTCGTTCGCTGGCGGCCTGCCGGCGCCCGGCGGCTTCCCGGTAGAGGTAGTTCGCGCGGCATTCGACAAGGTACTGTCCACCAACGGTCGCGCCGCGCTGCAGTACGGCCCCACCGAAGGTTTTGCGCCGCTGCGCCAATGGGTTGCTGACGACCTGAACAAGGCCGGCGCCAGCGTCGCCGCAGACCAGATCCTGATCGTGTCGGGTTCGCAGCAAGCGCTGGACCTGCTGGGCAAGGTGCTGATCGACAAGGACAGCAAGGTGCTGGTCGAAGACCCCAGCTACCTGGGCGCGCTGCAATCGTTCAGCCTGTACCAGCCCAACTTCGTGCCGGTGCCCACCGACGAAGGCGGCCTGATCCCCGAAGCCATCACGCCTGAACTGGCCGAAGGCGCCCGCTTCCTGTACGCCCTGCCCAACTTCCAGAACCCCACCGGCCGCACGCTGAGCCTGGAACGCCGCATCGCGCTGGTCAAACGCGCCGCGGAACTGAACCTGACCATCGTCGAGGACGATCCCTACGGCGAACTGCGCTACGCAGGCGAACCGCAGCCGGGCCTGATCGCGCTGGCCGCCGAGTACGGCGCCAACGTCGTGCGCCTGGGCACGTTCTCCAAGGTGCTGGCTCCCGGCCTGCGCCTGGGCTACATCGCTGCCGCGCGCCCGCTCATCAACAAGCTGGTGCAAGCCAAGCAGGCCACCGACCTGCACACGCCCACGCTGACGCAGATGGCCGTGTACGAGATCGTCAAGGAAGGCTTCCTGGAAGAGCACCTGCCCAACGTCCGCGAGATCTACCGCGCCCAGGGCAGCTGCATGCTGGATGCCATCAAGCAGGAATTCCCGGACACCGTCACCTGGACCAAGCCGGAAGGCGGCATGTTCATCTGGCTGACGTTGCCCGAGCACATCGACAGCACCAAGCTGCTGGAAAAGGCCATCGCGCAGAACGTGGCGTTCGTGCCCGGCGCGCCGTTCTATTGCGGCGCCGGCAAGACCAACACGCTGCGCCTGAGCTTTGCCACCGTGCCGGAAGACAAGATCCGCCGCGGCATCGCCATCCTCGGCAAGCTGCTAAAAGCCGAGGTGTAGTAGGTCCCCCCCCGAAGCGCCTGTGGCGCTTCCCCCCCAGGGGGGCGCCGCTACGGACCGGCGGAGCCCGGATCCGTGCGGCCCCGCTTTCGCCACGACAGTGACGATATGACGCGGGTGCCTCGAAGGGGGGGTAGGACATGAACGGCGGCCGGGCGCGATGTCCGGCCGCCGTTGTTTTATGCTCTTGGTTTTCCCATTCCGTTTCGCCGTGACAGTGAGCGCCCCCCAACAATCTCCCGTCGACCTCAGTGACATCGTTTTCACCGACTGGGTCGAACGCTGGCTGCCCAAGTCCTGGCGGCCCTATGCCCGCCTGTGCCGCCTGGACCGCCCGATCGGCACCTGGCTGACCCTGCTGCCGGCCATTGCGGCGCTGATCCAGGCCGCGGGCGGCCTGCCGGACCTGCAGCGGCTGATCGTGTTTTCGCTGGGCGCCCTGCTGATGCGCGGCATCGGCTGCACCGTCAACGACATGTGCGACCGCAACTTCGACAAGCACGTCGAGCGCACGCGTTTCCGCCCTCTGACCAGCGGCCAGCTGACGATGAAGAACGCGGTCTGGTTCCTGCTCGGGCAATTGCTGGTCTGCGGGTCGCTGCTGTTCTTCCTGAACGAAATGAGCCGCTGGCTGGCCGTGGCCGTGCTGCCTTTCGTCTTCATCTACCCGCTGTGCAAGCGTGTCACCTACTGGCCGCAAGTGGTGCTGGGCATCTGCTTCAACTGGGGCATGCTGATGGCCTGGTCGGACACGCAGAACCACGTGCCGCTGGCCGCCATCGCCATGTGGGCGGGCGCCGTGCTGTGGCAGGTGGGCTACGACAGCATCTACGCCTACGTGGACGTGCGCGACGACCGCAGCCTGGGCCTGCATTCCACCGCCATGCGCTTTGGCGACCAGGGCAAGCTCTGGATCGGCGGCTTCTATCTGGCCACCATCGTGCTGTGGGCCTGGGGCGGCTACGCCATCGGCCTGTCGTGGGCCTATCAGGTCGGCATGGTGGCGGTGGCCGTGCACCTGGCGTGGCAGTTGAAGGTCTTCGACATCCAGCGCCCCGACCGCAACTTCATGCTGTTCCGCGCCAACCTCTGGCTGGGCGCGCTGCTGGTCGCCGCCGCACTGGCCGGCACGCTGATTCGCTGACGTCCTGCCGGCGCGGCAACGAACCCGGTCGATCGGCGGGGTCCGCGCCGCGCTGAGGCTGCGTTGATGCCGCGCATTGCGAGCATCGCGCGCAAGGCCCATGATGGAACCTCCGCAACGCATTACGGAGACCACGCATGCCCTCATTGCTCAAATCCCTGGCCTTGACGGCCGCCGCAGCCGCCGCCTTCGTGGCCATTCCGGCCCAGGCCGCCAGCGATTGCTCGGCCCAGCGCGGCTGCGCCGCCAAGTTCTGCGAAATCGAAAACGCCATCGCCGCTGCCAAGGCGCAGAACAATACCCGCCGCGAAGCCGGCCTGCGCAAGGCCCTGGCCGAAGCCAAAGCGAATTGCACCGACAGCCGCCTGCAATCCCAGCGCGAAGCCGACGTGCGCGAGAAGCAGAACAAGGTCGCCGAGCGCGAAAGCGAGCTCAAGCAGGCCCGCGCCAAGGGCAAGCAGGACAAGATCGACAAAGCCCAGCGCAAACTGGACGAAGCCCAGGCGGAATACAACGCCGCGCTGGTCGAACTGAACCGCTGATTCCCTCCTCCTTGCCGGTCCCGGGCTTTTCCGGGGCTGCGCCCCCCACTCCCCCCGCCGCCAGACCTCCGCCCTACCGGGTGGACTACCTCCTATGGTGTCATCAAATGGAAATTCCACCACCCATGGTGCCATTTGGTGAAATGGAAACCTATTAGTCTTCTTTTTGGAAAGATGTTTTCAGAGAATCAGGGTTTATCCGGAGATGATTTGCGCCCAGAATGCATCTCATCGGGACACAGCAAGCGAACCCCAGGCAATCAGGCCAGCGGTTCGGCTCCCAAGCTCAAGACATTGGAGGTCTGCTATGAAAACCCTTGCTACCGCTTTGATGCTGTCCATGTCCGTTCTGGCTGCCGGCGCCCAAGCCGCCGAGGCTGATCAGGGCCCGACCCGCGCTCAGGTCCAAGCCGAACTGCAACAAGCCAAGGCCTCGGGCCAATACACCTTCGGCGAAGAAGGCTACCCCGCCGCCATCGCCCCGAAGTCGACCCTGACCTCGCAGCAAGTGCAAGCTGAACTGCAACAAGCCAAGAACGCCGGTGAAGTGACCTTCGGCAACCTGGACTACCCGCCCGTCGCCGCGGCTGAACAAGCCACCTCGCTGACCCGCGCCGAAGTCCGCACCGAACTGGCCCAGGCCAAGTCGGAAGGCCTGGTCACCTTCGGCAACCTGGACTACCCGCCCCTGGGCAGCTGATCCCCCCCTGGCCTCCCCGGCCAGGCAGCGCCCCAAAGCCCTCCGGCCCCAAACCGGAGGGCTTTGTTTTTGACGTTTCGATATTTAATTAAGTCGAATTGACGTTACCTATGGCCGATTCGACTATTTAGTCTCTACACATCGACAGCGACCGCGCATAGGATGAGCTCACCCTCTCCCCCATCCATGCAGGAGCCGCACCATGACCACCGCCTCTCCCCGGCCCGTCGTACTTCTGGGCGCCGGAAAAATCGGTTTCGCCATTGCCCTGATGCTGGAACGCAGCGGCGGCTATTCGGTACTGGTAGCCGACCAGGATCCCGAACGGCTGCGCATCGTGGCCGAACTGGGTTGTGAAACCCGTCAGATTTCCGGCGACGACTCCGTGGCGCAATGCATCGAGGGGCGTTACGCGGTCATCAACGCGCTGCCCTTTCACCGCGCCGCCGCGGTGGCCGGCCTGTGCGCCAAGGCGGGGGTGCACTACTTCGACCTGACCGAAGACGTGGCCAGCACGCACGCCATCCAGGCGCTGGCGGAAGACGCCCGCAGCGTGCTGATGCCGCAATGCGGCCTGGCCCCGGGTTTCATCGGCGTGGTCGGCAACGCGCTGGCGCGCCGCTTCGATACCCTGCTGGATCTGCGCATGCGCGTGGGCGCCCTGCCGCGCTATCCCTCCAACAGCCTGCGCTACAACCTGACCTGGAGCACCGAGGGACTGATCAACGAGTACTGCAATCCCTGCGAGGCCATCGTCGACGGCCAACTGACCAGCGTGCCCGCGCTGGAAGGCTACGAGACCTTCGCGCTGGACGGCGTGGAGTACGAAGCCTTCAACACGTCCGGCGGACTGGGCACCCTGCCCGCCACCTTGCGCGGCCGCGCCCGCAACGTGGACTACAAATCGGTGCGCTACCCGGGCCACTGCAGCATCATGAAATTGCTGCTCAACGACTTGCGCTTGCGGGACCGCCGCGACCTGCTCAAGGAAATTTTCGAAGCCGCCATTCCCACGACCGAACAGGACGTGATCGTGATCCAGGCTTCGGCATCGGGCCGCCGCCATGGCCGGCTGGAAGAGGAGTCCTACCCCATCCGCATCTTCGGCGCGGACGTCGACGGCCATCGCCTGAGCGCGATCCAGCTGTCCACCGCCGCCGGCATCTGCGCCGCGCTGGATCTGGTGGCGCAGGGCGCATTGCCGCAACGCGGGTTCGTCGGGCAGGAAGCCATCGATCTGGACGCGTTCATCAACAACCGCTTTGGCCGCGTGTACGCGGGCAAGCCGCTGGCGCTGGCGGGCAGCGGCGCCATGGCCGACCGCTGAACCACGACGCGCCCTCATGCGTCCTGCCCCGCGAGAGCGCAGGACGCTAGCTCCAGCCTTCCAGCCGCAGCGTCGCGCGCACCAGGCGCTGCTCTTCCTGCTCGATATCGGCCAGGCTCTGGCGCACGCTGTCCACGTGGTCCGCGGCCGCCTTGCGCGCCTGCTCCGGCTGGCGCGCCGTCACGGCGTTGAACAGCCGCGTGTGCTGCCGGTCGATCTGGCGCTTCTCGGGTTGGCGGTGGTACAGGTTGTTGACGCAGGCGAAGACCGAGCCCAGCAGCAAGTCCGTCAGCGATTGCAACGTATGCACCAGCACCGGATTGTGCGAAGCCTCGCAGATGGCCAGGTGAAAAGCATGGTCCAGATGCGCGTGCGTCGCCGTGTCGGTGGCCGTGCCCTGCGCCGCCACCATTTCGTCATAACGGCGGCGGATCATGATGAAGTCCGCCTCGGTGCCGCGTATGGCCGCCAGCCGGGCAGACTCGGCTTCCAGCAGCGAACGCACTTCCAGCAGGTCGTAGAGCGTGCGCGGCTGCGAATTGAACAGGTGCATCAGCGGACCGGCATCCACCTTGGATATGTGCGCCACATACGAACCCTTGCCTTGCGCGGTGTGGATGATCTCGCGCGCACGCAAGAGCTTGAGCCCTTCGCGTAGGGCCGTGCGCGACACGCCCAGCTTCTCGGTCAGACGCCGTTCGGAAGGCAGCGCCTGGCCGGCCTTCAGCACGCCGTCCAGGATCAGGCGTTCGATCCGTTCGGCGACCTCGTCCGCCACCTGGCGAGGCTTTTCTTCAGTTTCCGCGTACATGCACTCTCCGCACCAGTGGTATGACCAAGCGCATCCCCGATCGGACCTCTTGCATAACACCCCCGTAAGTAGCTGATATAAAACCATAAAAATTACGACTTTGCCCATACGGCAGTGCACAAACTGGTATGACCAGTGGGTTTTGATATGGACATTGCGGCAGGCGCGAACGATGATGTCGAGACCAGATACGCCCGGCGCGCGGCGTCGGCCAGTCCCTTACCGCTAGAGAACCGCATGACTCAACGCATCCAGCATCACGGCCTGCAAGTGGCGGCCAATCTCAATCAATTCATCGAACAGGAAGCCCTGCCCGGCACCGGCCTGGATGCCGAAGGCTTCTGGCAAGGCTTCGCGGCCCTGGTGGACGACCTGGCTCCGAAGAACCGCGCGTTGCTGGCCGAACGCGACCGCCTGCAGGCCGAGCTCGACGCATGGCACCGCGCCCACCCCGGCCCCATCGCCGATCCGGCCGCCTACCGCAAATTCCTGGAAGGCATCGGCTACCTGCTGCCGCAGCCGGCCAGTGTGCGCGCCACCACCGACAACGTCGACACCGAGATTTCGCAGCAGGCCGGCCCGCAGCTGGTCGTGCCCATGTCCAACTCGCGCTACGCGCTGAACGCCGCCAACGCGCGCTGGGGCAGCCTGTACGACGCGCTCTACGGCACCGACGCCATCCCCGCCACGCCCGGCGACACGGGCCGCGGCTACAACCCGGAACGCGGCGCCGCCGTCATCGCCCGCGCCCGCGCCTTCCTGGACACCGCCGCCCCGCTGGCCCAGGGCTCGCATGCCGACGCCCGCGGCTACACCGTGGAAAGCGGTCAACTGCGCGTGGCGCTGGCCAACGGCTCGACCGGCCTGAAGAATCCCGCGCAATTGGCCGGCTACCAGGGCGAGGCCTCCGCGCCTACGGCCATCCTGCTCAAGAACAACGGCCTGCACTTCGAAATCCAGATCGACCGCAGCCACAGCATCGGCGCCACCGACGCCGCAGGCGTCAAGGACGTGCTGGTGGAAGCCGCGCTCACCACCATCATGGACTGCGAGGATTCCGTCGCCGCCGTGGATGCCGAGGACAAGGTCCATATCTACCGCAACTGGCTCGGCCTGATGAAGGGCGACCTGACCGAAGAGGTCACCAAGGGCGGCAAGACCTTCACCCGCAAGCTCAACGCCGACCGCGACTACACGCGTCCCGACGGTTCGCCGCTGACCCTGCATGGCCGTTCGCTCATGTTCGTGCGCAACGTCGGCCACCTGATGACCAACCCGGCCATCCTGGACCGCGAGGGCCGCGAAATCCCCGAAGGCATCCTGGACGCCGTGGTCACCAGCCTGGCCGCGCTGCAGGACCGCAAGCACAAGCTGAATTCGCGCACCGGTTCCGTCTACATCGTGAAGCCGAAGATGCACGGCCCCGTCGAAGCCGCCTTCGCCAGCGAACTGTTCGACCGCGTCGAAGACCTGCTCAAGCTGCCGCGCAACACCCTGAAAATGGGCATCATGGACGAAGAGCGCCGCACCAGCATCAACCTCAAGGCGTGCATCGAGGCCGCCGCCGCGCGCGTGGCCTTCATCAACACCGGCTTCCTGGACCGCACCGGCGACGAAATGCACTCCAGCATGGAAGCCGGCCCGATGCTGCGCAAGGGCGACATGAAGTCCACCGCCTGGATCACCGCCTACGAGCGCAACAACGTGCTGGTCGGCCTGGATGCCGGCCTGCGCGGCCGCGCCCAGATCGGCAAGGGCATGTGGGCCATGCCGGACCTGATGGCCGCCATGCTGGAACAGAAGATCGCCCATCCCAAGGCCGGCGCCAACACCGCCTGGGTGCCTTCGCCCACCGCAGCCACGCTGCACGCGTTGCACTACCACCAGATCGACGTGCAGGCGGTGCAGCAGGAGCTGGAACGCACCAAGCTCGACAGCGTGCGCGATGACCTGCTGGGCGGCCTGCTGACGGTGCCGGTCGGCGATCCGTCCAAGTGGTCCGCGCAGGACATCCAGCAGGAGCTCGACAACAACGTGCAGGGCATCCTGGGCTACGTGGTGCGCTGGATCGACCAGGGCGTGGGCTGCTCCAAGGTGCCGGACATCCACAACGTCGGCCTGATGGAAGACCGCGCCACGCTGCGCATCTCCAGCCAGCACATCGCCAACTGGCTGCGCCACGGCGTGACCAACCGCGAGCAGGTCATGGAAACCTTCAAGCGCATGGCCAAGGTGGTCGACGGCCAAAACGCGGGCGATACGCTCTACCGCCCGATGGCCGGCAACTTCGACACCTCGCTGGCATTCAAGGCTGCCTGCGCGCTGGTGTTCGAAGGCCTGACCCAGCCCAACGGCTACACCGAGCCGCTGCTGCACAAGTACCGCCTGGAGTTCAAGGCCAACCAGGCCTGATCCCGGCGCGCTTTTGCCGCAACAAGACCGGACAGCCTGGCTGTCCGGTTTTTTTTCGGGGCGCGACCCTGAAAAAAGCCAGGTCAATTTCGCACGGTCGTGCTAAATTTGCCGCATGACTGCCAAAACCGAGAAAAGCGAGCTGACCTTCGCGGCCATTGTGGACGCGGCCCTGGACATGGCCGCGGCGCAAGGCATGGAGAGCCTGTCGCTCGGCCAGGTGGCCAAGCGCCTGGGCATCAGCAAGAGCGGCGTGTTCTCGCGCGTGGGCTCGCTGGAAGCCCTGCAGCAGGCGGTGCTGGACGAATACGACCGGCGCTTCCTTGAAGCCGTGTTCACCCCGGCCCTGGCCCATCCCCGCGGCCTGCCGCGGCTCAACGCCCTGGTCTCGCTCTGGATCGAGCGCGCCAGCAATGTCGAAACGCTGACGGGCTGCATCTACGTGGCCGGCGCCTTCGAATACGACGACGTGGAATCCCCGCTGCGCTCGGTGCTGGAGGGCAATCTACGGCGCTGGCGCAGCGCCATGCTGCGCACGGTCAACCAGGCGCTCGAAGCCGGCCACGTCAGGCCGGACACGGATCCCGAGCAGCTCGTATTCGAGGTCTACAGCTTGATGATCGGGCTGATGCACGATGCCCGCTTCCTGCGGGATCCCAAGGCTCCCCAGCGCGTGCGGGCGGCCTATGAACGATTGATTTCCACCTACCGCAGTTTCAAGTACCTCGAGTAGCCGTATTTCCAGCGCCGGCCCGTGCCGGCAATTCTTTACTTTAATTTCGCACGGCCGTGCGAAATTTTCCAGGAGCCTGACATGTGGATCGTTATCGCAGTGATCGCCGTTTCAGCCGGGGGCAGCGTCTGGCTGCAGTGGCGCGAGCTGCTCAAGCAGTTACCAGACCGCGCCGAGCATCTGGTACTTTTCTAGAAAGACATGGCCATCCCGTTCTATATTTCGAGTTCGCCTGTCCCGAACGTCGTCATGCCGCGCTCCAATCATCTACTGATCATCGATCCGCAGAATGACTTCTGCGACCTGCCCGAGTCGTACCTGCCCACGGATCCCGTGACGGGCGCCGCGCACGCGCCCGCCCTGCCTGTGGCCGGCGCCCACGCCGACATGCAGCGGCTCGCGCACTTCATCGACACGACCGCGCCCGCGCTTACCTCGATCACGGTGACGCTGGATTCGCACCATCGCCTGGACATCGCCCATCCGACCTTCTGGTCCACCGGCGACGGCCAGCCCGTGGCGCCGTACACGCAGATCACGGCGGCACAGCTGCGCGCGGGCGATTTCCGGCCGCGCCACGACGACGACCTGCCGCGTACCCTGTCGTACCTGGACGAACTCGAGGCGCGCGGCCGCTACACGCTGATGGTGTGGCCGCTGCATTGCGAAATCGGCACCTGGGGCCACAACGTGCATGCGGACGTGCGCGCGGCTTACAGCCGCTGGGAAGACGAGCGCCAGTTCATCGTGCGCAAGGTGCCCAAGGGTATGAACCCCTGGACCGAACACTACAGCGCGCTGATGGCCGAAGTCCCTGATGCCGACGATCCGCGCAGCCAGCTCAACCGCAGCCTGCTCGATTCGCTGGACCGCGCCGAACTCATCCTGATCGCCGGCCAGGCCGGCAGCCATTGCGTCAAGGCCACTGTCGAACACCTGGCCGAGCACCTGCCCGGCCGCGACCTGTCGCGCCTGGTGTTGCTGACGGACTGCATGAGCCCCGTCGCGGGCTTCGAAGACGCACAGGCAACCTTCCAGCAACGCATGCGCGACCTGGGTATCCAGGCGCGCACCAGCGTCGACATGGCGCGGGCGCTGCTCGCGGCCTGATCCCGCCGCGCAAAACACAACGGCCGCCTGCTTGCGCATGGCGGCCGTGGTTGATGGGCTGCGTGGAGCGGGAACGCTCAGGCGGCGCCGCCGTGCTTGCCGTCGCACTCCACGTACAGCGCGCCGATGGCCTCGCACAATGCCGCGGGCTGTTGGAACAGGCGCGCCACCAATATGCAACCTTGCACCGTGGCGAACACCGCGCGGCCAGCCGCCTCCGGCGTGCCAGAGAACTTCATCGTGCCCTGCGCCGCGCCTTCGGCCAGCACGCGTGCCAACCAGGCTTCGTGCGCGCGGAAGAATCCTTGCAATGCGCCACGCACGCGTTCGGGCAGCGAATTGACCTCGGCCGCCAGCATGCCGGCCAGACAGAGCTCGCCCGACCCGCAGGCGCGCGATTCCATCATCGACAGATATTGGTCGAGCTGCGCTTGCGCCGGCAGCGACGTGTCGATCCCGCGCATCGCGGCCAGCGCGCGCGCGCTGTAGGCTTCGACGGCCTCGTAGAGCAAGTCGTCCTTGCCCGGAAAGTAATAGTGGATGCTGGACGTCTTTACGCCCACATGCTCAGCCAGGTCGCGGTAGCTGAAGCCGTTGCATCCGCGCGTGCGGATCAGCTTCTCGGCATGGGCCAGAAGCTGTTCGCGAGTGGTGTTGGAAGTAGGAGTGTCCATGGCTGAATATTACCTACTAATAGGTTGATTCGTCATCGGTTCCGGCAGCGTTGCCACTGCTCCAAAACCCTTGCGGACCCCGGCCGGGAATCATCCCGCCCCCCGGGATCCGCATGTACCGGCATGAAGCTCAGCCTTGCACGGGCGGGTAGTCCAGCTCACCGCTGTCGGTCAGGCCATGCGCGCGGGCGGCGGCCAATTCCTGCTGCACTTGCTTGCGGCTCTTGTCGCCGGCCGAGGCAAACATCGTGGCGGCGTAGCCTTCTTCGCCCGACACCAGCTCGCCATTGGCGCGCGCTTCGGCCAGTTCCTGCTGCACCTGGGCGCGGGTCACCGTGCTTTCCGTGTTCAGGGGAGGCGGATAGTCCAGTTCGCCGGCTTGGGCGGCGCCGATGAAGGAAGCGGACAGGATCAGGGCGGATACGAGGGTCTTCATGGTTGATCTCCAGTAAGGATCAGGTGCTGCGTCAGGGTTTCGATGGAGCTATCTACTTATAGATAGACATCGAGGGAAAAAAACTCAGCCTTGCACGGGCGGGTAAGCCAGTTCGGCGCTGTCGGTCAGGCCTTGGGCGCGGGCGGCGGCCAGTTCCTTCTGGACCTGGGCGCGGCTCTTGTCGCCAGAGGCGGCAAAGATCGTGGCGGCGTAGCCTTCTTCGCCAGACACCAGTTCGCCATTGGCGCGGGCCTGGGCCAGCTCTTGCTGCACTTGGGCGCGGGTCACCGTGCTTTCGGTGTTCAGGGCAGGCGGATAGTCCAGCTCGCCGGCTTGGGCGGCGCCAATGAAGGAAGCGGACAGGATCAGGGCGGATACGAGGGTCTTCATGGTTGATCTCCAGATAACGATTGCGTAGCGGTTCAAAAAACTATCTACTTATAGGTAGACAAGAAGGGAAATAAAAAAGCGGTCCTACTGTATTTCTGGTTTCGACGTCGGCGGGTGTTTGGTTTGCTGCGTCGATGGATGAATCTTATCTACTACTAGGTAGATAGCGCAAGGGGGTTTTGTGAAACAAAATAATTCCAGCAACACCAGGACTTCGCCTCACCTATGCCGGAATGGCGCCCCATCCGCGAGTCGGCCTCTCGAACGCGTCGGCCCACACTACCGCCAGGGGCAACAAAAAACCCGGTAAATCAGGAATTTACCGGGTTCTTGTTGAAGTCTGATGCCGCGCTGTGGCTTAGAACGGAATATCGTCGTCCATATCCGCCAGATTAGCGCCGCTGCTGGCCGGAGCCGCGGCGGGAGCCGGGCGCTGTTGCGGGGCCGGGCGTTGGGCCGGGGAGCGCTGCTGCTGCGGGCGCGAAGGCGCGTCGTCGTAGCCGCCACCGCCGCCGAAGCTTGCGCCACCGCCGCCGCCGTCTTCGCGGCCGCCCAGCATCTGCATCTGGTCGGCGACGACTTCGGTGCTGTAGCGGTCAGCGCCGGTGTCCTTGTCTTGCCACTTGCGCGTCTTCAGGCGGCCTTCGATGTAGACCGAGCGGCCCTTCTTCAGGTACTCGCCGGCGATTTCAGCCAGGCGGTTGTACATGACGACGCGGTGCCATTCCGTTTCTTCGCGGCGTTCGCCCGAAGCCTTGTCTTTCCAGGTGGAGGTGGTGGCAATGGACATATTGCAGATTGCCGCCCCTTCGGGGCTGTAGCGGACTTCCGGGTCGCGTCCCAGATTGCCCACGAGTATGACTTTGTTAACCGATGCCATGCCGTTGTCCCTCTGTTGTTGACAGCCTGCGTGTGCGTTGCCGCGGACGCGCCGGCAACAACATAAAAGCGATGATGTTGAAGACCGGCTTCATGAAACACGCCGGTCACCGCAACGATGACCGGCGACGCCGGGTTGAACCCTGAGTGAAGCCCTGATTTGATGCGTATTATCGACGAAAAGCGCCCGCCGCGCCAAACCAGGATGTGACAAAGCCGTCCACCCCAGCCATGGAATTTTCGCGTCTGTTGGGCGCTTTTCGGGGTGGGATCCCGACTTTTCAGCCGGCCCGCGCCGATGCCTGGCGGTCCGGTTCGGGCAACGGCCGCAGGGCCCAGGTCACCGCCAGCCAGATCGCCGACAGGGCGGCGGCGGCGATGAAAACGGCGCTGGAACCGGAATGCGAGGCCAGCCAGCCGCCCAGCGCGCCACCCGCGAACAGGCCGGCGGCCTGGGCGGTGTTGTAGAAGCCCAGCGCCAGGCCCTTGTAGGCCTGCGGCGCGACCCGCGACACCAGCGACGGTTGCAGGGCTTCCAGCACATTGAAGGCCACGAAGAAGCCCGTCAGGGCGGCTGCCAGGGTGTAGAAGCCATGGCTGGCCGCGGGCAGCAAGGCGCACACCAGCACCAGCCCGGCCACGGCGGCGCGCAGGGCGCCGCGATGGGCGCGGCGCTTTTCGGCGACGAACACCACCGGCACCATCAGCACGAAGGAAACCAGGATGACCGGCAGATAGACCTTCCAGAGCTCGCGCGCGTCCAGGCCGCCCACCTTCGCCAGCAGGGCCGGCACCACGACAAACAGCGCCACCTGGATCAGGTGCAGGACAAAAACGCCGAAATTCAGGCGCAGCAGGTCGCTGTGGGTCAGGACTTCGCGCGGCCGGGCGGCCTGCATGGTGCGGGCCTGGGTCAGCGGCACCACGGGCACCACCCAGCCGGCCACGGCCAGGCAGATCACGCCCAGACAGGCGATGGTCCAGAACAGGCCGGACAGGCCCCACCAGCCCACCAGCACGGGCGACAGGACCAGCGACACGGCGAAGGACAGGCCGATCGACCCGCCCACCATGGCCATGGCCCGGGTGCGGACCTCGTCGCGGGTGGAATCCGCCAGCCAGGCGGTGACGGCCGCGGAAATCGCGCCCGCGCCCTGGATGGCGCGGCCGATGGTGATCCAGTACACGTCGGACGCCTGTGCACAGACGATGCTGCCCGCCACGAACAGCAGCAGGCCGAACAGCACCACGGGACGCCGGCCCCAGCGGTCGGACGCCAGGCCGAAGGGAATCTGCATGAAGGCCTGGGTCAGGCCGTACATGCCCAGCGCCAGGCCGACGCGGGCCGGATCGTCCCCGCCCGGCATGCCGGCGGCGGCCACGGCGAAGACGGGCAGCAACAGGAACAGCCCCAGCATCCGCGCGGCGAACAGTCCGGCCAGCGCCACGCTGGCGCGGCGTTCGGACGGGGTCAATTTCAGTTTTTTATCTGCCTGCATGCGAAAAATTCAACGATGACTAGGACTCGCCCGCGCGCGTGGATGTCACACGCTCACGGTCTGATCTGGCGGTGCGGCGCCGCCCCCCGGGTCTATCCAGGCTGGAGTACTGCCCCGAACGCAGGGGGATTCGGCGCGCTATAGTACCAAGTTGGCCTTTGAAACCGCTTAAAAGAGCCCGATGGACGTGACAATACGCATTCGGGGTGCGCGCACCCACAATCTCAAGAACGTCTCGCTCGACCTGCCACGCCACAAGCTGGTGGTCGTCACCGGCTTGTCCGGCTCGGGCAAATCGTCGCTGGCCTTCGACACGCTGTACGCGGAAGGCCAACGCCGCTACGTGGAAAGCCTGTCCGCCTACGCCCGCCAGTTCCTGCAGCTGATGGACAAGCCGGACGTGGACCTGATCGAGGGCTTGTCCCCGGCCATCTCCATCGAACAGAAGGCCGCGGGCCACAACCCCCGCTCCACCGTCGGCACCATCACCGAGATCCACGACTACCTGCGCCTCCTGTACGCGCGGGTCGGTACGCCCTATTGCCCTGACCATGGCCTGCCATTACAGGCGCAAAGCGTCAGCCAGATGGTGGACGCGGTGCTGTCCTGGACGCCCGAAACCCGGCTGGCGGTACTGGCGCCCATAGCCCGCGGCAAGAAAGGCAGTTTCGAGGACGAATGCGCCAGCCTGCAGGCGCAGGGCTACGTGCGTCTGCGCGTGGACGGCCAGCTGACCGAAATCGACGGCATGGCGCCGCTGAAGAAGACCGAGAAGCACGACATCGACGTCGTCATCGACCGGCTGCGCATCAAGCCTGAAAGCAAGCAGCGCCTGGCGGAAAGCTTCGAGACCGCGTTGCAGCTGGCCGAGGGCCGCGCCCTGGCGCTGGACATGGACAGCGGCCGCGAACAGGTCTTCTCCAGCCGCTACGCCTGCCCGGTGTGCAGCCACAGCCTGCCCGAGCTGGAGCCGCGCCTGTTCAGCTTCAACAATCCCATGGGCGCCTGCCCCAGTTGCGATGGCATCGGCCAGGTCGGCTTCTTCGACCCCAAGCGCGTGGTCGCCTTCCCGGAGCTGAGCCTGGCGGCCGGCGCCATCCGCGGCTGGGACCGCCGCAACGCCTTCACGCATTCGCTCTTGACCAGCCTGGCGGCGCACTATGAATTCGACATCGAAGCGCCCTTCGAGGAACTGCCCGAGGCGTTGCGCGACAAGGTGCTGTACGGCTCCGGCGACGAAGAGATCTCGTTCCTCTACCTGAACGAAAAAGGCCGCAGCACGGTCAAGCGCCATACATTCGAAGGCGTGATCCCGAACCTGGAGCGCCGTTGGCGCGAAACCGATTCGGCCACCGTGCGCGAAGAGCTCGGCAAGTACCGCAACATCAAGACCTGCCCGGATTGCGGCGGCTCGCGCCTGCGGCCCGAGGCCCGCAACGTGCTGATCGGCCAGGATCCGCGCGGCGGCGAACGCCACGGTCAGGCCATCTACGAGGTCGAGGCCATGCCGCTGTCGACCTGCCTTACCTGGTTCCGCGACCTGAGCCTGACGGGCGCCAAGCAGGAGATCGCGCAACGCATCGTGCGCGAGATCGAGGCGCGCCTGAGCTTCCTGAACAACGTCGGCCTGAACTATCTGTCGCTGGACCGCAGCGCCGATACCATCTCGGGCGGCGAGGCGCAGCGCATCCGCCTGGCCAGCCAGATCGGCTCGGGCCTGACCGGCGTGATGTACGTGCTGGACGAGCCCTCCATCGGCCTGCACCAGCGCGACAACGACCGCCTCATCGGCACCCTGCAGCACCTGCGCGACCTAGGCAATAGCGTCATCGTCGTGGAGCACGACGAAGACATGATCCGCATGGCCGACTGGGTCGTGGACATGGGACCGGGCGCGGGCGAGCACGGCGGCCAGGTGGTGGCGCAGGGCGACCCGGAAACCGTGCAGCGCGACCCCCAGTCGCTGACCGGCCAGTACCTGAGCGGCGCGCGCGCCATCGCCATCCCGAAGCGACGCCCCGTCAACGACGAACTGTCCTGGCTGACCCTGACGGGCGCCAGCGGCAACAACCTGAAGAACGTGGACCTGCGCATCCCCGCGGGCCGGCTGGTGTGCGTGACCGGCGTGTCCGGTTCGGGCAAGTCCACGCTGGTCAACGACACGCTGGCGGTCGCCGTGTCGCGCCAGCTGCATCATGCACAGAGCGAACCCGCTCCTTACGTGTCGATGCAGGGGCTGGAGAACTTCGACAAGATCATCAGCGTGGACCAGAGCCCCATCGGCCGCACGCCGCGCAGCAACCCCGCGACCTACACGGGCCTGTTCACGCCCATCCGCGAACTCTTCGCGGGCGTGCCGGAAGCGCGCACCCGCGGCTACGACCCGGGGCGCTTCAGCTTCAACGTCAAGGGCGGGCGCTGCGAGGCCTGCCAGGGCGACGGCGTGGTCAAGGTCGAAATGCATTTCCTGCCCGACATGTACGTGCCTTGCGACGTCTGCCACGGCAAGCGCTACAACCGCGAAACGCTGGAAATCCGCTATCGCGGCCGCAACATCAGCGAAGTGCTGGACCTGACGGTCGAGCAGGCGCTGGAATACTTCGAGTCCGTGCCGGCCATCGCCCGCAAGCTGCACACGCTGATCGACGTGGGCCTGTCGTATATCCGGCTGGGCCAGAGCGCTACCACCCTGTCGGGCGGCGAAGCGCAGCGCGTGAAGCTGTCGCAGGAACTGTCGCGGCGCAGCACCGGCCGCACGCTCTACATCCTGGACGAGCCCACCACGGGCCTGCATTTCCGAGACATCGAGCTGCTGCTGCAGGTGCTGAACCAGCTGGTCGACAGCGGCAACACGGTGCTGATCATCGAGCACAACCTGGACGTCATCAAGACCGCGGACTGGGTGGTCGACATGGGTCCCGAAGGCGGCGACGGCGGCGGGCGCGTGGTGGCGCAGGGCACGCCCGAAGACGTGGCCGGCACGTCCGCCAGCCACACCGGACAATACCTGGGCAAACTGCTGCGCCGCTGAACCGGCGCCTGAACCATCACATCAACGGCTAGGAAGGATCGCGGCATGTACACCTTGATCATCGGCAACAAGAACTACTCGTCCTGGTCCCTGCGGCCGTGGATCGCCTTGCGCGCCGCAGGCATACCCTTTACCGAGCAGAAGCTCGGCTTCTTCACCGAGGAATTCTCGCGCCGCGTGGGCGCGGTGTCGCCCGCGGGGCTGGTTCCGGTGCTGCTGGATGGCGAGTTCGCGATCTGGGACACGCTGGCGATCTGCGAGTACCTGGCCGAACGCCATCCCGAAGCCCGCCTGTGGCCCCAGGACGCGCGCGCCCGGGCCCGCGCGCGGTCGCTCACCGCGCAGATGCACAGCGGCTTTGGCGCGATGCGCCAGGCGCTGCCCATGAACGTCGAAGCGCACCTGCCCGGCATCGACTTTCCTGCGGCCGCGCAACAGGACATCGAGCGCCTGCAAGCGATCTGGCGCGACACGCGCGCGGCATTCGGCCAGGGCGGGCCGTTCCTGTTCGGCGAGTTCTCGATCGCCGACGCCTTCTTCGCGCCGGTGGTCTCGCGCTTCACGACCTATGGCATCGCGGCGTCCGGCCCGGTGCGCGACTACATGGACGCCGTGCTGGCGCTGCCCGCCATGCAGGAATGGACCCGCGACGCGCTCGCGGAAGCCACCTTCGTGCCCGAGGACGAGCCCTACCGCAAGCAGCGCTGAAGCACGTCAATCGGCGCGTTCAATCGCGCAGGCGCTGGGCCACGAATTCACGCACCAGCGCCATCGCCGGCGCCTCGGTGCGGCCCGTCAGCGTCACCATTGCAAACAGCGCGTGGCTGCGCAGCGGCGGGTCGGTAGGCAGTTCCGTCAGTTCGCCCGCGGCGATGCCGACCCGCGCCGCGCCCACGATGCCCAGGAATACCGCGTCCGACACGCGCACCGCTTCCAGCACGCTGCCGATTTCATCGCAGCGCAGGCGCATCGCGGTCTGCGGATCCGCCTCGACGCCGAAATGGTCGACCACGATGCGCACGGTATCCGCTGCGAGAAACGTGGACGCCAGCGGATAGGCCGCAACCTCCGCGAAGCGCGCCGGCCGCCCGGCCTGGGCCAGCGGATGGCCGCGGCGGCAGATGAATCCGGCGCGCATTTCCGAGATGGGTTCGATGCGCAGGTCGGCCGCCGGCACGATGCCGCGCGTATCGACCACCAGCGCGTCCAGGCGCCGCTGGCGCAACAGCGCCAGATGGGCCTCGGGCGAGCCGCGCATCACGTCCAGCCGCAACTGCGGATAGTGCCGCGCCACGTGCGCCAGCAGCGGCGTCATGAGCATGACGCCCGGCCCTGAACCCAATCCGATGCTGATGCTGCCCCGGTCGCCCTGGGTCAGCAGTTCCGCGCTGCGGCGCAGCTCGCCCGATTCGAACAGGATGCGCCGCGCGCGGCCGGCGACGGTCAGGCCCAGCGGGGTCAGCTCCGTGCGCTTGCCCATGCGGTCCAGCAGGCGCGCGCCCAGGTCTTCTTCCAGCAGGCGGATGCTGCGGCTGAGCGCCGACTGGGTCAGGTACAGGCGTTCGGCCGCACGGCTGAAGGAACCCGCCTCGGCCACGGCCAGCAGATGTTCGAGCTGCTTGAGATTCATGCCCGGGTCCCGATTAAGTATGAGTTTTTTTTCTAGCTTCCAGAATAACAATTCGTTAGACAACTAGCGAGGCCTGTCCCTAGCATGCGGATCACGACTAGATCATTCCAAGGGGAATTTCGTGAGCATGCTTTCCAATGGCCTGCGCCTGGCCGGCTGTGCGCTGGCGCTGGGCGCGGCGCTGCTGGCCCAGGGCGCCCGGGCCGCAGACTATCCCGACCGGCCCGTCATGATGATGGTGCCCTACCCGGCCGGCGGCGCGTCCGATTCCATCGCCCGCGTGGTGGCCCCGCCCGTCTCCAAGCAACTGGGCCAACCCGTGCTGGTGGAGAACCTGGGCGGCGTAAGCGGCGCGCTGGGCGCACAGAAGGTGCTGGGCGCCAAGGCTGACGGCTATTACCTGTTCCAGGGCTCGCCCAACGAGCTGATCCTGTCCCCCATTGCCAATCCCGCGGTCAAGCTCAAGAGCGAGGATTTCCGCCTGGTGCAGATGATCGGCATGGCCCCATTGGTGATCGTGGCGCGCGCCGACCTGCCCGCCAACAATGCCGACGAGCTGGTCACGCTGGCGCGCTCGCGCTCGGCCACCCAGCCGCTGACGTTCGGCAGCGTGGGCGTGGGTTCGCTGTACCACGTGCTGGGCGAGCACATGGCGCGCACCATCGGCGCCAACATGATGCATGTGCCCTACAAGGGCGGCGCGCCGTTGATGCAGGACATCGGCGGCGGCCAGGTGGACCTGGCCATCCTGCCGCTGTCGCAGCAGCAGGTGGCGCTGGCCGAGCAGGGCCGCATCAAGCTGCTGGCCAGCCTGGACCCGCAGCGCAGCCAGTTGCCCGCGCTCAAGACCGTGCCGTCGGTCAACGAAGGCCAACTGCTCAAGGGCTTCAACTTCACCACCTGGACTGGCTACTTCGTCAGGCGCGACACGCCGCAAGACGTGGTGGCGCGCCTGAACGCAGCGCTCAACGCCGCCATGCAGGATGCGGCGGTGAAGGACAGCCTGGCGCACCAGAACATCGAAGTCTCCGCCCCCATGAGCGCGGAACAGGCCGACGCCATGTACCGCGCCGAGACCGAGCGCTTCCGCGAAATCTCCAGCCACGTGAAACTGGCAGGCAACCAGTGACCCGATTCCAGGACCTCTCCGACATGCATCCCATCCTGCAGGCGATGACCGCCCAGGCCGACGAATTCGTCTCGATCCGCCGCGACATCCACCGCCACCCCGAACTCGGCTTCCAGGAATTCCGCACCAGCGACCTGGTGGCGCAGTGCCTGACGCAATGGGGCTATGAAGTGGAACGCGGGCTGGGCGGCACCGGCGTGGTGGGGCAGTTGCGCCGCGGCAGCGGCGGCAAGCGCCTGGGCCTGCGCGCCGACATGGACGCCCTGCCCATCCAGGAAGCGACGGGCCTGGAACACGCCAGCTGCAACGAAGGCGTCATGCACGCCTGCGGCCACGACGGCCACACCGCCATGCTGCTGGCGGCCGCGCACCACCTGGCCAGGCATGGCGACTTCGACGGCACGCTCAACCTGATCTTCCAGCCCGCCGAGGAAGGCCTGGGCGGCGCCAAGCGCATGATGGAAGACGGACTGTTCAGCAAGTATCCCTGCGACGCCATCTTCGCCATGCACAACATGCCGGGCCATCCGCAAGGCCGCCTGCTGCTGCGCGACGGCGCCGCGATGGCTTCGTCCGACAACGTCACCATCGTGCTGGAAGGCGTGGGCGGGCACGGCGCGATGCCGCATTGCGCCGCCGATCCGGTGGTGGCTGGCGCGGCCATCGTGCTGGGCCTGCAAAGCATCGTCGCCCGCAATATCGATCCCCTGCACATGGCGGTGATCACGGTCGGCGCATTCAACGCAGGCAAAGCCAACAACGTCATCCCCCAGACCGCCACGCTGAAACTCAGCGTGCGCGCGCTGGACCGCGGCGTGCGCGACACGCTGCAAGCCCGCATCACGGAACTGGTCCACAGCCAGGCGGCCAGCTATCAGGTGCGCGCCACCATCGACTACGGCCGCGGTTATCCCGTGCTGGTCAACACCCGCGAAGAAACCGATTTCGCGCGCCAGGTGGCGGTGGAACTGGTGGGCGCCGACCAGGTGGAACTCCAGACCCGCGCGCTGACCGGCAGCGAGGACTTCGCCTTCATGCTGGAGGAAGTGCCAGGGTCCTACCTGCTGGTGGGCAATGGCGATGGCTCGGCGGAAGGCTTCAACAGCGGGCATGGGGCCTGCATGGTGCACAACCCGGGCTATGACTTCAACGACCACAGCCTGCCCGTGGGCGCTGCCTACTGGGTGCTGCTGACGCAGCGCTATCTGGCGGGCTGAGGCCGCGGCGCAAGCCTGAGGCCCACGGGCCTCAGGCCATCTCGAACAGGCGCTTGTGCTCGCGGATGGCGTAGCGGTCCGTCATGCCCGCGATGTAGTCGGCGATGGCGCGGGCCTGCTCGTTGAAAGCCGGCCGGCGATAGTCGGGCGGCAACAGCCGCGGATCGTCCAGGAAAGCCGCGAACAGCTCGCGCACGATGCGCCGCGCCTTGGTCGTCATGCGCAACACGCGGTAGTGGCGGTACAGGTTGTCGAACAGGAATTTCTTCAGCGCGTCGGCCTCGCTCCGGATCTCGGGCGAAAAGGTCGCCAGCGGCGGCGCGCGGCGCACGTCGTCGGCAGTGGCGGGAGCGAACTCGCGGATGCGCGCCAACGAGGTCCGCGTCAGGTCGACGATCAGCGTATTGATCATGCGGCGTATGGTCTCGGCCACCGCGCGACGCGCAGCCAGCCCCGGATAGCTTTCCAGCACGTGGGCGTGGTGGCGCTCGAAGATCGACACTTCCTTCAGCTGTTCCAGCGTGATCAGGCCCGAGCGCAGGCCGTCGTCGATGTCGTGGTTGTTGTAGGCGACCTCGTCCGCCAGGTTGGCCAACTGCGCCTCCAGCGAGGGTTGGGTGCGGTCGAGGAAGCGCTGGCCCACGTCGCCCAGCTGCCGCGCATGCGCGGCCGAACAATGCTTGAGGATGCCTTCGCGCGTTTCGAAGCACAGGTTCAGGCCGTTGAAGTCCGCGTAGCGTTCTTCCAGTTCGTCCACCACCCGCAGGCTTTGCAGATTGTGCTCGAAGCCGCCCGCCTCCGGCGCCAATTCGCGCATGCAGGCGTTGAGTTCATCCTGGCCCGCATGACCGAACGGCGTGTGGCCCAGGTCGTGCGCCAGCGAGATGGCTTCGGTCAGGTCTTCGGACAGGCCCAGGCTGCGCGCCAGCGTGCGCGCAATCTGGGCCACTTCCAGGCTGTGGGTCAGGCGGGTGCGGAACAGGTCGCCCTCGTGGTTCACGAAGACCTGGGTCTTGTATTCCAGGCGCCGGAAGGCGCTGGAATGGACGATGCGATCGCGGTCGCGCTGGAACTCCGTCCGGTTTTCCGGCGGCGGCTCGGCATAGGTCCGCCCGCGCGATTGAGACGGGTGGGATGCATAGGAAGCCAGTTCTTTCATCTGCAACACCGTCTCCATCACGGCTATTGGGTGGTGCGGGCCAGCACGGCGCGCACGGCGTCGTCGGGGGCCGCGCGCATCATGGCCTCGCCGATGCGGGTCATGAGCACGTAGCGGATCGAGCCGCCTTCGGTCTTCTTGTCGACCTGCATCAGGTCCAGCCAGCGGTCGGCGCCCAGGTCGGGGGCCACGACGGGACAGCCGATGGCGACCACCAGCGCGCGCACGCGCTCCACGTCGGCACGGTCAAAGCCGGCGACGTCGGCCGACAGCTCGGCAGCCTGCACCATGCCGCAACCGACGGCTTCGCCATGCAGCCAGGCGCCGTAGCCCAGGCCGGATTCGATGGCGTGGCCGAAGGTGTGGCCCAGGTTGAGGATGGCGCGCAGGCCGGACTCGCGCTCGTCCTTGCCCACCACTTGCGCCTTGAGTTCGCAGGAGCGGCGGATGGCGTAGGCGACCGCCTCGGGGTCCAGTTCGCGCAGCTTCTGCGCATTGTCCTCGCACCAGGACCAGAATTCCGGGTCCAGGATCAGGCCGTACTTGATCACTTCGGCCAGGCCCGCGGACACCTCGCGCGCCGGCAGCGTGTTCAGCACGTCGGTGTCTATTTCGACTGCGACCGGCTGGTAGAACGCGCCGATCATGTTCTTGCCCAGCGGATGGTTGACGGCGGTCTTGCCGCCCACCGACGAATCGACCTGCGACAGCAGCGTCGTGGGCACCTGCAGGAAGCGCACGCCGCGCATGTAGACCGCGGCCGCGAAACCGGTCATGTCGCCGATGACGCCGCCGCCCAGCGCCACCAGCACGCAGCGGCGGTCCAGGCGGTTGCCCAGCAGCGCGTCGAAGATCAGGTTCAGCGACTGCCAGTCCTTATAGGCCTCGCCGTCGGGCAATTCGATGCGCAGCACCCGCTTGCCGGTCCGGGCCAGCGCGGCTTCGGCGCGCTCGCCGTACAGGGCGGCGACGGTCGGGTTGGTCACCACGGCGATCGCGGTGGCGTCGGCGGGGATGCACTGGTCCAGGGCGTCCAGGCGGCCGGGGCCGATGTGGATCGGGTAGGCTCCGCCCGGGGTGTCCACGTGTACTACGTTCATATGCGCTTCTCGAAGGCTTGCAGTTGCGGCAGCAGCGCCTTGACCAGGGTGTGTATGGGCATGGCGCCCGTCTCCACCACCAGGTCGGCTACTTCCTTATAGAGGGGTTCCCGCAGGGTCATGAGATCGCGCAGCGTGCCGCGCGGGTCGGCCGTGGCCAACAGGGGACGGTTGCGGTCGCGGCAGGTGCGGCGGAACAGTTCGTCCACGCTGGCGCGCAGGTAGACCACGATGCCGCGCTCGCGCAGGCGCTGACGGTTTTCCGGCGCCAGGATCGCGCCGCCGCCGGTGGCAAGAATTATGTTGCGCCGTTGGGTACACTCTTCCAAGGCGGCAGATTCCCGGCGACGAAAACCGGCTTCGCCCTCGATTTCGAAGATTACCGGCACCCGCACGCCGCAACGCGCCTCGAGCTCATGATCCAAGTCCATAAACTCGCGCCCCAGGGCACGCGCCAGGCCACGCCCTATGGTGGTCTTGCCCGCGCCCATCATCCCGACCAGGAAAACCGGCAGGTCATGCGGCAGCGTGGCGGCCTTGCCTGTGCACTCGATCGCGCAAGGCTGGTTTTCGGGCGTCTCGCAGGAGGACGCCGGGTCCGGGTCAGCCTCCGGACATGAGTTAGCGGAAAAGTTCATGACGGCATTATCACATCAGCCGCCAGTTGCCCGCCTACCACACTGAACGATTTTGTTACAGAAACCGGTGCCCCGTGCCAAGACGGACCCGGAGATACCCGTAAAATCGCCGCGATGAGCAAGCCCCAGAATTCCTCCAAGAAAGACAAGCCCGCCAAGAGCGGTTCCCCGATACTGCGATTCTTCGTAAAAACCGGCATTTTCTTTGCCGGCCTGTTCCTGTGCGGCGTGCTGCTGGCTGGGATGGCGTTGGCGCTGGCCTGGCCCAACCTGCCCGACCTGAACGCCATGACGGACTACCGCCCCCGGGTGCCGCTGCGCGTCTTTACGGCGGACCGCGTCCTGATCGGCGAATTCGGCGAAGAGCGCCGCAACGTGCTGCGCTTCAACGAAATCCCGGACGTCATGAAGTCCGCGGTGCTGGCGGCCGAGGACGACCGCTTCTACCAGCACGGCGGGATCGACTGGATGGGCGTGGCGCGCGCCGGCCTGACCAACCTGGTCAGCATGTCGAAGTCGCAGGGCGCCAGCACCATCACGATGCAGGTGGCGCGCAACTTCTACCTGTCGTCGGAAAAGACCTATTCGCGCAAGTTCTATGAACTGCTGCTGACCTTCAAGATCGAGTCGGAGCTCACCAAGGACCAGATCCTCGAGCTCTACATGAACCAGATCTACCTGGGCCACCGCGCCTATGGTTTCGCGGCCGCCTCGCGCACCTACTTCGGCAAGCCCCTGTCCGAAGTCACGCCTGCGGAAGCCGCCATGCTGGCCGGCATCCCCAAGGCGCCCTCGCGTTTCAACCCTATCGCCAACCGCCCGCGCGCCGAGCTGCGCCAGCGCTACGTGCTGGGCCGCATGCACTCGCTGGGCTACCTGACCGAACCGGAATACCAGCAGGCGCTGGCCCAGCCCATCGTCATGAAGTCCGCGGAAGGCACGCCGGCCGGCGGCTATTCCATCCATGGCGAGTACGTGGCGGAACTGGCACGCCAGCTGTTGTTCAACGTGTACCAGGACAACGTCTATTCGCGCGGCATCAATATCTACACCACCGTGCAGTCCAAGGACCAGGAAGCGGCCTACCGCGCCGTGCGCGAAGGCGTGCTGGAATACACGCGCCGCGCGCCCTACCCCGGCCCCGAGGAACAGCTCGACCTGCCGCCGGGCACCGAGAACAACCCGCAGGCGCTGGACGAATTCCTGGACGGCGTGTTCGACAAGTTCAGCGACAGCGGCGACCTGCTGACGGCGCTGGTGCTGTCGGCCAGCCCCACCGAAGTGAAGCTGGCGCGCAGCTCGCGCGAGATCATCACCGTCACCGACAAGAAGGTGCTGGGCGTCGTGGCGCGCGCGCTGAACGACAAGGCCAAGCCCGAGCAGCGCATCAAGCGCGGCTCCGTGGTCTACATCCGCAAGTTCGGCGACAACTGGGAAATCATCAACCTGCCTTCGGTGCAGGCGGCCTTCGTGGCGCTGTCGCCGCAAGATGGCGCCATCCGCGCCATGGTCGGCGGCTTTGACTTCTACCGCGGCAACTTCAACCGGGTGACGCAAGCCTGGCGCCAGCCGGGTTCGAACATCAAGCCCTTCATCTACGCCGCTTCGCTGGAACGCGGCCTGACCCCGGGCACGCAGATCTCGGACCAGCCCTTCGAACTGACGGCCGCGCAGACCGGCTCCAAGGCCTGGAACCCGAAGAACTACGGCAATCAGTACGAACCCATGCTGACCCTGCGCCAGGGCCTGTACAAGTCCAAGAACATGGTGTCGATCCGTATCCTGCAGGCCATCGGCCCGCAGTACGCGCAGGACTACCTGACCCGCTTCGGCTTCGACAAGGCCCGCCAGCCCGCCGTGTTGCCGCTGGCGCTGGGCGCGGGCTCGGTCACGCCCTTGCAGCTGGCCGGCGCCTTCTCGGTGTTCGCCAATGGCGGCTACCGCGTCACGCCCTACCTGATCGACCGCGTCACCGACAGCAGCGGCAAGGTCATCATGCAGTCCAAGCCGGTCGTGGCCGGCGACGCCGCGGCCCGCGCCATCGATCCGCGCACGGCCTGGGTCATGGACGACATCCTGCGCGGCGTGGCCACCTACGGCACCGCAGCGCGCGCCCGCGTCCTGCTCAAGCGCAACGACATCGCAGGCAAGACCGGCACCACCAACGAATCGGTGGACGCCTGGTTCTCCGGCTACACCCCGTCGCTGGTCGCCACCGCGTGGCTGGGCTTTGACCAGCCCAAGTCCCTGGGTTCGCGCGAAACCGGCGGCGGCGTCGCCATGCCGATCTGGGTCGATTACATGCAGACGGTCCTCAAGGGCGTGCCCGAAGAGAAGCCGCGTCCCCGCCCCGATGGCCTGCTGGTCGAAAACGGCGAGTTCTACTTCTCCGAATTCCCGCCCGGACAAGCGGTGGCGCGCCTGGGCTTGCCCGAGGCCGACACGCTGGGTGAGTTCCTCAACGGCCTGAACGGCAGCACCAGCGAGGAAACCCGGATCAAGGTGGCGCCGGGCGTAGGTACGCAAGGCAACACGCCCTGGTCCCAGAAGATTCCGTTCTGACGCGCAAATGACAAGGCCGGCCCCATGGGGCCGGCCTTTTTTTCGCCTGAAGCTGACGTTTTACAGGCGTATCGTCACGGGTACGCCGGCTGCCGCGGAACAGATCTGCGACAGGGCATCCGGCAACTGCGGGCCGCCTCGGGTATCGTTCCAGTGCTGGCCATCGTAGCGGTAGTGAAAGCCGCCGCTGCGCGCCGCGACCCACAGCTCCTGCATGGCAGCCTGGCTGTTCACCACCACATGGGTGTTGTCCTCGAAAACCATCGTCAGCACATTGCCGCTGCGGCTGGTTTCGACGTCGACATCGAGCGAAGCCGCCCAGTCATCGGCCTGGCTTTCGATGCTGTTCAGCACCTGGTCGATCAACGCAAGAAATTCGGTTTCGGTCATAATCGAGCCTGCAAGATTTAGGAGTTCCCAGTGTTCCACTTGGCATTTCGCCGCATGGTCCTTCGCATTGTAGCCACGCTGCTGGCGACCGGCATGGTTGCCGCCTGCGGGTATAAGGGCCCCTTGTACATGCCGACGCCGGACGGCAAGCCGCCCTCGCGCACGCAGCCGCAGCCGCAACCGACGCCCATCCCGCCGGTGCAGTCCATTCCATGACCCCCCGATTCCCCGCGCAGCCTGAACTGGCCGGTCATCCGTACTTCCAGTTCCGCAACAATGTCCTGTACGCCGAGGACGTGCCGCTGGATCACCTGGCCGAAAAGCTGGGCACGCCGCTGTACGTATACTCGCGCGCCGCGCTCAAGGCTGCCTGGGAATCCTACCGCAATGCCGTCGGCCAGCATCCGGTGCTGGTCTGCTACGGCATGAAGGCCAATTCCAACCTGGCCGTCCTGAAGGAATTCGCGCGCCTGGGCGCGGGCTTCGACATCGTTTCCGGCGGCGAGCTCAAGCGCGCCCTGGCGGCCGGTGCGGACCCGTCCAGGATCGTATTTTCCGGCGTGGGCAAGCAGGCCTGGGAAATGCGCGCCGCGCTGGCCGCCAAGGTCAAGTGCTTCAACGTCGAGTCCGAAGCCGAACTGCGCCGGCTGTCGGAAATCGCGCATGACATGGGTCTGCGCGCGCCCGTTTCGCTGCGGGTGAATCCGGACGTGGATGCGCAGACGCATCCATACATCTCCACCGGCCTGAAGGAAAACAAGTTCGGCATCGCCATCGAATCGGCGCTGGACGTCTACCGCCTGGCCCAGTCGCTGCCGGCCCTGGAAATCGTGGGCGTGGACTGCCACATCGGTTCGCAGCTCACCGACATCAGTCCCTATTTCGACGCGCTGGAAAAGCTGCTGGACCTGATCGAAAAGCTGGATCAGGCCGGCATCCGGATCGTCCATCTGGACCTGGGCGGCGGCCTGGGCATCCGCTATACGGATGAGATCCCGCCCTCGCCCCAGGCCTTGCTGGACCGTGTCTTCGAACGCCTGAACGCGCGCGGCTTCGGCCATCTGCACCTGGTGCTGGAGCCCGGCCGCTCGCTGGTGGGCAACGCCGGCGTGCTGCTCACGCGGGTCCAGTACCTGAAGCACTCGGAAGCGCGCAACTTCGCCATCGTCGACGCCGCCATGAACGACCTGCTGCGTCCCGCGCTGTACGAAGCCTTCCACGGCGTGCGCCCCGTGCATCCGCGCGCGGGCGACGAAACCCTATACGACATCGTCGGCCCGGTCTGCGAAAGCGCCGACTGGCTGGCCCGGCAGCGCAAGCTTGCTCTCCAACAGGGCGACCTGCTGGCGGTGGAGTCCGCGGGCGCCTACAGCATGGCCATGGCCAGCAATTACAACGCCCGCCCCCGCGCGGCGGAAGCCATGGTCGACGGTGACAAGTACTACGTCGTGCGCCAGCGCGAAACGCTGGACGACCTGCTCAAGGGCGAATCCACGCTGCCCTGAGGGGCTGCCGCCATCCGCGGCGCGGACCGCGCGCCGCATAGGGGCGCGATGCCGCTCATTTCACTCGAACTCATGCGTGATGGAAACCGGCCGGCCCGGCGCTACTGTCAGGGTCATGCGGTAATCGCCCGCTGATGCGTTGCGCACCGTCACCTGGTAACGGCCTGGCGGCAGGGACAGTTCGCGCAGCGGCGGGCTGACGCCGCGCGAGCGGCCATTGACCACCACCTCTCCCCACGGACGCACGGCCACGCGCACCGTGACAGGCGCCGCCTGAGGCGGCGGCGTCGCGGGCGCGGCGGGCTCTGACGCGGCGGGGGCCGCCGCGGCTTCAGGCTCAGGGGCGCTATCTGGCTTCGGGCTGGCGGACGGCATGGTGGAGCCAGTGGCTGCGGCCTGCGGCGGCGAGGCTGGTAGGGCCGCGGCGGGGGAATCCGGCGGGGTCGGTGGAGTCGGCGCGGGCGCGGGTTGCGGCTGTGGTTCCGACGGCGGCAGGGGTTGCGGCGGCGGTTGGGACGGTGGCTCCGATTGGGGCTGGGGTTGCTGCTGAGCTTGAGGCGGCGCCACGCCAGCCAGCTCCACCGGCGGCTGTGCCGGCCGCAGCCATGCATATCCCCCCGCCGCAAGCAGCAAAAGGCCCGCCACGGCCAGCGGCAGCATGCGCCGCGCGCGCGTCGGGTGTTCCGGCCGCATCGCGGTCAGGCGAGCGGCGGCCGGCGGCGGATCGGCAAGGTCGCCGGCGGGCGTCTCCATCATCAATGAAGGCGCGGTCATGTCCGGCTCCGGATCCTCCACAGGAGCGGCCACAGAAACCGCCGCAGGAGCCGGCACCGCCGGCGGGATCACGCCCATCGCCGCAGCAAGCGCCACGGCTGTCCGCGGCCTCGCCTGCGCCTCCATCGCCAGGCCCTCGTCCACGGCGGCGCAGAAGGCCGCCCGATAGGCGCCCGGATGCCACTCATCCAGAGGCGGGCAATCGTCGCGTACACGGCGCGCCAGCGCGCCTGGAGGGGCCGCGCCCGTCGCCAGGAAGTACGCCAGCGCCGCCAGCCCGTACACGTCCGTCCAGGGGCCGCAAGAATGCCCCGGATCGTCCGTGTACTGTTCGAACGCGGCGTAACCGGCATGTCGCGCTGCGTCTTCGTCATCGGGCGCCACATCGAAAGGCGGCGCCAGGACGGCAAAACCCTGCCCGTCGCGTACCACGGCATCTGGGCAAATGCCGCCATGCGCCCGGCCGCCTTCGTGCATGGCGGCCAGGGACGCGGACAGGCCGGCGACCACTCGCAGGATCTCCTGTTCACGCAGCCGCCCGGGCGGCAGGCGCAGGATATCGTCCAGGCGCTCCACATCTGGCGCGGCCGGGAAGCCCCCCGCGCCCGGTCCAGGCGGCACAGCTGAAGTTCGTAGCATGCGCGGTCCTCCGGCAGATTCAGGGATGCCAGGTCGGCAGGGATGAGAACAGCCTGGCGAACAGCGTCGCGTTCAGCGCGCCGCCATGGATGTAGGTCTGCAAGGCCGCGCCGTCCGCCTGGTTGGTCCACCAATAGCTGGTGTGGGAACTGGGGTTGAAGCAGAACGGCAGGTCGGGCCAGGCGCCCAGCGCGCGGCGCGCCAGCGGCGCGGAATCCTGCTCGCGGCCGGCGCTCAGGATGTCCATGATGTCGCTGCCGCCGCGCGGCGCGGCGGCGCCCGGCGCTGCGGCAGGCGTACGCACCTGCTGCAGGCTGCGGTCGAACTGCTCCGCCGGGCAGCCATGGCGCACCGCCGCCAGCATGCTGGCGCCGATCTGCCGGTAGTAGTCGCTGGCGCCATCCAGGATGCTGCTGTGGTACTGCGCGGGCGGTACGGCCATGACCACGCACAGCGGGTAGCCCCGGCCCACCCGGTCGCGGCTGGGCGTGATGCAGCCCAGCTGTGCGACACCCGCGCCCGGCCCGGCGGGAATCGCGAAATTCCAGATGGGCGCCGACGCGAAACCGCGCGCGGCATTGACGTCCGGCGCCTGCTTCAGCGCCGCCAGCCCGAACTGCAGCCAGCGGTCCCACCAGGTGATCAGCTCGCGCGGCAGGCGCCGGTGCACGAAGTCGCCCGCCGCCGGAATCTTGCCGTACCAGCCCACACGCCCACGCTCCACTGCTAGCTCCATGTCCATGTCCTGTTCACGACGCGCCCGGGCAGGCGAACGCCTGCATCTCGGCCAGATGGAAAGGGCTCTTGACGCTGCTGGCGGTGATCTCCAGCACCACCTTGCGCCCGCCCAGATCGAATGTGGCCAGCGTGACCTCCGGCGTGGCCCCCCGCCGCAGCTGGGCGCGGTCCAGCATGCGGTTCAGCGCCCAGGGGCCCGACGTGGTCATGCCAGCCGCGCCGACCTGCGGCGTGAGCTCGATGCGCACCTGGTTGCTGCCGCGCGGACCGGGCCACTGCACCGTGGTCGCCACCTGCGGACCATGCGCGTAGCGCACCGCCTGGCCATCCACGTCCATCACGAACTGGGTAATGCCCGCGTCCATTTCCACGGGCCTGATGGCCACCCGATACGAGGGCATGGGGTTGCCCGCCATGAAATACACGTCGCGGATCACGCCCGCGCGCTGGAACGCGTCCAGCGTGGTGGAGTTCTCCCCCGACTTGCCGTCGATGCCGGGCTTGAAGCGCCAGCGCTGTCCGGAAACGTCGATCTGGTTCGCCAGGTTCTTCTGGAAGAAGTCGTCCATCAGGCCATTGGGCCCGAACAGCCGCGCCATATCGTTGGGCGCCACGTCGCGCGCCGAACGGCTCGAAAACGGATAGCGTCCGGCCACGGACTGGCCGCAGAACATGCCGATGGTGGCGGACACGGTCTCGCCCATGCGCGCGCGGGCCACGTCGGACACCTCGCCGGACGCGTTCACCGACAGCGAGTTGAGCACGTCGCGCAGCGGCCCTGGCAAGCGGCCCGCCTCGGCCCTCAGCTTGGTCACGGAATCCGAGCTGGGCGCGGGGCTGCCGCTGCGCAAGGCCGCATCCGCCGCCGTCAGATAGGTATAGAGCTCGTTGATGAGGCCGGTGGTAGCTGCGATCGGCGAGGTGGCGCCGGCCGCCGCGCCCTCGCCTTCGGCCAGCCGCCGGTACGGCTCGAAATGCTGGTCTACGATGCGCTCCAGCTTCTCGTCGGTGGCGTCGGCCCGCATGGCCGCGCCGGGCCCGGTTGGCCCGAACATCTGCTCCAGCGCCTCGCGCGTGCTGCTGACGCGGTCGCGTGCCTGGTCCACCAGCGAGCGGTCATCCTTGCCGGTATCGCGCAGCAAGGAGGTCTCGCGCGCAACGCCGCGCACCAGCTGCACCAGCGGAGACTCCGGCGCGGACAAGGTGCGCGCCATCTGGATGTTCTGCAGCAGCGACTTGCTGGGCGCCAGCTGCATATCGTTCAGATAGCCGTCCCACTGCGCTACGTAGTCGTTCATGTACAAGCGCTTGATGTCGACCACCAGCTGGCGTTGCGCAGTCTGGTCCAGCTGGCTGCGCAACGGGATGTTCAGGATCCACGCATCATCCGAACGCAGCACCTCGGCCACGCCGGTCACGCGCTTGTTGAACACGTCCCAATAGCCGCGATAGCTGTAGAGCGCGGGAATGCCCTGGCTCAACGGCTTGCCGCTCTTGCGCACGAAGACGGCGCTGGCCTGCGCGCCGCCCAGGGTCACCACCGTGATCTCGGGCGCCGCGTCGGCGTTGGCCAGGGTGCGGCGCAGCCGGCTGTAGGCGCGTTGCGCCAGCGTGTAGCGCGCCAGCTTCTCGCGCGCCTGGGCCACCAGCGCGTCGTCCTTGGGAAACGGCGACGCAAGCACGTGGCTCTGCGTCAGGTTGCGCAGGTGCAGCGACAGCTGCTCATACTGGCGCCGCGTGTAGCCTTCAGGCAGGGTGGCCTGCATGTCCGAGAGCAGCCACGCATGCATGAACTCCGCGTCGTAGCGTTCGGCCTCGTACAGCATCAGATAGGCCCGCAGCGCCTCGTAGGAATACTCCAGGTCGCTGGCCGAGGCGTCGCGCAGGGCGGTCTCGACGCGCCGCGCCACCTGCGGCAGCAGCACCTGGTCCAGCGTGTTGCCGTACACGCCCTGCGCCGCCGCCCGCAGCTTCTGGCCCTGGTAGAGGCCATAGCGATAGCTCAGGGGCGGATTGTCGATCTCGAAGCCCTCGTGCTGGGGCAGGTACCAGAGGCTGTCCAGGAACGGCATCAGCCCCAGCAGGTCGCCGGTGCGCGTGATCTTGATGTCGCGGCTAAGCTTCTCCACCGCCGGCACCCGCCGCGCCACCTCTTCCACGTAATCGGCGTTGTTGCGATAGCTCATCGTCCAACCCGCGACCAAAGCCAGGAAGGCCGCTGTCACCAGGCCGTACCCCGCCCAGTGCAACTGCCGATAGCGGCGTTCCCAACGCAGGTTGCGGCTGGCCAGGCCGGCCTCGCGGAAGATGACGTCCTGCAGCAGGTTCTTCAGGAAGTAGCTGCGTCCTTCCGCCTCGCCCGGCACGCTGGCCGCGGGCGCGGCGCCGCCGTCGATGCGCAGGTAGCGCTTCAGATGGCCAGTCACCTGGTCGAAGGTCTCTCCGCCCTGCGTGCCGCTGGTGAAGTAGACGCCTCGCGGAATGACCCGCGCCTCGAATTTCGAAGTCGCGAACACATCGCTCAGGAAATGGCCCAGGATGGCCTGCAGGCCCGCGAACTGCTGCGGCAACATGTAGGCAAGCGCGCGCCGCGCAGGATCGCTCTCGGCCGCCACCACTTCAGGCAAGGCGTCATCCAACCGCCGCTGCAACAGCGCATACTCTTCATGAAAGGCTTCATACAGGTCGAAACCCGGCTCCTGCGCGCGCGCATACGGCAAGGTAAAGCCCCAGATCTGCGCCAGCTCCTCTCGGGTAAAGGAAGCGAAGTACTCTTCGAAACCGGACAGCAGATCCGTCTTGGTCACCAGCACATACACCGGGAATGCGATGCCCAGCTGCTCGCGCAATTCCTGCAGGCGGCGTCGCAGCACAGCCGCATGCTGCGCCCGTTCCGCATCCGACGCCGACAGCAGGTCTTCGACGCTGACAGTGAGCATGGCGCCGTTGATGGGCTGGCGGCCGCGGTACTTGGACAGCAGGCCGAGAAAGCCGCGCCACTCTTCTTCGTCGCCGGTCGGATCGCTTTCGTGCGTGGTGTAGCGCCCCGCCGTGTCCAGCAACACGGCATCGTCAGTGAACCACCAGTCGCAATTGCGCGTGCCGCCCACGCCACGCAAGGCCACCTTGCCGTAGCGTTCGGCCAGAGGAAAATTCAAGCCTGAATTCACCAGCGCGGTGGTCTTGCCCGCGCCCGGCGCGCCGATGATCACGTACCAGGGCAGCTGATACAGGTACTGCTTGGAGAACCGGTCCAGCGCGCCGCGCCTGCCGCGGCTCTCGAAGCGGGTCTTGCGCAGCAGTTCCACGGCCTCGTGAAAGCGCGCCTCCAGCTGGCGTATCTCGTCGTTGCCGGCGGCTTCCTCCAGCGGCTTTTCCGCCTTGGGCCGGGGCCGCCGCAACTGGCTCAGCAGCTGCGCGTTCAAGCGCCCTTCGCGCCATTTTCGCCACAACAGCCGCAGCAGCCAGATCGCGAACATCGCCACGATGACGGCGATGCGCACCGTTTCGCTTTCCAGCGGGCGCACCGTGCCGATGGCGATCAGCGGCCCCGCGATCCAGATCAGCACCGCCAGGGCCACCAGCCCCAGGAAGTTCCACACGCGGCGGCTGAAGAACCATCCGAACAGCCTGTAGATCATTCCTGTCCTCCCTGCTCGTGCCCCACCGGCGGCACCAGCACCGTGATCTCCACCCGCCGGTTCAGCGCGCGGCCCGCGGCCGTGTCATTGGGCGCCACCGGATCAGCGTCGCCGCGCCCTTCCGCGCGCACGCGGGCCGTCTGGTCCAGGCGTTGCTCCAGCATGTCCTTGACCGCATCCGCGCGCGCCTGCGACAAATGCCAGTTGGACGGAAAGCGTGCGCTGCGCATCGGCGTGTTGTCGGAGTAGCCGCGCACCAGGATGCTGCCCTGCGTCTCGCGCAAGGCATCGGCCACGCGCGACAGCACCGGCAGGTACTGGTCGCGCACGGAACTGGCGCCAGATTCGAATACGCCGTCGCCCCGCAGCACCACCACGCTGCGGTCCACCTCATCGCGCACGGTGACCAACTGGTCGCGGATCTCGGGCGCCAGGAACACCGCCAGCCGCGGCGCGGGCGCGGGCCGCTTCACGGCGGTCGGGGCGATCTGCACCGTGGGCGGACGCAGCTTGGCGATGGACGCGAACACGCCGTCGGACTCGCTGCCCAGACGCCAGCCCAGGCCCCAGTACAGGGCCAGCGCCAGGACGGCTGCCAACGCGCCGAACACCCACAGCGGCACGGGCAGGCGGCGCAATGGCGTCTGCGCCGGCTCGTCGCGCCAATGCGGAGACAGCGCCAGCGGATAATCGCCGCGCGCGCCGCGCAGGATGCGCAAGAGGCGCTGGCGCAGCGTTTCCAGCTGCGAGCGGCCGTTGTCGATCACGCGGTAGCGCCCTTCGAAGCCCAGCAGCAGGCAGTAATACAGCAACTCCAGCAGATCCAGGTGCTGCCCGGGGTTCTGCGACAGCTTGGCCAGCAGCTGGAAGAACTTTTCTCCGCCCCAGGTCTCGTTGTGGAACGTGACCAGCAGGCTGTGCGCGGACCACACGCCGCCCCCGCCCCATGGCGTGAGCGCCGCGGCCTCGTCCAGCGCCGTGCACAGGCAGTAGCGCGCGCCCAGTATGGTTTCGTTGGGGATGCCCGCCTGCTGCGCGCGCAGCTCGAACTGCCGCACTTCGTCCAGCAGGTGCTCGCGCAGCATCGCAGGCGAGGGATGCGTCGCCGTGGCGCGGATCTGCGGGATCAGGTCCAGCAGCGGGTTGGCCGCCGCCACCAGCGGATTGGCGCCGCTGATGACGTAATCGTGGGGACGCAGCCTGCCCGCCGTATTGGCAGCGCCTTCGCCGATGCCGCCCGGAGGGCCGGCCAGCGTGTGATCCGAAGCATGCATAGTTGTCTCCGCCTGGTTTGGCCGCGCTCAGTCGCGCAGCGCCCAGAACTCCATCGTCAGCCCGGGAAAATCGCCCGCCAGATGCAACGCCAGCGCGCCGGTGCGCTCCAGCTGCTTCCAGAATTCGCCGCTCTTATCCAGTTCGAAATAGACATGTCCGGCGCTGTACGGAATCTGTCGCGGCGCCACGGGCAGCGCGCGCACGGCGACGCCCGGCAATTGCAGGTGCACCAGGTCGCGGATGCGTTCCACCGGACCGATCTTGACCTGCGCCGGAAAGCGCGCCCGCACGGTCTCCACGCCCAGGTCCGCATGCACCGCCAGCACGAAGCCGGCCGACTGCAACAGTTCCGCGTCCTGGATCTGCGCCACGCGCACGCCCTGGCCGCGGTCCTGCAGCGGTATCTGCAAGGCGCGCTGCTCCAGCACGGCCGACAGGGAGCGGCGCAGCTCGTTCATCAAAGGCGTGAAGCTGCCCTGCAGATCATCGTGCACGTAGTCCGGCAGCACACCGGGCCGGCGCGTGGCGGACGTGAAGGTGGCCAGGTCGCAGGCCAGCATCAGCCAGTCGTGGAACAGGCGTTCGGGATGCTGCGCCGGAAGCTGCCGCGCATGCCAGATCGAACCCATATAGCGGTTGACGGTTTCCAGCAGCATGAAGTCCGACACCTCGGAAACGCCGCCGCGGCCGGGCTGCGACAGGCGCGAGGCCAGCGCCTCGCTGCGCGCGTCGAGCAGCCCCTGCAGTTCATCGACGAAGCCCCGCAGAACCGGATGCTCGCCCGCCGCCAGCCACGGCGCCACATAGCCTTCGTCCAGCACCACCCGGTTGTCTGAACGCCGCTCCAGCACGCGCGCCACGCCCAGGCCGAGCCAGTCGTCGGTGAGTTCGTCTTCCAGCATCAACCGCAGCCGCAAGCGTCCGAGCTGCATCAGGACGGGTTCCAGCGCCACGGAGCCGCTGTCTTCCACTTCGGCCTCGTGCACCAGATAGCGCGCCAGCGTGTCTTCCTCGCCTTCGTAGATGACGTCGCTGGCGCCGGCGCGCACGCGCGGCAGGGCCAGCACGATGCGCGCGCCGCGCGTCTGCGCCGGTACTTCGAACGCCGCGGGCGCCGCGTCCGGATGCGAGAAATCGAAAGGCGTGCCGTCGGGCATGACGCCTTGCGCCCGGGTCAGCGCCACCTTGCCGATCGCCAGCGCGTCGCGGTCCAGCGACAGCAGGCCAAAGCCCCAGAAGCATCCCTGAAGCGTGGCTGCGCGCTGCTGCGCGGTATGCAGCATATGGCGTTCAAACTGCTGGAAATGCTGCGGCCGCAGGAACATGCCCTCCGACCAGATCACTTTGTCTCTACTCACCATGTGCGGTTCTCTTCGCTTCTAAAAGGGCCACCACGAACGGCTGCGATCCACTTCTTCCAGCCCGTCGCGCTTGACCGCGACCTTCACCGTCTCCTCGTTCGGCGAAAACTGCCAGACCTTGTAGATGTTGGTGTTCTGCGCCTCGGGCAACGACACCAGCAGCCGCCACTTGCTTTGCTCCAGTTCGCGATAGGCCGCCACCACGCCCACCACGCGCGCCTCGGCGTTGCCTGGGTACTGCACCACCTTGGTTTCACCCGGTTTCAGGATGACCTGGTCGACATTGAGCAGCTCCGCGCCCAGCGCCGCATGCGCATCGCCCTGCAAGGTGAAGAAGTCGCGCGATTCGAAGATGCTGGCCGATTTCAGTTCATAGATCGTCACCTGCACCGGCGAGGGCCTGCCGCTGGCGTTCTGGTTCACTTTCGGATCCGCGCGCAGTTCGATCGCGTACGGCACGGGCACTCGCTTGGCCGTCGACGAGCATGCCGCGAGCATCGCCGCCGTCAACGCAGCCGCGAGAATCGCCGCGGTGCGCCGCCGTCCCGTCGGAATCACTCGTAGGCATGGACCGTTCATAAGACCTCGGAAATAAAAGTACACACGTCTGTTACGCCGCGACGCATACCTTGCACGGCGGGCCGCTATCATCGGCGGAATGACCAGGCCTACACACTCCGAACGACACGCCCGCGCCATGAAACAGTCCGCACGCATTTGCTTGATATCCACGCTCGCGCTGCTTGCAGCCTGTGCTTCCACCCCATCGCCGCAAGCCGTGGAAGCGCTGCAGCAGGTGCGCGACGAATATGCCGCCAGCCGCTTCGGAGCCGTCGTGCGCACGGTGGCGACTTCCGACGCGCTTGCCACCGCGCCCACGCCCATGCGGGTCGAAGCGCTCAAGCTGCAGGCCTTCAGCTACTGCGTGACCAACTATCGCCAACTGTGCGAGGACAGCTTCGCGCGCATCCTGCAGCTGCAGCCCTCGTTCCAGCTCGCGCCGAATGAGGCCGGACACCCCCAGTGGGGACCGGCATTCCAGGCGGCGCAAGCGTCCCAGATCCGTTAACGCGCCGACGGCGCCCAGGAGACAGGCGTGAAACTCACCGTGTTCCAGCGTGCCGGCGATCCGGCCTTCGAACCCATCCACGCCGTGTTCACGGCGCCCGGCGGCACGGTAGGCCGCAGTCTCGACAACCAATTGGCCCTGCCCGATCCGACGCGCGGCATCTGCCGCGTGCAGGCGGCGATCCGCGTCAACGACGAGGACGCCGGCTTTCTGCTCAACCTGAGCGACATGAGCACGGTCAGCGTCAATGGCCAGGCGCTCGCGCGCGACCAGGAAGTGCCGCTGCATCCAGGCGACGAGCTGCAGATCGGCGACTACCGGCTGCGCGCCGCAGCGGCCGCGCCCGAGGCTCCGGCGGCCAGCGCGGCCGCCGTGGTCGACGACGACATCTTCAGCGACCTGATCGGCCCCGGCACCCTGCCCGTGGGCAGCGCGCCGGACGTCTCCACACACCCCTTCGATCTGGACTCCGCGCAGGCGCGCAACCCGGAAGATCCCCTGCGCCACCTGCCGCCCGGCGACGGCGCGGTGTCGCGCCCGCCCACCGATCCCCTGGCGCTGTTCGATGCGCCGGGTGACGACACACCCAGCATCTTCTCGGACGGCACCCCGTCCGCCCTGCCCGCGCACGACGCATTGGCCGAGCACCGGGCCCATCCCGTCGACGACGCGCTGGGCCGCCCGCGCGACGCGGCAGACGGCCGCAGCGCGTCCGATCATCTGCGCGAGATCGGCGGCTACCTGCGGCCCGCGCCCGTCAAGCCAGAACCCGGCGACAAGAACCGCTGAGGCCTCAGGCGTAGTCATAACGGAACTCCCCGTCGGCGACCGACAGGCCTACTTTGCTCAGCCTGCGGTCCTGCATGGAGGCGCCCAGCAGTTCCCGGCTGATCCGGGGCAGCACGGTATTGGTCAGGACGGCATCCACCATGCGCGCCCCCGACTCCACTTCCGCGCAGCGCGCCACCACCAGCGCAGTGGCCTCGGGCGTCACCTCCAGCACGATGCCGTGCTGCTCGAGCAGGCGGCGGCCCACGCGCTCGAACTGCAGGTCCACGATGCGCGCCAGCATGGCGTCCGGCAGCGGCAGGTAGGGCACCGCCACCAGCCGCCCCAACAGCGCGGCTGGAAAGGCTTGCAGCAGCGGCTCGCGCAATGCCGCGGCCAACGCGGCGGCGTCGGGCAGCAGCTCGGGATCGCGGCATAGCGTCGCGATCCGTTCCGCGCCCACGTTGGAGGTCAGGATGATCACCGCATTGCGGAAATCGATATAGCGCCCCTCGCCGTCCTCCATCCAGCCTTTGTCAAAGACCTGGAAGAAGATCTCGTGCACATCGGCATGCGCTTTCTCCACCTCGTCCAGCAACACCACGCTGTAGGGCCGCCGGCGCACGGCCTCGGTCAGCACGCCGCCCTCGCCATACCCCACATACCCCGGCGGCGCACCCTTGAGCGTGGACACCGTGTGCGACTCCTGGAACTCGCTCATGTTGATGGTGATCAGGTTCTGCTCGCCGCCGTAAAGCGCCTCGGCCAGCGCCAGCGCGGTCTCCGTCTTGCCGACGCCGCTGGGGCCGCAGAGCAGGAACACGCCTACCGGCTTGTCCGGGTCGGTCAGGCCGGCCCGCGAAGTCTGGACGCGGCGCGCCACCGCTTCCAGGGCATCTCGCTGGCCGATCACACGCGCCGAAAGCGTGTCCGCCAGGTCCAGAACCGCGCGCGCCTCGTCCCGCAGCATGCGGCCCACGGGAATGCCGGTCCAGTCGGCCACCACTGCGGCCACGGCGGCGGCATCGACCGCGCAATGCACCATCGCGGATTCATCCTGACTGGCCGCCAGCGCTATGCGCGCCTGCGCCAGTGCGCGGCGCTGGTCTTCCTGCGCATCGGAGGAGGCGAGCTCCAGCGTCTGGCGCAAATTCAGCACCTCTCCGGCCAGCGCGCGTTCCGACTCCCAGCGCTCCGCCAGCGCCTGCTCCTCTTTCGCGGCGACGGCCTGCTCGGCCGCCAGGCGTCCGACCCGCTGCGCATCGCCCTCGCCCAGACGCAGCTCGCGTTCGGCGATGCGTTGAGCCAGCTCCAGCGCCTGTACCCGCCTGCGCGCATCCTCCAGGCTGGGCGGCGCCGCATGCTGGCTGACGGCGACGCGCGCGCAGGCCGTGTCCAGTAACGCAACGGCCTTGTCGGGCAGCTGGCGCGCTGGAATGTAGCGGTGCGACAGTGTCACCGCCGCTTCGATCGCCTCGTCCAGCAGCAGCACGCCATGATGCGCCTGCAGCGTTTCAGCCAGTCCGCGCAACATGCCGAATGCGCGCGCCTCGTCGGGCTCGTGCACCTGTATGACCTGAAAGCGGCGGCTCAATGCGGGGTCTTTCTCGATGTACTTCTTGTATTCCGACCAGGTGGTGGCGCCGATGGTGCGCAGCTCGCCGCGCGCCAGCGCCGGCTTCAACAGATTGGCCGCGTCTCCGGTCCCTGCCGCGCCGCCCGCGCCCACCAGCGTGTGGATCTCGTCGATGAACAGCACCACCGGCTTCTCGCTGGCCTGCACCTCGTCGATGACACCGCGCAGCCGCTGCTCGAATTCGCCCTTCACGCCCGCGCCCGCCTGCAGCAGGCCAATATCCAGCAGGTACAGCGCCACATCGCGCAGCTGCGGCGGCACCTCGCCTGCGGCCAGGCGCAGCGCCAGCCCTTCCACCACGGCCGTCTTGCCGACGCCGGCCTCGCCGGCCAGCAGCGGATTGTTCTGCCGCCTCCGCATCAACACGTCGATGAGCTGGCGGATTTCCTCATCGCGTCCCGAAACCGGGTCGATCTCGCCCGCGCGCGCGCGCGCCGTCAGGTCGACGGCGAACCGCGCCAGCGCGGAACCGCCCGCGTCCGGCGCCCCGGCAGCGGCAACGGGCGCAGTCTCGGCCGCGTCTTCCGGCGAGCCCTGCACGATCTCCTGCAGCTGTTCCAACAGCGTGTCCGGCGCGATGCGCGAGAACTGGGCCGACATGCCCAGCAGCACGTGACGCAGCGCATAGGTCCGCGCCAGTCCCGCCAGCAGATGGCCGCTGCGGATGCGCGCCGCGCCATAGCGCAGCGAGCCCAGCACCCAGGCCCTTTCGACCGCATGGTCGATGTGTTCGGACAGGTCGGAGACCGAGCCCGCGCCGGACGGCAGGCGGTCCAGCTCCGCCGTCAGGTCGGCCTGCAAGGCGGCCAGGTCCAGCTCGAAGCGGCGCGCGATGCGATGCAGGTCGCTGTCTTGCGCGTGCAGGATCTGATGCACCCAATGCACCAGCTCCACATAGGGGTTGCCGCGCAGCTTGCAGAACGCGGTGGCGCCCTCCAGCGTCTGGTAGAGCAGTGGATTGAGCTTGCCGAAGAGGTCGATGCGGCCGATATCGGACATGGCAGGGTGGCGCGTCACGCGCGCGTCGTCGTTGAGGTTGAGGCCGGCGCACGGCCACGTGGCGGCCTGGCGCCGCGGCTTTCGTAGTCCAGCAGAAGATCGCCCGCCTCGCCTTGCTCGGGCCGGCGCTTGCCCAGCCATGAGGACAGGCCCAGCGGACGCGCGGCGCCCAGGTTCACGCCACGCGCGTCCTCCGCGCGCAGCACCGGTCTCAGGTCCCAGGCCAGCTCCATGCCGATGTAATGCCTGACCCAATGCGTCAGCTGGCGGGCGCGTATGCCTCCCGGCAGAAAGCTCTGGTAGTCCTCCAGCGCCAGCGGGCCGATCTCGATGCGGAATTTGTGCTGGGCATCGCGCACCGCCACGCCCAGCACCGTGTCGCGCCCCAGCCCCGCAAAGCCGCCCAGGCCCAGCCGCTGGGCTGGTTCCAGGCGGATCCATTGCGGCACGAACTCGCGGATGCGCACGGGCAGGCCGAAGAACGATTGCAAGATGTGCTTGAGCCCTTCCGGGTTGCGGGTCTGTCGCGTCAGATGGCCCGCCATGTGGTACTTGGCGTGGTCCAGCACCGCGTCGCGGCGGCGCATCGACGGCTCGCCCATATGCAGCAGGCTGGCTACGTAGCGAGTGAAGCGCTCATCCTTGCGGTCCAGGCTGACCGTGCTCTGCGCGTCCGCCCAGGCGCGGTAGAACAGCAGGATGAGCCGGTGATGGAACACGTCGGCAAATGCGGACAGCGTGCGGTCCCCGTGATGCGCCAGACGCTCGCGGGCATGCTCCGTCAGGTGCAGGGGCAAGGGTCCATTGGGGCCGAACAGGCCGAAGCTGTAAATCGACAGTTCCGCGGGCCGCCCGCCCGTGGCGGCGCGCGCGGCGGCCACGGTGGACGGCGCGAACGCCATCGACGGCTCCTGCCGCAGCCGCACGGGTTCGTGGCGCGCGACCGTGTCGCGTCCCAAGGGCTTGCGCGCGCCCGATAGCGCATCGATCCAGCGCAAGGCATGGAACAGGTCATGGGCGTACGGTTCGCGTTCGACCGCGCGCCACCAATGCGCCAGCGCGCCATCAGGCGCGGCGGACGGATGGACGGGATCGGCAACGGGCTGGGCGATATCCACCGTCCTACCCCATGTGTATCTGCTTGGCGTCCACCTTCACCAGGTCGCCGCCCGTCACCACGGTGTAGGCCGCGTGCAGCCGCGCGCTCTGCTCGGCCTGGAAATCGATGGCGCCGGCGCGCACCTGGTCCATCTCGCTGACGCTGCGCTGCGACAGCCGCGCCATCAGCGTCATGCGGTCCATCACCGCCTCGTAGCTGCGGCCCACCAGACGGACTTCGCCCACCGTGGCATGCAGCTGCCTGGCCACCATGCGGATGCTGCCCGAGCGCAGCAGCAATTCGCCCTCCGCCTGCAGCGTGGTGCGTGCGGGATCGGCCTGCACGGTGACGGCGATCAGGTAGATGCGGGCGGGGTCCGGCCCGCTGATCAGCACTTCGTCGCCCGGCTGCGGCTCCAGCAGGCAGCTGGCGGCGCGCCGCACGGTCCAAACGCGGCCATCGCAGGCCACGGCATAGCTGCCGTCGTCTTCGCGGCGCAGCAGCTCGCCCAGCAGATGGACGGGGTCGTAAGCCATGCGGTTCAGATGTGCGGCGGACTTCATCACGCGCTCCTTTTAATGTGCACAGCCCCTAGACCACGGGCCGGCGTCCCATGCGGGGCTTGTAGCGGGCGACCTCGCCGCGCTGCAGGGTCGAGAGGACCAGCTCCGACATCAGGTTGATCGATACGTGGCGCGCGAAGAACTGCTCCAGCACGGCGCCAAACAGATAAGGGCTGATGCCCGAAAACGCGGTCTCGTCCACCTGCAGCGCGATGCGCACGCCGCGCCCGTGGACGATGGGGCCGGGCACGGGCAGACGGTGATGCACCGGCGTGGCGCTGACGTGCCGCAGGCCCGCGATGTGCCGGCGCACGCCCGGCTCGGCCAGGTTGCCGTACACGTGCAGCATTTCGCGCAAGGTCTGCGCGCCCTGCTCGGCGTCCAGGTCGGTCAGGCTGAGGTAGTTCAGGCCCAGGTGGCTGATCAGGTGCCAGGTGGCCGCGTTCTCGGCCAGCGCCGCGCGGGGCCGCGTGGGTCCGTGCAGCACCTTGACCGCGCGCACCGGCGCCGACACGCGCAAGGTCATGTCGGTATCGCCTCCCAGCGGCAACAGCAGCGCCAGATCGCGGTTCGTGCACAGGGTTTCCAGGGTCAGGTGGCGCAGGTCGCCCGAGAACGGCGCCTCGCGCCGGTCCACCAGCGACAGGAACACTTCGCTGCCGATGTAGCCGCTACGGGTGCCGTTGCGTTGCGCGCTATCGGACACCAGCCGCGGCTCGCGGCGCATGGAAAAGTACGCGCCGTGCTCTTCGGGATCGCTGCCCAGCGAACCGTAGAACGGCCGGAATTCCTGCTCCTGCCGCTGCGCGGCGGCATGGCCCGCGACGCGCGTCACCCCGTAGACCTCGTAGTCCAGCGGGCGGCTGCGGTCGATGACGACGTGGTACTCGGAAGTCCTGGGCGTAACCGCCACGCGGTCCGCCCGCTTGGCGAACAGGTTGATCACCGGCACGCAATGCAGCGCCAGGTTGGCGGCCGATATCGCGCCTTCCAGCTCCGGCGCTGCCATCGAGAACAGCAGAGTCAGATCGAATGCACGGGTTTCGCGCTGCGCGCCCTGGGGCATCGCGGGCGTGCGCAGCCCCTGCTTCAATCCGTTGATGCTGAAGAACAGATAACGCTGCGCGAATGCGAAATACTCTTGCAGAAGGCGATAGCCCTGGAACACGCGGGCATCGCCCGGCAGCAACGCCTGTTCGTCGGCAAAACCTTCGTGGCGCACCGCGTCCGGCGGCAGTCGGTTGATCCATGCCACCGGCCTGGCGGTGTCATGGCCCAGCACCGCCACGGTATGCCCCATCACGACTTCAAGCAGACGCTGCATTTGCAGGTCCTGGCCGTTCAGGTGGAACACCAGCTGATCGAGCTCCAGGTCCTCCAGGCGCTGCCCGCCGCAAACCTCTATCCGGATGCGCAGCGCGCTCAGCACGCGAGCGGCGCGCCCGGCCAGGCCCAGCCGCGCCAGCGGCAGATCCTGCGGCGCGGCGGTGAATTCCGCCTGCGTGACCTGCAAGGGCCACAGGCGCAGGGCGTGGCCGGTGGTGAAGTCGCAAGGCGTCTGCTCGCCGCGCGCCACGCGGCCGCGCAGCAGCGTGCCGCGCGGCAATTCAAAGCCGCCCGCCAAGGTGCCTTCGTTCATGCTGGGCGCGAACTGCACGATGGCCATCGCCGGCGTGGGCGCCAGGTAGTTGGGATAGACCACCTCCAGCAGCCGCTGCGAGAAGCGCGGAAACTCGGCATCCATCTTCATATGGATGCGGGCGGTCAGAAAGCTGAAGCCCTCCAGCAGACGCTCGACGTAAGGATCGGCGACCTCCGTGGCATTCATGCCCAGCCGCGCCGCCACCTTGGGATGGGCCTGCGCAAACTCCGCGCCCAGCTCCCGCAGATAGACCAGTTCCCGGTTGTAGTAATCCAGCAGGCGATCGTCCATCAGGCACCGCCCAGATCGCGCAGATCCATGTGGCCGCTTTCCAGGTCGATGTCCGTGCGGAACAGGAACTCGAGCGGCTGCGGCACGCACCACAGCATGCCGCGTATCTCCAGGCTCAGCACATTGTGGTGTTCCAGCGTGCCGGCATCGGACACGCAGCGCACTTCCACCGACGAGTCCAGGATGCGCGGCTCGAACGCGGAGATCGCTGCGCGGATCGACTCTTCGACGTCGATCCAGTCGATCTCCGACATGCGCTTTCCCGCCATGGCGCGCACGCCGAAGTTCACCGCCGAGGCCGCTACCGGCCGGTGCGCCGACAGGTCCTGGGACGCCTGCAGGTTGACGGTATTGAGCAGCCAGCGCAGGTCCCGCAGCACCGCCGCGCGCAGCGCCTCATGCGTCAACATGGCGTTTTCGCGCGGTTCTTCGCGCTTGGCGGGCTCGTTGTCCATCAGGCGATCCAGCAGCGACGGCTGTAACCGGTCGCGCGCCGCGCGCTGGCCGCGCGACAACGGCTCCCAATCGCGCGGACGATCGGCGTGGCCCATCACGCCAGCTCCAGGCTGCGTACCTCGAGCAGCGCGACTTCCGCGGCATCCGTCAGCCACATCTTCTGCCCCACGCCTGCGTAGGTATCGCCATGCAAGGCGCGCCAATCGGTCGTCCTGCCCAGCTTGGCCGAGTCGGACAGTTCGACCATGCGCGCGCCGGGCGCTGCCGGATAGCGCGCCGGCACCAGGCCCTGCCGCACCCGGCCGTCTTCCAGTTCGATCTCGGCCTGCGCCCAGACCAGGTCGCACAGGCCTTCCGGCGCAAGCAGACGCACGCGCTTGAGCCCGGCGAAGGGCAGCCACACGTAGCGCCCGCCCGCCAGGAACTCGAACACCGGACCAAGGCGGCTGTCGCCATCGCAGATCCATTGGAACGGCTGCGCCGTCTCTTGCGCCGCCAGTTCCAGCAGGCCGGCACGCGCGCTGGCATCCTCGAAAGCCTTGCCGCGCAGCTCGGCCGCCTGGCCTGGCGCAGTGCCGTCCAGGCGCAGCGCCGATATCATGGCCCGCAGCCAATCAGCGGGCTCGTCCAGCAGCGCGGGTTCGCCTTGCCCGGCAAGCACGGCCTCGCGCTCGCGTTCCGCCGCGATGGCGCTGGCGTAAAGCACCTGCGTCGGCCGCGCCTGCGCGTTCAGATGGCCGCAGACGTTGAGCTGCTCGGCCGCGCGCGCCCAATCCCCCTGCACCGCCAGCAGCTGGAACAGCTGGGCGCGCAGGTCCGCGTCGGCGGGCTGCCGGCGCACCTGCGCCTGCAGCTCGTCCAATTGGCCAGCCAGGCTGAGCGCGCCGAAGGGAACCGCAGCGATGGACATGGGTGTCTCCGCCCTAGCCCACTTCCTTGTTCTGCTTGATGTCCCAAGCCACCAGGCTTTCCGCGCCCTTGCCGCCCTTGTCGGTCTGCTCCCAGTACTGCTGCTTGACCTTGGCCGCCTGGAACGCGAAGTTCACCACCACGCCTTCGGCACTGCGGTCCCCGGATATCTGCACCGACGACACCAGCACGTCCTCCAGCGTGATCTTGGAGTACTCGATCTGCTCGCCGCCCGCCTTGCACATGGACAGCTCGATCTTGCTGAGGTGCTTGCCGCTGGCGCAGTGCTTCATCACGGCTGGCGCGGCCTTGTCGATGCGGGCCACTACGTGCAGATCGTTGAAGCTGGCCTTGCCCGCGCCCAGGCCGCCGCCGCTGGCCAGGTTGCCTGGCTGGGTTGCGCCCCATGAAAAGGACACGATATCGGTCCAGTCCTTGTGGTTGGCGTCCTTGGATTCACCGTTGGCGCCATCGATCTTCATGAACATATCCACTGCCACATCTGTCTCCTGGAGTTATGGGGCACGGTTGCGCCCCGACTTGTCAGCGCCACTCAGCCTTCGTTCTGTTTGAGCGAAGGCAGCTTGGAAACCAGCCGCAGCGACACCGTCAGCCCTTCCAGCTGATAGTGCGGCCGCAGGAAAAACTTGGCGGAGTAATAGCCCGGGTTGTCCTCGATCTCCTGCACCTGCACCTCGGCCGCGGCCAGCGGCTTGCGCGCCTTGGTTTCCTGCGAGGAGTTCACCGGATCGCCATCGACGTAATTCATGATCCAGTCGTTCAGCCAGCGCTCCATGTCGTCGCGTTCGCGGAACGAGCCGATCTTGTCGCGCACGATGCACTTCAGGTAATGCGCGAAGCGGCAGCATGCGAAGAGATACGGCAGGCGCGCGGCCAGCTTGGCATTGGCCGAGGCGTCGGCCTCGTAGTAGTCGTGCGGCTTTTGCAGCGACTGCGCGCCGATGAAGGCGGCGAAGTCGGAGTTCTTCCGATGCACCAGCGGCATGAAGCCGTTCTTGGCCAGTTCGGCCTCCCGCCTGTCGCTGATGGCGATCTCGGTCGGGCACTTCAGGTCCACGCCGCCGTCATCGGTGGGAAAGCTGTGGCACGGCAGGTTCTCCACCGCGCCGCCGGACTCCACGCCGCGGATGGACGTGCACCAGCCGTACAGCTTGAACGAGCGGTTCACGTTGGCCGCCATGGCATAGGCGGAATTGGTCCAGGTGTAGCGGTCGTGGTTCGCGCCGTCGGTGTCTTCCTCGAAGTCGAATTCGTCGACGGGATTGGTGCGCGCGCCGTAGGGCAGCCGCGCCAGGAAGCGCGGCATCGCCAGCCCGATGTAGCGCGAGTCCTCGGATTCGCGCAGGCTGCGCCATGCGGCGTATTCCGTGTTGGTGAAGATCTTGGTCAGGTCGCGCGGGTTGGCCAGTTCCTGCCACGAATCCATCTGCATCACGTTGGGCGAAGCCCCCGCAATGAAGGGGCAGTGCGCGGCGGATGAGATCTTGGCGATCTCGCCCAGCAGTTCCACGTCGGGCGGACTGTGGTCAAAGTAGTAGTCGCCGACCAGGCAGCCGATGGGCTCCCCGCCGAACTGGCCGTACTCTTCCTCGTACACGCGCTTGAAGATCGGGCTCTGGTCCCAGCCCACGCCCTTGTGCCGCTTGAGCGTGCGGCCCAGTTCCGACTTGGACAGGCACATCACGCGGATCTTCAGAAGTTCGTCGGTCTCGGTGTTGGTGACCAGGTAATGCAGGCCGCGCCACGCGCCCTCCAGCTGCTGGAAGTCGGGGTGGTGCATCACGCGGTTGATCTGCTCCGACATCTTGCGGTCGATCTCGGCGATGATGGCCTGGATGGTGCGGTAGGCGTCCGACGACAGGCCGACGCCGCTGTTCTCAAGCGCCTGATGCGCCAGCGTGCGCACGGCGTGTTCCACCGCCTCCTGCGCCTGCTCGGTCTTGGGCTTGAATTCCTTCTTCAGCAGGGCGGAAAGATCGTCCGCCTGCAAGGTCTCGACAGCACGCGCGTCGGCGCGTTTGGCCACTGCGGTCATGGCATTCTCCGAAAAGCGATTCAAGCGGAAATCAGGCGGCCGGGTCCGGCGCGGGGGCATCGGATGCGCGCGGCTCCTCTTGCGGCTTCGGCGCGGCCGCCAGCGCGTTCATCAGCGCTGGATTCTTGAGCACGCTGCCGATCAGTTCCTCGGCGCCGGTCTTGCCGTCCATGTAGGTCAACAGGTTCGCCAGCTGGGTGCGCGCGCTCAGCAATTCGTTCAGCGCGCCAACCTTGCGAGCGACGGTGGCCGGCGAAAAATCGTCGATGCTCTCGAATGTGACGTCCACATTCAGGTTGCCTTCGCCCGTCAGCGTGTTGGGCACCTGGAACGCCACGCGCGGCTGGATGGACCGCATGCGTTCATCGAAGTTGTCGATGTCGATGTCGAGGAACTTGCGCTCGCCCACTTCCGGCTGCGGCGTTTCGGACTTGCCGGCCAGGTCCGCCAGCACGCCCATCACGAACGGCAACTGGATCTTGCGTTCAGCGCCGTAGATCTCCACGTCGTATTCGATCTGCACCCGCGGCGCGCGGTTTCTTGCAATGAACTTCTGGCCGCTTCCCTTCAGGCTGGTCGCCATGATGTCGTCTCCTCTTGTTGGTGCGGCGGCTGGCCCGCCTTACGGTTCCTGCCGGTTCGCCTCGGACCGCGGCAGCCATGCCTCGAACTGCTCCAGCCCCTGGGGCGCCAGATTCCTGATGATGTCGTGAAAACTCATTGGGATGAGCTGCTGCGCCCTGCGGATGAGGTAAGGCGCGGGATGGCCGGGCTCGTTGGCCTCGAAGTACGCACAGACCTTGGACAGCATCGCCACGGCCTCGTCGCGCGACTGGATCGTCGCGTCCTGCCAGCGTGCGGCGTGATCCGCCGCGCTCGCGACCGGCTGCGTGGCTGGCGCCTCTGCCGCGGTCCGCGCCTCGTCGCCCGGCGCCGCGGTCGGCCTCGCGGATTGCGGATCGCGCGCCGCGTCCAGCACCAGGTCCAGCGTGCGCAGGATGGCCGCATAGTCGGGCGCCCACGCGGCGCCCAATTTGTCCGTCACGAGTTTCTGAATGCGCCGCAACGCATCGGCGGCTGAGGCCAGCGCCTGCACGTCGGCATCGCCTTGCGTCCATGCCTGGCGCAAGCGCTCGACCAGGCGCGGACGCCCGCCTGGATAGCCGTCCGCATCCTGGCGGCTGCCGTCCAGCAGCGCTTCGGTATCGCGCACGGTGAGTTGTCCATGCACGCCGCTGATCAGGCTGGCCGAACGCAGGCTGCGCGCACAGCCCTGCATGTCGCCAAAGGCCGCCAATGCGTTCATGCGCGGCATGGGATCGTCTTCCCCCACGCTGTCCAGGCGTGGATGCACCGGCTCCCAATAGCGTTCCAGGGTATCGACGGCCAGCGCCAGGCCATCGCCATAGCCGGGCAGGCCGCGGATTTCGGTCCAGGCGGAGGTCAACAGGCCAATGATGCGCAGGTCGCGGGTGCGTTCCAGCAGCGCGCGCGCCAGGCGTTCGACTTCGCGCCAGTCAGGTGGCTGCGCGGCAATGATGGTCGACCCGAACTGCTGTTCGTCGCGCCCCGCCGCGGCTTGCTGCAGTTGCAGGAAGTCGGCGTCGTATTCGAGGTCTTCCCCGCAGGGCAGACGTGAATCGAGTGTATTGAGGATGTCGGCGAATTCCATAGTCATCAGTTAAATGCCTGCTGGGATGCTGCCTGGATACAACCACTACGCTCCGCGCTGCTTCACGGAAGGGTGAATTCTAGGCATCTCTTTCCGCATGCAACGGCAACCTAACAACTACAGATTTTTCTTACAGATAGCTAACACCCGAGTAAACAATTGAACACTTGTCTCCCTGCTGCATTGATTTTTGGACACAGACCTTACGGAATCGGGCGCATCACGGAAGGACTGTTACCGAAGCGTAAAAAACACAAAAGCATGTGAGAGCGCTTCTCCGGCGCTTTCGCCCCTGCCTACAATCGGCGCTCACGCTGGCGGCAAGACCGGCGCGCATCAGATCCAGAGACAGATTTCCCCGGCGCAGACCCGTTCGTGACGAGTCCCTGCCCGCCTATGCAAGCGGCCCCATCGCGTGGCCGGACATCCCATTGCAGTCATCGTGACGCGCCTGGCGCGCGGCCGCGAAGAAATCGAAAGCAGCACACGCAGCAACAGGCGAAGCATTCTCATAAGGAGACGGTGAGATGGACCGCAACGTGCCCAGCGAACGTGTCGTCAAGGCGCATACGCCCCTGCCGCCGGAGCAACTGAAGTTCCGCGCCATGCATGGCGCCGAGAGCCTTTCGCAGCTGTACGAACTGGAGGTCGAGCTGGTCTCGGAATCCTATTCGCTGGATATGAAGTCGCTGCTGGGAAAGCCGCTGACGCTGGAGATCGAAACCGGGTCCGCCGCACCGCGCTATCTCAGCGGGCACATCACGCGTTGCGCGCTGGTGGGCCGCGAGAACAACACCTCGCGCTACACCATCTACCGCGCCACGGTGCGGCCGTGGCTCTGGTACCTGACCCAGACCTCGGACAACAAGATATTCCAGAACAAGAGCGTGCCCGACGTCATCCGGGAAGTGCTGAAGGACTACGACTATCCCATCGAGTTCAAGCTGGTGGACAGCTACCGCAATTGGGAATACTGCGTCCAGTACCAGGAAACCGACTACGCCTTCATCAGCCGCCTTATGGAGCACGAGGGCATCTACTTCTGGTTCAAGCACGACAAGGGCAAGCACACCCTGGTCCTCACCGACGACATCACGCAGCACGAGCCCGTCTCGGGCTACGAGCAGATTCCCTATTACGGGCCGGACCGCATCACCATCCCGCGCGAAGACCACGTCTACAAATGGGAAGTGGCCGAACAGATCACGCCCGGCGCCTTTGCCACCACGGACTACCATCCGCTCACGCCCGCCGCCAGCCTGGAAGCGCGCCGCAACAACCCCGGCGCGCACGACCATGGCGACCTGGAGATGTACGAATGGCAAGGGGGCTACACCAATCCTGACGACGCGGAGCACTACACCCGCGTGCGGCTCGAAGACCTGCAATGCAGAAAGGAGCAAAGCGCCGGCGGCTCCAACGCCCGCGGGCTGGCCACGGGCCATCTCTTCACGCTGCGCAATCATCCGCGCCAGGCCGAGAACCGCGAGTACCTCGTCGTCAGCACCTACTACCGGATCCGTGAAACAGGCTATGCCAGCGGCCAGCCCGATCCCGGCGACTTCGACCTGGAGTTCGTCGTGCTGCCGTCCAGCACACAATTCCGCGCGCCGCGCGTGACTCCCGTTCCGCGCACCCATGGCCCGCAGACCGCCACGGTAGTGGGCAAGGAAGGAGAGGAAATCTGGACGGACAAGATGGGCCGCATCAAGGTGCAGTTCCATTGGGACCGCTATGGCAAGAAGGACGAGAACAGCTCGTGCTGGGTGCGCGTGTCCAGCCCTTGGGCCGGCGGCGGCTTTGGCGGCATCCAGCTGCCGCGCGTACGCGATGAAGTGATCGTCGACTTCATCGGCGGCCAGCCCGACCGCCCCATCGTGATTGGCCGCGTCTTCAACGCCAACAACCTGCCGCCCTGGGACCTGCCGGACAACGCCACGCAAAGCGGCTTCCTGAGCCGCTCCAAGAGCGGCACGCCCGCGACGGCGAACGCGCTCATGTTCGAGGACAAGAGCGGCAGCGAACGCATCTGGCTGCATGCGGAACGCGAACTCTGCACCGAGGTGGAAGCCAACGAATTCCATTCGACCGACGAGAACCGCAGCACCACCATCGGCGACAACGACACCACCAGGATCGGCGGCAACCGCGACATCAAGGTCACCGGCACCGACAAGCTGCATGTCGACAAGACGCGCGACGTGTTCGTGAAGGGGCACGAGGAATACACCGTCAAGGCATCGCGCACGGTCAACGTGAAAGACGGCCTGATGGACGAGAAGTTCGACAACGGCCTGAAGACGACGGTCGCAGCCAAGGGCGAGGAACGCGAGATCACGGGTCTCTTCAAGGAAACCTTGAAGAACGGCGAGCAGGTCTACGTGAACGAAGGCGACTCGCTGCATCACGTCAAGACCGGCATGCTCACCGAGAAGGCCAAGGGCAAGGTCGAAGTGCTTTCCACCGACGCGAACATGGACGTCAAGGCCAAGACCGCGATGCACGTGGAGTCCGAAACGTCCACCATGGATCTCAAGGCCAAGGGCAAGATAGACATGGAGTCGACGGGATCCACCGTATTGGTCAAGGCCGACGGCAACATCACGCTGAAAACCCCTGCCGATGTCGTGATGGACGCTGCCAACGTCAAGGATCTTTCCAAGGAAAGCTGGCTTCAGGCCACGCCATTTTCCATCGGCCTGGCAGTGGCCAAGGCGGAATTCGGCATGCATCGCCTGGCGCTGTTCCGCACCACGGTCATGCTGAACCTCTCGTTCACCAACTACGCCATGGTCAGCAGCATCGGACAGATGGTCTCGTACCGCACCACCGGCGCCAGCTACCAGTTCGACGCGGTCACTGCGGAAAAGGTGGGCCTGGGCGCGTCGATGGTCGGTCTCTGGAGCATCATCTAAGGCCGCCATGTCCGACTTCATCGATGCATGGCCCAGCTGGGCCAAGTGGGTATGGCTGGGCCTGTTGCTGTCCCTGGCGCAGGCGGCGTACATGTTGTGGCGCGAGCGCCAGCGTCGCGCGGCGGGACGCAAGGAAGTGCAGCGGCAGGACGGTTTGCGCATCAGCGGACTGCCCGGCACCGCGCGGGTGACGGCGGCACGCGACACGCGCCGCCGGATCGGCGATACCTTGTACTTCGTCATCGAGCTGGACCTGGACGTGGCCGCCACCAGCGCCACGCCCGCGCTGTCGCGCACGCTCAGCGTGCCCCTGTCGCCCTTGCACCTGGCCGATTTCGGCGTCGGCAAGACCATACAGGTGCGCGTCGATCCCGCGACCCGGGAGGTCGTCGTGGACCAGGCCACCGGATAGCCATGAAGACCATCAAGCCGTTCCGCCTGGGCCTGCTTACCCGCCCCTACCGCTGGCAACGCCGCGACGTGCTGGGCGTGGCGGTGTTCGCGCTGGTCGATATCGCGCACGCGCCCACGCTGCTCATGGACCAGGAACTTTGGAAGCTGGCAGGCGCCGAAGCTGGCGGCCTGCTGGACCTGGCCACGCCCAAGCTGTGTCCGGAAGTGCTGGTCGCCGGCCACGCCTATCCGCATGATCCCAAGAGTCCCGGCGCCTGCGCCGTGCGCCTGAAGGTGGGCGCGATCGACAAATCATTGCTGGTCTTCGGCGACCGCTACTGGCTCGATGGCAAGGCCACCGCCCCCCAGCCCTTCGAGCGCATGCGTCTGGACTGGAGCCGCGCCTACGGCGGCCCCGGCTGCGCAGAAAACCCGCAGGGCATAGGCGCGCAGGAAGAGGACGTCAACGGCGTGCGCGTGCGCCGGCTGCCCAACATCGAACACCCGCAGGAACGCGTCGCATCGCCCTCCCAGCGCGTCGCGCCCGCCGGTTTCACCGCCATGCCCATGGACTGGCCGCAGCGGGCCGCGCTGCTGGGCAGCCAGTATGGCCAGCAGTGGCTGGAACATGACTTCCCGGGCTTCGCGTCCGACATGGACTGGCGCTTCTTCAATGCCGCCCCGCCCGACCAATGGGGGCCCGCCAATTCGGCGCTTGCCGGCGGCGCCGACTATGAACTGTGGAACATGCACCCTGAACGCGAGGTGCTGCGCGGCCGCCTGCCCGACTGGCGCGCCCGCTGTTTCTTCAGCCGCCAGGCCGATGGCAGCGCGCTCGAGGAAGTCGCGTTGCGCCTGACCACGGTCTGGTTCTTCCCCGACCGCACGCAGCTGGCGCTGATCTGGCATGGCGCGCTGCCGGTACGCGAAGACGATGCGGCAGATATCCTGCACATCATGCCCGCGCTGGAACACGCCGGCCAGGAGCGCGACGTGGCGCATTACCAGACTGTGGTGGGACAGCGCCTCGATACCGAGCTCGGCGCGGTCCATGCCCTGCTGGATGCCCAGCTCGTACCGGAAGACATCTGCGGCGAGCTGCCGCAGGCGGCCATGGAAGCCACGGCCCAGCGTCCGTCGAACCGCAACCTGCATGCCGGCGCCGCACGGCGGCATGCCCGCGAGCGCGAATCGCTGCTCGCCCAGGGCCTGGATCCCGATCTGTACATGGTTCCCCTGCAGCCGCCGCCAAAGGCGCCTAACCTGGCCGATCTGCCGCAGACCATCCTGCGCATGCAGCGGGAGCTGGAAGAGGCCAAACGCCTGTCGGGCGGTCCCGGCGCGCGCGCGCTGGCCGATCCCAACCTGCCCTCCATGGCCGCAGTCTCCGGGGTAGACATGGACGCACTGCGCAAGCTGGAGGATGACGGCAAGCTTCCCGCCGGCTTCGACCCACGCAAGGTGAAGCGGCACATCGCCGACTTCGATGCCAACCCGCACACGCAGGCCGAGCGCGGTGCGCCGGATGCACCAGGCGTGCCGCCCCCGCTCAGCCAGACCCTGGGTCCGCAGGTGCATCAGGCCTATCAGCAGTCGGCGCATCAGTTCGCGCCGCCCCCGCCCATGCCGCCGTTGCGCGCACGGCGCACGCGTTCGAAGCTGGAAGCGCGCCTGAAAGGCAATCGCGATTGCCGCGACATGAACCTGACTGGCGCGAACCTGAGCGGCATGGATCTTTCCGGCGTCGACTTCCAGCGCGCCATCCTGGCCGGCGCCAATCTTGCCGACGCGCGGCTGGACGGCTGCGACCTCACCGACGCCGTGCTGGCAGGCGCCGACCTGGCGCGCACCAGTATGCGCGGCGCCGATATGTCGCGCGCGAACCTGGGCCGCACGCAGTGCGTGCAGACGGACTTCACCGAAAGCCGCATCAAGGAAACCATCTGGGACCATGCCAACTGCGAAGATTGCAGCTTTGCCGGCAGCGTCTGGTTGCTGGGACGCCTGCATCAGGCGCGCTTGCGCGGCTGCGACCTGAGCGGCGCGTCTTTCGAGCAATGGGCCGCGATGATGGCCGCCTTCGAGGATTGCCGCTTTCACCAAGCGCGCTTGAATCAATGCGTGTTCATGCAGGGCACGATGGCGAACGCCGACTTCTCCGGCGCGGACTTGCTGCGCGTCAGCTTCATGGACGTGGAGTTCTCGGGCCGCCATAGCATGGAGAACGCCACGCTCGATGGCTGCGCCTACGCGGGACGCGTAGCGCTTGCCGGCGCCTGCCTGCGCGGCATGCGGTTCAAGGTGGGCAGCATGCGTGGCGCGATGCTCGATCGCGCCGACTTGCGTGGCGCGCAAGTCGCCGCCAGTGACTTTTCGAACTGCAGCCTGCGGGAAGCAGACCTCAGCGGCATGGCCGCCCCCGACACCCACTTCGTGCGCGCCGACTTCACCGGCGCGCGCCTGCGCAACGCCAACCTGATCAACAGCCTGCTCGGCAAGGCCATCCTGCTGCGCGCCGACCTGACCGGCGCCAACCTCTTTCGCGCGGATGTCGCGCAGGCGCAGATGGACGGCAGCACCGGGCTGGACGACGCCCATACCCAGGGCGCCAAGCTCTGGCCGGCCCGGCAGCCGGAGAACGCCGCATGAACCTGGATCAGTTGCTGGACCAGGTGCGCCACGGCGAGCCGATAGCGCACCGCAGCCTGGCGGGCCGGGACCTGCGCGGCCTGGACCTGGCGGGCGCGTTCTTCGACCAGGTGGATTTGAGCGGCGCCAGGATGAGCGGTTGCCAGTTGCAGGACAGCCAATTCCTCAACTGCGTGCTGACTGGCGTGGTCGCCGCGGACGCCAATCTGGATATGGCCCGGCTGTTCCGTTGTCAGGCCCGCGGGGCGGTGCTGGACCGCAGCCACGCCCATGGCGTCAGCTTCACCGAATGCGATCTGGGTCAGGCCAGCCTGGAAGGGGCCGAGCTGAAGGAAGCGGCGTTCAACTCCACCTCGCTCGAAGGCGCCTCCTTGCGATCCGCCCGCGTGGAACGCTCGGTGTTCTCGCGCGGCGTGCTGACGCGCGCCGACCTGTCGCGGGCCCGGATGAGCTACACCCTGTTCCACCAGCTGGACCTGCGCAGCATCGTGCTGGCGGGCGCCGGCGCGGAAAGCACCATGTTCATCGAATGCGATCTGACGGCGCAGGACTTCTCCTCGCAAGCCTACCCGCTCTGCCATTTCACCGACAGCCAGCTGGACGGCGCGGACTTCCGCAATGCCGACCTGCGCCAGGCCGGCTTCAAGGGCGCGTCGCTGCGCGGCGCGCGCTTCGCTGGCGCGTCGGCCCCGCAGTGCTTGTTCCCTCAGGCCGACCTGAGCGGCGCCGACCTGCAGGGCGGCCGTTTCGACGGCGCCATCTGGGCCGAGACAACGCTGGACGGCGCCTCCTTGCGCGGCGCCAGCCTGTCGCTGTGCATCTTCCAGCGCGCGCGTTGCGCCGACACCGATTTCCGCGGCGCCAACCTGGCCGACGCCGACTTCTCGCTGGCCGACCTGGGCGGGGCCGACCTGCGCGACGCCACCTTCCTGCGCACGCGCATGCATCGCGCGTTGACCCAGGGCACGCGTTGGACGCAACGCCGCGGCATCATCGAAAACGATGCGCCCCTGCTTGAAGCCGAACTTTGGTCGGCCGGACGCGCCTCCCTTTGACCCCACGCCGCATCGCCGCCCCCTCGCCAACTAAGGAGATCAACATGCTCGCAGTCTGCCAATTGCCCAGCCTGGCCGTGGGCGTTCCCGACGTCTGCAAGACCCCGGTGCCGCCGGTGCCGCACATCGACACGGCGACCTCGTCCATGGGTATCCCCGTGGTCTGGAATGTATGGTTGATGGCAGCGCCGGTGCACAACATGGCGACGGTGATACCGGTCACGCTGGGCGATACCGCCGGCGTGGGCGGCGGCCTGATCTCGCAGACATTCATGGGCCAGTCGCGCTACATGACGGGCGCGTTCACCATGCTGGTGCGCGGCGCGCCCATCGTCCGCATGACGAGCCTGACCCTGCAGAACACCATCAATGCGCCTGGCGTCAAGGTGTACTCGCCCCAGCCGGTGATGGTCGTGCTGACTGCCTGAACAGGCCGTCAGCGCCTACAGTTCGCCGTAGGAGTGCAGGCCCGACAGGAACATGTTCACGCCCAGGAAGGCGAAGCCGGTGATCAGCAGGCCCATCAGCGCCCAGTAGGCCGCCATGGTCCCGCGCAGGCCCTTGATCAGGCGCATGTGCAGCCAGGCCGCGTAGTTGAGCCAGACGATCAGCGCCCAGGTTTCCTTGGGGTCCCATTGCCAATACGCGCCCCAGGCGTCGGCCGCCCACAGCGCGCCCAGGATGGTGGCGACGGTGAAGAACGCGAAGCCGATCGCGATGGCGCGATACATGATGTCGTCCAGCACTTCCAGCGAGGGCAGCGCCGCGGCGATGCGGCGGCGTCCCAGCAGGATGGCGCCCACGATCACCGCGCCCACGCCGAAGTACAGCATCCAGGTGGCCGACAGGCCATCGGTACGGAACACCATGGGCTCGGCGCACAGCAGCACGCCCAGCACGAACAGCGGCGCCAGCTTGGCCCAGGACGTGGTCTGGCCATGTTGTTTCACCAGGTAGGCAAAGCCCACCATGGCGGCCAGCGAGAAGGTGCCGTAGCCAATGAAATTGGCCGGAACGTGCAGCTTCATCCACCAGCTCTTGAGCGCCGGCACCAGCGGCTGGATCTGCCCGGCGTCGCGCGTGAAGGAGTACCACAGCAGGAACACCACGGCCGACGTCACCACCAGCATCACGAAGCCGCCCAGCGCGCGCGTGGCGTACTTGCGTTCGTAGTAGAGGTAGAACAGCGCCGTGATCAGCGCAAACAGCACGAACACTTCATACAGGTTGCTGACCGGGATGTGGCCCAGGTCCGGGCCCATCAAGTGTCCTTCGCGCCAGCGCACCAGTAGGCCCGTGACGCCGGCGAACACCGCGCCCCAGCTCAGCGCCGTGCCCAGCCAAGCGGCGGTAGGGCTGAAGAAGCCGATCCAGTAGCAGACCATGGCCAGCGCGAACAGCGCGCACATCCACAGGATGGCCGACTGCGACGAGAACAGGTACTTCAGGAAGAACACCTGCTCGGCCCGGGCCAGGTCATTGCCGTACAGCATCAGCGCCAACCCCGCCGCAATGGCACAGGCGACCATCAGGTGGCGCAGCGGGCGCCACAGCCAGCCCATCCAGGCCAACACCGGCACAGTGCCGCACAGGATGATCTTCTCGTAATAGTCCATCGCGTTGCTGTAGCGGGTCAGCGCGAATCCCGCACCCACCGCCAGCAACAAGAAGAAGACGACGTCGGTCCAATCGGGCCTGCCGCGCTGCGCGCGGCCGTCGCCGGTTTCGGACAGGGCGTCCTGCCAAAGTTGATCAGGCGAGGCAGCCAACGTTTGCGCCGGCGCGGGATGCGTAGTGGTCGTAGTGGACATAGGAAACCTTAAGACCTCTTCTGGCGCAGCAGCGCCTGCTTGAAGCGTTCAAACTCCTGGTTGAAGTCGAGTGTACGCTTCTGGGACGTCATGGCCGCCAGGACGCTGCTGCCGCCGCCTTGCGGCTTGATCCAGATCCAGATGCGGCGGTCTCGAATATAGAACATCGAGAACACGCCCAGGACCAGCAGCAGGCTGCCCAGGTAGACGGTGTTCTTGCCGGGCGTGCGGCTGACCTGGAACACGCTGGCCTGCACGTGCTTGAAGTCCGCGAGCGACAGGAACACCGGCGCCGGATAGACGGTCAGGTCCGACAGCGCGGCCACGGACAGGCGCGACCAGACGGCGGCGCGTTCGGCCTCCGGGCCTTCGGTGGCCACGGGGGGCAGGCCGGCGCGCTCGCGCTCGATGGCGCGCAACTCGTTCATGCTGGCGCCGATCAGGCGGATCACCACGTCGGCTGCCCGCTCCAGGTCCTGCGGCGGCGTGTTGGCCTGCAGGAACGCCGCCACGGCTTGCAAGCCGCCGGAGGCGAAGGTTTCCAGGGCGCGCTCGGCGGCCGTCTGCAGGGGCTGGCGATCCGTCCCCGCCGGGCTGTTGCGTTCCGCGAAGCGGCGCGCGGCCTCCTGGCGCGCTGCGGGGTCGGCCAGAGTCGCGCGCAGGCGCATGAATTCGGCGATCGAGCTGTCGTCGTCCGCCGGAATGCGCAGGTAGCGGAACGGCTCGGAGGCGTTGTTGCGCACTCCGGCCAGGAACACGGCGGCGCCGTCCAGCTCGACGGGCAGCATGTAATTCTGGAATTCGTGGGCCTGGCCCGCATCGTCGATCAGCTTGTATTCGACGCTGGGACCGACGTTGCGCAGGTTTTCGTTCTTTTTGCCTGCAGCGCTGCCGGACACCGACGCGACATGGTCGGCAAAGCTCTGGTTGCCGCCCTTGGGCACGCCGCCGGTCAGATCCTCGACGTTGATGGGCCGCAGGGCCGTGATCTCGATCCCCATGCTGCGCGCGCCGCGGGCAGTGTGAGCGGTTACTTCGCTGGTCTTGCCCACCGTACCGTCAACCGCGAAGGTAGCGGCGTCAGATCCTACTAGCGGATAGCCTTTCAGCGTCACCGCGCTGCCGCCGTCGTCGAAGCTGGATTGGTAGACCGTCATGCCCTTGAAGCGCAGCGGCTCGTTGACCTCGATGGTGGAATCGAAACTCTTCCCGGTGTCCGGGTCGGTGACCTCGACCTCGCTGGCGAAGCGGCTGGGCATGCCGGTGGAGTAATAGTCGACCACGAACTTCTTGAGCTTCAGCGTGAAGGGCATGGGCTGCACCAGGGCGCCGTCGCCCACCATCACGACCGCCGTGCTGGCCTGGCCGCCCTCGGGCACCAGGACGCTGGCGCGGAAACTCGGGTTGTCGACCGACAAGCGGCCGCTTTCCGGCACTTCCGAGATCAGCATGTTTTCGACGATGGGTTTCTTACCACCGAACATGACCTGCAGGCGCACCGGCAACTCGCTGTCCAGCAGGCCGCCGATGCAGATGATGACCATGGCGGCGTGGGCGAACACATAGCCCAGGCGGTTGGCGCTGCCCTTCTTGGCCGCCAGCAGCACGCCATCCGCATCCTGGCGTTCGCGCACCGCATAACCCAGCCGGCCCAACAGGGATTTGAGGCCCGCAGCCGTCTGCGGCACGTCGGTGGGCTCTTCGGTTTCCACCCGGTGCGGGAAGGCGCGCAAGCTGCTGGCGCGCACATGTTCGCGGAACGAGCGCGCATCGCGCAGCATCTTGGGCGCGTTGCGGATCAGGCAGACCGAGGTCGACACGACCAGGAACCCCATGATCAGCAGGAACCACCAGCTGTTGTAGACGTGCCAGATGGAGAACTTGTCGAACACTTCGAACCAGAACGGCCCGAACTGATCGATGTAGTTGTTGGACGAGCGGTTCTGCTGCAGGACGGTCCCGACCAGGCTCGCCACGCAGATGAACATCAGCAGGCTGACGGCGAAACGCATCGAACCCAGCAATTCGAAGAAATCGCCGGGCAGGCTGCGCAGGGAAGGACGGGAGTGTGTACGGGTCGAATTCATGAAAAAAGGGGGGCCGCGCTATCGGCTACCCCCCTCATAGACAGCGCGCGGCGGAAGCAGGTTCCGCTGCGCTGAGTTTGCAGAACGCGGACCAGCCGCGCGCGTGGCGGGCTGGCGCCTACCGCAGACCGGCGGCGTAGTCCGACACGGCCTTGATGTCGGCGTCCGACATGCGGTCCGCGATAGCGAACATGACGTCGTTCTTGCGGTCGCCGCTGCGGAACAGCTTCAGCTGCTCTTCAATGTACATGGGGAACTGGCCCGACAGCCGGGGGTACTGGCTGGGAATGCCCGCGCCATTGGCAGAATGGCACGAGGCGCAAGCCGGAACCTTGCGATCAGGCAAACCGCCGCGCCAGATCTTTTGACCCAGATCAACCAGCTTCTCCTGGCCGGCCGTGGCGGGCTCCTTGAGCGGCTGCTGCGCCAGGTACAGCGCGATGTTCTGCATGTCGGCGGGCGTCAGGTTCTGCGCCATGGCCGTCATCGGGGTGGGATTGCCGCCCGCGCCATTGCGCACCGGCAGCTTGGCGCCGGGCTTGACCTGGAAGTCGGCCAATTGCTTGGCCAGGTACTCGTGGGACTGCGCGGCCAGGTTGGGGTTCACCGGGATGGTGCTATTGCCCGCCGCGCCATGACAGGACGCACAGGCGATGATGCCCCTGGCCGCATCACCCTGGTCAAACAGCTGTCCGCCCTTGGCGGCATCTGGTTTTACCGGGCCCGCGGCGCCTTCGGCGGCGAAACTCGTAGTAGATAAGGCGGAGGCGCCGAGCAACAGCCCGCTCGCAACCAACATCCGGGACAGCACACGCTTCATGAAGACCTCGACGATCGCATCGATCAAGGCGCAAAAAGGCGCCCACGCCTGCCCGCACACCCTGGAATACCGTATCGAACCTGTTTTGCCTTCCTGCCTGCGATGTTGCTGCGAACTTGCCGGATAAAGCGTTCAGCAAGCGAAACAGTAAGCAAAAAAGACGGCTCCGCGCACGGGGACCACTGTTGCAAACGCCGGATTATACAATAGGGCTCGAAACCAACCGTATCCAAAGCCACCCGTGTCCCTCCTACATCGCGCCTCTTTCCTCACGTCCGCGGCTCGCCTCGACCAGTTGCCGGCCGCCGGCGCTCCCGAGGTCTGCTTTGTCGGCCGCTCCAACGCCGGCAAATCCACGGCCATCAACGTGCTGTGCAACCAGCGCCGCCTTGCCTTCTCCAGCAAGACGCCGGGCCGCACGCGCCTGATCAATATGTTCAGCCTGCCCGACCCGCTGGATCCGGAAGGCCACATCGGCTATCTCGTCGACCTGCCCGGCTACGGCTACGCCTCCGTGGCCCGCGACGAAAAAGAAAAATGGGCCGACATCCTGGGCGGCTATCTGCGCGACCGCGAATCGCTGGCCGGCATCGTGCTGCTCATCGACATCCGCCGCGGCGTCACCGAACTGGACCGCCGCCTCGCCAACTTCATCGCCCCCACCGGCCGCCCGGTGCTGGCGCTGCTGACCAAGGCCGACAAGCTGCCCTACGGCCAGCGCGTGCGCACCGTGTTCTCCGTGCGCAAGGACCTGGCCGATATCGGCGCCCTGCACACCATCCCCTTCTCGGCGCCTGAACGCATCGGCCTGGAAGAGGCCGGCGCGCACATAGAAAACTGGATTTCACCCAAGGTCGTACCATGAACCCGCAGATCATCTCCCCTGAATTCCCGGTATCCCGCCCGCGCCGCCTGCGCCGCGACGACTTCACCCGCCGCCTGGTGCGCGAAAACGCCCTGACGGTCAACGATCTGATCTATCCCGTGTTCGTGGCCGAAGGCACTGGCCTGCAGCAAGCCGTGCCGTCGCTGCCGGGCGTGGTCCGCTATTCGCTGGACACGCTGCTGCCGGTGGCCCGCGAATGCGTGGACCTCGGCATTCCCGTGCTGGCGCTGTTCCCCGCCATCGACCCCTCGCTCAAGACGCCCGACGGCATCGAAGCCACCAACCCCAATGGCCTGATCCCGCGCGTGGTGCGTGAACTGAAGAAGCACGTCCCCGAACTCGGCATTCTGTGCGACGTGGCGCTGGACCCCTACACCAGCCACGGCCAGGACGGCGTCATCGACGAGAACGGCTACGTCATCAACGAAGCCACCGTCGAAATCCTGGTCAAGCAGGCGCTCACGCAAGCCGAGGCCGGCGTCGACATGGTCGCGCCCAGCGACATGATGGACGGCCGCATCGGCGCCGTGCGCCGCGCGCTGGAAGCCAACGGCCACATCCACACGCAGATCATGGCCTACTCCGCCAAGTACGCCAGCGCCTTCTACGGCCCGTTCCGCGACGCCGTGGGCTCGGCCACCAACCTGGGCAAGTCCAACAAGATGGCTTACCAGATGGATCCGGGCAACCTCGACGAAGCCCTGCGCGAAGTCGCCGCCGACCTGCAGGAAGGCGCCGACATGGTCATGGTCAAGCCCGGCATGCCCTACCTGGACGTGCTGCGCCGGGTCAAGGACACGTTCCGCGTGCCCACCTTCGCCTACCAGGTCAGCGGCGAGTACGCCATGATCAAGGCCGCCGCCGCCAACGGCTGGCTGGACCACGACAAGGTCATGATGGAAGCGCTCCTGGCGTTCAAGCGCGCCGGCGCCGACGGCATCCTGACGTACTTCGCGATCGAAGCCGCGAAGCTGCTGAAGAACCAGCGTTAAGCGCTTGCGGCATCGCGGGCCAGGCCACCATGGGCCGCCCGCGAAGCCTGCCGCAAATCAAGTCTTGGCGGCCGCATTGCGGCCCGCTGCCGGCGCCCCGCGCCGCAATCCCAGCCAGGTTCCCGCCAGCACGCAGGCCAGTCCCGCGACGTGCGTGGGCGTGACGTGCTCGTCCAGGAACAGGGCCGCGAACAGCAGGCCGAAGATCGGCAGCCAGTTCACGAACAAGGCTGCCCGGCTGATGCCCAGCCGCGCGATGCCGGCATTCCAGACGATGTTGCTGACGCCCGAGGCGATCACCGCGGAAAACAGCAGCACCAGCCACGGCCACCACGTCATCTGCCAGGTATCGCCCTGGTAGGACGCGGGCGTCAGCGCCGCGTGCACCACCAGCATCAGGCCGCCGGCCAGGTACATGTACCAGAGCATGCCCAGCGGATCCATGCTGCGCGACATGCGCTGGATCACCAGCCCGCCGCAGACGAACACCAGCACCGCCACGAACACGATCGCATCGCCCCAACCCGTCAGGCCGATCCGCGCGCCGCTGCCGACCACCACCATGCCCACGCCCAGGAGACCCAGCAAGGCGCCGGAAATGCGCACCAGCGTCAGTTTCTCGCGATAGAAGATGGCCGCCAGCAACGCCGACAGCAAGGGGCTGGTCGCCATGATGAGCGTGCCGTTCGCGGCTGACGACACCCGCAGGCCTGTCACCAGTGCAATCTGGTGCGCGTACACGACCAGGAAGCCCGCCAGCGCAACCCAGCCCAGCTCCGCGCGCCCGAGCCGGGGGATGCGGCCGCGGCGGGCCTTGATGATGAGGGTGACTGTGATGAACGCAATGACGATGCGCACGGCCGCCAGGGCCTGCACATCCATGTGCAGCGTCAGGTACTTGACCGAGACGATGTTCAGGCCCCATGTGGCCATGACGAACATCAATTGAAGATAGATAAGACCTGTGCGGTCCTGGCTTGCATCAACTGTCGGGGACGTCACGGGCGCCGGCCTGGAAGGGGAATGGGACGCGCCGCCCACGCGGCGCCGCGGACATGGTATCGCGCCTGGGGCCTGGACTCAATGCGCGCCGAGGTATGCGGCCCGCACGTTGGGATCGCGCAGCAGTTCCGCGCCCGAGCCGCTCAGGGTGATGCGGCCGGTCTCCAGCACATAGGCCCGGTCCGCCACGCCCAACGCCTGGTTGGCCATCTGCTCCACCAGCACGATGGTCAGCCCGTCGTCGCGCAGCTTGCAGATCGCCGCGAAGATGTCCTGCACGATCAAAGGCGCCAGCCCCAGCGAGGGTTCGTCCAGGCACAGCAGGCGCGGTTCGCTCATCAGCGCGCGCGCCATCGCCAGCATCTGCTGCTCGCCGCCCGACAAGGTGCCGGCCAGCTGCTCGCGCCGTTCGCGCAGCCGCGGGAACAGCCGGTAGCCGCGCTCCACGCCTTCGGCCACTGCCGCGGGATCCCTGCGCCGGATGTAGGCGCCCAGCACCAGGTTGTCGTAGACGGTCTGGTCCGCGAACACGCCGCGCCCTTCCGGCGACAGCGCCAGGCCCAGGCCCACGCGCTGATGCGCCGCCACCTGCGTGATATCGCGCCCGTCGAAGGTCACGCGTCCGCCCTGCAAGGGCTCCAGGCCCGCCACGCCCTTCAAGAGCGTGCTCTTGCCCGCGCCGTTAGCGCCGATGATGGTCACGATCTCGCCCGCGCGGATCTCCAGCGACACATCGCGCACCGCCTGGATCGCGCCATACGAAATCTGCACGGATTCTAGTTTCAGCATCGTCTTACGGCCTGTTCCTACGCCTATGGCCTGGCCTCAGGCCATGCCGGTTCCCAGATACGCCTCGATCACGCGCTTGTCCGCCTGCACCTGGGCGGGCTTGCCCTCGGCGATCTTGATGCCGTAGTCCAGCACGATCACGTGATCGGAAATCGCCATCACCAGATCCATATGGTGCTCGACCATCAACAGCGTGATGCCGCAGGACTCGCCGATGCGCACCAGCAGCTCGCCCAGTTCCGCGGTCTCCTGCGGGTTCAACCCGGCCGCCGGCTCGTCCAGCAGCAGCAAGGTCGGTTCGGTGGCCAATGCGCGCGCCAGTTCCACCCTGCGCTGCAGGCCATACGGCAGGCTGCCCGCCGGCGTATCGGCCAGATGCTCCAGGCCCACCATGCGCACCAGGCGATAGGCGTGCTCGCGCGCGCGGCGCTCCTCGGCCCGCGCACGCGGCAGTCCCAGCAGCGAAGCCCAGAAGCCGTTCTTCATGCGGCTGTGGCGGCCCAGCAATACGTTATCCAGCACCGACAGCTCGCCGAACAGGCGCAGGTTCTGGAAGCTGCGGCCGATGCCCAGCTTGCAGATCACATGCGGCCGCTCGCCCGCGATATCCGTGCCCTGGAAGCGGACCACGCCCGCATCCGGCAGCACCACGCCGCTGAGCATGTTGATGAGGGTGCTTTTGCCCGCGCCGTTCGGTCCGATCAGCGCATGCACGTGGCCGCGCCGCAGGCAGAAGGAAATGTCCTGCGCCGGCTTCACGCCGCCATAGGCCTTGGAGAGGCTCTCGACCACCAGCAGCAGGTCTTCTTGCGCCCCAACGGCCTGCTTGGCCGCGGGCGGGGCCGCCGCCTCGCCCGCGCCTTGCGGCCGCGCATCCGCGACCCGCCGCTCGCGGCGCGAGAACAGTCCCATCACGCCGCCTGGCATGAAGTACAGCGCGAACAGCAGCAATGCGCCGTAGAAGAAATGCTGCACCGAAGGCCAGCGCGCCAGCATCGCGTCGATGATGGTCAGCGCAATCGCGCCGACGGCCGGCCCCGCCTTCGAGCCTGCACCGCCGAACAGCACCAGCAGCAGGATGAAGATCGACAGGTTGAAGCCGATGAAGTCCGAATTGATGTACTGGTTCTGCTGCGCCACCAGCGCGCCTGCAATGCCGCAGGTCACGGCCGCCACCACGAAAGCGATGACCTTGGCGCGATACACGCGCACCCCGACGGAAGACGAGGCGATCTCGTCGGCCTGCACCGACAGCAGCGCGCGCCCGAAGCGCCCGTCCAGCACGTTGCACAGCAGGAGCTGCGTCGCCACGCACAGCACCAGCGCGAACCACACCCACTGCTGGTTGGTGAACGGGTTGCCGCCCCAGGTCAGCGGCATGATGCCGAACAGGCCCGAAGGGCCGCCAAACACGTCCACCCATTCGGTGACGATCTTCTCCATGACGATGCCGAAGGCCAGCGTCACCATGGCCAGGTAAGGCCCTTTCACGCGCAGCGACGGCAGGGCGATCAGCACGCCGAACACGCCGGCCACCACGGGCGCCGCGGCCAGGGCCAGCCATGGATCGACTTGCCAGCGCGAGGTCAGCAACGCCGCCGTGTAGGCGCCGGCTGCAAAGAGGCCCGCCTGCCCCAGCGACTTCTGTCCCGCATACCCCACCAGCACGTTCACGCCCGCCGCGCACAAGTAGTACACGCAAGCCATGAACACGATGCGCAGGTAGTAATCGTTGTCCACCAGGGCGGCGAACAAGGCTAGCGCCGCCGCGAGCGCCACGGTTATCAAGGTCTGGCCGTGCCGCTTCATACCTTCTCCGCCAGACGTTTGCCGAACAGGCCGGTGGGCTTGACCGCCAGCACCAGGATCACCAATCCGAAGATCGCCACTTCACGCCATTGCGACTGCCAGAGGTTCACGTAGGACTCCAGCAGCCCCAGCACAAAGCCGCCCAGCACGCAGCCGCGCGGATTCGACAGGCCGCCTATCATCGCGCCGGAAAAGCCCTTCAGGCCGATGGCCAGGCCCATGAATATCGAAGCCGACGTGATCGGCGCGACCAGAAAGCCCGCCAGCCCGGCCAACGCCGAACTGGCGAAGAAGGCGCCGGTCATCACCGCGTTCACATTGATGCCCATCAGGTTGGCGACCGCGGGATTGGCGGCCACGGCCCGCATCGCCTTGCCCAGCACCGTGCGGTTCATGATGCGGTCGAACAGCACCATCACCACCACCGCCACGGCGAGCAACAGCAGTTCCTGGCTGCGCACGCCCGCGCCGAACACGCGGATCACGTCGTCGCCGAAGGGCGCCGGCACCGTGACGGGCGCCGGTCCCCAGACCGCGAACGCGGCGCTCTGCAGCAGGATGCCAAAGCCGAGCGTGCTCATGACCCACGCCATGCCCGGGCGCGAAGCGAACGGCCGCACGCCGAACACGTATAGCAGCACGCCCAGCATGCCCATCACCAGCACCGCCGCAAGCCCCGCCAGCAGATACTCCCAACCGCTCAATTCCAGCCCCGTGAAGGCCGCGGTGGTGACCGGCTTGCCGGCAAACAGGAACAAGGCGCCTACCCCGATGAACGCGCCCACGGACACGAATTCCCCATGCCCGAAGTTGAGCGTGCGCGTGGTCGTGAACGTGATGCTGAAGCCCAGCGCCACCAGCGCATAAGCGCCCCCCACTGCTAGCCCGCTGACGAGCGCCTGCAACAATGTCGTCAACATGATGGCCCCTTATGCCTGTCGCTGTCCTGCTGCTACTTGGCGACGGCGACGGTCACGTCGTCGGCGTAAGGCACCAGCTTGCCGTCCTGCCAGTGCGCCCACTTGTAATCGCTTACCAGCAGCGCATCGTGCACCGTGGCCGAGAATGGCTTGGTGTAGGTCTTCATCGCGCCTTCGTAGGTGCCATCCAGGTTCTCCAGCGCCAGGCGCACCTTCTCGCCATCGGTGGAGTTCGCCTGCTTGATCGCCATGCCCAGCAGGTTCATGCCGTCATAGGCATGCGCCAGGAAGCCGAACGCGGTGGGCGAGGTCATCTTGGCCGACACGCGGTCATACAGCTTCTGCTGCGCGGCCGTGCGGTTGTCGGTGATGGTGCGCAGGAAGAAGGGCTTCTCCGACAGCGTCTTGCCCGCCGTATCGTAGAAGGCGATATTGTCCGCCGCCCACGAGGTCAGCGTCAGCGGGAACCAGTTGATCTTCTCCATGCTGCGGAACACGTGCGCGATCGGCGTGCTCTGCGCCCAGATCACCACCGTATCCACGCCCGCCGCCTTCAGCTTGTTCAGCTGCGACGTCATATCGGTATCGGCCACACCGAACTTCTCGACCGCCACGGCCTTGACGCCTTGCGCCGCGCCGACTTCCTCCAGGTCCTTGAGCGCGCTCTGGCCGTAGCCGGTGGTCTCGATCATGAAGCCTACATTCTTGACCTTGGGATTCTTCTTCAGGTAGCCGATCACGCCGTCCACCTGTTCGCGGTCCACCATGCCAACGCGGAACATGTAGTTGTCCGCGCCCGCGCGCATGGGCTTGGTGATGTCGGTGCCGGAACCGATGGCGCCCATGACGGGGATCTTCTTCTGGTTCGGGATGTGCTTCCAGGCCAGTGCGTTGCCGGAATTGGTGGGACCAACGATGGCCACGACCTTCTCGTTATCGATCAGGTCCGCCATGTTCTGGATGGACTTCGGCGGCTGCGACAGGTCATCGCGCACCACCAGCACCAGCTTGCGGCCGAGCAGGCCGCCATTGGCATTGATGTCGTCAATGGCCGTGCGCAAACCCAGCACCGCGGCCTGCCCGCTTTGCGCGGACGGCGAAGCCGACAGGTCGCCGTTAAAGCCGATCTTGATGTCCTGGGCGTAGGCCTGCGCGCCCACCGCCAACGCGCACAAGACGGCCGCCTTGGACAAGGTGGAAAAAATCCCCGTTGCTTTCATCGTTGTCTCCTGTGTTTTTCAGATGTGCTGCACGTCGATGATTCTTTTTTCTGCCTCTCGCCCGTGGAGCCTGGCGCTATACCGCGAGATAGCCGCCGTCCACCGGCAGGGACACGCCTGTCACGTACTGCGCCATCGGCGAAGCCAGGAACACGGCGGGTCCCACCAGGTCTTCGGGCTGTCCCACCCGTCCCAGCGGAATGCGCTGCATGAAGTTCGCCAGCCGGGCGGGATCGTCCCGCGTGTACTGCGTCATCGGCGTTTCGATGACGCCCGGCGCAATGGCGTTGACCCGTATGCCGTCGGGCGCGAGGTCGCGCGCCATGGCCTGCGTCATCATCTTCACGCCGCCCTTGGACGGCGAATAGCCCAGGGTGGCGCCTACCCCGGCGAACGACGCGATGGAGCCGACGTTGATGATGACGCCGCGCGTGGCGCGCAACGCCCCCAGGAAGGCGTGGATCATGTTGAAGCTGCCGTTCAGGTTCACGTCCAGCACGCGACGCCAGTTCTCGGCGGCGCGCGGGCTGTCGATGCCTTCGCGGATCAGGATGCCGGCGTTGTTGACCAGCACGTCGATCGGCCCCACTTCCAATTGCACCTGCGCCGCGACCGCCGCGCATGCCTCGGGGTCCGTCACGTCGAGCGCGTGGCTCCAGGCCTCGCCGCCGGTGGCGATGATGGCGCCTGCCGTCTGCACGGCGTTGTCGGCCTGCACGTCGGTCGCCACCACGCGCGCGCCCACGGCCGCCAGGCCCAGCGCCAATGCCCGTCCGTTACCCTGCCCCGCCCCCGTCACCAGGACCAGCTTGCCCTGCAGCAGTCCCGCCGGCGCGGCACTCATGCGGCCGCCTGCGCGGAAGCGTCCGCCTGCACGCGCGCTGCGGCCTTGCCGGCGGCGGCAATGCTCTGGCCCGCGATATAGCCGAAGGTCAGCGCCGGACCCAAGGTGATGCCCGCGCCCGGATAGTTGCCGCCCATGATGCTGCAGGCGTCGTTGCCCACGGCGTACAGGCCGGGTATGACCGCCCCCAGTTCGTTCAGTGCGCGGCCCTGGCCATCGACCTTCAGGCCGGCGAAAGTGCCGATGTCGCCGATCATGACCTTGATCGCGTAGTACGGCCCTTTCACGATGGGCGCCACGCAGGGATTCGGGCCATGCAGCGCATCGCCCTGATAGCGGTTGTAGGCCTTGCTGCCCTTGCCGAATTGCGGATCGCGGCCCAGCGCCGCCTCCCGGTTGTATGCTTCGACCGTCTGACGCAGGCTGCCGGCATCGATGCCGGTCTTCTGCGCCAGTTCCGCCACCGACGCGCCGCGAGTCAGATAGCCCGTGTCCAGATAGCGCTTGATGGGCAATGGGAACGGCGCCACGCTGCCCAGACCATACTTGCGCAGGGTCTTGTGGTCGCAGATCAGCCAGGCGCAGGTCTCGCCCTGCCCCTCGCATGCGCGCACCATCTCCTGCACGAAGTCGTGGTACGAACTGCCTTCGTTGGTGAAGCGACGGCCATTGCGCGTGACGGCGATGACGCCCGGCTTGGCGCGGTCGATGAAGTGCGGCATGTAGCCCGGGCTGCCGTCCTTGCGCGTCACCACGGACACCGGCACCCAAGCCGCGGCATTGGGCAAGGCGGTGTTGACCTGCCCGCCCGCGCTCTCGGCCAGGCGCAGCCCGTCGCCGCTATTGCCCGTGGGCGACGGCGAGTAGTGTTCCGTGCCGTTGGGTGCGTGCGCATACAGCTGCTTGCGGCGTTCGATGTCGTACGGAAAGCCGCCGGAAGCCAGCACCACGGCGCGCGCGGCGCGCACGCGCACGGCCGCGCCATCGCGCTGCACGACCGCGCCGCGCACGGCGCCGTCTTCGATGATGAGGGACTTGGCCGGCGCGTTCAGCCACAGGGGCACGCCCAGCTTGAACGCGGAGGCCGCCAGCCGGCCCGCCAGCGCATTGCCGTTGGTCAGCGTCATGCCGCGGCCATGCCTGGCCACGTCCAGGAAATGCCGGGTCAGGCGCTTGGCCACGTACCAGGCCGAGGCCAGCGAGCGCGTGACCCGCATGAAGTGCACGATCTCCTTGCCAGAGCCCAGCATCATGCCGAACACAGTCAGCTCGGGCAGCGCGGGCGCCAGGTCCCTGACGTGGGCGCCGAGCTTGCGGCCGTCGTAGGGCCGCGCCACCATCGAGCGTCCGCCCTGCTTTCCGCCGGGCGCTTCCGCGTGATAGTCGGGGAACACCAGCGGCATGTCGAACTGCACTTCGGTGTTCGACGTGAAGAAGTCCACCGCGCGCGGCCCCTGCTCCAGAAAGGCATCCACACGTTCAGCGTTGTAGCTGTCGCCGGCTTCGTGGCGCAGATAGGCGCGGCCTTCGTCCGGCGTTTCATGGATGCCCTGCACCTTGGCCAGCGAGGTGCCCGGTATCCACAGCCAACCGCCGGAACGCGCGGTGGAGCCGCCGAAGCGCGGCTCTTTTTCAACGATAAGGACCTTCAGGCCTGACGTTGCCGCGGTGATTGCGGCAGCCATGCCCGACGCGCCCGACCCGACCACCAACACGTCGCAGTCGTATTGACGAGAATCTTCCACGTTGTCTCCATACCCTTGGGGCGGCTTGCTCCCGATCGCAAAACCGGGGCAGCCTTCTTATTCTTTCGACTGTAGAGAACGCGTTTGATAATGTCAATATGGTTCACGATTAGCGAAAGTACTAACATAGGCAATCTCATTCGATAAAAGAAAATGGCCACCAGACCCAGCTCCGGCAAGCGCAATGCCGATCACGCTCCTGCCTCGCCGCCGCGCAGGCGCGGCATCCAGTCCATCGAAGTCGGCGGCAAGATTCTGCTGGCGCTGCTGGAACACTCGTCTTCGTTGCCGCTGGGCGCGCTGGCCAAGGCCGCCGGCATGTCGGGCGCCAACGCCCACGCCTATCTCGTCAGTTACGGCAATCTGGGCCTGGTCAGGCAAGACCCGAACACCGGCGAATACGAGTTGGGGCCGCTCGCGCTGCAGCTGGGGCTGGCGGCGCTGCACCGGCTCGATCCCATCAAGATCGCCATCCCCATGACGCGCGAGTTCGCCGAAAGAACCGGACAGACCATCGCCATCGCGGTGCTGGGCAACCTGGGGCCAGTCATCGTTCACCTGCACGAATCCAACTACCCCATCCACGTCAACATGCGCACCGGCACGGTCATGTCGCTGACCAACACGGCGACGGGCAAGGTGTTCGCAGCGCTGCTGCCGCCCAAAAAAATAGAAAGCCTGCTGCATGAAGACCATCTGCGCCTGGGCGCCGTGCCTTCTTTGGGCAAGACAGAAAAGTTCGAACGGACCCTGCGCGAAGTCCGCCAGCGCGGCGTCGCGCGCGCCATGGGCGACCCCATTCCCGGCATCAACGGCCTGAGCGCCCCCGTGTTCGACTCCAACGGCAACGTGGTGCTGGTGATCACAGCCATCGGCGCAGCCGGCGTGTTCGACGTGCGCTGGACCAGTCCGTTGATCGATGACATCAAGCGCTGCGCCGACGCCATCTCAGCTGAACTGGGCTGGCAGAACCACGACGTGCGCGCGACGCGCCAGGGCTAGCGTCCGCAGAACAGAAAGGCCACGCGGCAAAAAAAGGCCGCTGCACGGTCGGTTCCATGCAGCGGCCTTTTGTATGGCGGATCACGCTTGCGGCAAAGCCGCGCGCGTTCAGCGCAGCAGGACCTTGTCCAGCGATTCAGTAAAGCGCTTGGCGTCCTGGAAGCCCACCACGCGCGCCTCGGGCAGCTCCTTGCCACCCGGTTCGAAGAACATGATGCCCGGCGGGCCGAAAAGGCGGAAGCGCTTGAGCAACGCGCGGTCATCGGCGTTGTTCGCGGTCACGTCGGCCTGCACCAGCAGCATGCCCGACATGCGCTGCGCAACGCCCGGATCGGTAAAGGTGAAGCGCTCCATCTCGCGGCACGACACGCACCAATCGGCGTAGAAATCCAGCATCACCGGCTGACGGCTTTGCGCCAGCAAGGCGTCCAGTTCCGCGTTGTTACGCACGCGGGTGAAGTGCACCTCGCCGCTGCTGGCCGCCGCGCCCACGGGCGCATCGCCGCGCGCCGCCAGGTGCGACAACGGCTGCAGCACGTCGCGTCCGCCACTGGCTGCGCCGATCAGCCAGGCCGCGGCCGCCAGCGCCAGCAACAGGCCCACACCCTTGCCGAACATGCGCGCAGCGCCCGCGCCATCGGGCAAGGCATCGAACGCCCGCAGCATCACGGCGGCAACCACGGCCAGGAAAGCCCAGCCCGTCATCTGCACCCAGGTCGGCACTACCGGGATCAGCATCCACCAGGCGGTCGCCAGCAAGAGCATGCCGAACAAGCGCTTCACGCCGTCCATCCAGGGACCGGCCTTGGGCAGCAAGGCGCCCGAGGACGCCCCCACGATCAAGAGCGGCACGCCCATGCCCCAGGCCATTGCGAAGAGCGCCGATCCGCCCAGCACCACGTCCCCGGTCTGCGAGATATACAACAGCGCGCCCGCCAACGGCGCGGCCACGCAGGGGCCGACGATCAGCGCCGACAAGGCGCCCATCACCAAGGCGCCGGTGTAGCGCCCGCCCGGAATGCGCGCCGAGCGCTGCGACAGCCAGCCCTGGATGCCGGCAGGCATCTGGAACGTGAAGGCATCGAACATGGCCAGCGCCAACACAGCCAGCAGGATGGCGAACAGGGTCAGGATCCAAGGCGTCTGCAGCCAGGCGGCGAGTCCGGCCCCGCTCAATCCGGCCGCCACGCCCAGCGCGGTGTAAACGACGGACATGCCCAGCACATAGGTCGCGGCCAGAGCCAGGCCGCGGCCGCGCGACGGCTTGGCCTGCGCGGCCCCGCCGAGCACGATGGAGGACAGGATGGGAATCATGGGCAACACGCAGGGCGTGAATGCCAGCAACAGGCCCAGCACCAGGAACACGCCGGCGGTCTTTACCCAACCCAGGCCGCCCAGGGCGTCGGCCAGGCCGGTGTCGCCCGCGTTGACCAGCGCGCCGAGCCCGCTGGATGCGCCAGACGCGGCGGCCGGGATTCCTCCCGGTCCAGCCAGTGCATAGCCACCTGCCACCGGCGTGAGTTTCACGCTGCTGTCCATGGGCGGGTAGCACAGCCCCGCATCGGCGCAGCCTTGCGCGGTCAGGGTCAGGGTGAAGGGCTGTCCGCCCGCAGCCACCGGCACGCGGATCACCACGTCCTGGTGGAAGACCTCCATGTCCTTCTCGAAGGTCGGGTCGTACTTGACCTCGCCCTTGGGATAGACGGCTTCGCCCAGCTTGGCGGCGCCGATGGGACTGATGGTGATGCCGAAGCGCTCGCGGTACATGTAGTAGCCCGGCGCGACGCGGTAGCGCAGTTCCAGCGTTTCAGGCGCCACCATCTCGGCGCTGAACACGAAGGCCTTCTCGGGCTCCAGGAACTCGGCCTCGGCGCGCGCGGCAGCCTGCCAGCCCAGCAACAGCAGCATCATGGCCAACAAGGCCAGCCACTGCCTGAAGAAGGCGCGCGGCGCGCGGGACTCGCGCCGGAGCGCGCCGATACCGACTAGTTGCAACATCAGTCTCTCTTGTTCTGCGTGACGGCCGTCTGTTCACGCACCCAATCCAGATAGGGCGCCGCGCCGCCAATGACAGGCAGCACGATGATCTCGGGCACATCGTAGGGATGCATCTGCGCCAGGGCCTGCACTACGGCCTGGTGGCGCGCGTATGTGGTCTTGATGTGGATGGGGATTTCTTCCGCCCCTTCGACCTCTCCTTTCCACATGTAGATGGACAGGCCCGGCGCGCCAAGGTTCACGCAGGCGGCCAATCCGTCTTCGACCAGGACATGCGCAATCCGCTTGGCCAGCAGCAGGTCGGGCGCATTGCTGATGACCAGCACAACGTCGTCATCTCGCAACATGGAGGCTCCTCGGGATACCCGTATGGGACGTAACTCGGGGTATTTTATCGGTATTGCGGCCATCGTCCGGATCCGCCGGGCCTGAACGCGCCGCCATGCCACCCGCACCCACCGAGGCACGCATGTCCGATAACTGCCTGTTCTGCCGCATCGCCCGTCACGAAATCCCCGCGCACGTGGTCCACGAGGATGAACGCCTGCTGGCCTTTCTCGATATCCACCCGGTGCGCCCCGGGCATGTGCTCATCATCCCCAAGCAGCACTATCCCTATTACGAGGATATGCCGGCCGACCTGGCAGGCAGCATCCTCAACCTGGGCCAGAAGCTCGGACGCCACATGAAGCGCCTGTATGACGTGGAACGCGTGGGCTTCGCCTTCACCGGCATCCACGTGGCGCATGCGCACGCCCACGTCATCCCCATGCATCACCCGCAGGACGTCACGTCCACCCAGTACATCGAGCAGCAGGACCTGACCTTCAAGATGCCGCCGCAGCCCGCAACCGAGGCGCTGGCCGCAACGGCGGCGCAACTGCGCAGCGAGCTGCACGCCTCGTAGCGCGCGGCGGCCGCACAAAAAAACAAGGGCGGGTCCGAAGACCCGCCCTTGTCGCTTATCGAGCTACCGAAATTATTCGGCGCCGTCCTCAGCGGCTTCATCGACTTCCGGACGGTCAACCAGTTCCATGAAAGCCATGGGAGCGTTGTCGCCTTGACGGAAGCCCATCTTCAGCACGCGGGTGTAGCCGCCGTTACGGGCCGCGTAGCGCGGGCCGATTTCGGCGAACAGCTTCACCACCGCATCGCGATCGCGCAGACGGGCAAAAGCCAGACGCTTGTTCGCGAGCGTGGGCTCCTTGCCCAGCGTGATCAGGGGTTCGATGACGCGGCGCAATTCTTTCGCCTTCGGCAGCGTGGTCTTGATGGCTTCGTGGGTGATCAACGAAACGGCCATGTTGCGGAACATGGCAAGACGGTGACTGCTGGTGCGGTTGAGCTTACGCAAGCCATTACCGTGACGCATGATAAGTTTCCTTTGAATCTAAAGATGGCGTCAGCCATCGGGTTGCCGGCTCTTCTATCAACCTGCAATCAGGCCGCGGTCCGGTAGAAAACGGTGCATTTTACGACGGTTTCGCAAACTGGCCGGCGCGAGGCCGGCTGCCTGCGGGAACCGCCCCTTTCCAGAGGCGGCACCCTTTCAAGACTTAGGGACGCTCCAGGCCCAGGGGGGGCCAGTTTTCGAGCTTCATGCCCAGCGTCAGGCCGCGTGCGGCCAGGACTTCCTTGATCTCGTTGAGCGACTTGCGACCCAGGTTCGGGGTCTTGAGCAGCTCGTTTTCGGTACGCTGGATCAGGTCGCCGATGTAGTAGATGTTTTCGGCCTTCAGGCAGTTGGCCGAACGCACGGTCAGTTCCAGGTCGTCGACCGGGCGCAGCAGCACCGGATCGATCTGCGGCGTGCCGCGGACCGGGGCTTCGTACGAATCGCCAGCGCCTTCCAGGGCGGCGAAGACCGAGATCTGGTCCATCAGGATGCGAGCCGACTGGCGCACCGCTTCCTCGGGCGAGATAACGCCGTTGGTTTCGATGTCCAGGACCAGCTTGTCCAGGTCGGTACGCTGTTCCACACGGGCGCTTTCAACCGCGTAGCTCACGCGGCGGACCGGGCTGAACGAAGCGTCCAGAACGATGCGGCCGATGGTGTGGGTGCGGTCTTCCGACAGCGCGCGCACGTTGCCCGGCACGTAGCCGCGGCCCTTTTCAACCTTGATCTGCATTTCCAGCTTGCCTGCATCCGTCAGGTTGCAGATGGCATGGCCGGGGTTGATGATCTCGACGTCGTGCGGCAGCTCGATGTCGCTGGCCAGCACGGTGCCCGCGCCGGTCTTGCGCAGAACCAGGGTCACTTCGTCGCGATTGTGCAGCTTGAAGACCACGCCCTTCAGGTTCAGCAGGATGTCGACGACATCTTCGCGAACGCCCGGGATGGTCGAGTATTCGTGCACCACGCCCGTCATCTGGACTTCGGTCGGCGCGTAGCCGGTCATCGAAGACAGCAGGATGCGGCGCAGGGCGTTGCCCAGCGTGTGACCGTAGCCACGCTCGAACGGCTCCATCACGATCTTGGCATGGTGCGTGCCGACCGGTTCGACTTCAATGGAGCGCGGCTTCAGGAAACCTTGAGTGGACATTTACTGTGTTCCTTTTCAATACCCTCGGCTCGTTACACCGATAAGGCTGATGGACAGGGTGAAACTTGAAATGCGGACGGCGCGAAAAACACCGGCCAATACTTACCGCAAAGCCCGCTCCGCCTGAAGGCGGAAAGCGGGCTGCTGCGGGACGTGCAAACGGGTCGCGAGACCAGCTCGCCGGCGCATTGCGAAGGTAGCGCCGGCAGGCCTGATTAACGCGAGTACAGTTCGACGACCATCGATTCGTTGATGTCGCGAGCGACGTCAGCGCGATCGGGGGCCGACTTGAACGTACCGGTCAACTTGGTCGTATCGACTTCCACCCACTGGGGGATGCCGATGCTGGTGGCCAGGTCGAGCGATTCCTTGATACGGCCTTGCTTCTTGGCCTTTTCGCGGACCGACACGACGTCGCCAGCCTTGACCAGCATCGAAGCGATGTCAGCCGTGTGGCCGTTCAGTTCGATGGCGCGGTGGCTCACCAGCTGGCGAGCTTCGGCGCGGGTCGAGCCGAAGCCCATGCGGTAGACGACGTTGTCCAGGCGCGATTCCAGCAGCTGGATCAGCGTTTCGCCGGTGTTGCCACGGCGACGCTCGGCTTCAGCGAAGTACTTGCGGAATTGCTTTTCCAGCACGCCGTACATGCGCTTGAGCTTTTGCTTTTCGCGCAGCTGCAGACCGTAGTCGGAAGTGCGGGCACCCGAAGTGCGGCCGTGTTGGCCAGGCTTGGAATCCAGCTTGCACTTGGAATCCAGCGAGCGGCGGGCGCTCTTCAGGAACAGATCAGTACCCTCGCGACGCGAGAGCTTGCATTTGGGTCCAGTATAACGAGCCATGTGGATTCCCTTTAGATACGACGACGCTTCGGCGGACGGCAGCCGTTGTGCGGAACGGGCGTGATGTCGGCGATGGACGAAATCTTGATGCCCAGCGCGTTCAGAGCGCGGACCGACGATTCGCGGCCAGGGCCGGGGCCCTTGATGCGCACTTCCAGCGTCTTGATGCCGTACTCCAGCGCAACGCGGCCAGCCGTTTCAGCAGCGACCTGCGCGGCGAACGGGGTCGACTTGCGCGAACCCTTGAAGCCAGCACCGCCCGACGTGGCCCACGACAGCGCGTTGCCCTGACGATCGGTGATGGTGATGATGGTGTTGTTGAACGACGCGTGAACGTGCGCGATGCCGTCCGAGACGTTCTTCTTGACCTTTTTGCGCACGCGCGAAGCGCCGCTGGTGGAAGCTTTCGCCATAATCCAGTTCCTCGATTATTTCTTCAGGGACGCAGCAGCACGACGCGGGCCCTTACGGGTGCGGGCGTTGGTGCGAGTGCGCTGGCCGCGCACGGGCAAACCGCGCTTGTGACGCATGCCGCGGTAGGTTCCCAGGTCGATCAAACGCTTGATCGAGAGCTGTACTTCACGACGCAGGTCGCCTTCAACCGTGAACAAACCAACATGTTCGCGGACGCGTTCCAATTCAGCGTCGCTCAGATCCTTGACCTTTTTGTCAAAGGGTACGTTTGCCGCTTCGCAAATCTTGCGAGCGCGCGTACGACCGATGCCAAAAATGGCGGTCAGGCCGATCTCGGCGTGCTGTTGCGGCGGAATGTTAATGCCAGCAATACGGGCCATGACTGTTCCTTGAATAAATCCGTTGCGTAGTCGCTAACCCGAGTTAGCCTTGACGCTGCTTGTGACGCGGGTCGGTGCAGATAACGCGCACCACGCCGTGACGTTTGATAACTTTGCAGTTGCGGCAGATCCGCTTAACCGATGCCATTACTTTCATGGTTGACTCCTAATTTTCCGTAATCCGGTTCCGCTCATTTGGAGCGGAAAACTATCCTGGCTCGCGTCAGGTCATAGGGCGTGAGCTCCACTGTGACCTTGTCACCCGGCAGGATCCGGATGTAATGCATACGCATCTTGCCGGAAATATGGCCCAACACCACGTGGCCGTTTTCGAGCTTGACGCGAAATGTCGCGTTCGGGAGGTTCTCAAGAACCTCACCTTGCATCTGAATGACGTCGTCCTTGGACATTCTTTTGCTTACCGCATCGGCAAACCCGCGCCCTTGAAGTTAGCCTTCTTGAGCAACGAGTCGTACTGGTGAGACATCATGTAGGCCTGAACCTGCGCCATGAAATCCATCGTCACCACCACAATAATCAACAGGGACGTACCACCGAAGTAGAAAGGAACGTTCCAGCGCATCACCAAGAATTCCGGCAACAGGCACACCAACGTGATGTAGATGGCACCTGCGAGCGTCAGACGCATCAGGATCTTGTCGATGTAGCGCGCTGTTTGTTCGCCCGGACGGATGCCCGGAACAAACGCACCACTCTTCTTCAGGTTGTCCGCCGTTTCGCGGCTGTTGAACACCAGAGCCGTGTAGAAAAAGCAGAAGAAAATAATCGCGACCGAGTACAGCGTGATGTAGAGCGGTTGACGAGGCGACAGGGCCGCAGCCAGGTCGCTAAGCCAGCGCATGTTCTCACTGCTGGAGAACCAGCTCGTGATCGTGGCCGGGAACAGAATGATCGACGATGCGAAGATCGGCGGAATCACCCCTGCCATGTTCAGCTTCAGCGGCAAATGCGAGCTTTGACCACCGTAGACCTTGTTGCCGACCTGACGCTTGGCGTAGTTCACCGTGATCTTGCGCTGTCCGCGTTCCACGAACACCACAAAAGCGGTAACCAGCACCACCAGAGCCACGATGAACAGTGCCGAAAGCACGGACATCGAGTTGGTGCGGACCAGGTCCAACAGTGCAGCCAGCGCCGCGGGCAGACCCGCAACGATACCTGCGAAGATCAGGATGGAAATCCCGTTGCCCAGACCACGTTCCGTGATTTGCTCACCCAGCCACATGACGAACATGGTGCCGGTGACCAAGGTCACGACGGTCGTAAAGCGGAACAGCATGCCCGGATCGATCACCAGTCCCTGCTGGGACTCCAACGCTACCGAAATGCCCACAGCCTGCACCAGCGCCAGCACAACCGTGCCGTAGCGGGTGTATTGGGTGATCTTCCGACGGCCGGCTTCGCCCTCTTTCTTGAGCGATTCCAGCGACGGCACCACCACAGACATAAGCTGCATGATGATGGATGCCGAAATGTACGGCATGATCCCCAGGGCAAAAATCGAGAAGCGCGAGAGCGCCCCGCCCGAGAACATGTTGAACAGGCCCAGGATCCCGCCCTGGTTCTGACGGAACAAGTCCGCCAGCGCATCCGGGTTGATGCCCGGCACGGGGATGTGTGTACCCAAACGGTAAACCACCAGGGCGAGCACCAGGAACACGAGGCGGCGCTTCAGATCGCCGTACCGTGCTCCGGTTTTGCCCAATGCCTGCGCGTTAGCCACTCGTCACCTCGTGATCAAGCAAGCGAGCCGCCCGCGGCTTCGATGGCGGCGCGAGCGCCGGCCGTCGCGGTAATGCCCTTGAGCACGACCTTGCGCGAGAGTTCACCCGACTTGATGACCTTGGCGAAACGAACCGCCTGGCCAATCACGCCAGCGGCCTTCAGCACTTGCACGTCGACTTCGTCGATGGGCAGGGCTTGCAGGTCCGACAGACGGACTTCGGCGTACAGGTGCTGACCGAGCGGGGTGAAACCACGCTTGGGCAGGCGACGCTGCAGCGGCATTTGACCGCCTTCGAAGCCAACCTTATGGAAACCGCCCGAACGCGACTTCTGACCCTTGTGACCACGGCCGGCGGTCTTACCCAGACCCGAACCGATGCCACGGCCGACGCGGCGCTTGGCGTGCTTGCTGCCCTCAGCGGGCTTCAGCGAATTAAGTTGCATATCCGACATGGTGATTCCTTAGGCTTCCGAGACGGAAACGAGATAATCCACCTTACGGATCATCCCACGCACCTCGGGCGTATCGACCAGCACGCGGCTGCTGTTGATACGGCCCAAGCCCAAACCGCGAACCGTGTCACGGTGCGATTGCTTGGTACCGATCACCGAGCGCACGAGGGTCACTTTGATCTGCTTCTGAGCCATGATTTACCCCAGGATTTCTTCGACCGACTTGCCGCGCTTGGCAGCAACATCAGCCGGGGTCATGGAGGCGCGCAGGCCGTTCAACGTGGCGCGAACCATGTTGTAGGGGTTGCTCGAGCCCAGGCTCTTGGCAACCACGTTACGCACACCCATCACATCAAAAATAGCGCGCATCGGGCCGCCGGCGATAACGCCGGTACCTTCAGCAGCGGGCGAGATCAGCACGGTAGCGGCGCCATGCTTGCCAACCACGGTGTGGTGCAGCGTGCCGTTCTTCAGAGCGACCTTGAACATGCCGCGACGGGCCTGTTCCATAGCCTTCTGAACGGACACCGGCACTTCACGCGCCTTGCCCTTACCCATGCCGATGCGGCCATCGCCATCGCCAACCACGGTCAGCGCGGCAAAGCTCATGGTGCGACCACCCTTGACCACTTTGCTCACGCGGTTGACCGCGATCATCTTTTCGCGGAGGCCGTCATCGTTCTCTTTTTCCGCGGCGTTCTTGCCTTGTACTTTAGCCATTTGACAGATCCTCGCTTAGAACTTCAGGCCGGCTTCACGCGCGGCATCGGCCAGCGCTTTCACGCGGCCATGGTAACGAAAGCCCGAGCGATCGAAAGCGACCAGTTCAATACCGGCAGCCTTGGCCTTTTCGGCCACGCGCTTGCCGACCAGCGACGCAGCGGCTTTGTTGCCGCCCTGACCGGACTGGCCGGACAGTTGCGCGCGCACTTCGGCTTCGACCGTCGAGGCGCTGACCAAAACGCGATCGCCTTCCGGCGAAATGATGTTGGCGTAGATGTGCTGGTTCGAGCGGAAAATCGAGAGGCGATGAACGCGCAGCTCGTTGATCTTCCGGCGGGTCGGAACCGCACGACGCAAACGGGAAACTTTTTTGTCCATGATTCGTCCTTGCGTGCGCCGTTATTTCTTCTTGGTTTCTTTGATGACGACGCGTTCGTCCGAGTAACGCACGCCCTTGCCCTTGTAGGGTTCGGGTTCGCGGTACGCGCGGATTTCAGCGGCCATCTGACCGACGACTTGCTTGTTGGCGCCCTTGATGACGATTTCCGTCTGGGTCGGGCACTCGGCCTTGATGCCGGCCGGCAACTGGTGCAAAACGTCGTGCGAGAAACCGAGCTGCAGCTTAACGGCGTCGCCTTGGATCGATGCGCGGTAACCCACGCCGACCAGGGTCAGCTTGCGCTCGAAGCCCTTGCTCACGCCCGTGACCATGTTGGCCACCAGAGCGCGCACGGTACCCGACATGGCGTTGGCGTGACGGCTGTCGTTGGCGGCGGCAAACGTGAGCTTGCCGTTGTCCAACGCAATCGTGACGTCGCCGGTCAGGGCTTGGGTCAGGGAGCCCAGCGGGCCCTTGACGGTGATCTGATCCTGCTGGATGTTGGCTTCAACACCCTTGGGCAGTTCGACCGGATACTTAGCGATACGTGACATTCGAATTTCTCCTTAGGCCACGTAGCACAGCACTTCGCCGCCGACGCCGTTGGCGCGAGCCTTACGGTCGGTCATGACGCCGCGCGAGGTCGAAACGATAGCCACGCCCAGGCCGTTCATGACCTGAGGAATGCTGGTACGGCCCTTGTAGATACGCAGACCGGGGCGCGAAACGCGTTCGATGCGCTCGATGACCGGACGGCCAGCGTAGTACTTCAGGGTGATCTCGAGCTCAGGCTTGGCCTGGGTGCCCTTGATTTCAAAGCTGTCGATGTAGCCTTCGTCCTTCAGCACAGCGGCAATGGCCGCCTTCAGCTTCGAGGAGGGCATGCTCACCGTAACTTTGTCCACTTGCTGCGCATTGCGAATGCGGGTCAGCATATCGGCGATGGGATCGCTCATGCTCATATTGTTTCTCCTACCAGCTGGCCTTGGTGATGCCGGGGATTTCACCCTTCATCGCCATTTCACGCAGTTTGTGGCGCGTCAGGCCGAACTTGCGGAACACGCCGCGCGGACGACCGGTGACCACGCAACGGTTACGTTGACGCGTCGGGTTGGCATTGCGCGGCAGCTGTTGCAGCTTGAGCCGAGCTTGGTAACGTTCTTCGTCGGTCTTCGACTGGTCGTCGATGATCGCCTTCAACTCAGCGCGCTTGGCGGCGAACTTGTCAGCCAGCTTGGCGCGCTTGATGTCGCGATTGATGAGGGAAAGTTTAGCCACGTCATCAGCCCCTTAGTTACGGAACGGGAAGCTGAAGGCCGTCAACAGCGCCTTGGCTTCTTCGTCGGTCTTCGCGGTGGTGGTGATGCTGATGTTCAGCCCACGCAGCGCGTCGATCTTGTCGTACTCGATTTCGGGGAAAATGATCTGCTCTTTCACCCCGATGTTGTAGTTGCCACGGCCGTCGAACGCACGACCCGAGATGCCGCGGAAGTCGCGCACGCGAGGCAGCGCAACCGCCACCAGGCGATCCAGGAATTCGTACATGCGTTGACCGCGCAGCGTGACCATGCAACCGATCGGGTAGTTTTCGCGGATCTTGAACCCGGCGATAGCCTTCTTGGTCTTCGTCACGACGGGCTTCTGGCCGGCGATCTTGGTCAGGTCGCCAACAGCGTGCTCGATGACTTTCTTGTCCGACACCGCTTCCGACACACCCATGTTCAGGGTGATCTTGGTGATGCGCGGCACTTCCATCGTGCTCTTGTAGCCAAACTTGGCTTGCAGGTCGGCAGCGACCTTGCTCTTGTAGAGATCTTGCAAACGAGACATGTCTATCGCCCCTTACGCCTTGGCGCCGACAACGGCACCATTGGAACGGAACACGCGAACCTTGCGGCCTTCGACTTCTTGCACGCCGACGCGATCGCCACGGCCGGTGGCCGGGTTGAACAGCGCGACGTTCGAGATGTGAATCGGCATGGTCTTTTCGACAATCCCGCCCGGGTTGTTAGCCATCGGGTTGGCTTTCACGTGCTTCTTGACGACGTTGACGCCTTCGACCAGAACGTGGTCGGCATCGACGCGCGCCAGCACGGTACCGCGACGCTTCTTGTCGCGGCCGGTCAGGACGATGACTTCGTCGCCTTTACGAATGTTGTTCATCGTAGGGCTCCTTACAGCACTTCCGGGGCCAACGACACGATCTTCATGAACTTCTCGGTACGCAGTTCACGCGTAACGGGTCCGAAGATGCGGGTGCCGATGGGCTCCAGCTTGGCGTTGAGCAACACGGCGGCATTGCCACCGAAACGAATCAGCGAACCGTCTTTACGGCGCACGCCCTTGGCGGTACGAACCACCACGGCATTGTAAATTTCGCCTTTCTTGACGCGTCCGCGCGGAGCCGCATCTTTGACGCTCACCTTGATGATGTCGCCGATACCGGCATAACGGCGCTTGGAGCCACCGAGCACCTTAATGCACATGACATGACGCGCACCAGTGTTATCGGCCACATCCAGCGTGGTCTGCATTTGGATCATGATTTTTCCTGTTCCAACTTAACTGGAAATACGGTTTTCCCAACAAGGGAACACTGCAATTCCTGCCAGTTTTGGTCCCGTCAGGTCTGCCGCCCTGCTTTAGTGTTGGCATGTCTGGAGCTTTCGCCCTACTCACGCAACTGGTTGGCAACGCAACGACCCTGGGTTGAAATCCTGCGGGTATTCCCCCAACACGTCGGGCTAACCTGCATAGGCGCGGGCCAACTCGATCGACAATCTGGGAAAGCTGATAATTCTAACGTGGTTAATTTTTGAGCGCAAGCACTTTGTGTGGATAACCCACAAAAGCCACGCTTTCCCCTTGACCGGGGTGAACCGAGGCTATCCGCCCCCTATTTCTGGCGGTAGTAGCCCTTCTCCCAGGCATCGTGGTTGGCCTTGCCGCGACGGATTTCGTCCGTGAAGGGGGCAGCCATGAGCACCAGGCGGTTGAGCCATTTTACCGGAGCGCGGCAGGGACGCTCGAAGTCCACGAAGAGCACGGCGCGCAGTCCGGCGGTGTCGTTATGGACCTGGTGCGGGTACAGGTCGTCGAACACCACCGCCTGCCCTTCGCGCCAACTGTAACGCTCGCCCCCGACCTCGATCCAGCATTGCTCGGCCGGTTCCGGTACCACCAGTCCCAGGTGCAGGCGCAGGACGCCGTTGTACGGCCCCGTGTGCAGGGGGATGCGCTTGCCGGCCTCCAGGATGGAGAAGAACGCCGTGCGGATGCCCGGGATTCCCTGCAGCGCCCGGGCGGTCGCCGGGCAGCGCGCCAGATTGCGCTCGGAGCGCAGGCCGTAGCCCATGAAGACGAAAGTCTTCCATTGATCGTCCGAGGTGATCTGGCCCACGTCGGGAGAAATTTCATGGAAGGCGGGCAGGTGCTGGCGTTCGGAGAGCAGGCCGGCCAACTCGGCGCGGATGGCGGGCGCCTGGGCCTCGAGCGCGGCGACCCAGGGAAACTGGCCATTGTCGAAAATGGGACGGTCGCCGACCAGCGAGGCCTGGGCGATCCGGTTGCGCAACCAGTCTATGAAACGGAAAAAGGTGCGCGAGTAGAAACTGGGCTTGCTGGGCGGACGCGCATCGAGGGGTTGCACAATAGGTAGCCGGATAGACAGCCAAAGATGCACCATTTTGTCCATGCCGGCGCGGGCACGCAAGACTTGCGCCAGCAGATTGGCTCCAAGGCGCCGCCGGGCATTGGCCCTCCCCGCCGCGGACAAGCTGGTTTAGACTGGCGTGGGCGACAGTGATCGCTATCCACTCCTATTTCGCAAGGGAAGACAGGCATGTATGAACAGTTGGCGCTGTATATCGACGGCGAATTCGTCGCCGGAGAGGGCAGGCGCACCCAGGACGTCATCAACCCGGCCACGCTGGAAGTTCTCGGCCAGCTGCCCCACGCCACCGAAGCGGATCTGGATCGCGCGCTAGCCGCCGCCCAGCGCGCGTTCGAGTCGTGGAAGAAATCCTCTTCCATGGACCGCTCGGCCATCCTGCGCAAGGTTGCGACGCTGTCGCGCGAACGCGCCCAGGAAATCGGCCGCAACATGACGCTGGACCAGGGCAAGCCGCTGGCCGAAGCCGTGGGCGAAGTCACCTCCTGCGCCGAACACGCCGACTGGCACGCCGAGGAATGCCGCCGCATCTACGGCCGCGTTGTCCCGCCGCGCAATCCTGACGTGCGCCAGATCGTGGTGCGCGAACCCATCGGCGTCTGCGCCGCGTTCACGCCCTGGAACTTCCCGTACAACCAGGCCATCCGCAAGATCGCCGCCGCCATCGGCGCCGGCTGCACGGTAGTGCTGAAGGGTCCCGAGGACTCGCCCAGCGCCGTCATGGCCATTGCGCGCATGTTCCACGACGCCGGCCTGCCCAAGGGCTGCCTGAACATCGTCTGGGGCGAACCCGCCAAGATCTCCGACTACCTGATCCGCTCGCCCATCGTGCGCAAGGTGTCGTTCACCGGCTCCGTGCCGGTGGGCAAGCAGCTGGCCGCGCTGGCCGGCGCCCACATGAAGCGCGTCACCATGGAACTGGGCGGCCACTCGCCCGTGCTGGTGTTCGACGACGCCGACATCGACCGCGCCGCCACCATGCTGGCCAAGTTCAAGGTCCGCAACGCCGGCCAGGTGTGCGTGTCGCCGACCCGCTTCTATGTCCAGAACGGCGCCTACGAGCAGTTCCTCGCGCGCTTCTCCGAAGTGCTGAAGAACATCAAGGTCGGCGACGGCCTGGAAGCCGGCACCGACATGGGCCCGCTGGCGCACGAGCGCCGCGTCCCCGCCATGAGCGCCTTCATCGACGACGCCAAGAAGCACGGCGGCAAGGTGGTGGTCGGCGGCGGCCCGCTGGACCGCAAGGGCTTCTTCTTCGCCCCCACGGTCGTGACCGAAGTGCCCGACAACTCCATGCTGATGACCGAGGAGCCCTTCGGCCCGGTCGCGCCGGTGGTCCGTTTCACGGATACCGATGAAGTGCTGCGCCGCGCGAACAGCCTGCCCTTCGGCCTGTCGTCCTACGTGTTCACGAACTCGCTGCAGACGGCCACCAAGGTCTCCAACGGCCTTGAGGCCGGCATGGTCAACATCAACCACTTCGGCAGCGCCCTGGCCGAGACGCCCTTCGGCGGCATCAAGGACAGCGGCATCGGCAGCGAAGGCGGTCTGGAAACGTTCGACGGCTACCTGGTCACGAAGTTCATCACGCACATCTGACCTGGCAGTGACAACAAAGCCCCGTAGGATTTCTGCGGGGCTTTTTTTTGCCTCATGTCTGGAGAACCGGGCCGGGATGTCCGCGGCAGAAGGCCGCTCAGGAACTTGCCCGCAAATCGCGCGGCGTCATGCCAAAGCGGCGCTTGAACAGTCGGCTGAAATGCGAGGGATGCGAGAAGCCCACTTGATAGGCCAGTTCGGCAATGCTGCGGTGGCTGTGCTGCGGACTCAACAAAAGCTCGCGGCACTTGTCGAGCCGCTGGTCGAAGATGAAGGATTCCACCGACAGGCCGCCCGCGCGCAGGATGCGATGCAGATAGGCCACCGACAAGCCGCAGCCCTGAGCCACCTGCTGCGGCGACAACGCGGGATCCGCCAGATGCTGGCGGATGTAGGCCAGCACGCGCTGCCGATGCGCCAGCGTGACGCTGCTGTCCGACTCCGATGCATGCCCCTGCCCTGATTGCACCAGAAACAGCACGATCAGGTCGATCAGGCGCTCGCCCAGTTCCGCCGCCTCGACATCCGACCAGCCGTCCACGCCTTTGAACAAGTGGTCCATGTAGCTGGCCAGCAAAGCGCCGCGCGGCGAACCGTCGTCGACGCGCAGCTTGTAGAAGGCGCCGACGCGGGAATCGCGCTGCAATAGGGCGCTGCGCGGAAAAGACACGCTCAGGCTGCGGTACCCCGCAGCGCCCTGTGCCGTGGCCTGGTAGGGCAGGCTCTGGTTCATCAGATAGACGCAGCCGGGTTCGACCTGGAACTCCCGCCCCTGCTGCTGCACAACCAGAGGTCCCGCCAGCGGCAGGCCGAAGGTATAGAACTCCTGATCCAGGCGCGACACGTTGCCGGCGGTGCGCTCCAGCTTCTGTCCCTGGTAATGGAGGTCGTTGAACTGCAGGCTGCCCCGCCGCGCGTAGCGCACATGTCCGGCGAAATTGTCGGGCCGGCCGCCATGCACCTCGAAGGGACCGAACGCGTGCGACAACGCCGCGCGCCATTCGTCGCGCCGGTCAGCGCCAGCGCTGGCCGAAATGGCGAATTCCGTATCGGACATGGTTCGGTCTCCTTGGACGCCAGCGCCGCGGCCGGGCGCTCGTGATCCTGCGTCTACATATTCTTGACTCACCCTGCTGCGGGGTGTCCGGCGCCTTGAAGGCGCGCTTGGCGCAAGTCTATATTCAGCCCGATAAGCACACAACCTGGACAACCCGGGAGGAGACTCATGGCACCAGCGCCCGCACCAGCCGGCCGCCACGCGCCGGCTTCGCGCTATCTGCGCTGCGCAGGCCGCGAGCTGCATTACACCGAATGGGGCGCCGCGGACGCGCCCCCCGTCATCATGTGGCATGGCCTGGCCCGCACTGGCCGCGACTTCGACGACCTGGCGCAGGCGCTGGCGGACGACTACCGCATCATCTGCCCGGACGCGATCGGCCGCGGCCTGTCGCAATGGAGCCCCGACCCGGTCGCCGAATACCAGCTCGACTTCTATGCAACGCTGGCCCGCGCCCTGGCGGACGGGCTGTCGCTGGATCGCGTGCGCTGGGTGGGAACGTCCATGGGCGGCGCCACCGGCATGCACGCTGCCGCCACGACCCTGCGCGACCGGATCTCGCACCTGGTCGTCAATGACATCGGGCCCGAACTGCCGCAGGCCGCCATCGACCGCATCGTGGCCTATGTCGGCGCGCCGCCGGCCTTCGATACGGTCACCGAACTCGAAGCCTGGCTGCGCGTCGCCTATAAGCCCTACGGCTGGCAGAGCGACGAGCAATGGCGCCGTATGGCAGAAACATCCGTGCGCCGGCTGCCGGACGGCCGGATCACCCTGCACTACGATCCGGCCATCGTCGGCCAGTTCAGCAACCACCCGCGGGACTACGACCGCTGGAATGGTTACGACTCGCTGCGCATGCCGCTGCTGTTGCTGCGCGGCGCCGATTCGGACCTGCTGCTGCCCGAAGTCGCCGACGCCATGACCCGCCGCGGGCCGCGCGCGCAGCGCATCGACTTCCCCGATTGCGGCCACGCCCCTGCTCTCAATGTCGCTGCGCAGATCGACGCCATCCGCCAGTTCCTTGCCACGCCGGACCACACGGCGGCTGACCGCCCCCAATAACAGGAGATACCCATGAAACGCGTCCTGCTCGCCGCGCTCGCCGGCCTCTGCATGAATTCCGCCATCGCGGCGAAAGACTTCGTCGTCGCCCACGTCTACGACAAAACCGGCCCCCTGGAGGCCTACGCCAAGCAAACCCAGAACGGCCTGATGCTGGGGCTGGAATATGCGACGCAAGGCACCATGACGGTCGCCGGGCGCAAGATCCGCGTGATCGAAAAGGACAACCAGGGCAAGCCCGACGTGGCGCGCGCGCAGTTGGCCTCGGCCTACGCGGACGACAACGCCGACATCGCCGTCGGCCCCACCTCTTCCGGCGTCGCGCTGGCGATGCTGCCCATCGCCGAGGAGTACGAAAAGATCCTGCTGGTCGAACCCGCGGTGGCGGATTCGATCACGGGCGACAAGTGGAACAAGTACATCTTCCGCACCGGCCGCAATTCGTCGCAGGACGCCATCGCCAACGCGGTCGCCTTCGACCAGGCCGGCACCTCGATCGCCATGCTGGCGCAGGACTACGCCTTCGGCCGCGACGGCGTGAAGGCGTTCAAGGGCGCCTTGAAGAACGCCAAGATCGTGCACGAGGAATACCTGCCCGCCAACGCCACCGACTTCACCGCCGGCGCGCAGCGCCTGTTCGATGCGTTGAAGGACAAGCCGGGCCGCAAGATCATCTTCATCCTGTGGGCGGGCGCGGGCAACCCGTTCAAGATCGCCGACCTGGACCCCAAGCGCTTCGGCATCGAGATCGCCACGGGCGGCAACACGCTGGCCGCGATGACGCCGCTGAAGTCGCTGGCGGGCATGGAAGGCGCCACCTATTACTACTACGGCATCCCCAAGAATCCGATCAACGACTGGCTGGTGGCGGAGCACCAGAAGCGCTACGGCCAGCCGCCGGACTTCTTCACCGCAGGCGGCATGGCCTCGGGCATCGCCATCGCCACCGCGCTGGCCAAGACCAAGGGCGACTCCGATACCGACACGCTGATCAAGGCCATGGAAGGCATGAGCTTCGAGACGCCCAAGGGCAAGATGACCTTCCGCCCCGAGGACCACCAGGCCATGCAGTCCATGTACCACTTCCGCATCAAGAACGATCCGTCGGTGCCGTGGGCCGTGCAGGATCTGGTCAAGGAAATCACGCCGGACCAGATGTCGGTGCCAATCCAGAACAAACGCTGAGCGCGTAGCCCATCCATGCTGGAAACCCAATCGCTCACGATCCGTTTCGGCGGACACGTGGCGGTCAATGAAGTCAGCTGCAGCTTTGCGCCTGGCACCCTGACCGCCATAGTCGGCCCAAACGGCGCGGGCAAGACCACCTACTTCAACCTTATTTCCGGGCAGCTGCGCGCCAGCGCCGGGACGGTGCGCCTGAACGGGCGCGACCTGACCCCGCTGGCCGCCCCCGCGCGCATGCATGCGGGACTGGGGCGTGCCTTTCAGCTGACCCAGCTGTTCCCGCGCCTGAGCGTGCATGAGAACGTGCGCCTGGCCCTGCAATCGCGCCAGCAAGGCATGAGCTGGCGCCAGATCCGGTTCTGGCGCACCTGGAGCGACGACCGGGGCCTGATCGAACGCGCCGACGCGCTGCTGGAACGCACCCGCCTGTCCGCGCGCCGTGACCAGCCTGCCGCCGACTTGCCGCACGGCGACCAGCGCAAGCTGGAGATCGCCATGCTGATCGCGCTGGAGCCGCAGGTTTTCATGTTCGACGAACCGACGGCAGGCATGAGCGTGGACGACGTGCCCGTCGTGCTGGACCTGATCCGCGAACTCAAGAACGATCCGACGAAAACGATTCTGCTCGTGGAGCACAAGATGGACGTGGTGCGCGAACTGGCGGACCGCATCGTGGTGCTGCACAACGGCCAGCTGATGGCCGACGGCGACCCGGCGGCGGTGATCGCCTCGCCCATCGTGCAGCAGGCCTATCTGGGCGTGAGCCCGGCGGAGAAGGCGGCATGACGCAGGCGTTGCTGGAATTGAAGAACGTGCACACCCACATCGGCGCGTACCACATCCTGCACGGCGTGGACCTGGCGGTCGCGCCGGCGGCCGTGACCATGCTGCTGGGCCGCAACGGCGCCGGCAAGACCACCACGCTGCGCACCATCATGGGATTGTGGCGCGCATCGCAAGGCCAGGTGAGCTTTGACGGCACGCCCGTCGGTGGCCCGGGCACGCGCACCTCGCCGCCCGACATGGCGCGCATGGGTATGGCTTACGTGCCCGAAAGCATGGGCATCTTCGCCGACCTGTCCGTGAAGGAGAACATCCTGCTCGCGGCGCGCCAGGCCAGGAACGCCAGCCAGCTGGATACGGCGCGGCTGGAATGGATTTTCGGGTTCTTTCCGGCATTGAAGAAGTTCTGGCTACATCCCGCCGGCAAGCTGTCGGGCGGTCAAAAGCAGATGCTGGCCGTGGCGCGCGCCATCATCGAGCCGCGCCGGCTGCTGCTGGTGGATGAGCCCAGCAAAGGCCTGGCGCCCGCCATCATCCAGAACATGATCGACGCCTTCATTGAACTGAAGCAGGCGTCCACCACCATCCTGCTGGTCGAGCAGAACTTCAACTTCGCGCGCCTGGTCGGCGATCACGTCGCCGTGATGGACAACGGCCGCGTCGTCCATGCAGGCGGCATGGCCGAACTGGCCGCGGACGATGAACTACAGACGCGCCTCTTGGGCCTGTCGCTGGGAAGCCATCAATGAGCACGCTCGAACTCGATACCCCGCTGCCGCGCGTGCGCGCGGACCTGCGCCCCGTGCTGCTGGTGGTCGCACTGGCCGCACTTGCCCTGCCCCTGGTGGGTTCCTTCTCCACCTGGGTCACCCTGACCCTGGCGGGGCTGGCCATGGGCATGATCATCTTCATCGTGGCCTCGGGCATGACGCTGGTCTTCGGCCTGATGGACGTGTTGAACTTCGGCCACGGCCTGTTCATCGCAATCGGCGCGTACATGGCCGCAACCGTGCTGGGCTCCATGGCCGACTGGACCCAGTCGGGCAGCTTGTGGATCAACCTGGGCGCGTTGCTGCCCGCCATGATCGTCGGCATGCTGGTCGCGGGCGCAGTGGGCCTGGCGTTCGAACGCGTCATCGTGCGGCCTGTCTACGGCCAGCATCTGAAGCAGATCCTCATCACCATGGGCGGCATGATCATCGGCGAGGAGATCATCAAGATGCTGTGGGGTCCGCAGACGATTTCCCTACCGCTGCCCGAGGCGCTGCGCGGCGCATTCCTGCTGGGCGATGCCGCCATCGAGAAGTTCCGCATTGTCGCCCTGCTGACGGGGCTGCTGGTGCTGGCCGGCATGCTGTGGCTGCTCAACCGAACCAAGCTGGGCCTTCTGATCCGCGCTGGCGTCGAGGACCGCGAGATGGTGGAAAGCCTGGGCTACCGCATCCGTCATCTGTTCGTCGGCGTGTTCGTGGCCGGCTCGATGCTGGCGGGACTGGGCGGCGTGCTATGGGGCATGTACCAGCAATCGGTCGTGCCGCAGCTGGGCGCGCAGGTCAACGTGCTGATCTTCATCGTCATCATGATCGGCGGCCTGGGTTCCACTGTGGGCTGCCTGATCGGCGCGCTGCTGGTGGGGCTGATGGCCAACTACACCGGCTTCCTGCTGCCCAAGGCCGCCCTGTTCTCGAACATCGCGCTGATGGTCGCCATCTTGCTGTGGCGTCCCCAAGGCGTGTACCCGGTCACGAATCGCTAGGAACCGCCGACATGTCCGTACGCCTGCTTTCCGGCGATCCTCCGCGCAGCACGCTGCTGGCCCTGGCGCTTATCGCCATCGTGGCCCTGCTTGCCGCCGCACCGTTCCTCTTTCCCGGTCCCAAGTCGCTGGCGGTGGCCGCGAAGATCCTGGTGTTCGTGATCCTGGTCGCGAGCTATGACTTGCTGCTGGGCTACACCGGCATCGTCAGCTTTGCGCACACCATGTTCTTCGGCATCGGCGCGTATGGCGTGGCGATCGCCAGCATCCGCATGGAACCGGGCTGGACCGCGGTGTTCGCAGGCCTGGGCGGCGGCCTGGTGGTATCGCTTGCGTTCGCCTTGCTGATCGGCCTGGCCAGCCTGCGCGTGCGCGCGATCTTCTACGCCATGATCACCCTGGCCGTCGCTGCGGCGTTCCAGACGCTGGTGTCGCAATTGTCCGATCTGACGGGTGGCGAGGATGGGCTGAACTTCAAGGTGCCGCAGATGCTGCGGCCGGCCTTCCGGCCTTTCTCGGAGCAGATCTTCGGCGTGACGGTGGACGGCCGCGTCATCACCTACTACCTGATCGCAGCGGTCTGCGTGGTGCTGTTCCTGCTGTTGCTGCGCATCGTGAATTCGCCCTTCGGCCGGGTGTTGCAAGCCATACGCGAGAACCCGTTCCGCGCCGAAGCCATCGGCTACCGCACGGTGCTTTACCGCAGCCTGTCCAATCTGCTGGCGGCCGCCTTCGCCACGCTTGCGGGCGCCATGTACGCGCTCTGGCTGCGCTACAACGGCCCGGATACCTCGCTGTCGTTCGAGATCATGCTCAACATTCTGCTGATGCTGGTGATCGGCGGGATGGGCACCATGTACGGCGCCGTGGTGGGCGCAAGCCTGTTCGTGTTCGCGCAGAGCTATCTGCAAGATGGGCTCCACGTGATCCACGACGCGGTGTCGGGCGTGGCGCCGTTGGCGCTGCTGTTCGAGCCAGACCGGTGGCTGTTGTGGCTGGGAATCCTGTTCGTGGTGTCGGTCTATTACTTCCCGACGGGAATCGCGGGGCGGTTGCGGGAACTGGCGCCGCGCCCTTGACGGGGCCGGCCCTCAGCGGCCACGCTGCCCCAACGCATCGGCCTCGCGCCGCAATCCGTCGACGCGCCGCTGCATGTCATCCAGGCTGCGGCGCGTGTCCTGGGCGCCGCGGTCCAGCTGCGAACCGGACGGGGTCGGCGTCAGAGCCGGCATGGTCATGTCGCCGCCCGGCTTCAATGGAATCATCGTCGGTGGATGCGATCCGGCCGCAGGCTTCTCGCTGAAGAGCTTCTCCAGCATCCGCATCTGTTCCCTGCGTTCCCCGATGGCCCGATCCTGGTCCATCAAGGCCTGCTCATTCGAGTCTTCAGTGCCGAAGATCGCCGCGTGATCGCGCGACAGGCCGTCCATGCGTACCCTGGCGTCGGGACCGGCGTCGAGCAAGGCGCGGCCCTGGGCTGCAGGATCCTGCGCCGGCGATGGCTGCTGTCCCGACGGCGCGGCAGTCTGAGCGGCGGCCGGCAGCGCCGCCATCCATGCGCAAGCCATCAACAAGCCAAACCGCGCCGCATTCATGAAACCGCGCATGATGTCCTGATTCCTGAGTTCGAAGCAAAAGGTCCGGGCGAAAAAAAACGGCAAGGGTTTGATCCCTTGCCGTCTTATATCAGAACGGCGCGCCGTTCCGATGTACTGCTTTACTTAGATGATACGTGCGGCTTCAACCAGACGCACCACGCGCCACGACTTCGAGCGCGAGATGGGACGGCCTTCAGCGATTTCAACCGTATCGCCTTCGTTGTACTGGTTCGATTCATCGTGCGCCTTGTACTTCGCGGAACGCATGATGATCTTGCCGAAGATGGGGTGCTTGACGCGGCGCTCAACGAGCACGACGACAGTCTTGTCCATCTTGTTGCTGACGACCTTGCCAACCAGCGTGCGCTGGCGCTTGGCCACTTGGGTGTTTTGAGTTTCGCTCATCTTTATTTCCCTGCCTTCTCGGTCAGCAAGGTACGAACGCGCGCGATGTCGCGACGCACGTTGCGCAGCTGGCTGGTGTTGGCCAGTTGCTGCGTGGCCTTCTGCATGCGCAGACCGAATTGTGCCTTCAGCAGGCTTTCGAGCTCTTTGCCGAGCTCGGCGGCATCTTTCGAACGGAGTTCGCTAGCTTTCATGTTAGTACTCCTTAAGCACCGATATGACGCGCGACGAACGTGGTCGAAATCGGCAGCTTGGCAGCGGCCAGGCGGAAAGCTTCACGCGCGAGCTCTTCGCTAACCCCTTCCATTTCGTAGAGCACCTTGCCGGGCTGAATTTCAGCAACCCAGTACTCCGGGTTGCCCTTACCGTTACCCATACGGACTTCGGCAGGCTTCTGCGAGATGGGCTTATCCGGGAAAATGCGAATCCAGATACGGCCGCCACGCTTGATGTGACGATTGATGGCACGACGAGCAGCTTCGATCTGGCGAGCGGTCAGACGGCCACGGCCGGTGGCCTTCAGACCGAATTCGCCGAACGACACGTGGGTACCACGGGTCGCCAGACCGGTGTTGCGGCCCTTCTGCTCTTTGCGATACTTTCTGCGAGAGGGTTGCAGCATGGTTATTCTCCTTCAGGCGCCGGAGCAGCGTCCGCCTTGCGGGGACCACCACGACCACGACCACCCGGACGACCGGTGCGAGCACCGTCCGGACGATCACCACGCGGAGCGCGGCGCGGACGACGTTCTTCTTCGCGCGGGGCAGCGGTTTCCGGCGGCAATTCGCCGTTGGCCAGCATGTCGCCCTTGTAGACCCAGACCTTGATGCCGATCACGCCATAGGTCGTGTGGGCTTCGGAGGTGCCGTAGTCGATGTTGGCCTTCAGGGTGTGCAGCGGCACACGGCCTTCGCGATACCACTCGGTGCGAGCAATTTCGATACCGTTCAGACGGCCCGAGCTCATGATCTTGATGCCTTGGGCACCCAGACGCATGGCGTTCTGCATCGCGCGCTTCATGGCGCGACGGAACATGATGCGCTTCTCGAGCTGTTGCGAGATCGAGTCGGCGATCAGTTGAGCATCGGTTTCCGGCTTGCGGATTTCTTCGATGTTGACGTGCACAGGCACGCCCATCAGACGCTGCAGATCAGCCTTCAGGCTTTCGATGTCTTCGCCGCGCTTGCCGATCACCACGCCCGGACGAGCCGAGTAGACGGTGATGCGGGCATTCTTGGCGGGACGCTCGATGATCACGCGACCGACGGAGGCGCTCTTGAGCTTCTTCTTCAGGTACTCGCGAACGCGAATGTCTTCGGCCAGCATCGAGCCGAAGGCCTTGTCGTCGGCGAACCAACGCGAGGACCAATTACGGGTGACCGCGAGACGGAACCCAGTGGGGTGAATTTTCTGACCCATCGTGACTCCTTAAGCTCCGACCTTGACCGTGATGTGGCAGGTCTGCTTCTCGATACGGTTGCCGCGGCCCTTGGCGCGAGCGGAGAAGCGCTTCATCGACTGAGCCTTGTCCACGAAGATCGTGGTGACTTTCAGTTCGTCGATGTCGGCGCCGTCATTGTGCTCGGCGTTGGCGATGGCGGATTCGACAGCCTTCTTCAGGATGGCGGCCGCTTTCTTCGGCGAGAAGGTGAGGATGTTCAGCGCTTGCGAGACGGACTTGCCGCGGATCAGGTCCGCAACCAGTCGGGTCTTTTGAGCGGAGATGTGAACCCCACGGATAATGGCAGTAGTTTCCATCGCTTACCTCTTCGCCTTCTTGTCCGCGGCGTGACCCTTGAACGTACGGGTCAGCGCGAACTCGCCCAGCTTGTGACCGACCATGTTCTCGTTGATGTAAACGGGAACGTGCTGCTTGCCGTTGTGCACAGCGATCGTCAGACCGATGAACTCGGGCAGGATCGTGGAGCGACGCGACCAGGTCTTGATCGGCTTCTTGTCTTTGCCCGCGACGGCCGTGTCCACCTTTTTGATCAGGTGAGCATCGACAAACGGGCCTTTCTTGATCGAACGTGACATAGTGTTCGCCTCTTACTTGCGCTTGCGCCGTTGGACGATCATATTGTTCGTCCGCTTGTTGCGACGGGTCTTGTAACCCTTCGCCGGAGTGCCCCACGGGCTGACCGGTTCGCGTGCTTCGCCGGTACGGCCTTCGCCGCCACCGTGCGGGTGATCCACCGGGTTCATGGCAACGCCACGAACCGTCGGGCGGACACCGCGCCAACGCATTGCACCGGCCTTGCCGATTTGGCGCAGGCTGTGTTCTTCGTTACCGACTTCACCGATGGTGGCGCGGCATTCGATGTGCACACGGCGGACTTCACCCGAGCGCAGACGCACTTGAGCGTAGATGCCTTCGCGAGCCAGCAGGACGGCGGAAGCGCCGGCCGAACGGACCATCTGGGCACCCTTGCCAGGCAGCATTTCGACGCAGTGAATCGTCGTACCCACCGGGATGTTGCGGATCGGCAGCGTGTTGCCAGCGCGGATCGGGGCTTCGACGCCCGACAGCAGCGTGGCGCCAACTTCCAGACCGCGCGGAGCGATGATGTAGCGACGTTCGCCGTCGGCGTAGCACAGCAGAGCGATGTGCGCCGTACGGTTGGGGTCATATTCCAGACGCTCGACCTTTGCCGGGATGCCATCCTTGTCGCGACGGAAGTCGACGACGCGGTAGTGCTGCTTGTGGCCACCGCCACGATGACGGATCGTGATGTGACCGTTGTTGTTACGGCCAGAACCACGGGTCTTCTTTTCCAGCAGCGGCGCGTAGGGCTCACCCTTGTGCAGGTTCGGGCTGACAACCTTCACCATGCCACGGCGGCCAGCCGAAGTCGGCTTAACTTTTACGAGGGCCATTTACTTCACCTCCGCAAAGTCGATTTCCTGGCCGTCCTTGAGCGACACGTAAGCCTTGCGCTCATTGCGACGACGGCCAACGAATCGGCCAAAGCGCTTGACTTTGCCCTTACGGTTGAGGACCTGCACGGACTCGACCTGCACCTTGAAGAGCAGTTCGACGGCAGCCTTGATTTCCGGCTTGGTAGCGTCAGCCACGACACGGAAAGCGACTTGCTGATTCTTCTCGGCAACGAAGGTGGCCTTTTCGGTCACGATCGGGGCCAGAATGACTTGCATCAAGCGTTCAGCGTTCATCCCAGCATCTCCTCGAGTTGAGCGATGGCCGGCTTGGTGATCAGCACTTTCTTGTAGTGGACCAGCGACAACGGATCGGCATAACGGGGCTCGACAACAGCAACGTGCGGCAGGTTGCGGGTGGCGAGGTAAACATTTTCATCAACGCTGTCGGTGATGATCAGGACCGAGTCCAGGCCCAGGCTCTTCAGCTTGGCAGCTGCGTCCTTGGTCTTGGGCGATGCCAGATCAAACGATTCGACGACGGCGATGCGGTCTTCGCGAGCGAGCTGCGACAGGATCGAACGGATCCCGGCGCGGTACATCTTCTTGTTGACCTTCTGGCTGAAGTTCTCTTCGGGCGAGTTCGGGAAAATCCGACCACCGCCACGCCACAGCGGCGACGAAGTCATACCGGCGCGAGCGCGGCCGGTACCCTTCTGGCGCCAGGGCTTCTTGGTCGAGTGCTTGACTTCAGTGCGATCCTTCTGAGCGCGGTTACCCGAACGGGCGTTGGCTTGGAAAGCCACCACGATCTGATGAATCAGCGCTTCGTTGAAGTCACGGCCGAAGATGGTGTCCGGTGCGCTGAACGTAGCAGCGGCCTGACCTTGGTCGTTCAGGAGCTTGAGATCCATTTACTTACGCTCCCTTCTTGGCCGGGGCCTTGATGGCCGGGCGCACGACGATGTCGGCGCCAGCGTGGCCGGGGACAGCGCCCTTGACCAGCAGCAGGCCGCGCTCAACGTCAACGCGAACGACGTCGAGGTTTTGAACGGTGCGGGTGACATCACCCAGGTGACCGGCCATGCGCTTACCCGGGAAAATACGGCCCGGATCTTGAGCTTGACCAATCGAGCCCGGGACGCGGTGCGAACGGGAATTACCGTGCGACGCGCGCTGCGAACCGAAGTTGTGACGCTTGATGGTACCGGCGAAGCCTTTACCAATGGTGGTGCCCGTGACGTCGACCTGTTGGCCGGCTTCGAACACCGATTCCACGGCGATCACGGAACCGGCCGCAAATTCAGCGGCGCGAGCGGGATCAAGGCGGAATTCTTTGAGGATGCTACCGGCTTCAGCGCCGGCTTTGGCGTAGTGGCCCGTTTGCGGCTGAGCCACACGCGAGGCACGACGAGTGCCATAAGCCACTTGGATCGCGGCGTAGCCGTCGGTTTCCAGCGACTTAACTTGGGTCACGCGGTTGTTCGACACGTCCAGCACGGTCACCGGGATGGATTCACCTTCCTCGGTAAAAATGCGGGTCATGCCGACCTTGCGACCCACCAGCCCCAGCCGGTGAGCGGCGGGCGTGGGTGTCGAATTCGACATCGTTTTCTCCATTCCCGACTGCGATTGGTCGGGGCTAATCAGGCAAAAGGTAACGGCCTTTGCCCTACGACTATGTTCAACCTGGTACGAATTCCGGCGGGGGCCGCCTTTCTTTTTCCCATAGTTGCTCTTGCCACAAAATGGCAAGCTTCGCATATTAGCACGTTTTTTCCAGTGGACACAAGCACTTAGCGCGCTTCGGCGCCACTGCAAAGGGCAAATTCACCACAGCCAGCATAAGCAGACCGCCTTGGCGGCGTTGGCTGGGGCTGAATCCGGTAGTGAGCGCCTGCTAACAAAATCCGGAAGGAAACGTTTGGACGCCCTGCCCGCCCGGAACCGGGCGTCGCGCTCAGCGGTTCCAAAACAAAATGGCCGCACTCCCGAGGGATGCGGCCATTTTTATTTCGTGCCTGCCGGCGAAGGTAGCAGGCCCGAAGCGCTTTATTACTGCAGCGCGATTTCGACGTCGACGCCGGCCGGCAGGTCCAGACGCATCAGAGCGTCAACGGTCTTGTCGGTGGGATCAACGATGTCCATCAGGCGCTGGTGCGTACGGATTTCGAACTGGTCGCGCGACGTCTTGTTGACGTGCGGCGAGCGCAGGACGTCGTAGCGACGGATACGCGTGGGCAGCGGCACCGGACCGCGGACAACTGCGCCGGTACGCTTGGCGGTATCGACGATTTCAGCGGCCGATTGATCGATCAGCTTGTAATCGAAGGCTTTCAAGCGGATACGGATCTTTTGGTTTTTCATGGCGTTTCCTAAAGAACGAGAGGCGAAGGCGACGAGGCCGCCCTCGCTGGTTGTGTGCTGCTTAAGTGATCCGAATTACTTCAGGATCTTGGCGACGACGCCGGCGCCGACGGTACGACCGCCTTCACGGATGGCGAAACGCAGGCCTTCTTCCATGGCGATGGGGGCCAGCAGCTTGACCGTCATGGCCACGTTGTCGCCC